>JBDHUY010000001.1:0-198756 GCA_039809385.1 Candidatus Altimarinota bacterium
ACTCCAACAGTATGTCCATCTGATCAACAACCGTCCTCGAAAAAGACATAACTGGCTTACACCTTACGAACTTTTCTTCAACCACCTACCTTCATAGTTGCACTTGACTCTGGAATCTAAGAAAAGCGTACGAATCGATAGGATCCGTACACTTTTTACAATGTTTCGGTTGGGGGAATTTAGCTTTAAACTATACTTCCGGTGTTATATCTGTCTTCATTATATACGCTGCCAGTTCTTCCGGAGTCGTGACAAAGCTGAGTATGGCCCGTACTGCTTTTTCGGCTGATTTTGTTAGCTCGATACCTGGCATCGCTCTGAAAATTTCCAGACTCCACGATGCTTTCGTATAAGGTGGTTCGAAGCCCATCGCCTCAAGGCTTTTTCCGATCATACTGTGGTTACGCATAACTGCTTGTTTTTTAGCTTCGGCAAGTTTGTTAATATTTACATGCTCGAAGACATTGAGAATCGAGTCTATATCTTTCTGTTTTGTCTCGTTCAGGTGAAAGACGATCGACTTGTTGGGATACTGGATACTGCTTTGTTCGAGGCTTATCTTTTGCGATTGAGATGTTTCTTTTGAAGGCGCAGCTGTAATATTGTTGCCGATATGTATGGTTTCTTGTCCTCCATTGGATGTCAGTTGGAGTGTGCTTGCATCATTGATACGGTTTTGTTCCGTATACGCAATGTTTGTACCTGCTGGTATTTTCTCAGTATTGTGAGGAATAAAGGATACTTCTTTTTTCGCTACTGTGTGGCTGGTAGGTTGTACTACGATGCGAATGATATCTCCATTTTTCATCGACGTAAGTGCGGCTTGCCGTACGGCCGGGTTATCAACATGGTTCTGGGGATTTTCCAGCATCCGTGTAATCTCCCCAGTTTTTCCATATCCCCACGTGGCCACTCGCTTTGCCACTCTTTTTCGTTTTGAATTGCTCCAATTTGCTACTCCGGCTGCCTGGGTCATCTCATGTCCGTCGGCTGCCATGATCATAGTATTGACGGTTTGTTGGGTGGCGCCTCGGGTCTTTTTTAATTTTTTGACACTCCCATATAACGTGCTGTGGGGGTCATCGGTCATTATGGTAACTAGTTGATTGCGCTCTGCTACGGTCATCATGTTTTCTGGAACCTCAGCTCCCGTATTTTTGTCCGTTGGGCTTACAGGGGGAACTGGAACATCTTTATCGGGGATAATGGTAGGAGCCGGAGCTGGGACGACTTTATTCTCTGCTGTAGGACTCGGTTGGGGAGTGGGAGCAGGAGAGGGGGGAGCTATGACAACCGGTTTGCCTGAATTAAGCGCTATCGGGGGCTGCGGGGGATTGTTTTCTTTTTTTACAACAGGTGGAGTCGTGTCTGGATTTTGCTTGCCTTTTTCCGGCGACCCCCATTTATCTAAGGTAAATGCTCCGATACTGAGAGTAACAATTACGCCTGCAGCGGCAGCCCATTGGCCGATGCGGGATCGGGTTTTCTTTTGAGTTTCCTTAATCGAAATGGCAGGAGACAGTTCGCCACTTTCTGTCGGGTTAGGAACAATCACCTGTCCTAATTGTCGGGCAATCGCCTCTGCTATCAGCGTCCTGTTACTTTCATGATTACACCATGACATGAATCCCACTTGCTGTCCGATTGTGCGATCGGCATTATTCTTTAGCTCCCGTAGCTGGCGTAGTAGTTCCTGGATTGTCTTATCTTGGTCAGAGATATCTATTCCAATTGTCAACTCTAAAACTTGAAACCACTCCTCGATGATTGTTTGGAAAGGTCCCGTTTTATCTTTTGAAACAGTGTGTTCGAAGGCTTGTTGCATAGCTTCATACATTTTTTTCTGTTTTTCTTCTATCTCCTCGTCGGTAGGTTGATTGTCCAACGTTCCTGCTGCAATGGGGTTAAGTTTGCCCGTACTCTTGGGCTGTACGAGTTGCCCGGTATTCCCTTTTCCGACCGGAACGTCGGTATAGAATTTTATTTTCTGGATGAGCTGGTCGAGGCAGCTTTGAAACCAAACAGTCAATATACGATTTTGTGCGACACGCTGATTTTCAGTTTGAGGTTCTTCTGTTGGGAATGGAAAACTTGCCATCGTCGTATCATCGTATCTATTGTTTTCTTCTTGTCTGAAAAACCCTTGCAGTGATTCGTCTAATTCGTGGCATACATCTTTAAAATCTTGACTGGTTGAGGTATCCGCGGTTTCCCAGATGTTTTTAAAATATCCCATGCAAAGATACTTAATGAAAGTAATTTTCCTTTCATAGTATTCTCGAGGATCTCTTTCTTTGGAAGAGAGATACTGCGCTCCGGAAAGAATATATACAAGTTGTTCTAATTGTTCTCTAACTTGCGGACCTTCCGGAGTGGTATTGATCACTTTAGCAATTTTTTTCTGTAGTTCCTGTTCTTTTGTCAAATCAGCTTGTATTTCTCTTGTGATGGTACCGGGATTTTTCGCAGAGATAAAGCTGTTTTTGAGAGTGGTATTTAGCGTTGCGGTTGAGGAATTCGGTGGATAGGTATGGTAAAATCCAGCTAATAAATTGGCAAAATCTTTTTCCAGCGTGGTGCTTTTATTAAGTTGATGGAGTCTTTCAATAATCAATTGAGTATTCGGTAATGGTTCTTTTGCGATGAGCAGCAGTGCTTTACTTATTTCCTCATTTACAAATGGCAGAATAGAGTTAAAGGCTATTAATTCTATCAAAACGGTTCGTATAGTTGTATAAGTCGTAAGAACATTAGCCTCCATTTGCGGATCGCCAACTACCTCTTTAGGATTGTCGTACATGCTCCAAACGGTCTCCATTAAAAGATTGAGATTTCCCAGAAATGCCTGTTGATTTTCCGGAGAATCTACTTTTTGTGCCTCCACAAAAGCCACGCTATTAGTTTTGTCATCTGACTTGGTGAGCAGAGGATTTCTATTCTCTGCATTTGTCGCTACTGCCTCGGTTACAAGTCCGTTGGCTATGTTTTGAGGATCTCCGCTTTGGTAGCCATTTCTATAGATAGTTTCAATTTCGTCGGTGGTCATACATTCCAAACCGTCCGTTTCAGTTGCTATGACTTTTATGTTCTTCAAAGCGTGTGTTCCTACGTCGATATTGTCGTACCAGGTAGCTCCGGTATCAGGATCGGTAGCGCTGGAATTAGCTCCACCTCCAAGCTGAAAGGAAATAGTGTCACGAAGCCCTATTATTTTTTTGATTAAGTCCTTTGGAGAGAATGAATCAACATTTACAGCTGCTATCCCTAGTCGTAGCCCGTTTCTTTTGATCAACGCCATTTCGTTCTTGAAATCTTGGCACCACCTGTTGTTATTAGCGTTAGATTCTTTTATGAGGGCTTTAAAAACTCGTATAAAGTATTCTCCCTCTTCGCTCTGTACGAAATCCTCAACTTTTCCGTCATTGCTGAGATTAAAGAAGGTGGACACAATACGCTGGGCTTTTGCTTCATCGCCGCTATTGAGCTTTAAAATCTTAATAAGAGTTGTGGCACAATTATGAGGTTTATTGAGTGTTTTTAGAGTCAACCCCCCTCTTTCATCTTCTTCCAGGCTGCGAATGGTACTGTCTCCGGCGGACAGGGTAATTGCCAAGTCGTTATAAAAATAGCTGATTGCCGCTGTTGTAGACATCCCTCCCAGATCTGTCACCGGGGTCCCGTTAGGTTTCTTTAATTTCCCTTCAATATACGGTAGTACGATGTCTTGCATGATCGTTTTTTTTGCCTGGCTGTCTTTTCCTACCAAATTGGTAAGTGCCTCTGATATGAGAGGAACAAATCTATCAACATCGCTACGACACTCTGATACCAAAAGAATAATATCATTGATCTTGCCCATTATTCTTTTAAGTTCCTCGATAACCTGGTCTTGCGTCAGACTTTTATGTCGTCGTGCCAATTCCGGAAGCAAAACTTCCGAAAGTTCTTTTCCGATGATGGCGGCATATTCGCCAGCTCCGCCGTGACTTACTCCGTCAAACACACCGATCGCCACTCCCGGAATCGTGAAACCCCGATCATCGGAATAGTGGGGGTGATTTTCGCTGGCACTCGCTGCAGTAGCCATCTTGAACCCATAGGTTTCCGAAACCGCTTCCACTTTCTTCGTATCGGTTTCTACCTGTCTCAAAACTTGCTGTAACATATCGTCCGTAGGATTGGGCGGAACGGCGGTAACAGGCTCTACGACAATACCTGCGGTCTGTTGATTTTTATCAAGGGTAGCCGCTATTCTAGATCTAGAAAAACCGGGAAGTACATTCATAATTTCCCGACCTTTATTTAAAATGGTATCAGCTCGCTCTTTCCCCGCTACAGCCTCCAATGATCTCTTTGCAAATGATAACAATCCCATAGTGTGTATTTTTTAAGAATAAAACGTGTATAGTCTGGATTTAAGGAGAAAGAATTATAATAGTAATTTAATAAATGTCAATTCTTTTTAACAATGTAAGTGAAGAACGCTACCAAATCGAGCTCGTGTTTGTTCTTGTACCTGTAATTGAGGGAGGCTTTGATTTCTTGAAATTAAGAGTTCCAAGGCCTTATTTTGTAGATATAAACTGTCGAACCATTTTTCCAGCATAACCGTCTGATAGAATGTGTCAGTATTGTCTTTCCAAATGCGATGCTTCTCCAAACCTGCTTCAACCTCTTCCTCGGCTTTTTTCCAACCTCCACTTGATTCGTCGTATTCGATACTACTGGCAATTCTGGCTATTTCTCCGTGACTTAGTCCCAGACCGTAGAGGAGAAAGAGTGATCGTGCCGCCTGTTGTAATTCTTGACTATATTCTTTGAAATTGTAATTTTCTTCCACAATTTCCGCTACTTCCCAGGGGCGCGGAGCGTTTCCTCCCAGAATGCTGGGACCGATATGCGATTGCATTTCCTGAAAAAGGATGGGCGGCCGGCTGGGAAGTTTGTTTTTGATAATTGAAATGATCGTTTCGAACCGGGTCATCCCGGTATTCTGTCGTATGTGAATAGCCTCGTGTTCTATGAGCGATAATACGCCGCTGGTCAGTCCGGCGATTTCATAGAGCATTTCGAGCGTACTGGGCGGGTCGTTGCGAATGATCAATACTTTGGGCTTAAAATCGCATGGCATTGCTTCGGTCTGTCCGGAACTACTATGAAAGGAACGGGTAGTTGTGGGGTTGGCTAAAGATGATCTCATTTGCATCGAAGGCGGCAGGATGCTGGTAGGGTTTCTAGGACGTTCTTTCCACAAGGCCGGGCAGAGCCACGTATCCGGATCACCTACTTGAGGTTGGGTTACAAACCTAAAATCTATATCGTTACATGTAAAATTGCGCGGAACGGTTCCATTCTGTATCAATTCGATGATCCCCAATTCTTTCCATCCGGTTATATTACACTTGCTTTTGAGAGCATTGAGAATTTGATCGAATAGCTCAAGTACGATTTCTTCTTTAATATTTCCCCTCAAGCCATCCATACGTGCGAATATATTTTCTCGCGGGGTCCTTTTTAATAAATCGTATCGTTGCGTATCCAGGATCTGAATCATCTCTATCATCGCGGCGACTTGTCTTTGAAGCGTTTCGGCTTGGGTTGATCGTGTCAAAAACGGTGTACTGGCTTTTTCTCTTGATCTTCCGAGCATGATGAGATGATGATCCGAAGCGTCCGTTACTTTTTCCATAGCAATAAAAAAACCGTATCCCTGATAAAAGAATGGTTTTTAGCTTCTGTTTTGCCGCCGGTTCTGTTTTGATGTCTCAGACTATGGATCTATTTATATGTATACCACAGTTTACACCCCGAATGCAAAACTTCCGCTCATTCGGCTTTGCCAGGATGATGAAAAGGGGTTATCATGCACATAGTACGATTTGACCTCTCTTCAACAAAGAATATGACCATCGGCATTGACGCTCGCATGTACTCGACCAACTTCACTGGGATCGGAAAATATAATTACGAGCTGATTCGCAATCTCTTGCGTCTGGATACGACCAATCGCTATGTCATTTTTCTTAATCCCGTAGAGTTTCCCGGTTTCGACGATTCGTCTCCCTATGTAAAAAAAGTCATGGTCGACGCGCCCCACTACTCGCTCGCCGAACAGACCGTTTTTTTACGAACGCTGCAGCAAGAAAAGCTCGATCTCATGCACTTCACCCACTTCAACGCCCCCCTCTTGTACCGCGGCCCGTGCCTTGTTACCATCCATGACCTGACGATCTCATTCTATAAAGGTAAAAAGCATACCTCCTTGCCAAAACGACTCATGTATTATACCGTGGTCCGCAGCATCTTGAAAAAAGCCCGCAAGATCATTGCCGTGTCCCAATACACTGAAAGCGATATCGAGCGCCTCTATCCCTTTACAAAGGGAAAGATCAAGATGATCTACGAAGCGGCCGATGCGGAGTTTCAAGTCATCCATGATACGCCGCGTCTCGAAGCCACTCGAAAGAAGTACGGACTCGACCGGCCTTTTCTGCTCTATAGCGGCAACTGGCGCAATCACAAAAACGTAGCCGGACTCATCCGCGCGTTTGCGCATATTCTCAAACAAAACCCGGCGCGGGAATTACTGCTGGTTATTACCGGGAAAGAAGATCCGTATTATCCCGAAGTCAAAGAGCTTCCTCGTCTTCTGGGAATCGAAAGTCACGTCAAACTGGTTGGACTCATCCCAACCTCCGAATTGATCGATTTGTATAATCTGGCCGAAATATTCGTTTTTCCGTCGTTTTACGAAGGTTTCGGACTTCCCATTCTGGAAAGTATGGCCTGCGGTACGCCTGTTGCCTCTTCCAATACCTCCTGCTTGCCGGAGGTCGGCGGACCCGAAGGGTGCGTCTATTTTGATCCGCACAACGTTGAAGAAATGGCCACCAGTATTATCAAATTACTCGATGATGCTCCCTTACGGCAAAAACTGATTGAGAACGGCTTTTCCCGCATCAAAGAGTTCTCCTGGGAAAAAATGGCGCGGGAAACACTGGCAGTATACAACTCGTTAGTCGCGAGTCTGGAGTAGGGAGAACGGAGGGGGGGTATTTGAAGTAAAGACTCACCCCTGAACCCCCTTATCAGAGCGAACAAGGAAAGCGTTTCTGAACCCCTAACCAATCAGGGAGGAATAATAGAAGCAACAAAATTAATAATTCAGCATTCATAAATCGTAATTCCTGTTTTTGTGTCTGATTTCTCGCCTCTCCAGCCATTATTTGCCAAAAAAGCCGCCCAACAGAATGTTTCCGCGACTCTTCAGAAGGCACATGTCTGTTTTTTGATGAACCGGCTTCTGGCCGAAAAAATAACCAAAAAATCAAAAACGGCTTTTGCCAAGGCCACCGACTTGAAAAATCGCACGATTATCATTACAGTTTCGAGCAGTGGCATGGCTCAGGAAGTAATGCTGCACCGAACCGAATTATTGGCTGAACTCCATACCAGAGGGTATACGATTCAGACAATTCGGACACAGTTAACATGAAGGGACTTGTTTTTTTGGAGCAGGTGGGCTATAATGCTATGAAGATTTGTTTTAACCATTCTCTTTATCTCTTATATATCTTCTTATGAAAGCCATTCGATTTTTACGCCCTTTGGGATTAACGGCGGTGGGACTTTTTGTCTCCGCACGTTCGGTACTGGCTGCGCCAAGCGACATTGTGCGCTCGACCGATTGTCCCAGCAATACCAACTGTAACCCCGATATCCGCAATCAGGTTACCGTCGTGATCAACTATCTTTTGACCTTTATCGGTCTGATCGCCGTTATTCTGGTGATCTTCGCCGGTTTCCAGATGATGACCGCACAGGGAGATCAGGGAAAAGTCCAGAAAGCTCAGAAACTGATTACGTATGTAGCGATTGGTATCGTGGTCATGCTGATCGCGTATGCTATCGTCAATTTCATCGTCAATATCGCTTTCGGTACTCCGGTTGGATAAGACTGTCCAGAAACGATAAAGAGAGAATATTGTTTTTCAAAAGCCCCGATTCGTCGGGGCTTTTTGTTTTGCTAGCTTCAGCTTAGGAAATTTGTTTTAGAGCGGACTACTTGGCCATAAAAAGCGTGATATTTCCTTCTAAAATTGAAGCTTCTCGTAAGGCTTATACGAGACATTACAGGTAGTATCTCATTGTATTCGTTTTATAATGCAGATTAGTATGGTATGACAAAAACTTGGTATGTTACGACGAGGTATAAACACGGGTAGCAGAAAAATATCGCAGAAACAGTCCCGAAGGTGGCCTTTATGGGCGATCTTTGTTTCCGGTTAAGATTGCGTTGTCCGGTGATTTTCACAGTTTCAAAAAACCTCGCAATGACCCTACTATAAGCTAACGTCATGTAAGAAAATGTTCGTTTCTTCATTCGGTCTTTGACAAAGTATAGTAAGTCCTCATGCCGGAATAACTTCCGGGTATACTGGTTTTCCCGTTTCCGGGGCATATTGATCGCTTACCACGATGCGTTTCGAGGAAATCTCGATGATCTGTCTGCGTCCCAATATCCGTTTGGACCAGGGAATCAAACGTTTGGCTGTTACGATACTGTCCAATACCAGCAACGCAGACTCGAAAGAGAAATCGGTTACGCGCCCCAGACTGTCTCCGCTTTCGGTGACCACCGGCAGATTGATCAAAGAAATGCCGGTTCTTTTTCTGGATTTCAAGCCGGCATCTCGTATGGCAAAGATTTTGTGCGCTACCAGACGTTTCTCCTCGACAGAACAATCCTGCGCCAAAAACTCCGACCGCTTTCCGATAATTTTGACAATACGTCCGGTGCTCGGATCAAGCAAAAAAGTTTCGAGATCGTCCACGGAATTTCCGTGGATGTCGACTATGTGTTCTTCCAGTTCGGAGGCAAACAAGATCATTCGTGTACCTTTACAAGAACCCGATTGCTGTAGGATATAGTATCATTTGTATCGACAACTTTCAAAAAAAGTTCGTAATCCCCGGCGTTGTCCGGCGACCAGAGAACCGAAAAACGTTCAGGCTGGCCGCTGATTTCACTGATCGTTTGAATCGTACGAGAAACTCCGTCTGTGCGGTGAGCGATCAGGCTAACCGATTTAAGACTGGTACCGCTAATAATATACTGTACGTCAACACTTTCTCCCGCTGCAACAGTTGTTCCCGAACCGGGTTTGACGATATTGAACGAAGCTTGAGATCCGTTCTCTGTGCTTGACTCGGGAGTAGGCTGATTGTTCTCTCCAGATCCTTCGTTTCTTCCGGGGGCGATCAGCGTGATACTACGCGAACTTTGAGCAGAATTGCTATAATTGTCGAATGCTTTGACCGTGACCGTCTCCGCGCCAGGATTGAAACCGTTGCCGATGGTGTAGTTGACCGTATACGGTGCGGTGCGTACCGCACCGATGAGCGTATTGCCCAGAAAGAACTCAACTCGGGAGATGGTACTGGTATCGTCGTAGGCTTCGGCCTGAAAGCTGACGTTCGAACCTATTTCCAGAGAAGCCCCCTCGGCTGGTGCTACCACCGAGACATTGGGCGGGGTCGTATCGCCTTCGACTACCGATACTTCGACATTTCCCTCAGATTGGTAGCCGTTAGCGTCGGTAAGAACAGCTCTGATTTTATAGGTGTTCCCGATGCTGTTTTCGCGCGGAATCGAGACAACGCCGTTATAGGGGGAGGCTTTGCTGGTATAGACCAGCTGATCCCCCAAATAATACTCGACCCGGTCGACTCCAAAGAAGGCACTGGTCTTGACAAAGACATTTACCGGCCCTGACGTAACCTGTCCGAAGGATAAAGGCGCCACGATACTGATAGAAGGCTTTTGATCATCGGTTACCGGAACGCACAGTTCGCTCTGTTCTTTCGGAACATCACTGCGTATTCCTCCCAAAAGTTCGCTGTTCTGAATCCAGGCATAGATCGCTTTGTCCCATTCTGGTTTTCCGTCGAATTCGTGAACCTTTACGACGTATTGGTCGTCAATCTGGTTGGGGGCACATTGATCATTAGCTAGTTTTCCGTTGCGCTTGTCGATCCGAACCCGCACAATCGACTCATCGTATTCGGTAGGTTTGGAAAAACTGGCAAACCAGTCGCTTATTTTAAATCGATCGGGGGTTTTGTCCGTAGCCAGCTTGCCCGTGAGCGAACTTACCGTCACTTTCGAAATTCCTTCGGGTTGCGGAAAAGGCTGATTCTGTAATCCCAGCAGGGTATGTGCTTGGGTCATATAATTTTTCCAGGTTTCGGCGATTGTGTTTATATCGAAGGCATCGTAGGCTAGTTCGCTGCTGTCGTTGTTGCCTCCCCACATGCCGGTTACGATATCGGTCGAGTAGCCCATAGTCCAGTTGTCCATCGGGCGGACCTGTCCGTTTTTTAAACGTTTATTCGTCGTACCGGTTTTGACGGCGACGGTGAATTTCGGCACGGTAATCCGGTTTCTCCAGTAGCCGGCGGGACGAGCTTCGGCATCGGAAAGAATATCGTTGATCTGAAATGCGATCTGCGGATCGATTACCGGGGTGCCGGCGGGCCGGTCGCTAAGCTCTTCGATCAGGTTGCCGTTTTTGTCGCGTACTTCCAGAATCGGCGTCAAGTCAGTCTTTACACCGCCGTTGGCAAAAATGGCATAGGCCTGAACCATATCCAGCAGACGTACTTCTCCGGTTCCCAGAGCCATCGGCCAGCCGTAATTAAAGGATGGATTATTTTTGCGGTAGGTGTCTCGGTCGGTTTTCAAGGATCCGAACCCGAATCCTTCCAGAAAATCCAGCAGCTGGTCTTCTTCTCCGCCCAGGAAATAGGCTTTGATTGCTGGAATATTGCGCGACCAGGCCAAGGCTTTGCGAATGGTGGTCGGGCCGATGAAGCGTCCATCGGAGTTGGGTGGGGTCCGACTTCCGAAAGGCGTTTTTACGTCCCATAAGATACTGCCCGCTCCATAGCCTTTATTAAAGGCTGCCGCATAAATAAAGGGTTTAAACGAAGATCCCGGTTGTCGTTTCGATAATGCCACGTTGACATTGCCGTCGATTTTCTCGTCCCAATAATCTCGCGATCCTACCATGACCAGAATTTCCCCCGTCTTTGGGTTGGCCGAAACCAGAGATGCATTGGAAATCAAGTAGCGTTTTTCAATCTGCGGAATTCTTTCTTTGATCATTTTTTCAGCTAATTCCTGAAGTTTTGGATTTAATGTGGTTTTTACTCGCAAACCGCCTTTTTCCACAACTTCTTGTCCGTATTTTTGTTCTAGATAGTCTTTTACATACAAAACAAAGTGCGGATACTTGATAGATTCCCGGTAGGGTTTGAAAGCAAAAGTCTGTCCTTCTTTCCAGGCTTCGTTCAACTGTTCCTGGGTAATGTACTGGTCTTCCAGCATACGCTTGAGAACCAGATCTTTGCGCCCCAGAACATAATTTTTGTCTTCCATACCCGAACAAGACAGAGCCTTTTTTTTCTGGGATTCTTCGGCGACTTTCTGGTCGAGTTTTTCGGGAGAAATCAGGAAATCGCGAATATTTTCGCGGGTTATGACAAACGCCTTTTTGGCAAGCGGTTTAAAGGGTATTCCTTCATAACTGAATTCGATATTCTGAGTATTTCCCAGCGAAACGTTCAGCGATCCGTCAGCGCTGAAATCACGTTCTTCGCCTTTTTTCAGAGTAACCTCGATCTTTTCGCCGTCGTCGACAATGACCCGGGTCCAGATACTGGCTTTGGCTTTTACATGGACTTTTAATTGAGTTTCCGGACTTTTGTCCGTGCTGAATTCGGAACTTTCGAGGGGTGTGCCGTCCTGATTTTTACAATAGCCCATAAGCAGATCGCGATTGGGCCCATAGGGGGAGTAAAGACTCGGACCGTTGAGAATGGAAGCAAGCAGTGCCGATTCCAGAAGATCAACATCCTTGGCCGATTTATCGAAAAAGGTGCGCGAAGCCATTTCGATTCCGTAGGCATTCGAACCGTATGGAATTTGATTCAGGTAAAGTTCCAAAATCTTGTTTTTGTCATACGTTTGTTCGATTTGAAATGCCAGAATAAGCTCTTTTATCTTACGTTTGGCGCTTACTTCGGGCGTCAGGAAAATATTTCTGGCCAGCTGCTGCGTAATAGTCGACCCGCCCTGGATACGCTCTTTGGGATTGCGTACATAGCGCCAGACCGCCCGCGCGATCCCGGCCGGATCAAAACCCGGATGGGTATAAAAGTCTTTGTCTTCCATCGCGATAGTGGCTTTTTTGGCCATATCGGCGATTTCTGCGAGTTTTATGTAACGTCGGTTTTCGTCGCCGTGAACTTTATAAAGTTCGTTTCCGTCCCGGTCGTAGATGATGGTAGATTCGGCGATTTTCAGATTTTCGATTGTCCGTACATCCGGTATTTCGCTCAAGAGGCTGACGATAAACGCGACTGCGGTTATCGTCCCGATAACAAATATGGCAGCAAAAATTCCAAGCGTGATTTTGAGCCATTTCCGCTTTTTGGAAGGGACTTTAAGACCGGTCTGTTTTTTTATCAGAAACCATTGTAGTCTGTTCATAGGATGGAGGGATCAAAAACCGGAAATACGAGTCTTGAGATAGTATATGGGTTTGTGGATATTTATCAAGAAATAGAGAACTCGGTATCAAGTCCATATTGTTGTCCTTCGTATATTGATTATGAAGCTTCTCCCGGTTCTCCGTATAATGAAAAGTTCTCCAGCTAGAAATGACATATCCTTATGTTTCAGGATCGCAGATCCTGTCTGTTACATCCCTGAATTGTAAGTCTTTACGTTTCCTCTCCCTTGCTATCATCCTCAAAAACCGTATGCTGGAAAGCAGCATCTCTCTTTTATACATCTTCAGCATGTTACCGTTTTTAAAGAAAAAAGAACAGGCAACAGAACCAAAAAATGTGTTTACGGTTCTGGACATCGGCACCGACTGGGTCAAGGTATTAATCGTGGAAACAGATCGGAAGATGGGCAAAATTGTCGGAGTAGGAAAACAACGTCAAAAGCTCGGGGATATGCACAAAGGTAGCATTATCGACATCGGAAACGTCACCGAGAACTGTCGTGAAGCCCTGCAAGAAGCGGAAAAAATGGCGGACAAAACTCCCCGGGATTTGATCATCGGGATTGCCGGAGAGCTGGTACAGGGTGTTTCTACAAATCTGGAATACGTCCGAAAAGACTATTTCGAAGAGATCACGATGGCGGAACTTCAAAATATCGTGCATAAAGTACAATGGAGAGCGTTTGACGATATCCGCCAGGAGATCAAGCAGGAAGCCGGGCTCAACGAGCTGGATGTAAAGCTGATCCATTCGGCGATCGTCGGAGTCGATATCGACGGATATAAGGTGAGCAATCCATTGGGTTTTAAAGGCCGCAATGTGAAAATTACCGTATTTAACGTTTTTGCCCCGTTGATTCATTTCGAAAGTATTCAGACCATAGCCGCCAATCTGGAAAAAGAACTCATCAGTATTGCCTCAGAGCCATACGCGGTTTGCCGGTCGCTGGGCTTTGAAGACGGCAGCGATATCAGTGCGATTTTTGTCGATATCGGCGGCGGAACCACCGATGTGGCAATCGTCATTAACGGCGGTGTAGTGATGACGAAGATGTTCGGCCTGGGTGGCCGGATCTTTACCAAACGGTTGGCCAAGCATGAAAATATATCCTTTCTGGAAGCCGAACAGCGAAAAATCCTCTTTTCTCAGAGCAAATTACCCAAAAAAGAGCAACAACTGATCGAAACCTTGTTCGAGGCAGACGTGGAGATCTGGATAGAATCGTTACTCTATGTGCTGGAACAAGCCTCTCACGAGATCGAAGTATTGCCAAACAAGATTTTACTGTGCGGAGGCGGAGCTCTGCTACCGTCGATCGAGAAAGGGCTGAATGCCTACGACTGGGAACAGGTTACTTTTTTTGCCCAAAAGCCGCGTATTTCGTACTTGCACCCGAAAGATATCATCAATCTGCAAGATACGACCAGTCATATTAAAAACATTCAAGATGTGACCCCGATGGCGCTGGGCAATCTGGCCTTGGAACTGGCCGGGGATGAAGCGCTACTGCCGCGTATGCTGAAAAAGGCAATTCGACTGGTAGAAAAGTAGGGGAACAAAGCGGACAGAAATACCCGAAGTTAGAATCAAGAAGCTAGAAGTTAGGGGGCATGGCACCGGTATCATAGCAAGTGAGTCCAACCATCTGGCATTCCCGCTCCCGATGGGGTTGGGGAAAGCAATAAGGTTCATTCAAAATCCTCATAATACGATTATTTTGAGGATTTATATTCCTTAAAATTGACTTATTTTGAGGATTTTATTATACTGGAATCATGAAAATTCCACGAGTTTACAGGAATTTGGACAAAATCCTCAAGCCAAATAAGGTATTGGTTCTTTATGGTCCTCGGCAGGTTGGAAAAACCACACTGCTGGAGAATTTTTTGACACAAACAAAATTAAAATACCGTCTCGAATCAGGCGACAGTATAAAAACAGAAAGTATTTTTAATTCCAATGATATTGAAACAATACAGAATTATGCGGAAGGCTACGACCTCATCGCCATAGACGAGGCTCAGCAGATCCGAGGGATCGGACAAGGATTAAAAATTCTGGTTGATCATGTCCCCGGCATAAAAGTAATCGTAACGGGGTCATCTTCTTTTGAACTAGCGGGACAGATTGGAGAACCGCTTACAGGAAGGAAGAATACGATTCTCCTTTTTCCCATTTCCACACTGGAGTTACAAAAACTGTACAATGCGCACGAGCAAAAGGAACTATTGCCGGAACGACTTATTTTCGGGAATTACCCCGAGGTCGTGAGTGCCAAAAAACGATCGGACAAGATACAGCTCCTCGAAGAACTAGTACATTCGTATTTACTCAAGGATATTCTTGAACTCGAACGCGTAAAAGGCTCAAAGTTACTACTAGATCTGTTACGTTTGCTGGCATTTCAGGTGGGGAATGAGGTGTCGCTCTCGGAACTGGCTCAGAAACTGGGGATCGATTATAAAACCGTAGGCCGCTATATTGACCTGTTTGAAAAAGCGTTTGTGATTTACAACCTGCGCGGCTTCAGCCGCAATTTACACAATGAGATCACGAATAAAAGTAAGTACTATTTCTACGATACCGGTATCCGAAATGCGATTATTTCAAACTTCAATCCCCTGGATCTTCGCAATGATATCGGCGCTTTGTGGGAAAACTTTGTAGTGATGGAGCGTTTGAAAAAACGTTCGTACACTCAAATTCCGGCAAATGATTATTTTTGGCGCAACTGGCAACAACAGGAGATTGATCTAATTGAAGAACGAGAGGGAAAACTATTCGGCTATGAATGCAAATGGCAAAAAACAGAAAAAAAGGCCCCGAAAGCATGGCTGGAAGCCTATCCTGAGAGTGAGTATGCCGTAATTCATCCGGAGAATTTTATGCGATTTGTGGCCTGATCATCCGACCATCAGTTGTTCTCAAAAAATGCAACAACTTCAGGAGGGAAGAATATTTGCAGGAATCGTAATAAAAAATGTTCATGATATGTTAAATAGATCGCGGGTTAAAGCTGAATTCGAGGTGTTTTATTTTGGAACGGCATGAAAGCAACTGTTGCAAAAATTGCAACAGTTCAAAAAGAGGGAATCAGAAATATGGAAAGCACAAATGAATTTCAATACAATAAACCATGAAGCTTACTCTTCGTACCGAAAATCAAAAAGATGAGATTGTCATTTACCGATAAAAAGATGGCAAAGAGAAGCTTGAAGTTCATCTTCAAGAAGAAACATTGTGGCTAACACAGATCATCTGGTAAAACTTTTTAGTCGAGACCAGTCAGTGATTTCACGGCATATTAATAAGATTTTTTGCTGAGAAGGAAGTTGATAAAAAAAGTAATATGCATTTTTGCATATTGCTTCCTCCGACAAACATATCACCTATTACAGCCTGGATGTCATTATCTATGTCGGCTACCGCGTCAACTCCAAACGTGCCACGCAGTTTCGCATTTGAGCTACATCCATTTTGAAAGATCATCTGCTGCGAGGCTATACTGTTAATCCGAAGCGCCTCCAAGAAAAAGGACTGAAGGAATTTGAAGAAGCGGTGGCATTGATCAAACGAACGATCGAGACCAAAGCTCTAAGTGCCGATGAGTCCAAAGGCTTGCTGGAGATCATTACCGGCTACGCCTCGGCTTGGCTGTTGCTGCAAAAATACGATCAGGGCGATCTGGTTGAGCCAAAGACCAGAAAGACGAGGAAAACGTTTGGGTATGATTTTTGTCAAAAAGTACACTACGCCTCATAAAGACAGATCAGAACCGTTTGGCAGCACTCACGCGGACATTCGCTTTTCCGTCTGTATCAACCACAATCGCCGGTGTAACATCCAAGCCGGTTCCCGGAATCCTGAACGTACCCTGTACGCCAGCTTTAAGCGTATCCTTATCACCCAGCTTCAGAGCCGTCACACCAATTGACCGCAGGAAAGCCGCATGACCGGTTTTATTTTGCCATGCCAGAAACCCCCGGGAAAAATTACCATTGATATTGTCACGCTCATACCAGGCAAATCCGCTTAAATCGAGATGTCCACAGCTATACGTATCTGTATACTGTACTCCCACCATCGGGCTTTCGCGATCACCGATCTTTCTCGCACCGGCGCCTACTGCTATTTCACCATTAGTACTTATCGGCAATCTAATACCGGCATACCCGCCAAAATTAGGGGCTTTGGCAGTCTGAGGGTGAAAGAAAGCAACGAGAAATATTTTCTGATGCGTATTGAAATTGACTCTTCCGACAATGCGTGAAAAATCCCGGGTCGCATCGTACTCCCCCATCACGACACCTGTCATGAATGGTGGTTGTTGGGGCGTATTTTTTTCAGTTGTTTGCTGCGGGGGTACGCTTCTGGTTTGTTCGTTTTCAGATCGAACTGCTGCAGGCGCTGATGTCGGGATGCACTGGGACAGATTCTGGGCTGCGGCTGTATCCGGAAAGAGTGTTGGAGCTACGCATAACAGGGCTCCGATGACTGTATTTCGAACCATTTTTCCTAAATGGCTTAAGGAAGTTTGTTCTGTAGGAGACTGACTGGTAATATCTGGTGCTATATCGTCTGATACGGTATCAGTTGGAACTATCATAAAAAAAGTTAGTTACATAGATAGAATCTTCCCGGTCCTCAAATAAAAATCTGAGGTGATTTTTTGGCCAAAAATGCTGGGGAGACCGCAGCATACCTGTTTGACGTTTTTATGTCAAAGCACATGATATATTTCATAAATATGCTTTAAAGATTAGATCGTTTATTCCCTTTATAATAAGAAATAGCAGTGTTATACTTATTTGTAGATATTTAATCTACATTACTATGTTAAACAGATTGGAATTCAATCGGATCGTTGCTCAATTAAAGAATTTGGGATGTACCGAAACCGAGGCTTCCATCTACCTGAAAGCATTGCAGATAGGACCATCTACCATTCAAGAGATTTCGCATCAGTTGAACATACATCGGGTAACCGTTTACAGCGCGGTGGAACATCTGGTGCAAAAAGGGATCTTGTATGAAACCCGCAAGGAAAAAAAACGCCTGGTTGTGGCCGAGAAACCAGACATTTTTCATTCCATTGTACAAACCAGAATCAGCGAACTGCGCCTGCTGGAGAAAAATCTGGACTATACGACCGGGCTGCTGGAGTCGCTCGCTTTACGGGATAGGTCTATTCCCAGTATTCGATTGTATGAAGATATAAGCGGGTTCAAGAAAATGCTGGAGGAGCATTTGAAATCCAAAAATGAAGTACTGGTGATCAATTACATATCTTTATGGGCGGATTTGATCGGAGCCGACTATCTGGAGGATTATTTTATACGTCGCTCTGCCAAAGGTGTGCATACCCGGCTCATTTTTCCGCCGTCGGATTTTGGAACGCGTGTGAACCGGAAATCGAAAGAGTATAAAATCCAGATCAGGGTGCTGCCTGAGGATATGAAATGGCGTTCAGCGGTGGTGTGCTGGGATGATAATCTGGCTATTTCTTCCCTCACAGAGGGGAAGCTGACGTGTACTATTATAGAAAACAAGGATATTGCCCATTTTTTTCGGACAATTTTGTTTGAACTGTGTTGGAAACAAGCGAAACCTATTGCGTAGGCTTTTGGGTATGATGGCACTAAAAAAAGCGACCTCCTGATGATCATTCTGTTTAGATTTTGATATTTGAGATTATTTTGTGCTTTGAACTTTGAGATTTGATATTCTGAAAGAGACCTGATTCATAGTAAAGATATGCTCAAAACCGCCACCAGCATCGTCAAAAAATTAACCGGCTCGGGGTTTCGCGCCTGCTTTGCCGGCGGCTGCGTGCGTGACATGCTGCTCGGTATCGAACCGAAAGATTATGATATCGCCACGAATGCCAAACCCGAACAGATCGAAGCACTGTTTGCCAAAACGGTACCGGTCGGAAAACAGTTTGGCGTGATTTTGGTTATTGAAGAAGGACATCACTTTGAAATAGCCACCTTCCGCTCCGACAGCGGGTATAGCGACGGCAGACGCCCCGACGCCGTGCTCTTTACCGATCCGCGTGAAGATGCCAAACGCCGCGATTTCACGATCAACGGCATGTTCTACGATCCGATTGAAAAGAAAGTGCTGGATTATGTCAACGGACAGCGGGACCTGCACGAACGGCTCATCAATTTCATCGGAAACCCCAAAAAACGCATCCACGAAGACCGTCTCAGAATCATCCGAGCCGTACGGTTTGCCCACCAGATCAAAGGACAGTATCATCCCGCCACCTACAAAGCGTTAAAACATTTTGCCTCATTAATCCAGACCGTATCAAAAGAACGGGTACGTGACGAACTTAACAAGATCCTGCTATTACCCAACCGAGCCAAAGCGCTGGAAGATCTGGCAGATCTGGGTATCCTCGACCATATTATTCCCGAACTGGTGGAAATGAAAGGCATTGCACAGCCGCTTCTCTACCATCAGGAAGGCAGCGTATGGAAGCATATGCTCCGCTCGGTCCATTCGCTGAAACAAACCAAAAACCTGACACTGATTTGGGCCGCATTGCTCCACGACATCGGCAAAAGCAAAACGTTTCAGATCGATCAACGGATCCGCTTCAATGAACACGACCAAAAAGGCCGCCATATCGCCCACACCATCTTGGCACGTTTAAAATTTCCGAGAAAGTTCATCGAGCAAGTATGCTGGCTGATCGCCCACCACATGATGATCGGCAACCTCGTGCGGATGAGTAAGGCCAAACAAGCCAAATGGGTCACCCATCCCTCCTTTAGAACGCTCCTCATGGTGCACAAAGCCGATGCTTCGGGAGCGATCCCCGTAGATCTAACACTCTACCATCGCGTCAAAAAATTAGCTACAACCGTTAAACAGCGGCTGCCTAAGAAAATCCCGCGCTTAATTTCGGGCGACGACATCATGAAAATAACCGGACTGGGCCCCGGCCCCTCAATAGGAATCATGTTGGAAAAAATACGCGAAAACCAGCTAGCCGGCAAAATCGCTACAAAAGAAGAGGCCCTGGATTTTCTTCGAAAGCTTCAAAGAGTTACCTACGTCAAACGCAAATAGCTATGACTTCCCATATCTTCCAAAACAATTACCCTTTCAGGCTCGTATTTTCGATAGATAATGAGCAAATCAGGTCGAATATGGCTTTCTAAAAAGCCCTTTCGATTGCCTGCCAAAGAATGTTCTTTATAATCGCCACCGAGTGTTCCAGTAGTTTTTGTAGCAGCTACTTCGTTGCGAACTTTTTTATCGTGTTTATAGCGTTTATATGATTTCCTGAAACGTGCCGAGACAATCAACTGATACATAGGCTAACATTAGTCGTCGACTTCCAAATCTCTCATAAACTCTTCTACATTGGTATATCTCTTCCCGTATTTCAACGCTTCATCGGTTTCACGAACCATCTGTTCCATAGTGAGAGGCCGATCATTCGCGTCATCGGGGGAGGATAGATGAACCTGCTCGGTTTTAGCGATTTGTTCCAGATACGCATTCATAACTTACTTAACGAGGGAGCTCCTTTTTTTTCAAAATCGTTTGAACCTGTTTTTTAAGGCGTGCATCGGTTTTAAAGGTAATTGTAGTAGTCATATCTGGGGAAAAATGAATCTAAGCAATAGTAAGTATAATACGATACTCATCTGAATCAAAACATTTTACGGTGGAGATGGGCATATGAAAAAGAACGGCGAATAAGGTGAATTATTTATAGGATGTATATTGACACACTATCCTGGATCGTATGGAAGGACAGACATCGCGATATATGATCACTATATTCGTACGTTCCCCATTGAATGTTCGATATTTTTAGGTAGTATTTACCTATTCGCTGATAAAAAATACATGCTCTTCATTGTCTCCACCCCTATCGGAAATCTGGAAGATATAACTTTTCGAGCGGTACGAACTCTCAAAGAAGCCGACCTGATCGTCTGCGAGGACACCCGCCAGACCGGCAAACTGCTCCAGAAATACGAAATCAAAAAGCCGCTCCTGTCGTTTCACAGCCATTCCAAGATCAGCCGGGTCGAAGAAATAGTTCACAAACTGCAGGAAGGTCAAAAAGTAGCCCTGGTCACCGATGCAGGCACCCCCGGGATCTCTGATCCAGGTTTTATTTTGGTACAGGCGGCGATTCGAGGCGGCATTCAGGTTGTTCCGATTCCCGGCCCGAGCGCATTTTTAACTGCCCTCTCGGCCAGCGGGTTGCCCATCCACGAATTTGTGTATTTAGGCTTTTTACCGCACAAAAAGGGGCGTGAAACCCTGCTAAAAACAATTGCCGCAGAAGAAAAAACAGTGGTTTTTTACGAATCGCCTTACCGGATCATGAAAACACTCGAAAAACTGGCTGAACTTTGTCCGCAGAAAGAGATAGTCATCGGGCGCGAACTGACCAAATTGTACGAAGAATTTATTCGCGGGCAAGCCCGGGAAATATACGAATCGTTTAAGAGAAGATCTATTCAGGGAGAATTCGTGGTGATGGTCGGTGCCGGGTCAGAGCATTTTCGGGAAGATATATCTCCAGAGGTTTTCGATACCGGAAATTTCGACAGATAACCAAACAATATGGCATGTAACCGGTCGATCTTCTTTGCATACTAAATGAACCTCTCCGACTGGCGGCTAGTTATCCGTTTTATTGGGGAGTTTTTTACTTGTGGCTCATAGCTCCAAGTATATTTTACAGCATAAGGCTTCGACCAGGCGACAATTTCCGAGAAATTCATGCATCGATCGGATCGGAGTATCCAACGCTGCCATAATCATCCGGAAATAGGCTTAACCGGATAGGACAGATCTTCACTCGCTCAAAAAAGAAGGATATATATGATAGAAAAATCCATTGGTACGATGATAGAGAGCCAAAATCACAACAGAATACAAAATATCGAAGTTCGAAAAAACGGTGACAGGCATGTACGATGCATGGTTTCTACATTTGATATTGGATAATTGAGTTCATTTTGGCATTTGGATTTTGAGCTTTGAGATTAACGAATACACGTATATTACGTTGAAGTAGAAACAGAATACTATCCGGAAAAATTCCTGCTCAGGATAGATTTACAAAAAATCTCTTTACTGACAACGTTCTTTTGTTGTACATTACCATACTTCTTAATACTCCTAACTCAGGACTCCCCATGAGACTAGAAACGATCAATCACCCCAAGAGGCCGAAACACCAGACAGTGCCTCAAGCCATAACAGACCTGAAAACATACATACTAGCGCTTGTAATGATACTGACAGTCTTCCCATTAGATCCGGCAATAGCGGCGGCCAGTCAGTCGACAGGACAAAAAGCACGACAGCATAAAAAAACTGACCCGCCACCACCGCTGTCAATTGAAAAAAAAACGTATGGGGCTAATGATTATCAAATAATGATATCCAACATTATTAACGACGGAAATTCGGACCCTATTCAAAAGAAAGCCCGAATCAGTTTCGAACTGGAATATATCTGGAAGAACCACAGGAACGCATATCTTTCGTGCGTTGAGATCGTCAGCGATTTTCTCAAAGACGACGGGAAAAGCATGAAACCCCATATTGAAACGATCGCAGAAGAAAGGCCCTTTGATATTCTGGAGAATTACCACTACCTACGATCACTGCCGTGGTCAAAAAAAATATATGAAAACGCTATTAACACAGTTTGGACCAAGACCCCGGACAGAATATTTTCCCGGATGGATGGGGAGGCTTGGAAAATGATCATCCAAGTGTTCCCGGGAAAGTATGACGAAGCTATGCGAACATATTTCGGCAGACTCATGCAAGAAGATATGAATTGGTCGACAGCACAGACAATGCTGGACGTTGCTCCGTTGATCGTACAATTGTTTGGGAAAGAACAAGCCAGCGGAATGCTTCTGGCAGCCGCAGAAAATTTTCCACTCAGGGCCTTTGATGAACTTCCTTCAACGATCAACCGTCCTATGTGCATTTTTATTTTAGGAAAAATCGCAGATAAAGTTCCTGCAAAAGCAGTAACATCGTTATTCGGGACGCCGGGACTTAACAGCCGTCCGGATATGGAAATCCTTCGTATTCTCGAGCGGATCATACAGAAATGCGCAGAGGAACAACCGGAGATTTTTCTGCAGCACTACCACGGCATTCGTAAAATATTCCACGAACAATTTCAACAGCTGTTTCTTAAAACAGTCACTACGAGCGATCCTGGCAAGGTGGTAACCAATATCGCCCAAACCGGACAGTTAGTAGAAGACGCCGACGTGCTAAACAAAACGCCTAACGGTCGGGAGCTCCTTAAAAGGATTGCCACGGTAAACCCGCATGCCACCTTGTTAAAACTGGATGAGCGACCGGATCTGTATTTTGATATTCTAAAGCTGGCTGCCGAAAAAGAACCAGGCCAGGCTCTGACAGCGTTATCCCCCCGGCAAACTGCGTACGATTCGCTTACCGCTGGTGCCAAAGAACAAATACGCCGACTGTGGCAAGAGACACTGGAGAGATGCATAAAAGACGAACCGGGTACAATCATCAACGTATGGACAACGGTCATCAGGCCTAATCTTACACAGGATGCCGCGCTACAAATTGGACGTACTGCGATAGACAATATGCTGAAAGCCGATATTTTCTATTTTTTGAGACCGGGAATTTCCAATGAAATTACCAACATTTTAGGAGAAGAGGGAGTCCGCGATATATTTGAACAGAGTCTCCCGAAGATAATACGGAACGATCCGTACAGACTGATCGACAGTCATACCAGAGTTAAAGAGATCCTGCGAGATGAGCATGCGGTTAATCAGGTCATAACGCAGGCTGTGAATGCTTTACTGGAACGAGATCCGGGAAAAATGTTGGAGAAGTTTAGCAATATCTGTGCGATCCTCAAGAAAACTCCCGCACCGGAAGACGCCTGTAAAGAGTTGCTGGGTACAATCCTGCATCAGGCGAGACATAAAGACAAAATCAGTATCCTGCGCCACGTCAATCTGTTATATTTTCTATTTGGAAACGATGAGCAGGCATACACAAAAAAGCTCCTGCCCTACGTCACAGAGATTCTGGAAGAAGAACCTGACATAATACTGACCAATAATCCGGTTGAACAGCAGACCATGAAACGAATACTGAACGATGTGTATATAAAAACCAAGAATCAGAAACTGAAAACAAATCTGGGCAAGATATTGGGAAAAACCGATACGTCATTCTAGCCGCTGTTTCCGTTTCGGATACCGACAGACACGGGTATCTCGGTTCTGATGAAAATCAGGATCTAGTTCATCCCATCCATCGGGTGAGGATACTGAAATCTCGCTCTTTTCTGGGGCATTGTTCGATATAATCCACGGCAAAGACAGTACCGATGCATCCGGTTCAAGAATATATGCTTGAATGGTTCGCTTATCTCTAAAAGAGCGGACAAGCGATGTTACTTCTTCGGTGAATTGAGGAATGAATACAGCAGGCAACTCATGGAGAGCTACTACAGCCATAGAGAGAATTTTCCAGTCAATTCATCCAGATTTTCCTTGTCGCCCAGCAGGCAAATACCATAATATTCCAGTTCCAACTCGGGAGTGGCTTTGGACCGTTCCACCTGTTGTTCCCACCCTCCGATAGTCATGGCATTGGTAAACGATGCAAAAGGGATATTTTTTTCAATGCAGGCGTTTCTCAACGTTCGGATCTTATTCGAATTGTCGGCTCGTAGAATAATATACGGAAATTTCGATGCCATGTGAACTCCTCCGTCTTTATCGGCATAGTTGATCACTCCCATATCTTGTTCACGATAAGAATCGACCAAGCCAACCGTCATATGAGCCAGCGCATTCATGATTTTACCTGTCTCAATTTTTTTATTGAGAACTGCGACAAATTTCTTTTGTGTCATATTGTTTCTTTATATAAAGGTGATAGATAACGCTAGTGTATTATATCAAGTTCGATTTTAGTGACAAATTGTTTTGGCATTTTTTTTGATTTGCGTAACTAACGGCAAGGTCACCTTCCCTCGGGGATGTCTCTTTGTTGGAACAGGCTTTAAACCTGCTTCCGGACGTTTCTCGTAACTTCTGGGGTAGAAAATATATGCAAAAAGTTACTAGTGTCACTACCGGTACGTTCATAGCTCTACGATGATGTGCTATATAAAAAAAGCAATCGGAGCAATTGGTCCCAGCCAACAATGACAATGGAGCGTCTGCTAAAGGCTTCAGAGTTCTTCGTTCACCTTTATAACCACTTTCCCTCTGGCATGTCCCTCCTCCACATACCGGATCGCCTCAGGCACCTCACTCAATTTGTAGGTTCGATCGATTACCGGCCGTATTTTCCCCTCTTCCAACAGGCCTTTCAGAAAAACCAGATCCTGCCGGTTCGGCTTTGATAGAATATTTCCTAATTGTTTCCCACCTTTTTTGGAAAGCATGGGCCCCAGGAGCATAGCCTGAAACATCTGGGCCGGTTCTCCCCCGGTCATGACATACGTTCCTTGCGGACGCAACGCGCGTTTGTAATCAAAAATGGAATGGTATCCATTCGTCCCTAGAATCAAGTCATACTGTTCCTTATTTTTCGTAAAATCCTCTTTGGTATAATCGATCACCTGATCCGCTCCCAGCGTGCGCACCATGTCGACATTGCGCGTACTGCACACCGCCGTCACTTCCGCGCCCAACGCTTTGGCAATCTGTACCGCAAAGGTGCCCACTCCGCCCGAGGCGCCGTTGATCAGGACTTTGTGCCCCTGTTGAATAGTTGTTTTATCGCGCAATCCCTTGAGTGCGGTTACAGCGGCCATCGGAACGGCGGCAGCTTCTTCGAACGATAAATTCGCAGGCTTGAGCACCAAGGCAGTTTCGGGAACAACGGCATATTCGGCAAACCCGCCGAAGCCACACAACGACAGATCTCCGAATACGTCATCCCCCGGCTTAAACTGGGTTATTTTTTTCCCCGTAGCAAGAACTTTTCCGGCAATATCCGCACCCAGAATGGTATGTTTCGGTTTGAAAAAACCAAATCCCATCAAACGCATCAACGCCGGTTTGCCACGCAAAAGATGCCAGTCGGCCGCATTGACACCTACCGCGTGCACCTGCACCAGGACTTGGTGCTCCTCTGTAATAACGGGCTTTTTGATCTCTTTGAGTTCGAGCACATCAGGAGAACCATATTGCAACGATACCATGGCTTTCATCTGGGTATGGCTATCAATAGGCGGAATAACGGTCATAGGTTGGTGCTTTATCGGATAAAGGGAAAATAGTTACGTGGAAATATACTGTATAACCAGAAATATACCATATATCTCCCGAAACGTATGCACATTTTTGCGTTATATTTTTTACAATTACAGCCCCTGAACCTGTCCTTGAAACCGCCTGCCGGGAGCAAAAAAGAGGAAGCCTTTGGCTTCCTCTTTTAAACGATCCGTATCTTGCTTGTTATCATCCTTTTCTTAAAACGTCTCTCCCGGATTGGCATCTCGCGCGAGCCACAGATTGGCCGTGTTCAGCTCGGGACGACCCGCTACTTTCAAATACAAAAATACCTGCATGCGGTAGGCTACCAGCCCTTCAAGGATCAAATTAAGATACCAACTGCTACGTTTCATCGTAACGCCGAAGACCTGAATCTCTTCGTTCAGTTTTTCGTCGCTGACCGAGCGCACATTGTCCACAACCTCTTTCTCCGCCGCTTCCAGATCAGCCAGAAAATTCGCTTCGCTGTAGACTTTGATATCCTCATCCATTTTCCCAAACAGACTCTGGTCGCCGGTACTAAGCACGCGAGCACACACGGCGGGACCGTGTACCAGAAAGCCGAGCACTTGGCGTAGGGTCCGCTGTTTCTCACTGGGTTTGTAGTCGTAGGATTCGGCAGGAATCTTGGAATGCAGGTGCCGGATGATACGATACTCATGTTGTATTGCCTGGATCATCTCGTCGCGCGAAATCATAGAAAAAAATTTAGAAAATAAATGACAACGCTTTTATTGTGCTCCCCGTTAAGCCGGTAAACAAGGTATTTTACCTTGTTTCTGGTGACCACTTCCTGCTGGCAGCAAGAAAAGAAACTATATATTTCAGGTTGGGACAAGAGGTGAAGGGTTCCTTAAAAAAATTATTCCCAACTGGCAAGGTTTGTTATAGTTTATAATTGACTATCAACTATAAACTATATATACTATGAAAGAGATTTGAAACATCCATATCCTTGGATGTATTCGATTCATAGCAAGTATCGAGAGAAAAGGTATTATTTTACATCAGAGTCCTCCTTATTTTGGAAGCATGAAAACCCAAACAGGCCACAATATACTCACATACATCCAAAAGCACCGACAGGTACGACCCAAAGAATTGCTGGAAGTGTTTTCGATTAGCAACCAGGCTCTGCACAAACAACTGACCAAACTGATGTCAAACGGACAGATTACCAAAGCCGGGACTTCCCCTGCTGTTTTTTATCTGCCTGTTTTTCCCCCGGCCGTTGAGACACGCGAAGTAAAGACGTTCGATCCGCAGACCGAAAACATCATCGAAGAGAATTTTATGTATATCTCGCCTGCGGGGCAGAAACAGAGCGGACTGAGCGGTTTTAGGCAGTGGTGTAGCGAACGCAACTTCGACATAGCACAGAAAAGTGCCGAGTACGTCCGGATTGTCGGACAGTACGAGAGTCTAAAAAAGAACGGAGTAATCGATGCCAGCGAAAAGCTCAAACGCTCGTTTGCGGACGTATTTCTGGATAAACTTTTCTATATCGACTTTTACAGCGTAGAGGTCTTTGGAAAAACCAAACTGGGGCAGCTGATCCTGTTTGCCAAGCAGAGCCAAGACAAAAGCTTGATTCGGGAGATTCTGCCTGCGATAGAATCCCCCATCCGTACATTGATACAAACGTATAAGATCGATGCCGTCGGCTTTATTCCGCCCACGATCAAACGCAGCGTCCAGTTCATGAAAGAGCTGGAGAAAAAACTCAATCTCCCGTTGCCTCCCATTCCCCTCGTCAAGGTAAAAGCCGCTGTCGTGGTTCCGCAAAAAACTCTTTCCAAGATCGCGGATCGGACCGAAAATGCGGCCAAGACGATTATGGTCGACCAGAGTCGTCGGTATAAAAACATCCTGTTACTGGACGATGCGGTAGGATCGGGAGCCAGTCTGAACGAAACTGCCCGTAAAATACGGGAGAGAAATATTGCTTCCGGACAGATCATCGGGCTTGCCCTGGTGGGAAGTTTGAAGGGTTTTGAAGTGATTAGTGAAGTGTAAATGTCTCCATAATAAGCACTTCCCCATCTCTGATCGCTTTGTATGGAATACCATGTTCGATACAATACGTAATCTCCTTTTCAATCAGAGCAGATTCGGGATGATTCGAATCCCAGTGCGGCATAAAAGCAAAATCCACGAATCCCAGCCCCTCCCAAATCACATCTGGCTGTTTTGGGTAGGGAGTATCGACCGGATCAACGATTGTATAAGCATGTAAGTCGGGAGCCAGGACGCATCCGGCGGCGCTGTAGCCGGCATAGAGGAAATCAGCGTTTTTCCGGAAATCATGTAAGAGGTTATCAAGACCGCTCAGTCGCATCGCCTGTCGTAAAACAAAGACATTTCCGCCGCTGATAAAGATGGCACCGAGTTCGGCAAGTCTTTTCTCTAACGCATCGCGTTGCCCGAAATAGTCGCGCAGATCGATCATGCTAACCGCAAGACCGAGTGCACGGAGAGACTGCATGTCGTGTTCGTTCCGCTTAGTCCGTTTTTCCGGATCGGCTCCGGTGAAATCGCGCGCATTCGGGATATATCCGATTTTTCGCTGTGGCACGAACTCTTGTAATCGATCGGTCTGGTTTCCCAATTCATAGGAAGATAGGTAGAGTTTCATAGAGTAGAAAAAAAATCAGCAAATTATTTAGATGGTTCTGCAGTAGATTCTTTTATAATTCTGGGGATCATCCATGGTGCAACTTTGCAAACTGATATTGTTTTTTTCTGCTCCATTATTGCTTTACAAAGCCGATGGACACCATCTAAAATCTTCCATGAATCTCGAAAAAAATAGATATGGATCGGGTATTGCATATCGGCCCTTGTAATTTTTTCATAGTGACCAGATTGTTTTTCAGGATTACAAAGTAATTCCCGCAACGTAAGGTTCCAGTCATCGGTACCTTCTTTATCCAAATAGGCAATGTCAAGGTTTTGCTCCAGCTGCTCAATATCCATTTCTTCTGCAGCAATGTGTAAATTCCATATTTTTTCATCATCATATACAAATCCAAAATCTATCGCTGCGGGTCTGGGCATAGTTGTTACATAAATTAGTGGAAAAGACCATGTCATCCATTGTATCTTTGCTTTCGTTACCTTACCGCTCTATGGAGGAAAGATATCTGCATCTACGGCTCCCTTTAGGAGAAAAGATGCCGAGTACAGTTAAAACGTGTCATTTTATACTTATTGCTTTTGTAAATCTCAAAACTAGTAATACTGGTATTCCCTAATCCCTCAATCGACTCGACTTCTGTATGCTTTTTCCCTGTAATAACTGCAATCAAGGCTCTACCGATATCGAAATGGCAGACAAACAAAACTGAATCGTTCTGATGTTTTACCATCATTCTTTGGAAAAAAAGCTCCGCTCTTCTATAAACATCCTGTATTGTTTCTCCATTTTTTGGTTGAATACGGACTGTATGAGTATCATTTGTTCCCCACCCCAGATCACTCTTTTTCTTACCCTGAAACTCGCCATAACATCTTTCTCTCAACTCCTGGACGAATTCGAGACGTGTACCGGGATGAAACTCGACAATCTTCTTGGCGGTATCAGCAGCTCTATTCAAGTCACTGGAATAGATGTAGTCAAATGTTTCCGTTTTTAATCTCAAGGCAACTTTTTCTGCCTGCCTGATACCCTCAGCAGAAAGCGTCCCGGGTAAATGTCCCTGTAAAATACCGGATAGATTTTCTTCAGTTTCCCCATGTCTCGTAATGATAAGCTTCATAGAATAAAGGAATAGATGCATCTCCTTAACTTTCTGAAATGACCTGTTTTCTTAAATCTTTTACAAATATTCGAGCATCAAATACTTCAACTCGCCGACAGTTTCATCGTCAATAGAATCCCTTGACCATGTGGGTAGATTTCCAAAGCTTGTATCATTAAATACCCTATGCCCCAGTTTTCTTTCTGTTGCATATCTCGGAATACCGTGGAAATGAAGTTGATGAAGCGCATTACCGAGCTGGCAGTAGTTAAATCTGTCGGGTTTAAAGATTGGATTCACCAACAGAGAATTTTCGATTTCTTTACATACTTGCTGAAATTCGATCAATTCATCCGTTGTAAGTTCCGAAATTTTTTCTACGCCCTTTCTTTTGCAAAATAGAATATAACAGCCAAAAGTATGCTGATTATAGCTCACTTCCAACATCCAATATGTATATTCTTTGAGTACACCGTTACCGTGTTTACTTTCCGGATCATAAAATCTGGTAAACATACTACTGATGATCAAAAGTTAATGACCTATTGTGGGCATATCTGTTAAAGAGAACGACCCGATTATATCGAAGCATTTTTCAAGAAACAATGATTTATCGTTGTACCGCTACTGTAGAAAACGTGTAATTTTTCATTCACTCCGCCACCAGCCCGGGCGATTTTTCGGCGATCCGGATAACTTTGGCCAGGCCTTCCATATCCAGATCTTCCAATTTTTTGAACCGGACACAACTTTTACCAACACTCACCTTCCCTAGTAGGTCTTTATACGTTTCGGCGATATATTTTCCTTTTTCCAACGCGCACACATACAGGCTCATGTAATTTTTCTGGCTGGCCAGCGAAATAACCGGCCAGTCGATGATCTCTTTTTTATAATTTTTATATTTGAAACCGCCATATCCGAGCATGTTATAGGAAAAATGCGGTTTGAGCGAGGGGGCCGTTTTTTGGATAAATTCATGCAAAAACCGGATCGGCTCAAGGCGTTCCGACGGCAGCATCTGGAAATATTCCTCGACGGATGTGGCTTTGACGGGCTTGAACATGTTCATAGATTTCATGCGGCTAAGCGGATAAATTATTATACATTTGTCTGATGAAGATATGGAAAACAGGCGCTCGTATTCTGAACGCAGATTACTAAACAACAAACGGAATAATGCGCTTGGTTTTACGCGCATACTCGACATACTCGGGATAACGTTGACGCAGGAACTGCTCTTCGCTCACGATGCGAATAAGTGTTACGATGGTCATAATGACACTAACGATCACGGTGGTAAGAGAAGGATGGCCCAGCACGCTTGACCAGATAAGCACCAAGACGATAGCGTAAATAGGATGACGGATAAACCGGTACGGACCGGTGCGGAGCAATTTTCCAGCTTTTGTCTCGGCACCCGTGCTGAACTGACCGACCTGGAAGATGCGCCGCGACCAGATGCCCAGGGCGAGAGCCGCTATCTGAATTGCGATAATCCATGGAGAGGCGGAAAGCAAATTTCCGGTTAACAGCAACAATAGGACTGCGGCCAAAAAGATCGGAAAGAAAAATTTGGAGATGAGCTTGATCATGGGAATATCCTTCGGTGTAATGTATTAGTTGGCTTCGGTATATTTTTTGAAATTATCGAGAAAGGCCTGCCAGCCGGATCGTTGCATATCGTGCGGGTTCTGATCTTCGGCCTCAAACGTCTCAAGGATATGAACTCCCTCCGGCGTTTCGCTAAATTGTATTTGTACTTGCCGACCGTCCGACATCTTAAATTCCAGCAACGTAGGCTCTTGTACTACGGTATATGTCCCTTCAAAATCAAAAGCAGCGCTTTTATCTTTGGCGAACATATGCGTCTTGAAATTGCCTTCCACTGTTAGATCATTGTTGATCGCCTGGGCGCCCCAATCGGGAGTAGCAAAGGCCCAGCCCGGTATATGTTCGACCGAATTCCAATACTCCCACACTTTGGCGGGTGAGGCGTTAACCGTAGTCTCGACGGTGATAGGATTTTTCATAGCTGGCGGGGTTAGAGGGGGAAAAGTTGATAATGTAACCGTTAGCGGTCGGAAGCAGTTAGCTCACCCGCTTAGTACTCGAACGAGCCTTCGGTGCGCTTTTTGCCTGGCGATTCAGCGCCACGGCGGCTCGGATGAGGTTCTGGAAGGCCTTGTCGTAGATCTTGTCGCCTTCGTGGATAACTATAGCGCGATAGGTATTGATGAGAGCGTTCGGATCATGATCCTTGAGCAGGTGGCCCTTGGCAAATGTCAATCTGAGGTGATTTTTGTAGGTTTCGCCGGTACAGATCATCCCATCGTGCGACCATACCAGCACTCCGGCCGGGTTGGTGGGTTTTCTCCATTTTACTTCCTCGATCGCCTCCGGATCGGCTTGCTGTATCAGCGCGGAGATGCGGGACAGTGTCGCTGCGCGCCAGTCGGACGGAATGGTTGTTGTAGCTTTTTTCATAGTTTCTATGATTTCGATTTCTTGTTTCGTTTATCCAGTATTCCTCGCACCGACGGACTGATGGCTTTGTCTTTACGGTGAATACAGCCCAGCCAGCAGCACGGCCGACGCATGCCTTCTTTGAGTTCCGATACAACCCGTCCGACGTGCTCGGCTCGTGTTTCCGCCTTCTTGGGGTACTCCACCCAGCAGATCCACTCGTTGCGCGCGAGCGGTGTCAGGTCCTCCCATAGGACAAGAGCCGCTTTGTCAGAGGTTAATGCTTTTTGTAGATCGGCTGGCATGTTGTGCACCGTACCGGCTGAAATGGATTTTGTAGTCATACCGTTAGTATAAAGTTTTTCTGGGTACAGTTAAACAGAAAATTTTTCTCGAAATTGTCTCAATACCTGCTTCAGAGTTATCTCTGTGATCACACGTTGCTATTTGCTTTTATATGAAGGTCCCAACTCCATCGAGAAAACCAATGGTTCAGGTTCTTTCAGAAATCTGAACCCGCAGAGGGGTCTTACTTATACGCAATTATTTCAGCTTATGTTTTAGCCTCTCGTTCAAGCTATCTAAAATTCGAGGTCCAATATCGATTACCCATTGTGTCGCACGATGATCTAATTCCTCTCCATGTGCTGCCCTATTTAACGTTACAATCATATCAGCCAAAGCAGCCCGTTCTTGGTTTGAAATAATATCTTTTTGATGTAAGTCACGCATTAGGAAGGAGACCCCACCTTGTCTCTTTGAACTAATACCATTTTGTTCTGCAAGTGCACGGAGACTCTTTTCTATTTCAATTCGCAAAACTACTAGAGCAAGGCTTGGGTCGGATTCTGCAAAATCTAGAAAAGCATATTCAGTTGTTATTTTTCTATTAGTTTCATTAATAAGACCTGCATTTTGGGCTTCCCGTTTTACACGCTCCAAATCTTGGAACTCAAGCTTTAGACCACCAGGAAATTCAAGGGATTTGAACAATGGTGCTAACCATGGCACTACTGCAACTATGACCAAAGTTAAAGTGATTGCATCAATCTTGAGATCAGGCCAAATTATATGGACAGTAGCAATGGCTATTGCAGCAAGGGTGATTGATATTTGAACTTTTATAGCACTTTTCATCTAAACCAGATTTTATTAAGGCTAAAAAATTTACGCTAACTCATTTTTCATGCGAAGTATATTCGTAATACCCCATATCTGTCCAACCGATAGGCGGAAAACGTATCAAAAAAGTATGATTTCAAGTTTTTCTTTTTACTATTCAGTCTCCGCCTCCCACGCTTGCAACGGTGGCCCACCACGGTTGTAGGCGGTTTCATCAATAACTGCTAAGTAATCAAAGTCGGTAAAACTCTGCGCCGTGAGCGGAAAGTAGGTCGGGTTCTTCTGGCTGCCCGAGCGAATGGGAAGAGTGGCAATTTCGGAAGCAGCCAATCTTTTTCCCTGATAGGTAGGAATAAATCGGATTGGCCCTGGTGTTGCCGTCAATTGAGCTTCCAGCGTTCCGGCTTCGGGCGTCCCGATGCCATTGTCATCCGAAGTACCGAGGGCAGTACCGATTACAGCATACCGTTTTCCCAGCATTTCATGCAGCTGCGATCCAGCCGGCCACCACGTTATCAGTTCGTGGCCCAGTTGCCATTGAGCCTTTCCTTTTTTCAGATGACTGTTGTGCGCAAAAGCAAAAACTTTTCCTCTCTCCTGCTCGCGGGACACGATGTAGAGGAGATTATCCGCCTGCAGCATATCGCGAATCCCCAGGCGCTCGGCATAGGTAGTCGTTTTAGCCATCGAAGCGTGGAAGTCGAGGAGTCCCCGCGCGACTCTCGCATATTGCAGGGCCTCCGAAAAACGATCCCGACCGGTCTGGGCGATCAGCTCGGGACGACGGATCTCCAATTCCTCCTCTGGTTCCAAGTTGCACTTGGAACCCAACTGTTATGCGCATAACCACCGTTTGTGTGCCAAAACATCGCAGTTCCAGGTACAACCTGGAACTAGTATCAAGTAGTTTTGATTTGATATTAATTCGAACGAATAAACTGAGCTCTTTCTCACCTTACAAGACCATGAGCGATTTGCAATACCTGATTAGCAACTTCATTGACTGGTCTATTTGTATCGACGGGAATTGCGCCCATTGCAAGCATCTCCTCCGCATAGGTTTCCGCACGTTTGATAATTTGCTGCATAACGTTTTTGTCCTTCCCGAAACTGTTATCGGTTCGGTCCTCGATCCGTTTGGTAAAAACAGCTGGGCTGCATTGAAGTAATATAATCTTATCGAAGAGAGGAAGTACCTCTGTTTCGTTAGTAGCCATCCCAAGTACAAAACCAATCGTATCTTGTGTATTAAGTAAGCGTTTCAGATAATCAACATCACACACCCAGTCATGTGCATCCACAAATTCCTTGGTCATTTCAGCATCTTTACCGCCGTGCTTTTCTCCGGTCTTCTGATGAACCCATGAGCAGAGTCCATCAACCTCATCGATACTAATCGCGAGGTAACCTAGTCTGGTTAGCTCGTCTGCTAGAGTCGTTTTGCCAGTGCCAGAGACACCGGTAATGTAAATTTTTATCATGGATTTTTCTCGAGTTATGGGAAGGGATTTCGAGCCAATTTTATTTTGGTTTCTCGTATGGCCGCTTCAAGTATACCGATGTTTATATCTTTAACCTCTCCGGTTCCAAGTTGCACTTGGAACCCAACTGTTATGTGCATAACCACCGTTTAAGTGCCAAACATCGCAGTTCCAGGTACAACCTGGAACTAGCCTAAAATATCCAAAAATCAATTTATGATTTCTCCTTTGTTGTTTGCTAGCCGTTCCCGCCATTTTTGGCGTTCCTCGGGCGTAATTTTGACCCAATCGGTTGCTTCGCCGACGATCTTCAACGGTGCTTGCGAGCGATACGAGCGGGTCGGGTTTCCGGGAAAGTATTTGTTCGTCACGTTTGGATCATTTTCAAAACTATCTGTCGGCTCAACGATATACACACGTTCCGGCCCATCGCCCTTTGCCAACGCAGCAGCCAGTCCCGCCCCATTCACTTGGGCGGTAAAATAAATGTGATTCATCTTGAGGTCTGACTGGTAATTAGAACTGCCCCCGGCTGTCAACAAATCTCCGACTTCCAAATCTGCCTTTGTTCCATGATAAAAAGGGCCTTGGTCGGAAGGGGTATCCTGAAACGAAGTGGCTAAGGAAGAATATCTTTTCGCTTTATCGGGATCACCCAGTTCTGCATAGCAGGTGGAGATGTCTGAATAAAGAGGAGGGAAAGCGCTTTGTACCGTGGAGTCATTTATGTTTAATCCAAGCTGGAGAGTCGTCTCGAGCCATTGCAATCGGTCGGAAACATCGTTTTGAGATCGGGCGACATGATAGGCCGTAATGAATTTTTCAAAGTCGTAGGTCGCTTCATGCCAGGCTTGAAGAAACACCTTGCCCGCTTCTGCGGGTTTCCCTTGTTTTTCAATGGCTATGCCCTGAAGACAGAGTTGAACGATATGGTTGTTGGGGCTGAATTCCATGTTCTCAATGGATATGGGTAACAAGTTTTTCTGTGGGGCAGATTCTTTGATGTAAGGATTTCTTTACACATCAGTTCCTGCCGTATTACCAAGTTCTTCGGCCAGCCCGATGAGAATGCCTTCTGGCCCACGGATATAGCAGAGCCGATAGATATCTTGGTAATTGACGACTTCCCCAACCAGTTGGGCACCGTGTTTGCGGAGCCGGGCGAGGGTATCGTCGATATCCTCCACGGTGAACATGACACGTAGGTAGCCCAAAGCGTTCACCGGGGCATGGCGGTGGTCAGAGATTACAGACGGAGCAAGGAATCGGGACAATTCAAGCCGGCTATGGCCGTCCGGGGTGATCATCATGGCAATCTCGACGCGCTGGTCGCCCAGTCCGGTGACGCGACCGGCCCATTCTCCTTCTACCATGGCTCGTCCTTCAAGCTTCAGCCCAAGCTCGGTGAAAAAAGAAATAGCCTGATCGAGATCTTCTACCACGATGCCGACGTTGTCCATCCTCTTCAGATTGGCTTCTCTTGACCTCATATAGTTGTGCTTATTTGAATAAACTTTCAGCGAAAACACCCAACGCCGTAACGATTTTCACTACAACTTGGACACTCGCCTTCTTTTCTGGCGGTATACCTCTGGTTCCAAGTTGCACTTGGAACCCAACTGTTATACACATAATCACCGTTTACGTGCTAAAACATCGTAGTTCCAGGTACAATCTGGAACTAGCATGAGCGATATCAAATCTTGCTTTATCTTTATGCTGGATTGAATTCGACCGTCCACTCGATACCGTACTTGTCCCGAAACATGGCAAAGTAGGTACCCCACGGACTTTCCGCCATGGGCATTTCAACTGTCCCGCCCGCTGAGAGTCCGTTGAAAATCCTGTCTGCTTCTTCTTTGCTTTCTGCAGTAACGGCGATCTTGGATCTATTTTCGTTCTCGCTTACTCGTCCCATGCTCTCCGGAACGTCATTTGCGATAAGTAGGTTGTTGCCGATAGGCAGCGCAATGCGCAGTATTTTATTGGCTTCATTTTCGGGTACCGGAAACTCGGCGTTTGTGATGTCTTTGAAACGGGTAATACCGGCGAATTCGCCGCCGAAAACGGATTTGTAAAACGTAAACGCTTCTTCGGCATTTCCGTTGAAGTTAATGTAAGGGTTTATGGTTGTCATAATGAGTTTGGTTAATTCATACTACGTACTCTAGCAATTCCTATGGTCGATTTCAATTTTTCGTTTTATTTCAGATTATTTTGATCCAATCGGTATTGTCACAATTCTCTCAAAATAGAATTCGTCATTCGGGACGGCATACTCAATCGAACCACATTGAAATGCACCTTCCGGAACGCTCCCTTGCAACTCTTTCAGCAACTCCGTTGTGCGTTCTACCGTAATAAACTCTGCGATAGTCATGTGCGGCGCACGATCTTTTCGTGTCAACGGATTGCCCCTAAACAGCGAAGTCGAGTGAATTACATGACGCAGGTCAAAGAACTCTTTTTCGGGAGTAATGGTATAACAAACTCCGGGATAAGGAGGGAAACTTCGCAACGGTCCATATTGTATTTCAAATGGTTGGACACGAGACAAAGCTTCTTTCAATTCTACAAGTTGTTCATCGGTCAATGGGCCGGTGAGAGGTTCGCTCAAACTAATGTGTGCCTGGCAATAATCGGCAGATGTTGGGTCGAACTCCCGCCTCAATTCGTCTACGGGTTCGACAACCCCGTTGGGGGGAAAAATATAAAAGGCGCCGTATCGATACTCAAATTGCCACTCTTCCCAATTCTCAGTGTTCTGCTCGTATTCAATCTTGTGAAAATTATTCATCATATGATTAGGGCAAGAGTTCTTCGATAAAAACAGATTGAATTTTTCGACAAAGAATGGCTGGCGAGCCGGGGCGGGGTGGCAAGACCGGTGCCATCAGCCACTCGACTTCTTGCTGGCGGAGAGGACAGGATTCGAACCTGCGGTACCTTGCGGTACTCCGGTTTTCAAGACCGGTGCCATCAACCACTCGGCCACCTCTCCCCACACAACAAACCAGTAGTTTCAAGTATAAAGCATACCAACGGTTTGTCTAGCGGGAAACATCGGAATCAGAAGCCACTTGCAATAATGGAATAATAACGGACAAAACCGATGGGTCGTTGCCGATGAAATCGCGCAGCGCCTCGTTCATGTTTGGCAATGTCACAACATGAAAATATAACGTACGTAACAAATGGATGGTGCCGAGCATGACCACCAGGGAAGGCATTGTATGCGATACGGCGTTAGAGAATTCCTCGCCGGATACCTCAATGAAAAGAACACAGGCAACCATGTGCATAAATCCAAGAGACAAATTTCCCACCTTACACCAATAATTCGCGGCAACCTCAAAGCCGTATTCCGCGCAAAAACGTACAAAAGATTCATCGTGAAAACGCAAATTCTGATAGATACGCTTATATACCTCCAGGCGATCAACCTTCCCATTCAGATAATATGGCAGTTCGTTCAAAACCGCTTGGACTTGTTTAGTATACAGAGACTCGGCATGCCGCAGATATGAAACTCGAACTTCTGAAATCCGGCCAGAAGTACAGGAGATGTGTTGAAGAAGAGTCACAAAACGATTCCGCAGGGAAAAGAAGAGAGGCAAAAGATCCGCTTTTCGGGTTAACAAAGATTCGCGAGCTAGAACCGAAGCAAAACGTCCTTCAAACAATGCCGCGTGTGAAGAGAGATCCTCTACCACCCGGAGGTCATCGTCAGATTCCGAAAAACGTTCGGGCGACAAGACCGGAAAATCCATAGACAAATGATATGGTACGGCAAGAGTGTACTGTACCCAAAAAATTCCGTGAAGCGAAAAATCAGCAAAATTGCTCGCCTTGGGGCAAAAAATATTTATAATAAGACCGATTTGGTTCCCGTTTATTTTCACGATTATCTTTAAAAAACTGTATGACCACCGACCGAGACGAACGCAGCGTGCGCATCGCAAAAATGCAGAAACTGCGCGAAAACGGCATCAATCCCTATCCGGAAAAATTCGATAAAACGCATACGTTAGCCGAGTGTCCGGGACTTCCCGAAGGCACTCCCGTCAAAATCGCCGGACGGATCGTGTTATCGCGGGACATGGGCAAAATCATCTTTGCCCATCTGCTCGACGAAACCGGCAAACTACAGATCGCCCTCAGCATCGACCACAGCGGTCAGGAACAGCTGGATTTTTTTCTGACCTACTTCGATCTGGGCGATTTCATCGGGGTCGAGGGCGAACGATTCACCACCAAAAAAGGCGAAGCCTCGATTCTGGTAAAAAAAGTAACTTTTCTGGGAAAAGCGCTGCGTCCGCTTCCCGAGAAATTTCACGGCCTGCAGGATAAAGAAACCAAATATCGCCAGCGGTATCTTGATTTGATCACCGACGACGAAACCCGCCGGCGGTTTCAGTTTCGCGGCCGCTTTATCAAAGCGCTGCGCGATTTCTACGAACAGGAAGGTTTTGTGGAAGTAGAAACCAGCATCTTGTGCAACTCCCCTAGCGGTGCTCTTGCCAAGCCGTTTTCCACGCATCATAACAGTCTCGATCTGGATGTTTTCTTACGCATTGCCCTGGAAATCCCGCTGAAAGAACTCGTGATCGGCGGTTACGAAAAAGTCTTCGAGATTGGTAAATGTTTCCGCAACGAAGGCATGGATCCCTCGCATCTGCAGGAGTTTACCATGCTGGAACACTATGCGGCCTACTGGAACTATGAAGATAACATGCGTTTTACCGAAAAGATGTTCGCCTACCTGCTCGAGAAAGTGACCGGGAGTCTAAAAGTGATGATCCCCGATCACGACGGCAATCTGAAAGAGGTCGATTTTACGCCCCCCTGGCCGATCGTGACTATGCGCGATCTGATCAAAACCGATAGCGGTATCGATATCAACGAGATCGAGAATGTCGAAGCGCTGCGAAGGGTTATCCGGGAAAAAGGGATCGACGTGGAAGAGATGGGAAACCTGGAATACGGCAACCTGGTCGACAGTTTGTACAAAAAAGTTTCGCGCCCCAAACTGGTCGGGCCTATGTTTATGATCGGGCATCCGATCGAGCTCTCGCCCTTGGCACGCAAAAATGATGATAATCCGCGCATCGTAGACCGTTTTCAACTCGTGGTGAACGGCTGGGAGATCGTGAATGCGTACAGCGAGCTGGTCGATCCGATCGACCAGGAAGAGCGTTTTGACCAGCAGTCTAAGGCCCGCGAAGGCGGCGACGCCGAAGCGCATGTCAAAGATAGTGACTACGTCAAAGCGATGGAATACGGTATGCCACCGATCTCTGGCTGGGGCATGGGCATCGACCGGATCGTAGCACTGCTGACCCAGCAGGGAAATTTGCGCGATGTGGTTCTGTTTCCGCTGCTGAGACCGTTACAGGAAGAAGAGGAGGGATAACAATGTTTCTATTGATTGATTTAATGAAATGATGAGAGAGCAGGTTTTTGAAAACCTGTTCTCTGCATTTACTAGACCGGGAGTTCTACTACTTGCGCTGAACAATCTTATAGACACTCTAGCTCTCGATCCGAATCCAATTTTTTGTAAGGAAAAGAGGAGCAACTAACGTGTGTAGTGCTCCTCAGTTTATCATCTCAGTGAGGATAGTTTACTTTTTTATAGGAATTTGGGGCGAAGAGTAGCTACTGGAGTATTTAAGTAGCTTATTAGCTCATCAACGGTACCAACAGGGATGTCAGCATATTCGATGTTTATTATAAAGGGCCTAGAGTCAGTAACGTTTACAAGGAAAACGTTACTTGTAGTTAGCTGAAAGTCATTATCTTCTTGTACGTTATTAGTTAGGGATTGAACCTGTGCTATGGACAAATCATATGGCTCCAAAGTTATCCTAGGACAACTTGTAGAAGTTCCTTTAAAGGAAATTACAAAAAGGTTTCCTCCTACATCAAATCTCGCTTCGGTCAAAACCAAATTGAGATTGTGATATTTGATATTCAGAATTTGTCGCAAAGCATTTAAGACATGTGCACAAACAATAAACATGAGACTCTCCATATTTTTTTAAAGTATTATCTCCTCATAGGGAGATGACCCCAGTACAAAAGTAAGCTGCCAGATTAAGGATACTCAATCGACAACAGACAGAAATTATACCGGGATAACTCCCTATGCTGAAACCAATTGTCAAAGAACGACAGATATATATCTGCTGTAGTATTCCCTACAGTATCTCCGTAGCAAATAGGCTAGCCTTCAATATCGACCTACGCTCGTTTCAGAACTTTCCCGAGCAAGGCGAAAAAGGCTGAAACATATTCTCCGAAAGACTTTTTCGCTTTTCCCAAATAATCAACTTTTACCTGAAAAGTAACGTGATGTTCGCTATATTCATTTGCGATTACCTTCACGCCGACAATCTTTCCATCCGAAAGTTGAATTTTCTTATCAATATCACTTTTCGCATATCCGAAATCTATAGAAACGTTATCCAAAATGAGGGGGCCCGAAAGGACTGTAAACTCTACAGAACGGTTTTGAGCATTCAGAGTATGTTCCTCACTCCCACAGCGAATTTTTACACTACTACGATCAAAGGTTTCAACCGTTTCCGACTGTTTGGAAGCAACATTTGATGGAAGATTCGGTTGGTTTGAAGGAGCAGCCGGAGTCGAGGCGCTCGGCTGAGAAGGTCTTTCCGAAACAGTATTACCTGGATTTGAAGCGAGCTGATTATTTCTAAGCTCTTCTTCTTGTCGCTGTCTTACACCCGCCAGAATTTCACCTATAGGAAGAGCATCCACCGATGTTTTATTTCCTTGTCCCCCTTCCAGTCCCGGGAGGGGTGCAGTCTCATTACCTCTAGAAGTATCTACTGTATCCTTCAGTCTCATCCGTTCAGCTTCAATAGCCTCGGCAATCTCAGATGAATTTAATTCATTAACCGATGTCCGATTGGCGTCATCACCTTCTAATCCAGGTAATTGGCTTGTCTCTCGGGACGTTCCCACCAAGTTCTGCGTTCCCTTGTCACCCTGCCCCGGCTCTTGCGATAAATCCCTTTCTGGTCCTTTTCTAAATCCTGCTGCCATATGATACATATAAGAATAAAATGTCTCATCCTGAAATCGTAAACCGTACTTTACATAACCGGACGAGACCAGAATATACTCGCCACCGCAGAGATTGTAAAGAGTACTTTACGATTTGTGAGAAAAATCACGACAGCTAACAACCCTCCTCATACTCGAGCGGGTTTAAAGATCGCAAAAAAGAAAATCAGCTTTCCACTTCGACTGCTTTATTTTCAGATTCGGAAATTGTCCCGGTTGGGTTATTCCAGAATAAAAGCTGATTCACTTTTTCCACAACGGCATCCACCACCCCAAACGTGCAAAAGATCAAAGCGCCGTACGCTACCTCATATACCTCCTCGATCCGATCAGCCATTCTCGGCTGCCGCGCAGAGGGAATAAAATATTCAGAATGTTCAATTTTTTCCAAAGCCATATGTTATAGAAACATCAAAAAAACAATATGCATCTTTCTCTATCCCCATTCATAATTCATAATTAATCCTTCATAATTTGTATCCGCTACTCTACCCGCCGGATATGCGCCCCCAAGGCGCGCAGTTTTTCTTCAAACCGCTCGTAGCCCCGGTCGATATACAGCACGTTACTGATCTCTGTCTCGCCTTTGGCCATCAGTGCCGCCAGCACCGTCGCCGTACCGGCGCGCAAGTCCAGACTCGCCACCGGCACACCTCGCAGTTTGGTCGGACCAACGACGATCGCCTGATGGGGATTCAGGATCTCCACACGAGCTCCCATTTTTTCCAACTCGAACAGGTAGTTGAGCCGTCCCTCAAAGAGCGTTTCATGGATCTTCGTAATACCCTCGCACTGGGTCAGCAGTACCGCAAAAGGCGCCTGCAGGTCCGTGGGAAAACCGGGATAGGTGCGCGATTCGATTTTTTTCAGAGCGGAAAGATGTTCGGAAGGGAAAACGGTGGTACGATCCTCGCCCACGTCAAACCGTACGCCGATCTCTTCGAGTTTCTGGAAAAAAGCGTCCAGGTGAGAAGGATCGAAATGAGTCACGGTAACGGTTCCGCCGGTGAGAATTCCGGCCAGGAGAAACGTCCCGGCCTCCAGGTAATCGGAAACGACGGTATGTTCTATCTCGCCGTTCAGTTGCGCAACTCCGTTGATGGTCAGGTTGTGGGTCCCGACACCTTCGATACGTGCGCCGGCTTGGTTTAAAAAACGACACAAATCTTCTACGTGCGGTTCGCAGGCGGCCAGGCGAATATGCGTGGTGCCTTGGGCCAGAACCGCGGCCATGACGGCATTTTCGGTCCCCGTGACCGAGATTTCGGACATGATGATTTTGTTGCCGGTGAGTCCCTGGGGAGCGCTCACGCGAATCGCCTGCTCTTCTTCGGTCGTAACTGCGCCCAGTTTGGCAAAGGCGTTCAGATGGCTGTCGATCGGTCGTTTACCGATCACGCAGCCGCCGGGCATGGTGAGCGTCACTGCTCCGAAGCGCCCCAGCAGCGGGCCGGCGAAGAGCAGAGAAGCGCGCATCTTGCGGGCTTTTTCAGACATGAGATCGGTGGAGTTGACGGCGCTGCAATCGATCGTGGCTGTATTATTTTCAAACTCGACCGTCGCCCCCAGATGCCGGAGCAGATCGAGCGTCGTTTTCACGTCTTCGATATCGGGGACATTGGTCAGCACCACCTTCCCCTTGATCAGCAGCGTCGCGCAGAGAATCGGCAACGCCGCGTTTTTGCTTCCTGAAATGGCTACTTCGCCATTCAACACATGACCGCCCTCGACCAGAAATTTGCTCATAGAAAAAAGAGTTACTACCCAAACGGGGGTATTGTAGGGAAAGTGGGGGGAGAAAACAAGAGCGTTATGGATGGCTTATGATTTGAAGTTTTTATGCAGTGAAACAATATTCAAATCGGCATTCAACGTGATTTTTAAAAAGAAATCCGATTCTTTTCCTACGCAACTGATTTCAAAATCTTTGCCTGTACGTTGTTGAACAAGCTTTATAAGAGGCAGGACGATTTTGCCCTGCATTTCATTTTTGCTTATAGAGTAAGCGGAACGAGGTAAGTCACGGTTACGTATCTCATGTTGATCATTTTCAAGTAAGGCATTGAGCAAGGTCACGGTAGCCGTTTGGGAGTGTAGATCTTTACTGGAAACAGATTCACCGGCAATATACATTTTTTGATCAATCGTATCGAGAACGATATCACATTTCTTTTTTAAAGCTGCTACTTTGTCCAGAGAAATGAGGCTAGAACTTTTTTGATGCATTTCAAACGTGACAGCTCGCACAGATACGGAATTTACGAATCGTGAAAGGATATTTTCCTCGACATGCTGTTCAACGACGACGCCATCCGAACCGTAACCGTCCTTCCAACTGAGATACGTCACATAGCTCTCTGGAAATTCTTCCTGTAGCCGTGGTTCTAGATTTTCAATCGTAGTTCTTTTCGTATTGGTAGGAGTCACAATACCAATTGAGCCGCCCAGAGACATATCTTGAAGAGAAAAAACGGCATAGTTAGGGAGAGAACCTCGGATAGATAGAAAATCGATTATTCTGTTTATAAAATCTGAAAAATATGTTGTTTGCAAAGGGCCACCTGTAAGAGTGAAGTGTCTTTTTTCATTAGTTCGATAAACATCATAACCTGAGTTTCATTATATCCATTCATCAAGATCTTATGTAGCTGGTCAAATATGAGGAGTGAGGCTATACTTGATACCTCAACTATTCTTTTATGTAAACTTTCCGGTGACATAACCAGATTTTCAAAAAACTCAGGGACAACTTTCTTAGCCTGAATGTCTTTTTCAAAAAAGTCCCGGACTACGGAATTTAACTTTTCTAAAGTATCATCATAGTGAACTGTTTTTTGACTTTTAAATTTATTTATTAAGCCTTTACCGGAAAAAATTATAGCCACATCTATTGGCCATAGTATATTTCCGTCTATATCTGGAAATAAATCCCTAGAATCATACCCCAGGCAAGATACATCTTGTATTGCATGAAAATTCTCTTTATACAAATCATAATCTACATTCGTTACCGTCTTATCGGGCAGATAAATGATAGGATACCCACTGGAAGCCAAACCAGAAAAAGCTCCTCCACCCCAAGTAATCCCTCGGGCAATAATATGATTAATTTTCCACGCTAAGAGAAAAACGTTTTGAAACTCCTGATCACTAGATTCAAGAAGAAATTTGGGAGAAAATGTTTTCCACTCACGGAGTTGATCTGTCTTTTGAGTTCCAAAAAACAAGCCTAATACTACGGACAAGCCCGCAGAGAAGGCACCTTGATGATTCAAGTCATGATCAAATGGAAGCTCTGCTAAGCAATGAATCAAAGCACCTTTACGATTCAAAGACTTTGCGTTCTTAAAATAGGCGGTTAGATAATGTACGAGTTCCTCAACTTCAAGAATATATTGGGAAATAGATTCGCTAATAAATTTATTCTGAAGAAAAGAAAATACAGGGGTAGTTCCGAATTCGATCTTGCCAGTCTCGGTATATTCAATTCCAAGATATATCTTAAGGGGTAATTTTTGTTTAATAACAATTCCCTTATAATAAACACTATTTGCCGTCATCCAGTCGAACATGAGAGGGCAAGAGACCACAATCGAACACTTAGAGAAAAACTCCTGATACGCTTCACTATAATTTTGATGAAGGTAGCTACTATTCATAGTTCTATTTTATCTATAGATGATCATAATTGCACTAAATTCAATATTGCAAAAAATAGAAACAGCCTCGATTAATCACTCTCACTGTAAGCAATTGCACAGACCTTTCTCGCAAGGATATCCAGTGAGTCATACAAAAGGACAGAAAACATATGATTATTTAAAACCAAAGGAAGCTCAGTACAACCTAAAACGATACCTTCAGCACCAGAAGCCACCAATTGATCCACAAGCTGATTCAAAAACCGCTTTTGTTCTTCTGTTATAGTACCCGCTATAATCGACATAATCACCTGTGACAGGATTTTTCGTTCCGATACTGAAGGTATGAGACTCATTATTCCGTTTTTGCCCAAAGTCTCTTGATATATTCCTGATTCCAAAAGAGTATTGGATCCAAGTATACCGACTTTATGCTTTTTGTCATTGACAATCTGTTCTGCAACAGAATCAATGATTGATAAAAATGGGATGGAAACGTCCTTAGTATATTCGGACAAAAAAAGATGCATCGTATTGCATACTAGTGTCAAAATATCTGCTCCCGCATTTTGCAGTGCTTTAGCTTCACAGGTCACCATATCAACAGCTATATTTTGAGCCCCATTATCAGAAATCAAATCGGGAACCGGAAGATTACTGATAATCAAATGTGGAAAATCAGCATTTGCAAATGCACAATAAGAACTTTGACTATGAAATAGTACTCGTTCATAAAATTTCAAACTTGCTTGAGGGCCCATTCCACCTAGCACTCCAATCGTTTTCATAATGATACTGTATTAGGGAAATTATAAATAGCTCAGCACTACATATTTGCAGGGTAAATATCAGATAATCGTTCAGGAGTAAGTCCACATGAAATTAATGCTCCAATATCATTTCTGATAGGGCCATCTTTTATTACTTGTAATCCATCCTGATATGCCTTCTTAAAGTCGGCATGACAGAATAAATCTCCCTGCGAAGGATAGGAGTAATAGGTCGGTCTTGAACCGAGTGAAGTGAGCAGAGGAATTATCGGGTGCGAACTACTTGTATCAGCAGCCTGAGACAATAGCTTAAAAAAAGGTTTTTCTCCTTCACCTCCAATGGGCATAAGTAGCTCAGGGGATGTTGGAAGATTAGAGCTAAAAGGATATTCAGTCGCGACACCACCGTTGTAGACAACATTAGCCGCAGCATACACATGATATTGATCCCCACTATTAGAATGGCGCGATTCACTGCGATTGAATACGTCGCTCAAAAGATTTTGCTCTATTAAAGATCTAATTCTACCAGCCTCCGATAGTATAGTATTGATTAGACCGGCAGGTTGTTCTTGATGAAAAAAACATAAAACATGATCAGCAATATCCGGGTATAGGTCGAAGATAAAATTCTTAATATAATTTTCCATCTGTTGAGCATATTCTTGAGCTCTTGCGTAATCTAACTTATTCGTTTTGATAATAAAATCCGTTGCTTGATAGATCAGGTAGTAGGGGGCTTCGTTGAGTCTTTTCTTAATACCCCTCAATATTTCCAAACCTGGCAGCAAAAGAGCCGGTAGCCGAACAGGCAGATTTGAGCAATCCTTAGGCAATCCTAAACCGCTGGTAAGGTAAATATTCGAAAGAGTAATTTTCTTATCGACCAACCTACGGGCCATATTATGAAGAATTGCCCCATGTTGTTCTGAACAAACAAAGCGTAATGGACCAATTGAGCTAAATGGTATTTTACGACCTAAAAGATAGGCTTGGATTTCATTGCCATTTAGTGCACGGTTATTTTGTTCTAGATGATAATCAGATTGATTGTTTATAAAATTCATAGAAATAAGACAATAATAAGAAGAACTAAATATCTCCTGGTTGCCCAGCAGATATTGAAAGTTCTTTAGAAAGATTTCAAAAACGATCAGCATCTACTGTGCATGGTTGATTGCTGCCACCAATGGAAAAAAAGTAGCTGAAACGATAAGGAACAAATGTACGAATTCATAAAAAGAGGAATCCTTTTTTTCATATATCAAGTGAGTTCATTTTTGCTAGAATAGCAGTTTTCATGAATCTACCTCTTCAACAACCTCCCCACCACCCCGCTGCCATATTTCAGCTCATGACTCCCACGCGTCACCGTAGCGACTCCGCACTGGAGCCGTTCGGCGATCTCGCGATGAGGAGTCCCTTGGAGCAGCAAGGAAAAAATCTCGATCCGTTCTGCCACCGCCTCGATCTCCTGCTCCGTCAGCAAATCCTCGACCAGCCCTTTCATCGCCGGTAATGTTTTAGCCCTAAGCAGCAGCTTAGCCACCTTGGCAGCATCGGAAGATTTCATAAAACCGAGGAAAAAGAACGTACTCGTATACTAGTACATAGAACTTCGAAGTCAAGAAAAATAAAACATTCGGACAGAATGCGGGAACGTTTGGGGGAACCTAGGGAATACACAAATGCCTATCCTTTCTGCATTATGAACCTAATAGACTTTCGACTGCTTCCTGGGGCAGACACATAGGTCTGCGCCCTACATTGGGGAATGACTGGAAAATACACAAACGCCTACCGCCCCTCCGCTTTATAGACTTTATGAACTTTACGGACTTTCGACTATTCCCCGGGCAGACACATGGGTCCGCACCCTACTACAGGAACACCTGGGTCCCATTATTCGTCGTACACCCGCTGCGTCTCCATATCGTAAAACCGCATCTCTTCCTTTTTAAACATCAGTTCCACGCGACCGGTCGGTCCGTTACGATGCTTGCGGATATAGATATCGGTAATCCCCTTACGAGTGCTGTCTTCCTCGTAATAATCTTCGCGGTACATCATCAGCACGACGTCGGCGTCCTGCTCGATCGAACCCGATTCGCGCAAATCAGCCAGAATCGGAATCTTGCCCGGACGGTTCTCGACCGCGCGGGAAAGCTGGGAGAGCGCGATAACAGGCACCGCCAGTTCGCGCGCCAGCGCTTTGAGAGAACGCGAAATTTCGGAAATTTCCTGAACCCGGTTGTTGGGATTGTTGCCGGAAATAAGCTGCAGGTAATCGATAATGATCAGATCGAGTCCGTGCTCGATCTGGAGACGTCGGGCCTTGGATTTGATTTCCATCACCGAGAACGCGGCCGAATCGTCGATAAAGATACGCGAGGAAGCCAGTTCGTCCATGACCTGTCCCAGCCGCGAAAAATCGTCGTCGGAGAGCTCTCCGCGATGCAGTTTCCACGAGTCGACCCTGAGCAGCGAGGCAAACATACGATCGACCAGCTGTTCTTTGGACATTTCGAGCGAAAAGATCCCCACGGTCTTTTTGGCGCCGATTCCGATATTCTGGGCAAAATTGAGCGCGAACGAAGTTTTTCCCATACTGGGACGGGCTGCCACGATAATCAGGTCGCCGCGTTTGAAACCGCTAAGCGCCTTATTCAGCGTGGCGAAACCGGTCGGGATGCCCCTGACCTGCGATTTGTCCTCGGTATCGTGCAGTTCGGCAAATTCCTCGTAGCGCTGCCGCAGAATATCCTTGATATGGATAAACTGGTTTTTGATAAACGTCTGGGTGACGTTAAACAGCGACTTCTCGGCTTCGTCCAAGAGATGTTCGATCTCCTGGTCTTCCTGAAAGCCGAGCTGGGCAATCTTCGAACCCGAGGAGATCAGTTTACGTAAGGTAGACTTGGTTTTGATGATCAGGGCGTACTCCACCAGATGGGAGGTCGTGGCGACATAGGTCGTCAATTCGGCGATATACGTCTGCCCGCCGACCGTTTCAAGCTGTTTGTTGTTTTTCAGTTCTTCGGTCACGGTAAGCAAATCGATGGGTACCCGTCGGTCATACAATGTCAGCATGGCCCCGAAAATCAGCTGGTGGGCGTCGGCATAAAAGTCTTCGGCTTTGACCACGTCGGCCACATTGATCATGGCGTCTTTTTCGATCAGGATCCCCCCCAGAACGCTGCGTTCGGCTTCATCGCTGTGGGGCGGAATGCGGGAAGTGATGTCGGACATAGATAGAAAAAAGCTAAAAAACTTGTGCTAAGCGTAGCGAACGCATCAAAAGTTAAATCTGGAAGGCAAAACTTCTTGAGCATCCCGAGGATCCTTCATCGGGCGCTCTCTCTTTCAAAAGGAAGCTCAAGAAAGCCATCCTTACCCCAAGATACTTCTCATTTTCTGCCAAAGCAGAGTAAGTGTAACCAAAAGTAACAAAAAGGCAAATGGGAAAAGCAGGTGGCTTTTTAGAGCGAAAAATCCACCGTATCGCCTACGCCAATCCTCATCGTATCGGAGATACCGCCATTCAGTTCTAAGACATACTGCACCGCACTCCGGGACGGATAGCCGCCACACGGATCAGCTTGACAAGGAAGAGCATTCTTCTGAATGGATATGATTTTCTTATCCGCCGAAATAAACACCATATCCAGTGGGATACGCGTATTTTTCATCCAAAACGAGACCGGCTGGGCTTTTTCAAACACAAACAGCATCCCCTGATTCTCGGGCAGCTCATTCCGGTACATTAACCCTTTTTCGCGTTCAAAAACCGTATCGGCGATCTCTACCTGAAAGTCGAGTTTTTCAGTCATAGTCTGGATACGTAACGAGACAAGATTCTCTCCGGAATTTGGGTCGCGCGGCGCGGTCGTAGAGGCGCACGCAGGGAGGAGAAGCACCACTGTCAGAGCAAACCCAAGCAGTTTTAAACGCATACAAAGCGCTGTTACAAATAAGATCAGCTCGATTGAGCGACAACCGCTTCTCATGGTACAATAAAAAGACTATCCTCTCAACGCATGATTTTTTACCAGGCTTCTGTTACCGAGATCCTCACCCAGCTAAAAACCGATCCCTTGAAGGGACTGGATGAAACGGAGATACCAAAAAGACAGGCAGAAAACGGTCTGAACATCATAAAAACCGTTTCCAAACGCAGCGGAATACGCATTTTTCTGCAACAATTCGCAGACCTGCTGGTTATGTTGCTGATCGTCGCCGGATTGATTGCCCTCTACTTGGGAGAATATCGCGATACGGTCATCATGTTTCTAATTGTGGCGATCAACGCACTAATCGGTTTTTTTCAAGAATACAAAGCTGAACGGATCGTAGAATCACTGAAAAACCTGGTTAAGAAACAGACCCGGGTCATTCGTAACGGACACGAATATGAAATATCGACCGATCAGCTCGTCCCGGGAGATATCGTCTTGCTGGAAGAAGGGGTGGGTGTAGGCGCCGATATGCGGCTGCTGGAGACCGAAAGTTTTGCCACAAATGATTTTATTTTGACCGGAGAGTCTGACCCGCAACCCAAAGAAAGTTCGCTAACCATCACCGAAACCACACCGGTCACCGACCAGAATAATTGCGTTTTTACCGGAGTAACCGTGGCGCGGGGTTTTGCCAAAGGCGTGGTCTTTGCTACCGGCATGCAGACTGAAATTGGCAAAATTGCCGAACACACTGAAAATATACAAAATACCTCTTCGCCCCTGCAACGAGAGATCGGCATGCTGGCCAAAACCATTACCTGGATGGCGGGCGTTCTGACGATCATGCTCTTTTTGGTACAGATCCTGATTATGAAGGGAGGAATAGAAAGCGCCTTTATCTTTGCGATCGGCATCGCGGTATCGATGGTACCGCAGGGATTACCCGCCCAGATCAGCGTGGCGTTGTCACTCGGCACCGGGCGGATGGCCAGACAACGAGCCGTGGTCAAAAAACTCTCGGCCATCGAAACCCTCGGCTGCGCCACGGTGATCGCTACCGACAAAACCGGAACGATCACCAAAAATGAGATGAGCATCGTTTCGATATATATAAACGGTACTATCTTTAGCGTCACGGGCAGCGGCTACGCCCCACAGGGCGAGATAGTTGATGCAGATGGCAAAACTTATACGAAAGAACGTCTCCAAGATCTGAAAGTATTTTTCCTGGACGGCTATCTGGCCTCTACCGGCCGCGTCAATCCGCCGGATACCGAACATGCCACCTGGTATCCGCTCGGCGATCCTACCGAAGCGGCATTCGCCACGTTGGCCATGAAAGCCGGCTACGAGCTGGGCGAGGTAGAAAAAGAGTATCCGAAAGTAAGAGTCTTTCCGTTCGATTCCCAGCGCAAGCGCATGACGGTATTGCGGGAACATACCGGCAAACATATTGCCTTTTTAAAAGGAGGGATCGAATCCATCCTGGAAGTTTCCAACCAGCTGATCCAGAACAATACCGTCAGACCGCTCAACGACGAGGACCGAAAAAGGCTCTTGGAACTAGTCAAAACCTATGCCGCCGAAGGCAAACGCGTCATCGCCCTTGCCTATCGAGATATGGGGGAAAGAGCGACCAGCCAGCATTCCTCCTCCCTGGCAAGGGAGGAGCCAGAGGAGGGTCAGGAAAGATCGAATCAAGAAGCTAGAATCAAGAAGCCAGAATCTGGGGAAGAAGAATCTGCTCCGTCAGGAGGGTGGTCCGCCGCAGCGGACCGAGGTGTGAACCTGGAAAACAAGTACCAACCTCTTACAAAACACCCTGAAGACAGTACCCCGCTAGATAGTAGATGCCAGATACTAGATACTTCTCCCGACTCCCCTCTCCCAACTCCGTTCTCCCAACTCCCCACCGCAGAAATCGAACAAGCAGTCACCTTCGCCGGATTTGCCGTCATGCAGGACCCGCCCCACGAGGAAGTGCGTCCGGCGCTGCGCGAAGCTTTTGCCGCGTCGTTAAAAATAGTCATGATTACCGGCGACAATGCCGTGACTGCCAAGGCGATTGCCAATGAGATTGGGATGACGGCAGAAGGAAACACGATCCCTACGGTCGTAAACGGTGACGAACTAAAAGCTATGTCCGACCCGGAAGTCGGAAGATTTTTGGAACGGCGCGCTATCATCTTTTCACGCGTTTCCCCCGACGACAAATTACGGATCGTTTCTTTGTTGAGGGAAAGAGGCGAGATCGTGGCAGTGACCGGTGACGGGGTCAACGATACTCTCTCGCTCAAACAAGCTGATATCGGCGTAGCCATGGGGCAAAAAGGCGCGGAGGTCGCCAAAGAAGCGGCCGATATGGTGCTCCTGGACGATAATTTTTCGACCATCGTGGTCGCCATCCGCGAAGGGCGTACCATCTACAAAAACCTGGAAAAGACCATTCTCGCTACTCTCTGCGCCAACTTCGGCGAACTTACCTGCGTACTGCTGGGATTTATCGGAACCGCATTTTTCGAGCTGCCCATGGCGATTCTGGCGATCCAGATCCTCTCGGTAGATCTGATCGGGGAAGTACTGCCCCTGACAATGCTCACCTTTGATCCGCCCGAAGCGGCTTTGATGAAAAGAGCGCCCCGCGATGTAAAAAGCCACATTGTCACGCAGAAAAGATTGAAAGGGATCATCTTTTCCGGATTTCTCATTGGTCTTTTGGCGTTTCTCAGCTTTCTGGCAGTGTATCACTGGAATACGTTCGACGGAACGAATCTGACAGCCCGGGCCCAGACCGCGGCGTATGTCAGCATTGTGTTTATCCAGCTGACGAATATCATGTCGAGTCGCAGCGGGAAACCGATCTGGAACAAATACTTTTTCTCGAACACCAAGCTACTCCTCAGCCTTCTGATCTCCATCGTATTTGTGCTCGTAATCGTCTATGTTCCGCTGGTAAACGCCTTCCTGCATACCGCTCCCCTGCTGTGGCAAGACTGGCTCTATCCGGTGGGCGGGGCGTTCGTGTTGCTCGTACTGAACGAGTTTGTTAAAACCAGATCCAAGAGAGAATAGTATTTAGTATTTAGTATTTAGTATGGGAACACTTCCTGCAGATTGTCTAAGGATTATGCGTAGTACGTGATTTTCCGTGTTTCTTTCCCCATTGCTCTGTCCCCGCTGTTCGCTGTAAGCTGACCGCTGTCAGCCTATCCCCTCTGATTCTCCTCCGTTCTCCCCACTCCCTTCTCCTAACTCCCCTCCCCATGTACTTCTCCCAAGACTTCATGTTCCACTTTCTCATCGCCCTGACACTGGGAGCTCTGATCGGAACGCAGCGCGAACGTGTCCAACAGCAACTGAAGATCCAGGAATTTGGCGGGATACGCTCTTTTATGTTTATCGCCATGACCGGTTTTTTATCCGGATATTTGGGGAATCTGCTCTATACCTGGTTTATTGCGGTGATATTTGTCGTCTTGAGCGCGCTCGTTTTGGTAGGGCATGTCTATAAATCGTTCCGCGAGGAAAAACCCGGTATTACTTCGGAGCTGGGCGCTATCATGACCTTTCTGGTGGGAATTTTGTGTTTCGAGAACTATCAGATCGGCATCCTGGTAGGCATTATCACCGCGTTAATCCTATCGGTCAAAGAACCGCTGCATAATTTTGTGAATAAAATTCGGGACGAGGAATTCACCGCGACACTGGAGTTTGCACTGTTAGCATTTGTCATTTTACCGCTGCTACCAAACCGGACGATCGATCCGTGGCAAATAATTAATCCGTATGAAATATGGCTTTTGGTGATTTTTATGCTGGCGATCAGCTTTATCGGCTATATTTTGAATCGGGTATTAGGACCGCAAAAGGGAGTTGTATTAACCGGAATCGTGGGCGGTATCGTTTCCAGTACCGCCGTGACGCAGGCCATGTCGGAGAAAAGTAAACTCGGTACCAAGTACCATAAGGCGTTGGTGGGGGCGACGATTGCCGCCAGCCTGATCATGCTGGTTCGCGTCCTGGTCGTTACCGGAAGTCTGAACAGCAATCTCTTACCCGAACTTGTCTGGCCGATAGGAGCCATGTTACTGGTAACCGGAATACAGATGATTATCAAACTATTTTTAGCTCGTAAAGAACTTGGAGAGAAAAATGAAGCGGACACGGCTTTTATCAAAGAAAGTCCTTTTAAACTTATGCCGGCTATCAAATTCGGGATATTTTTTATGGCGATCCTGATCATCAGCGAACTTGCCAAGAGATACCTCGGGACCGGCGGTATTTATCTGACAGCCATGGTAACGGGACTGGCCGATGTAGATGCGTTTATGCTGTCAATGATCAAAATTTCGCTCAGCGACCCCGGCTTTAGCTCGACGGCAGCCCAAGGTATAACGGTTGCGGTAGTATCAAACATGATTGTCAAAGGCAGTATCCCCTTTTTCTTTGGGCACCGTTCGTTCGCGGTACAGATCGGCCGGGCATTCGCCCTTATTGTAGCGGTTGGATTGGTAGTAGCATTCTTGTTGTAGATGATAAAAAACGGAGAGAGGAATGCCGGTTTTGATCTGAAAGAGAACGGACTTTTGACTTTTGCGCTTTGAATTTTTATAATACCACCAGGCTTTATTTTTCAAAAAAACGTCCCAAAACAGGAATACAATATTTTTTAAAACCAATTCTATGTCGTACTTGTCCCAACTCGCGCTTTTGAAAGAAATGCTGGAAAGCTGCGAGAGTAGCTTGCGTAGCGCCAAGCAATTGCTCAATGAGTTATCTCCGGGACAAAGCGCGCGGACCAATTATGGCAAAATAGCCGAAACGTTACCCGACATGACCGAGAATTTCGACGGACGTTCCAAAGTAGTGGAAGGTATTTTCGACGGACAGAATATGCACGGCAAAGATAAGAATATGTACCCGGTGCCTTCCAACTATGCCAGCAAATCCAAGCTGGTCGCCGGGGACGTCCTGAAGCTGACGATCGCCGATAACGGTTCTTTCATTTACAAACAGATCGGCCCCGTCGAACGCAAACACATCATCGGCACGCTTATGTTCGATAACGGAAAATACAAAGTATTGGCCGGCGGCAAAGCTTACAACGTGCTGACCGCTTCGGTAACGTACTATAAAGGCGAACCCGGCGACCAGGTCAGCCTGATCGTATCGGTTCCGGACGAAAGCGAATGGGCAGCCATCGACGCGGTCATTCCCCAGCACAAAGTAGGGGAAGCAGCTTCCGCCGCCGCAATGGATTTTTCGGGGGACGCTCTTTCCTTTGACGAAGACAATCCCGAAAACGGGGAGAGCGAAGAAACCGCAGAAAAACCTAAGAAGGCTAAAAGTACTGCTAAATCGCGCAAAAAAAGCGCAGGCGACGACTTCGAGAATCTGGATGTGTAGGGAACAGTGCGGAGTTTAGAGATCGGAGCAGGAAGCTTCTTTGCAGGAAAGATAGATATTTCCTGTCTTTCTTTTGATAATGTATAACGTATTATGTATAAGGTATGAAGTATCTGGTGTGAAGTTTCTATGCTTCACTTCAACATAAAAGCAATTCATAATTCAGCATTTATCATTTATACGTTGTCTCCCTTTCCCTGATGTCCTCCTTTTCCTGGCAAAACCAGCCGCGCCCCATGATCGTGATGGCTCCCATGGACGGCTATACCGACAGCGCCATGCGCCAACTCGTCAAAACGATCGAACCACGGACGATCTGCTTTACCGAATTTTTGAGCAGCGATTACTTTTTTCATAAACCCAAGGAAGCTAAAGGACTGCTGTTTGCCGACAAGGAAAAGGAGTACCCGCTGATCGTACAATTATTTGGGAAAGAGCCCGAACACTTTGCGGTGGCAGCCAGAATAGCCCAGGAGGAAGGGGCGGCCGGGATCGATATCAACATGGGCTGCCCGGCCAAAAAGGTAGTCAACAGCATGCACGGTGCGTATTTGATGACGAACGTCGAGTTGGGCTGCCGGATCATCGAGGCCGTCAAAAAAGTGGTAACCATTCCGGTATCGGTCAAGACCCGTCGGGGCTGGAGCGACGACAAGAATCTGATCCCGTTCGTTACCCAACTCATCGAAGCCGGCATTGACCTGATCACCATTCACGGACGCACCTATAATCAGGCTTTTAGCGGAGAAGCAGACTGGTCGGCCATTCACCGGCTCAAAGCGGCCGTATCGATCCCGGTCATTGGAAATGGGGATATAAAAGACGCGGCATCTGCCAAAGCCCGGCTCGGGCCGTTGGATGGCATGATGGTGGGACGCGGCTGTATGGGCAATCCTTGGGTGTTTAAAGAACTGGCCAGCTGCTTCTACGATCAAGCCGAGTGGAATCCGCAGAGCATTACTCTGCTGGAGAGACTGGACACGATGCTGCTACATGCTTCCCTGCTGGTACAAACCAAAGGACTCGAACGGGGCATCATGGAAAGCCGCAAACATATGGCTTCCTACATCCGCGGCATTCCCGGAGCGGCCGAGTTCAGAAACCGCCTGGTACGGATCCAGGGCCTTCCCGAACTGGAACAGATTTTGAGCGAAATACGTTCACTAAATTCTTCTGCCCCCGACATACAGGAACTCTCGGTTCTGACAGTGTCGGCATAAAAGCAATTTATAAAAGTATATACCATACATATACTACTCATAGTATGTAATATTTTGTATATGCCGCCTCAACCTACAGCTTCCACGGTCGTTTTTACCGTCAAGACTCAAAGAACCACCTATCAGAGGGTAAAAAAAATTGCGCATGGACTGGGGTTTTCATCAAACAGTATTATGTACGCTTTCCTTTTGCAGCTCATTCTGGAAAAAAGATTGGATGTACCGTTAGAAAAAGATTATGCATATCCCCAGGACATAATTGAAAAGCTCGACCAAGAAAATGAAAGGCTCAAGCGCAAAGTTATCAATGGCAGGATAACAACATACACGAATAGCAAAACCTTGCGAAAAGATTCACTAAAAGACTAGGAGAATATGTTACGGCTCGCCTATAGCAGCAGATTTAAAAAGGATTATAAACGATTTCAACATAATTCAGATCTTCTGGCTGAGATTGATAAGGTAATCGTTCTGCTATTATCCGAGGCTCTCATTCCCGAAAAATACCAGGGCCATCCGCTCAAAGGGAGTAAAGCGGGACTGAAAGACTGTCATATTCGTCCGGATATCGTTTTATTATAGGGAAGAGACAAAGATGTCCGGCTTATCACGCTTCATCGAATAGGATCGCATACTCATTTGAGTCTGTAAAAGAATCGAGAAGTTTTTTAGGAATTCATACAAAAAAGCAGAGTCTTGCAAACTCTGCTTTTTAGAAAAATCGTTAACAGTTTAAGAAAAAATACTATTTTTTAGGCATTTTTTTCATCATCGCCATCGCGGCGATATTGCCGACCAAGAGCAACACAGCTCCTACCCAACCTACATAATATCCCGAAGACATTCCGTTAATTCCCAACAGCTTGGAAGCGGCATCATCGGCCGGTATATAGGCAGTATACAGGAAGATAAAACCAACCAGAGCAAAGAGAATCGAGAGAACCAGAAGACCTTTCATGGCTTTCATGCCGGCAACCAGGACGACAATCAGCGATAGAATTCCCAGCCACATAGCAATGCTCATTTTATTGCTGACCAGATCCAAAGCAGGTTTCACAAAAGCCGCAGTATCGCCACTTATGCTCACCCAGCTGATGAAACCGGATACGATCAACAAAACCGCCCCCAGGGCTGACACGAGGATAGCCGGGTGCTTCGTGGAAGAAGTCATACGGAAAAAGATAAGAAGATAAAACTGTTTGGATCATAGCATCCGTTGGGGCAAAATCAATCGTTTTTCTCATTGTATAGCCAGCTTTACATATCGGGCCCGAAACAACAAAACGAGTCTTTTGGATAAGAGACTGGTTCACTGTAATACATCCATTTTTACTCTTTGGATGACTTTTTCGCTACCTTTGCTGGAAGCAATAAATCCGCAATTTCTTTTTGGGACAACTCCCGATACTGACCGCTGGGCAAATCACCCAAACGCAAAGAGTCGATGCGAACGCGCCGCAAGGACAAGACACGATACCCGAAATGCTGAAACATCCGTCGCACTTCACGTTTCTGACCTTCATGCAGAACGACCCCGACCAGCGTTTTATGCGCTTCCTGCTGAAGTATGGTAACCTTGGCAGGAGCCGAGATCAGATCGGGGGTTTTCAAGCCTTGTTCAAGCTTTTGTCGATGTTCTAAAAGAAGGTTACCTCCGATCAAAACAATATATTCTTTCTCCACCTCGAATTTCGGATGGGTCAAGCGGTACGCCAGATCGCCATTATCTGTCATGAGAAGTAGCCCCTCAGTCAGATAATCCAGCCGTCCCACCGGAAAAAGATTTCTAAAAGAAGCAGGCAATAACGCATACACGGTTTTACGCTTCTGCGGATCAAAGCGCGTCGTGACTACTTCAAGGGGCTTATTCAACATGATCGTACGCGAGGGGGAAGATGCTACGGTTATAATTTTCCCCTGATAAACAACGCGATCCGTCTCCGGCTCAACCGACATGCCCAGCTCGGCGGCCCTCCCATTTACCGAAATCAGACCTTCTTCAATGAGTATCTCGGCTTTTCGTCGCGATACGCCGAGACAGTCTCGCAAATACTTTTGTAAACGAAGCGACATAGTTAGGTCGGGAGACCGGAGAAGGGAGTTAGGGAAGAAAGAGAATAGAGCTTACAGTCAACAGCTGACAGCAAGGCAAAAGTGAGGAATAAGGGCTGACTGCTGTTAGCTGAAGGCTGTTTGCTCTTCTACGGCAAGTAGGTCGCATAATCCGGGCCGATCACGATTTCGATCTCCGGTTCGGTCGGCTGAAGTACCGGCTGGTTTTTATTGCCGTTAAGAACCGGATCAAGAACAGCATCGCGGCGCAAAACGACTTCTCCCCGCAAAAAAGTTTGTAAAACTTCCTGGGTTACTTTATGCTCGTTTTCGCCTCTGACATAGATTTTGGTCGCGGTATTTTTTTCGTTAGTTTTCAGATTGGAGACATCGCCAACTGTAAAACCGTAGCGGGAAAGTTTGTTCTTAAGCTGATTGCCCAATCCGGTAACTTTGGTTCCGTTGGTAATTTTCAAAGGAATTTTTTCGATCAGCATTTCCTGATAGGTGGACAAAATATCCGCCAGGCGGCGAATTTCGGTATAATATTCCGGAGAGGAAGCCGTGCCGCCATTTGGAATAAGCACGGATGCGCCTCCGGTCAGGCTGCGATCGGGGGTATACAAGAATCCTCCCACACTAGTACTGTCGTCGGAGAGACCGACGCTCAAAATATTCTGGGAAGGAATGTCTTTGGCGATACTGGCGGTACGAATCGCTTCTCCGACATTGATATCGGTTTCGAGATTGTCGATCACAGCGTAATAAAGCTGCTTCAATAACGTAGGATTGGTGAGATAATTTTCTTTGAGCGCTTTGGCTTTGAGCGCCGAGATAACGAGTTGCTGGCGGCGGGCACGGTCAAAATCCGAGGTCGAATGGCGGCTGCGTACGTATTTGAGAGCGGTATCTCCGTCCATATGCTGCGGGCCTTTTTCGACTTTGAATATTTCGTTACGAATAAATACCCCGTTACTGTCTTCCAGCGGGTACGAAGTATCTACCAGCCGTTCGGGGACGTCGATATCGATCCCTCCCATAATATCGACCACTTCGCGAAACCCCTGGAAATTTACTTTGGCATAGTATTGGATATCCAGCCCGGTAATCTTTTTAGCCAATTCCTGCATAGAAGTAATGGCTTCTTCGTGACCACTGTGTCTTTTTACATAATCATACAGCGAGTTGATCCGGTCGGTATAGCGGGGGGTGATTTTCACATACAGATCGCGCGGGATCGAAAACAGCGACACCGTTTTTTTAGTATGATCCAGGGACGCGATCATAATCGAATCGGTCAGGTCGGGCCCGTCGTGTAACCCTCCTCCTACGCCCAGAAACAAAACATTGGTACGCCCGAAACTGTCGGTTTTAAGATCTTCGCCGAAAAACGTATTGACGATGTTGGGAATACTGAAATCGAACTTTAGATCGCTGGCCAGCTGATAGCCCAGAAAAGCGCCCCAGGCAATCACGGCAGTCCCGGCCAGAGCGATCGTATAGCGAAAAATCGTTTTAATCAGCGTATACGGATGCTTAGCGGCTCCGACGCCGGTTTTGGACATAATCTCTTTGGTCTTTTCAAAAAAATCGCGGGTCTTTCCCACGGCGGCTTTGGTTTTGTGCAAAGCAGCTTTGGTGGTAGCCTTTAGCTCTTGCACGACCTTGTTCTGTTCTTTTATCTTGCGAGCTTTGAATTCCATGAAGAAAAGAATCTAAACCGGGGTAACAGATGAGAGGGAGCATCTGTTCGGCGAAAATATGATACTTTGTTTATTTTTTATCTTTTGTTTAGACCATTGATGTATCGTACGATGCACAAACGACGTTCTTATTGTACGAATTTTAACGGGGAAAAAAAGATTTTGTGATCGAAAAATGAAAAACTTACTTTGGTACGAACTTACTTGCCTATGAAACCATCGCAGACCCCGAGATATTTTACACAATCATCGCTGATACAGTTGGGAGCAATCTCGTATACGCTGGGAATTGCGGTCGGGTTCTTTGTTTCCTGCTCAACCGCACTGGTTTTGGTAGCAACGTGCTGCATTGTAGTAGTGTCATGTGTGTGGAGAGATATGCGGATCATAGCAGGAACGGCAATTTTGCTGGCACTGCCGCTGTGCGGAATGATCCGTACCGGCATGGTGCTGGCGCCCCCGCTACAAAACCAGATTGCTTATTACAACGGCACACATGCGACTGTCCGGGGCATTATCGCCGTTCCCCCCGATATCCGGGAGGATAAAACACTGCTCACGATTGAAACCGAACGTATCGTATGGCAAAACCGGGAAGAGACGGTAAGCGGAAAAGTACTGATTCAAACCGGACGCTATTTCGAGGGCGGCTATGGCGACCGGATCAGTGTGAAAGGCCGACTAGCCACACCACCCGAATTTCCGGATTTTTCGTATAAGAACTATCTGGCTAAGGAAAATATAGGAACGATGATCGAATCGACAAGCGTAAACATTGAAGCATCCCGCCAAGGCAGCCTTTTTTTCGAATATCTCTATGCAATACGGAAGAGTTTGGAAAACCGCATCAATCTGATCCTGCCCGAACCGCACAGTTCGCTGATGAGCGGGATTCTGCTGGGAGTACGGCGCAATATTCCCGAGAGATTCTTATCAGATCTTCAGACAACCGGTTTAACTCACATGATCGCGCTGTCCGGATTTAATATTACGATTCTCATAACATTTATCGCCGGCGGTCTGCTCAAACGGGCCCGGCCGTTGCTGCGGTATGGCGGAGCGATGGTCATTATTGTGATATTTACGCTGATGGTGGGCGCCGGACCTTCGATCTTGCGCGCTGCGATCATGGGATTACTGGGGCTTTTGGCGCTGTGGCACGGGCGGACCGCACAGATATTGACGATGCTGTTATTGACCTTGGCGGTGATGGTGACTCTGGAGCCGCGTTCGCTCCTCTACGATGTGGGTTTTCAGCTTTCGTTTCTCGCCACGCTGGGTCTGATTTTGCTGACCAAACCGCTGGAACCGTTCTTTTCAAAGTTGCCGGAACGATTGGGGATCCGGGAAACCCTCCTGTCTACGTTTGCCGCGCAGATCATGGTGTTGCCGATCTTGTTTGGCAACTTTGGGCAGGTGTCGCTTATTTCACCCTTGAGCAATCTGGTCGTTCTATGGATCATTCCGCTGACAATGCTGTTGGGAAGCGCGGCGCTGTTTATCGCCTTTATTCCGCTGGTCGGGATACTGATCGCCAAAATAATAGGATTTGGCTGCTGGTTGTGTTTAACCTATGTAATTCTAGTGATTCAAGGATTGGCCAAAGTCCCATTGGCTGCGCTGCCGATCACCTGGTGGCGCGACTGGATGAGCTGGCTCTTTTATCTCGTTCTGGCTGCTGAACTATGGCGGCGACAGAGGCAAGACAGAAAGAAAGAGAATACCGAAAAGGTACAAACAAGCGCAGCAGAAACAGGCCCATAAGTTTTCCAGAGTGAACCAGTTCTTTTCATTGCAAACAAGAGAAAATGATGATTGCCTCTTTTACTTCCTTGTTCTTTTAAGAGCTTCTTCATAAATCTTGCCATCCTTGCGCTTTCCTATTGCTATGACAACTACCGTGAGTTTTCCTCGATAAACTGTGTATACAACACGATATATGCTAATCTTGAGTTTGAAATAACCAGTAAGATTACCCCGTAACGGCTTTCCATATTCCAAGGGATTAGCGCTCAATTTTCCCTCAAGGATTTTTTGAAGCCACAATGCTGTATTTTTTCCCAATGAAGAAAGATCTGTATATGCCTCTTTTGTTAAAATAACGTTATAGATCATGGTTCATCGGGTAAAGCCTCGAGCATTTTTTGTACCTCTGCGCTGGAGTATACGACGTTCGACGGATTTTTGATCCGTTCTTTGACGATTTCGGTCAGCCAGGCATCTTCGGCTTCTTCGTCGTCCTGGTACAACTCCAGGGGAAAAGGAATGCCCTTATGGCTGATAACGGCTTTGACAAAGATATGCATGCCGGAGGATATGTCCAGACCTAATCGATTCAAAATAGCGGCAAATTTTTCTTTATCTTCTTTCTTGATACGACTTTGAATGAGAGAAGTCATATTATGTATGACAAAAGAAATAGAATCGATGTAATTATAATGAATCTGTCATACAAAAACAAACGGATATTAAAGAAATCCGTAACTCCAAAAAAGCGCGTTGACGTTTGACCATCAGCGTTTAACAATACCAGTCCACTGATTATTCCTTCCAACTTTAGGGACTTTATAGACTGTTAACTATCCCTCCTACCCCACCACCTGCAGCTGCCAGAAGCGGGCATACAATCCTTGCCGCTCAAGCAATTGAGCATGCGTACCACTTTCAATAATCTGTCCCTGATCGATAATATAAATCTGGTCGGCTTTGGCCGCGGTCGTCATCTTATGCGTAATGATGAAAACCTTTTTGCCTCTCGTATGCGCCTGCTCTTTCAGCAATTCGATCACCGCCGCCTCGTGCTCGGCATCCAACTGGTTGGTACCTTCGTCGAAAATCAGCAGATCGCGATCCTGTAATATCGTCCGGGCGATTGCCAGAAGCTGGTTTTGACCGGCCGAGAGACGTAGATTTTCCCCGACCAACGTATCCAGCCGATCTTGGGCTCTTTCGATAAAATCCCGCATATACAGGCGATCCAGCAACCCCCAGATCACGGTCTCTTCGACCGGGCGAGTGAATCCTAACAACAGATTCTCCCGCACCGAAAAATTCTCGAGAATCACCGGCTCCTGCGTAATGATTGAAATCATAGCGCGTAGCTGATCCGGGGCACAATCGGCATATCCGACTTTGCCATACCGAATCGTTCCGGAAACCATGTCGTAATTTTTCATCATCAGATGCGTGGCCGTAGTTTTACCGGAACCGTTACGTCCGACCAATGCCGTGACCCGCTCCGGAACAATTTCAAACGAAACATCGCGCAGTACTTCCTTGGGAAACTCTTCAGCATCGTCCAGTAATTTTTTCCAGGCTTTATTTTCTTCCGACATATAGCGATAGAACTTGGTTTTCCGTTCCAAACGCTCGGATTTGCCGATCAGGTGGCGCAAATATTTCTTCTCGTCCTCGTGGAGCGGCGGATAGAAAAAACGGATATTCTCAAACACCAGCGGTCCGGAAAAAGATCCGGTATAGAGCTTAGAAGGAAGCTTGTAACGGGGACGCATCGTCAGGAAAAAACCGATCCGCGACCATTCGATCCCGATTTCGTACCAGTCCCGTAATAACCCGATGATTTGATCGAAGATTCCTTTTATTTGACGGGCATAGAGCAAGAGCATGGTGTAGTCGCCGATCGAAATCTTCCCGTCCAGCACGCTCATGCCGGCAAAAATAGCAGTCAACCAGTCGGGCAGATTCTGAATAAACCATTCCAGCATCCTGCCCTTGTTTTCGTACCGTTTTTCTTCCATCTTAAGCCCAAAATACCGTTTCTGGACGCTCCGGTATTCGCTGACGACGCTATCCTGAGCGCGCATCATCAGGAGTTTATGATAATTGCGTAAGAGCTGGTACCATAAATCGGACATTTTTGTCCGCACATTTTCGCTGGTGACACGAAACTGGTTTTGGAGTTTCAAACGGCGCCGGGCGTACCAGGCCTGGATCAGGCTGGCGAGCAAAATGACAGCAAAGACCCGCAGATCGAGGAATGCCACAATCGGCAAAATGCCAAAGACCTGGATAAACCGTTTTACCGCATTTACGATAAAATACAGACTCCGGTCGAAAATATATTGAAGACTGAACAGACTGTAATAGATCCGGCGATTGGCGTTATTATCGAGAAATCCGGCGTCAAATGTCTGCAGACGGTCAAACAGGAACTTTTCAGTACCGTTTTGAACATCGTAGCGAAAATGTTCGCGGATATGATCATTGAGAGTTTCCATAATCCTCGACACCATTTCGGAGACGGCCGCCACAACAATAACCAGCACAAACAAGAACAGCGGGCTTCCGGAAATAATCCCGAGAAACGAGGTGTGCTGCTTTTCCAGCTGATCGATCTGCAGTTTGGTGAAATAGGGTACCAATACGGCCAGAACCGCCTGAAGTACTTCAAACGACAAAATAATCCACAAAGTCGTTTTGTGACGTTTATACATGGTAGCAATGAGAGAGCCCAGATCTTTATGTCCGGAAAATAGTTTCATAAGAACCTAGTGTCAGTGCAATGTAACTCGCCAACATACATTAATACTACATCTGAAACATTAAACTGGGAGCAGGGTTTGCGGTTTGAATATTGGTATTTCGAATTTATTTAGGATTTTTGTCATCATTACGCTACGTTGTAGAACTAATTTTTCCTAATACTAGTGTGGCTCTTTTACGTTCAGAATGTCATACGCAACCGGATAGATCAGTTCCTCCCACAACGCATATTCTTTTCCGGAAGGGTGCAGCCCGTCCGCGGCCATCAGATCCGGAGAATCTTTCATCCCTTGGGTTAGCGCATAGATATCGACCACCGGAATATTTCGTATGTGCGCTTCATCTTTGATAACTTGATTGAAGGAATCAATATCTGCCGGAGTCGTCGGCCCGGAGTACTGGAATCCGGTCGGAGTAACCGAATAGTCGGGAATAGTAATAACGATAAAATTCTCTTTGCGGGGAAGTTGCGCAAGCACCCGGTCCATGATCTGAGCCAATCTGGTTCTGAACGTTGTCGCATCGACACCCTGTACATAATCATTGACCCCGATCAGCAACGTGGCAAAAGTAGGGTCAAGATCTTCAAACAGGGGTAATTCCCGATCCAGCACGTCCTGCGTGGTCCAACCAGTACGAGACGGGTTGGCCACGAGTTCGATAGCGATATTGTTCTGCTGCAAATGTTCGGTTAAGATCACCGGCCAAGATTCTGCAGGAGAGACGCCCTGCCCGATGGTATAGGAGTCGCCCAGCGCGACATACCGGATTGTAGTGAATTGCGGATTCTGGTACAGCATAGGCTGTTTCTGAGACAGGAAAAATGAAAGCAGGCTACCGATACTAAGCAGGATAATCGCTAATTTGAGAGTCATGTGAACCAGGTAAATAATCTTATCAGATACCAGAATAAGTTCAAAATTACCAAATGCAAGTGTGTAATGGTATATTCTGGCCAGACCTCAAGGCAGAGATATGCAAACTGAGGTTTGACAAATATGAATTATTTTACATATAATTTGTATGTATTATTATGCATACAAATCCATGGCTATTCCAAACGAGATACGTCGAAAAAGGCTCTCTATAACTATTTCACCACAAGGAGAAGAACTGTTAACAGAACTACAGCAAAAGTCAAAAGTCAGTAAAAGCGTACTGGTTGAAGAAGCAATACGATATTTTGCCTTGGCGCAACTTGACCGTGATACAAAGATACTAAGTACCTTAAACTTCAGCGATCTGCCAACAGAAACCGAATGGCTCCAAGTTCAATCTCAATGGTAAACCCATAGTATAGGATATGCATCAAGGAGATATATTCTGGGCGGATTTGAATCCGGTAAAAGGGCATGAACAAGCTGGTATTCGTCCAGTCATGGTGATTCAAAACGACATTCTGAATCAGAACCTGACTACGACGGTGATCGTACCGTTAACCACCAATTTGAAAGCCAAAGGGTTGATGACCACCTACTTCTTACCGAAAAGCGTTTCAAGACTCCCGTATGACAGTGTGGCTTTGCTCTATCAGGTACGTACAGTGGATCAAAACCGACTCCAAACAAAAGTCGGCTCTCTCAAGAAAGAAGAGTTTCATGAGTTAAAAAGGCAGTTCCTATTCGTTTTTTAGTTCCTCGACCACCCGAATCCCCAGCTCTTTGAGCTGCGCATCGGTCACTGTGCCCGGAGCTCCCAGCATGACATCCTGGGCTTTGCCGTTTTTGGGGAAAGCGATGACTTCGCGGATCGATTGTTCGCCCAAAAAGACCATCAGCATGCGGTCGATGCCGGGAGCAAAGCCGCCGTGGGGCGGACAGCCGTATTCAAAGGCTTTGATCATGTGTCCGAACTTTTCGTTTACTTCCTCTTTGGTATAACCGACGATCTCGAAGGCCTTATACATAATCTCGGGATCGTGATTACGGATAGCTCCGGAAGACAACTCGAGACCGTTCGCCACGATATCGTACTGATAGGCCAAGATTGAGAGCGGATCTTGCGTATTGAGAGCTTCCAGTCCCCCCTGCGGCATCGAAAAAGGGTTGTGGCAGAAATCGACTTTTTTCTGCTCGTCGTTCCATTCGTAAAACGGGAAATCCTTGATCCAGCACCATGCTACTTCATCCGGGGTACGTAGGCCGAGGTGATCGCCCAGAAAGAGTCGGAGCTTCCCCAGACTTTCGGCCACGATCTTCTCACTGTCGGCGCCGAAAAAGACGACGTCGCCGGTTTGTGCATTCATTTTTTTAGTAATCGCCTCAATTTCTTCGGAAGTCATAAATTTGGTCAGCGGCGATTTGATCCCTTCGGCATCATACCAGAAGTAGGCTAATCCCTTGGCTCCCCATTCTTTTACCATCGGTACGAGCTTATTCTCGATAAATGAGCGGGGTTGGGAGGCAAAGCCGGGTACATTGATCGCCCTAACCACGCCTTTGTTGCTCACCGTGTCGGCAAATACTTTGAAACCGCTGGTTTTGACCAGGTCGGAGATATCGACTATAGGCAACCCGAAGCGCAAATCGGGCCGGTCGGTACCGTACTGTTCCATCGCTTCTTTGTAGGTCAGGCGGGGAAACGGGGCCGGAAATTTTACTTTTTTATGAGCTACTTGTTCGGTGAGATAGACGAAGAGGGGTTCCATGGTGTTCCAGACATCTTCCTGGGTGACAAAGCTCATTTCAAGGTCAAGCTGGTAGAATTCGCCGGGAGAGCGGTCTGCCCGCGGATCTTCGTCGCGAAAACAGGGCGCAATTTGGAAATATTTATCGAATCCTGCCACCATGAGTAGCTGTTTGAACTGCTGCGGGGCTTGCGGAAGAGCATAAAATTTACCCTTGTGAATACGGCTCGGCACCAAATAGTCGCGGGCTCCTTCGGGAGAACTGTTGGCCAGAATGGGAGTAGTGATTTCGACAAAACCGTTCTGGTCCATCCACTTGCGGATAGCCAGGATCATGGTGTGGCGGAAAATGATATGATCCTGGATTTTCTTACGCCGAAGGTCGAGAAAGCGGTATTCCAGGCGCAGGTCTTCGTGAACCTTTTCGCCCTGATCTAGCTCGAACGGAAGGGCTTTGGCTTTTGACAAAAGGGTACAGCTGTCAACCACTACTTCAATCTCACCTGTTTCCAGATTAGGGTTGGTCAAACCTTCACCCCGTTTTCGAACGATACCTTTTACCGCGACGACAAATTCGCTGCGTAGTTGTTGAGCAAGAGCATGAGCTTCTGCACTATGTTCGGGATCGAACACTACTTGGGTGAGACCGTAACGATCACGTAAATCGACAAAGATAACCCCGCCGTGATCGCGGGCGCTGTTGACCCAACCGGCCAGCTGGACGGTTTGACCAACATGTTCTGAACGGAGTTCTCCGGAGGTGTGCGTGCGGTGCATAAATGTAATTATGAATTATTTAATGATGGCTAGAGAAATTACTTGATGCTTTACAACTTTATGAACTTTATAGACTTTATAACTTTTCAATTAACGCCCCATATTTTACGTATTCCCTTCTTTTTGTGCAAATCTGAATGATTCTGATACTATATTTTATTTTTTTTATTGACTTCTTGAAAAATGCGAATAAAGTTAGCAAAATCTTAGATTAAGGTGAATGTAATGAACATGAAACACACTACTCAAATCCACTCGCACCATATCCTCAACGAGCGGTCTGAAAATATTGATAATCCATTGGTTCCCGAGGCAGTAAAGATCTTAAATTTGCTTGAGAAAAACAAAGAGCATTTCTCGATGGAATTCATTCTTCGAGTTCTGGAATTCAAATCGACATGCGAACAAGGTATGGTAAAAAATGAAATCCAACAACAGATTGCTCGTATTCGCGACGAGATTCGAGCAGGAAGGCTGGATCTGTCTTCTCAGTTCGGAGTTACACATACAGTATTAACACCTAAAGAACTGCCGGAGACCGAATCACCACTCTCCATGTTACGAAAAGCAGTAACAGAGGCCATGAAACTCGCTGAAGGAGGAACTATTTATCAAGGAAAAATCCATGAACCATTAGAACTCGGAAAAGAAGGAGAAATACAAAAGATAAAAGACTCTGCCAAACTGATTGTCTTCAAGTTTTGGGCTAAACGCTATATCAAAAACCTGGAGCATGCCGGAGAAGAAAAGATCCAGGAAGGGAAGCTGACAGTATAAAAATTTGTAAATTCTGAGAAAATACCCCGTTCCGCAGTTGACCGGACAAGCAATAGCCCTTAGGATGGGGATGTTTTTTTAGCAGAGATCCCTATGAAGCCCCTTCCCGCCAAAGTCTGGAACATTCGCGATACGACCTCCCTCCCTGTCCACGAGAAACTACTGGCTGGCCGTGGGATATCGTTTGATCAGATGGAGAGTTTTCTCAAACCGTCGCTGGACGAGCTTAGTTCGCCAGCTATGTTTCGCGATATGTCAAAAAGTATCGAGCGAATAGAGCAAGCGATTAACCAAAAAGAACGCATCATCGTATTCGGCGATTACGACGTCGACGGAGTGAGCGGCTCGGCTATTTTGGTCAGAACCTTGCTCAAACTCGGAGCCTACGTTTCTTACCGCCTCCCCCACCGGGTCAACGACGGCTACGGCCTCAAAAATTATCTCATCGACGAAATCGCCGAAACCGGCGCCACCGTCTTGATTACCGTCGACAACGGCATTTCCGCCCGGAATGAAATTGCTTATGCGCAAGAACAAGGCATCGACGTCATTATTACCGATCATCACTCGGTTCCGCCCGACCTCCCGCCCGCCTTTGCCATTTTGCACCCTAAACTGGAGACCGAAACCTACCCGTTCAAAGATCTCTCGGGCAGCGGTGTCGCATTTATGTTTGCCCGCGGACTGCTCGAGCATTTTTTGGGAGAAGCGGGATCCGTATTTTGGCTACAGATGATCGATCTGGCCTCGTTGGGAACAGTCGCGGACTGCGTGCCGTTGGTCGGAGAGAATCGTATCATCGTTCACTACGGACTCAAACAACTCGCTCAAACCACGCATATCGGTCTCCAGCATCTGATGAATCTGGCCCAGGTCAATTTGCGCGAAATAGACTCCCATACCATCGGATTTTTAATCGGACCAAGGTTAAACGCCGGCGGACGTATGGACACCGCGATCGACTCGTTGCACCTCTTTTTATACGGTGAGGAAAAGAGTCGGGAAGTAGCCCAAAAACTGCACGACCTGAATATCAAACGCCAGCAGGAGACTGAGAAAATAGTACAGGAAGCCATGCAAAGGCTGGAACACGAAAATACCGAGCATATCATCGTGCTGGAAGGAGACTGGCACCTGGGCATCATCGGCATCGTGGCAGCCAAACTGGCCGATAAATACCATGTTCCGGCTTTTGTGCTGGGACGTAAACGTGACGAATACGTGGCCTCGTGCCGCAACGAAGGCCAAACCAATATCATCGAACTGATCCGGCATTTCAAAGAATACTTCACCCATTTCGGCGGACACGAGGGCGCGGCGGGATTTAGCATACAAGAGGATAAACTGCCCGATTTTAAAGCCCGCATTCAGGCTTTTGTCGCCGAGAAAAACGCTACTACGACCAAAACGATTCCGGTCGAGATCGAAACATTCGTCCTAGGATCGGATCTCTCCTGGGATCTGTATAGTTTCATGGAAAAGCTGGGACCGTTCGGGGAAGGGAATCCTAAACCTCTACTGGCGCTGGAACAAGCTACGATCAAAGAAATACGTACCGTGGGAAGCAAGAACCAGCATCTGAAACTGGTACTGGAACACGAGCACCGCAGCTTTCATGCCATCGGTTTTTCCCTGGGGGAAGTATGGGCACCCGTTTTACAAAAAAACGATTCAATCGACGTCGCCTTTGAGGTCGAGAAAAATACGTTTAACGGGAATACCAACCTTTCCCTGGTGGTACGAGACATACGTCGGAAGACCTAAAAGAAAATTTGAACCCCGGGCTGCCCCTTGTCTCATGTACCTGTCATGCTGGCCCTGCCCAGCATCCGAAAACGCACGAAGCGTATCAATCACGCTCAGTGAGGAATAAGCTATTAAACTGACAGGACAGTGGATTCATGCTTGTTCTAACCATATTCGGACTCCGGACAAGCCGGAGTGGCAGACAAGAGTATGACACAATCTCCTTGTTATTGGCGCCCCGGGTGATTAGAATAAACCGTGTAACATTTTTCTATGACAAATTCCCCTCAATCACTGCGCCAAGAGTTTCAGGACGAACTGCAACACACGGATTCCGCTCCAGCCTTGCTAGAACTGGAGAAAAAGTTCCTCGGGCGCAGCGGTAAGATCAACGACCTGTTCGAAATCATGAAAACGTTGCCGGTCGAAGAAAAAAAGACCTTCGGACAGACGATCAACGTACTGAAAAAAGAACTCGAAGCAGCTCTCGCCCAAAAAAAATCTTCATTGGGTAGAGAGAGCCGCGAAGCGCTCGACGTTACTTTGTCGATGAAATCGGAATATACGGGCAATATCCATCCCGTCAGCCTGGTCAATCAGGAGATCGAAGATATTTTCGTCTCGATGGGATTCGAGGTATGGGACGGCCCGGAAGTCGATACTGAGTACTATAATTTCGAAACGCTGAATGTTCCCAAACACCATCCGGCCCGTGATATGCAGGACACGTTCTACCTGGCCCAGCCTGGCTATGTGCTGAGAACTCAAACCTCGAATATGCAGAATCGGGTGATGAGAAGCAAAAAACCACCCATACGAGCCATCGTACCGGGCAAAGTTTTCCGCAACGAAGCCACCGATGCACGCCATGAACTGGCCTTTCATCAGGTGGAAGGCATTCTGGTCGACAAAAATACCTCGCTGGCCCACATGCGCTATGTGATCGATGCATTTTTAAAGAAGCTCTTCAAACGCGACGTGGTAACCCGGTTACGTCCCGGTTATTTTCCCTTCGTTGAACCCGGACTGGAGCTTGACTTCTCGTGTCTGGTGTGCGATGCCAAAGGCTGCCGGGTTTGCAAACACACCGGCTGGCTCGAATTTATGGGCTGCGGAATGATTCATCCGTATGTGCTCAAAGAAGCCGGCATCGATCCAGACGAATATTCCGGGTTCGCCTTCGGGTTCGGTCTGACCCGCCTGGTCATGATGCTCTATAAAATCGAAGACGTCCGTCTGTTTCATAGCGGCGACATACGATTTCTGGAACAGTTCCGTTAGTTTTCACCGAAATTAACTGTCGGTAATGCTTCTCTTCCTATGAATTCTGATCCGTACGCCAAGAGAATTCTTTGTTACGGCGATTCCAATACCTGGGGGTACGATGCCGAACACGATCGTCGTTTTGGAGCAGACATACGCTGGACCGGAAAACTGCAAATGCTCCTGGGTCAGGATTTTGAGATCATCGAGGAAGGATTGAACGGAAGAACTACGGTAGTCCAGCATGATCGCAACAGCTGGAAAACCGGAAAAACCTATCTGCCACCCTGTCTGGAAACGCATAATCCGCTGGATTTGGTTATTTTCATGCTGGGCACCAACGATCTCGCCCAGAAATACGACCGGACATTGCCACAGGTTGTCCTGGGAATGCAGGAACTGATTGAGATGACCTATAAATATGCTTACACACGCGCACAAAAAAGCGTCCCCGTCGTCATTATTCCTCCACCGTTGATCGACGATACTCAAACCTCAGCTGCCGAGAAGTTTCCTCAGGGAAGCCAACGATCTGAAGATATTAGACCTTTGTATAAAAGACTATGCGAAGAGACACATTGTCTGTTTTTAAATATAAACCCGCCTCTTGTATCCGGCAGCTTTGATGGATATCATTTAGACGAACGCAGTCATGCGCAACTGGCCCAAGCCGTTTTTGATTTTATCCTTCCTCTTTTTACTCTACCTTCAGTATGAACAACAAAGAACTTGTCCGCGCCCAGGCTCTGGTCTTTTTGGAAGAATATGCCCATACGCTTGAAATGGAAGCCAAGCGTGAAATAAATCCCGAACGAAAGCAAGGACTCACCGCGAAAACGACCGAAGTCCGTTCTGTCTCCCAGTCTATCAATATGTACTTGCAATAAATCTAGTACATCGTTTTCAAATAACAGCCTTCGCAGTATACCTTTTCGGAGCGGGACGGAGCATAGGTTGTTTCAAAAGAAACGGAACACCTTTCCGTATGCTGTTGGTGCTGCGGATCGGTGCAATCGCACTGGCGCGGCCATAACGTACGCGGATTGCGTAAAAGCATGCGATCCCGGTGGCGCTGATCATGATGCTTGCGGGGGATGGGCAACCGGTTCTCTCGATAAAATCTGAGTTCGGGTTTGATGATTTTAAATAGTTTTCCACTCACCTCGCAGGTAAGAGCCCAATTCACGATCTCGTCGGGAATATCGTCAATATTGTCGGGCAATTTTTTCATCTGTTCGGCGGTAATGGCCTTTTCCATAACTGGCAGAGGCGCTTCGTACTCCGACCAGTTGAAGGGACCGTGTAGAGACGCCCGGCCATGGCGGGGCGTCTCTACGGGATCGACAGATTGAGGTTTTGCTATACCCAAGGCCTCTTCCCGGGTTAACGGAAAATATTCCTGCGCTACGGTTTCATTATATCCGTAGGGAGAATAGACATTGGGAAAGAATTGCCCCCATTCCGGCAGTTGCGCATCCGAAGAAGGCCTCTGCATGAGTTCGATCAATTTTGGTACCAGCTCTTCGTACTGTTCTTTCGTATATTGTTTGTTAAAAATGCAGTACTGTTTGTTTTTGAGTCCCACGCACGCAAAACAATTCGTACAATTCATGCAATGATCCACGTAATAGGAATATTTACAGCCATAACTGATCAGCGTAAAAGCCGAATGGTAGGCTTGTTCTCCCCCGCTGACCACTTCGTAGCACAGCTCCATGTTTCCCCAGGCAAAGACCTCCTGACAATCCTTGCTTTGAGCAAACCAGGTACAGTTTTTGCTGTCCTGTACGTCATACGTATCGAAACAGTTTTTACAATTTTTGGTATTCCATAAAAAATCGCCGCTGCTCTCTTCGTTCTTCTCCCCGCTAACGAATTTGCGCGGATATCCGGCTTTCAAACTCTCGAATCGACGGCGCATAGCCTGAATCTTTTCGTAGGAGCCGGTAAAAAGTCCGGCTTTTACTTTGAGAAATTCTTCTTTGCTCAGCTGTTTATTCAAAAAACAATATTGCTTCTGACGCAACCCCACGCAAGCGATCGAGTCCGAGACCGAGCGGCAATCGTATAAAAAAGCGCTGTCCCGGCACAGCTGAGAGCCTTGGGAAAAGAAGAGGTTGTAGCACTGATCGATATCGACACACTCATAGCAGCCGTTCGACTTGAGACAAAAGAAGCAGTCCATACAGCCGTACGATTCGTTGGTATAGGCGCTGTAGGAACAGTTCTCGTCATTGATCGCGCCAAAGACCAGATAACAGTTTTTCATATTGCCAGCGCAGTTAACATACACCGAGTTTTCCAGAGTATCGTCGGAGAAATTGGCAGTATGAGTACGGGGAACCACTTTTTGCAGATCGTACATCTGGTCGAATATCCCCTTATTCCACTCAATCCCGCGACCATATACGATCGCGTCGAAATCGTCTTTCCACCATTCGGCATTGGCATAGACCAGGAAACGGGTACCGGGTGGAAACATGCTCACCAGGTCCTGACCGGTTTTATCGCATTTGCGCGAGTAAATCGTCCGTTCGTTGCGGAACGCGTAGCGTTTTTGCTGGCGACATTGCATGCACAAAGACGGCGGCGGAATAGTATAAGGTTTTTCCCTGAAAAACGGGCGATACTTTCTGATAAAAAGCCAGATCTTCGTCCTCCACGAGGAAGACAGAATGACAGACGGCACAATTTTTGGAGAAAGACATATTTATAAAATGAAAAGTTAAAAGTGCAAAATCTAAGAGTGAGGGACATACTGCCATGTTTCGGCAACTTTGAACTTTACACTTTGCATTTTGCACTCTTCTACCAACCAGAATGACACCCTCTCAAGAGATTGTCTATAAACTTTAGAAAGTAAAATAAATAGACTCTTTTTTTTCTTTTATTTATAATGAAAGAAGCTGCCGTTATTTTTCCGACAACATACTATGCTTGAACACCTTCTATCGCGACTGGGGTTGGGAATGAAAGAAATACAGGTCTATCTTTGCATCGTGGAACACGGCAAGATCAGCCATGCCGACATCGGCAAGGCCACGGGAATCAAACGCAGTACGGTTTACGGCCTGGCCGATACTCTGAGAGCTCGTGGACTGGTGGAGATCGATCAAGGCAACACGCCAGCTTATCTATTTCCTCTGCCGTTCCGGCAGCTTCAGGAAATCGTGAAGAAAGAAGAAGAGCAGCTAAAAAACAAGAAACTGGTGATCGAGGAAATCGGTAAAACATTGGATACAATGCAGAAAAACAAAAATTATTCGGTGCCGAAAATGCGGTTTATCGACGAGAAACATTTTCGGGATTTTCTCTTTAACGAAGGAGAGAAATGGCTGACAAATCATGATCCCGAGGGGAAGCACTGGTGGGGTTTTCAGGATCACAGTTTCGTGGAACACTACGAAGACTGGATCGAATGGACATGGACCGTGATGGATTCCGATACGAAAGCCTATTTGTTTAGTAATGCGTCGAGTATAGAAAAACGTTTGAAAAAAAAGTACTACGCGTCGCGTCGCAATATATTTTTCTGGCAAAAAAAGACCGACTTTACCGGTTCGCTGTGGGCGATCGGCGACGATATTGCCCTGGTCATGACTCGGCAACGACCGCATTATATGGTAGTGATCCACGACGAAGTCCTGGCCCATAACGTACGCGAGTTTTTCAAAAACGTCTGGCGCGAGATTGTCGGCGAAACGGTTTAGAGAGTGTCTGAAAAGTCTTCAAGCGGCTGAGTTTGTCATCCGCCGCGGCAGATCCGGGTACATTGGTACAATGGTGAACGAGAGTAATGTTCGCTATATGGGTTACCGGAGAAATGTGACCGTTTCTTCTTGTATCTAGTTACCGTAAAGAGTCTTAGATGATGGACGGGGCATCGATATACACTTTTCAGAGGTCTCTCAGAGAGAGGCTTTATAAATCAGAAGCAGGCTTGTTTTCCGATTTATTCTTTTCAGCCTCTTCGGCCAGTTCGATATAGATCATCGGATAGGTTTTTTCTTTGGGATTGTCGGGAGACAAAACCAGCTGTTTGGATTGTTCGTATAAGTGGGGATAGGCGCCCCCAATGTTCGAGTATTCTTTCAGAAAAAATTCCTGATTTGCAAGAAGTGCTAAATAGCGTTGTAAATATGCAGTATGGCGTTGTAAAAGAACAGAGAATTGATCATTATTTTTCATTATCTGAGCATCTTCAGTACTCGATCCATAGGCATTATGCAAAGAAGTCATGAAATGACCAGCGATATCCTGAAAAGTAGAACCGGTGCAACAGTATGTTTTCATTCCGCGATACCAGGAAAGAAAAACAGCATACCATGCTCTCATGGCTTTATCGTATTCTTGCTCGTCCGAATTTGACTGCAGTCCATCCGGATTTAGTACCATAAAGTTGCTATTTTCAATATTGGCACCATCCTACTCTTACTCGCAAAAAAGAAAAGAGAAAACAACAAAAATAAGTGACAGTATTTGCTATCAATTTCAAATAAGACAGTACATTTTTGTATTAAAAGAACTCCGAGATACCTTGGAGTTCTTTTACATGAAATGAAACTATACATTATAATTCAAAACTCTCCCCTCTCATCGGCATATACACATCCGCGATCCCCAGTTCTTTTTCGATCGAAGCTTTGAGCGGTTCCATCTGGGAGGGTTCGCCGTGGACCAGAAAGACTTTCTTAACCCCTTGAACGTGCGACAGCCATTCCAAAATATCGTCTTTGTCGGCATGCGCGCTAAACGAATTCAATACCCGCACTTCGGCTTTCACTTCGTGTTCTACCCGAAAAATGCGAACCCGTTGCGCTTTTTCGACCAAATGACGCCCCAGTGTGCCTTCGGCCTGGTAGCCGATGATCAAAATGATATTCCGGGGATCTTCGATATTATTGGCAATGTGGTGACGGATCCGTCCCGCCTCGCACATACCCGATGACGAGATAATGATGCACGTCCCCTCGCGGCCGTTCAGTCCTTTGGATTCATCCGTCGAAGTAACAAATTTGAGCCGTCCGAAACCGAACGGATTATCCTGATGCTGCAGGAAGGTCAGGAACGTTTCCTGATCGTAACTTTCGGGATGCATCTTAAATACCTGCGTAATATTCATCGACAGGGGACTATCCACAAAAATCGGAATATCCGGAATTCTGTTTTGATCCCGCAGCGTATGCAGAAGATAAATGACCTCTTGCGTACGTTCAAGTGAAAACGCCGGAATAATAATCTTACCTTGACGGGCAAAAGCATCATTGACCGCTTTTTCAACATCGGTCATCATGTTGGGAACCGGGTCGTGGCGACGGTTGCCGTACGTACTCTCGATGATAACGTAATCGGCCTTGTCGATATACGTCGGATCGCGCAGGATCGGCAGATTTTTGCGTCCCAGATCCCCGGTAAAGAGCAGTTGCCGGTTGGTTCCGTTTTCGTGTACATAGAGAGAAACGATCGCCGATCCCAGGACATGCCCGGCATCGAAAAAATCGACCGTCACCTGATCGTCGATATGGTGCGGATGGCGATAATTGTAAGAAACGAACCGGTCCATTGTGGCGGGAATATCGTTGACTGTATAGAGCGGCTCGCCAAACTGTTTTTCCTCCTCGATATCGTGACGACCGGCGTATGTGAAATCGAGTTCCTGAATATGGGCGCTATCCATGAGCATAGCGCTGCACAGATCGCGGGTAGCCGCCGTCGCATGGATCTCGCCCGCAAAACCGTTTTTGACAAAATAGGGCAGTAATCCGGTATGGTCGATATGCGCGTGCGAGACAATAATCTCTTTTATCTGATTGGGAGGAATTAGAAATTCGCGGTTTTTACGTTCAAGCTCGGGACTCTTGTGTCCCTGTCCCAGACCGCAATCGAGCAAATAATTCGTACCGCCAACCGTAACAACGTGTTTTGACCCTGTTACTTCCTGCGCCGCCCCCCAGAAGGTAAGTTTCATAGAAGAATTGGATATCTTATATAGTATTGTATAAAAAAATTTAATCAGATTAGTATATCATACTCGAAACAAAAATCCTATACTTGCCATTGTCGTAAAGAAAAAATACTATACTACAATCTTTTTGAATCATACCATGATACCGGAAATTCCTCGAGATAACGCGCTTGGTTCTTCTCTGAAGCCTGCAGCTACGCTTAAAGCTACCGCAGGTCAAATTCTCTACGCCAAACAGCTCTTATCGGATATCGAACGTTTTTTTCAGGATATTGCACAATCCATCTACGTACTGTTGGCCGAAAAAACTGAAAAAAATATGCCAAGCCGGGAGGTTCTCCATACGATTATCCAAGAGCTACAGTACATCAGAAAGGAGGCCGAGATTTGTCTGAGATTTCCGGAAGGCACAAAATTGGTGGTTGATCAGAAGATTATACAAATAAAAAAGAGACTTTCAAAAAATAAGGTATTGGTAAGACTACTAAATGATGAAGATCGGGTGTATCAAGAACGCACATATACCTACTGGTACCTCATGCAATTTTCCGTCCCGTATTTTCCTCCGTCGAAATCGAAAGATGCTGCCTTGGCAGATGAAGATTGGCTTTTTTGCATACTGACAGTCGGAACCAGGATTATTTGGAAAAACCGCGGCTGGAGGATCCTCAGCATCTCGGGAGAGGCGCAAACAGCCAAAATTATGCTGGAAGACACGAGAGCATATAAAGGAAACAACAACATGGAAATTTCATTCAGAGAATTGAAGCATAACGCGACATTATCGAAAAGACAGGGATAAAAATATATTTTTCTACATTTCTTGATTTTTTCAAGAAAAGGCTCTTTCCCAAGTGATGTATTTTTGGTATACTTCTTTGATTATCAGGAGAAATATACCCGTAAAAACAAACACCACCGCCATGCGTCGCCTCATTCAAAAAATAACGATTTTTGGCTTCATATTACAGATATTGGCAGTTTCTATCGGCCCGACAACCGCTCATGCTCTGGACCAGATCCTGGCCAGTTGCCTGGACAGCGTAGCCGGTTACAGCACGCTCTGCAAAACTTCGATCACCGCGCCCAATACCGAAGTTACATTCAAAGTTACTAAACCCGACGGCAGTGTACTGCGTTTTCCAGGGATAACCGATGTAGAAGGGGTAGCCAAAACTGATCTAAACTACTTTCATACGAAGACCGCCGGAACATACAAAGTAGGTGCCTATTTTGCCGGGTACGACGAGCCCGAAGATCTGGAAGAAAGCAGTTTCCGAATTTTCCCAGATACAGTTTCGCCCTCCGCTTCTACCGTTTCAGGCGATAAACTGACTGCCACCGCTAACAACAGAGACACTATTTATATAAGCGTCCTGCTCAAAGACCAGTACGGGAATCCGATCAAAGATCACAGTGTAGACCTGATTTCGAGCCGTCTCGAAGATACCATCGCCCCCGTGGCCACCAGCCTCACCGATGCCGACGGCAAAGTAAGTTTTAAAGTGACCAGCAAGAGCGCGGGCGTTTCGACTTATATCGCCAAAGACACTACCGTAAGCGGAGTAACTGTACAAGAGCGGGTCAAGATTTCATGGCACGCCGCTACCTCAAGTGCTCCTTCTGTCACGACAACTTCAACGTCCAGCAATTTCTTGAAGGCCGATCTGTTGGGAACTCCCGCGGCGTTCGGGGGGCCGGCTTCGACGTTTAACATTACCGTACCCGACAAAGTACAGATAAACAGTCCCTTTGACGTGACCGTCCAGGTTTTGGACAGCACCGGCAGTCCGGCTCTGGCCTACCGGGGTACGGTTTTTTTCTCTTCACCGACCGACGCCAATGCCGATCTGCCGCTCCCGAACGAAGGCTATGCCTTCAAAGGAACCGACGAGAACGCCTCGCATACCTTTGCCAAAGCCGTCACGTTCAAACAGAGCGGAACCCAGCGTCTGGTTGTTACGGATGTCGATAATCCTCAACTGGAATCAGAGAAGTTTATAACCGTCGTTAACCAGCTGGACAATAGTGGTTCGGGAAATAGTAACGGCAATAAAAGTATTACGCTCGTATCGCCTTCGGACGGGAGTACGTACGGCGAAGGGAAAATCGAAATTATCGGCAAAATAAAGCCCGCCACGATCACTACCTTCAAGGTCTATGACGGACAGGTAGAATTGGGCGAAGACGAAACGGACGAGGAAGGGAATTTTACGTTTGAGGCCAAAGGATTGTCCGACGGCAAACACAGCTTTAAAGTGGCCGCATTCGACAGCTCCGAGGTAAAGACCGCCGAATCGCCCGAAGTAATCGTGTTCGTCGATACAAAATCGGCTATCTTACAAGAATTGGAGTTCGATCCGGCCAATACTATACAGGCCAAATCCGCCGTCAAAGTCCGGCTGGTTTCCGAACCCAAGCTGCGGACCGTCAGGGTCATCGTGGATGGAGTAGCCAGCGATCTAACCGAAGAGATCAATACGCCCGGGACCTATACCGGCACGATTACGGCCCCGGCCAAAGAAGGAGAATATCCGGTAAAGGTTTCACTCATCAACGGCTTTGATAAAGAATCTACTCCCAGCACGAACAAAAAACTGGTTATTACCAAAGGAGCAGCTTCGGCAGATCTGCGGATCACAAATTTGAAAGCAACGGCAGGATCCAAAGACAACAGTGTGGATCTAACCTGGGACATAAGCGATACCAGCCAGGTCAAAGGCTATACGATCGCTTACGATACTAACCCGATCACACTCTCCAAACAGGTAAGTTCGGGCGATACAAGCCCCAAATATAGCGTGGAGAATCTCGAAGCCGGAAAAACCTATTATTTTGCGGTTTCCGCAATCGATCAAAACAATGCTGCCGGTCCGCAGAGCGACATTATACCGGGCAGCGTGAAAGCCGCTGCAACCAGCATCGAGAACCTGAAGGGTCAGAGCGGCGACGGAAAAGTAACGTTTACCTGGGATAAGGTTAACAATGCAGCCGTAGTCAAATACCGCTTCCAGTACGGACTGCGCAGCGGCGAATATCTGGAAAGCGTCGTCACCAGGGATAATCAAACCAATTGGTATATTCCGGATCTGATCAACGGCGTAGCGTATTATTTTAAACTCGAAGCACTCGACGCCAATAATCAAGTCGTGCTTGCTTCCGAGGAAATAAGCGCGATTCCGGGAAACGGAGATACGCGGCCGTCGGCGCCGACTTGCAGTCCCGCAGACGTGGGGAATTTACGCATCCTGACTCGGGGCAAGGAAAGAATTCTAGCTTGGGATAGCCAAGCAAGCGTGACGAATTATCGGGTTTACTCGGGAACGCAGGAAGAAGTCTTTAATCTGCCGACCCGGGATGTTCAGGAGCCGTTTTTCGTGATCCCGTTTCTGGACAAAAGCGTTCCGAATTACTATTTTGCGGTAAAAGCGCTCTGCAACACCGGTACCGAGCTTCACGAAAGCGCCAATTTCAGCAATATTCTCAAAGTCCAGAGCGGGCCTGAAGTATGGCTGATTCTGGCACTGTCGGGAGTAGGCGTGATCCTGTTACGTCGTTTGCGCAAAAAACGCTCCGAGACGTAAGATACTCATGGATATTCTATAGAAAAGATCGATCGTGCTTTTGTTTGTTTTTGCGCAATGGGGCAAGGGAGTCGGCTTTGCCAACTTATTGTGATCGTTTTATCGATTGCCCGGTACGCTATGACGATAAAAAAAGACCATCATAATTGCCAAAACGACATTTACGACGTCAAGGAAGCATAAAATATGTCTTAGATATCTGTCTGTTCAAAAGTAAGATGTATGACAATATTCATTGTCATATTCTATTCAAGCGAAATCGATAAAAATAACCATGGGAAGAATATGTTTAAAGAATGGTTTTATAACAATAACAGCAATGCGTTGACTTAAAGAAAGTTTTTTTGATCTACTTGACTTTTATTCTCAAAGCGGTAGAATGCCAAGTGCATTTTTGCATTTTTATGGATTACTCGGAGCCTCCCCCGGGGGGCGATACCAAACGGTCGGCGGGATTAAAACGGTCTTATCTGAAAAACGAGCTTTACCGCAAGTTTAGAGATAAATCTCTGCATGTCGGAATCTTAGGGAATATTTATTCTCCATCTTCCACCACACTGGTAGAAGGGGATTTAAGCAGTACTACCGAACGGATCAGTCAGACACTCGAAGGGCTGGGATTCAAGACGACCATCTTTGACATGAATCGCCGCAACGAAGCGATTCTACAGCTGATGGAAAAACCGGTGGATATCGTATTTAACGTGTGCGAACGTATCAATAACAACAGTTTGCTCGAACCGCACAGCGCGGCCCTGCTGGATATTTTGCAAATCCCCTATACCGGCTCCAATCCGCAAACACTGGCCCTGTCGATCGATAAGATCCGGGTTAAGAAATTGCTTTCATATCATGGCGTTCCGACGCCGGCGTACGATTATTTCTACTCGATGGACGACAAGTTCGAAGTGGAGTTAAAATTTCCGATGATCGTCAAACCGGCCAATACCGACAACAGTATCGGTATTACCAACGATTCGGTAGTACGGAATAAAAAGGAGTTGAAAAAACAGATGGAAAAAGTAATTCTGGATTTGAAACGTCCGGCGCTGGTAGAAGAGTATATCGAAGGGGACGAGATCGATATCTCGATTCTGGGAAACGAAGAGAATCTTACGGTGTTGCCATTGTCGCGTTCCTCGTTTGATCGTTTGCCTGCAGGGTTGTGGCATATCTTTCCCTTCGAAGCCAAATGGGGAGAAAATACCGACGAGGTGTATCATGGCGATTATGACAAGATCGATGTAGAGCGTCCGGCCAAACTACCGCAAAAACTGACCGACTATATCAAAAAAGTAGCGGTGCATACGTACAATATTCTGGACTGTCACGACTATGGCCGGATCGAGGCCCGTCTGGACAAGGACGGCAATCCGTATATTCTCGAGCTGAACCCGAATCCGTCGATCAATTACGGCTATGCGGTACCAAGTTGCGCCGAACTTATGGGAATGAATTACGAACAATTTCTATCGCGGATTCTGGAGCTGGCGATTATCCGCTATATCACCAATCCGCCGTACTACCATCTGCAGGTACCCGATCCGGGTATCCGCCGCAAAGAAAATCTGATCGAAATGCTGCGCCTGCGTTTTCCGTCGCTGCCCAAGATGCAGCTGAATCAGATGATGAAGCTGGTGTAAGTAATTTACACGCCCCCTCAACCGCTGTACAATAGCAACAACTTTAGTTGTTATTGTTTTCTTTTTTCTATGCGTCTCTCTTTCCGGATTCGCAACGGATTCGTTACGCTTTTAGCTTTCTGTATCGGCATTTCGCTATTTTCTTCGGCCAGCGCGGCAGCACCAAAAGTCAGAGTAGCCGCAACCGAAGTACCAGCCATAGCAGTCACCGAGCAGGATATCGATAAACGTATCGCGCAGGTCGAAGCATTGCTGAAGCTTCAGGAACATAATGCGATTCTGGAAACCGAACTGGCGATGCTGCGCCATAGGCAAGGAAGTACGACCAACGAAAATAGCGCGGTCGGTTCCGTGAGAAGATCGTTCTCCGCGCTGCAATACGATCAGAATCCCCTTGAAACAGACTCGCAGCAGGACTTTGCCGGGAGTCTGGAGCTTTTGACCGGCGACAAAGCCATCGACGAGAGTCTGCAGCTGGGTTCGATCGGGATAGAGCGGGACGATCCGGATTTGCGACTCCTGGAACAAACAAAAACAGCAATAGAACGTTATAAAACTCTCACGGGAGCATATCCGGGTCAGTTGACGGATTTCGACTATCTGGAAAACCAGTATGACCGAGAGCTATGGGTAAATGGACAATATCAAAAAATATCGTCTTTGTCTGAGAAGTTTTTATACATCACCGAGCCGGAAGGTTTTACAAACTATTGTGCCGAATGGAAATACAAAAACCGAGATCCAAACAAGATGTGCCTCTATGCACCTGACGGTTTCGGGGCATACGATATTCCTGAATCCAAAGAACTGGGAGACGCTTCGTGCTATCCGGGTGTCGGAAAATATGCAATGTGCATCAATTTGATTATAGATAAGAAGTATGAGAAAGAAGCAAAAAATCTAATATCTGGACTGATTACCTCCGAAGAGATTACGAAATATAAAATAGAGCTGTCAGACAGCGGAAAAACATTTACCCTTGCCGATATTACCCCCTTGGAAATCAAATCGCATCCGTGGGAGAAAATGCTGAGGGACAAAGAAGTGAAAAATTTGGATATTGCTCGACTGGTTCCTAACGATACGCTGTTTCTGCATTTTAACCGCTGGCGCGATTTTGACAAACTGGACACGATTTTACGCGAAACGCTGGAGCCGTATAAAAGCATCGTCGGTATCGATACATCACTCTCAATCGGGGATGCACTTAAAGAGCGATTCGGTATCGAGAATACTGCGCTGATAGAGCATCAAGAAGTGTCCGTTATCTCAGAAGATTTTGACTTTCTGCACCATAATTCAATAGCGCTCATCATCGCACGTCCATCACCGGCAGCACCCAATACATACTCATCCGATTTTGAGACCCGAGTTGCTCCCAACATGAATCAACACAAACTTGTATCCAGGAATATCGGAGAATATACAGTTATCAGTAATTCCCAAGCGCTCCTCGATAAGATTGAAAAAACCTACGAAAATCGACAAACCAGCCTCTACGAATCGAAAGATTTTCAATATACCCTCGCGGTTTTGGAACCCAGGAGAGAAGGTATGATCTACTTCAGCGAAAACCTGATCCGCAAACTCACCGGTCCGCAATATCGCATCAATACCGAACGACGCAATACGGTTGTGAATGCGCTCATTCACCTCCAGTATATCGTATTCGCCTATCGTGATATTACGGGTAAATGGCCTGTATCTTTCAATCAGATTGCCCAAGAGAGATACATGCGACTTGAGGGCATAAAAAACGTCGAACAATATAGTATCTTGGAAAACGGGATGGTCGAAAACGCTATATGGGGCAGCCTCTATAACCTGAAGCCGGTCGAGAGCGTAGCCATGGGTAGCATTACAAGTTCCGAGAAACATCGCTACGAGAATTTTCGGGACGGCTACGAACGCTACTGGCGGGAGTTTATCGATCCTGTCGGTATCGGCCTGACACTGGGCGACCAGATCATGCTGCATACGATCATTCTGCCATTAATCGATGAAAGCCAATATAACTGGATCAAAGACGTTTTCGGCGGAGAACCGATCGAGTTTGATTTCGTAAAGAGCCCCGACCGTAGCGCGGCACTTCAATTTATCGGAAAATGGGATTTTGATCAGGTGCTTTATTCAATGGAGATCAACAACGAAAAGGTTCGTCATTCTGATCTGAATGATGAGATCAGAATGTCAGACGTAAACAGAATACAAGACTTCGTAAGGTATTTTATTAACGCAAACAATAGCATTCCGGCATGTAAGAATCATACTCGGTATTGTACTTTCTCAAATAATGCTGATGGCATTGAAAATGACGACTATACGAGTCTAAAACTAGAAAAGACTATTCTTGATCCTGAAGATAACCTACCCTATTGGTATGCTCCCTTAGAAGGTACAGACTATATAATCTTTGCCCAGAGAAACAGCACAAACAAAGGGGTTTCTATTCATAACGGGTTCATACTGGTCGGAAAAAGTAATGGGAATATGGAAAAGATATTTGACTCTTTGAATGTCGTAAAACGCACCCGAAAACTAATAGTAGAGCTTTCTGAAAGCGAAAAACGCGCCAAAATCATTCAGCACTCAAAGGATATGATAAAAAAAGAGCTGGGAATCACCGGGGAGAGCGACATTCTGGATTTCATGAACAACGAAATCATGGTCGGGATTGGCGAGAAAAACGAATTTGAAATCGAAAATATCCAGAATCTGGACCTCTGGATCGGCGTGGAATTGAAAGATACGCAAAAGGCCAAAGATTTCATGACCGCGGTGTGGCGCAAATTCAGTAGTGAGCGCAGCGGACGGAACGCTTTAGACCCCCTGTCGGCCGTTACACCCCTCTCTCCGTTCAGTTTATTCAGCGTGAATACCGACAGCCCGCTTAAGAATGTGTACAACAATACCGAGTATTACATTCTTCCCACGGGTTTCGTGAACCTGTATTACTTCTATCTGAACAACCGCATGTATATCACCCTCAGTCAGGCCACGATGAACCGGATCATCGACGACAGTGTAACCGGGAAAAATGCCTCTTTCCCGGTACCATTGCGCCGTTCGCTGGACTATGTCGGAGACAAACACAACATCATGGCTCTGGCCGACCTGTCCAATTTACAATTATGGACTGAGCAGTTTCTGTCTGAAAGCGACTACTGGCTGTATGAACGTTTCATGAACCATAAAGCTTATTTTAACGAAGTTCTGACGCTGGCAAAGATACTGCCCGGGTCAGCAGGAAATGCAGAGAATACCGCAACATACTTCAAACATATTCCTACCGCGCTGCTTTCGGGAACGTACGAAATCAAAGATGATCAGGTTTCTCTCTCTACAGAAGGAAAAAGTTATCCAATCGATACCATACGTCCTTTGCGTTCCTACTACCACACCCAGCCAGTACCGCCAGGAAGCGATATCGATTTCGACGAGATCGCCGACTCACTCAAAAAGAATTATCGTCCTGGTGAGCAGCTTCAAAAACTCGGCACGTTCGCGGTCGGATTCGGATTTTTGGAAGACGGATTGAATATCCGCCTCGCCCTGAGTAATCCAGAGCAAACCGAAGCGGATCAGCGTTTTGGCGCGGGAAATACGGGTACCTCCAACCCGATCGTTTCGGCGGCTACCTCCATGAATATTACCCAAAAGATCGGGATCGTTCTGATCGTACTGGTATTAGCGCTAATCGTGGTGATCGTGCTCAGGAAGTACCAGTATCGGGAGAAGAAGTAATAGAACTATCCAGAGTTATGCCTGCAATAATTTCAACAAAATTTCATTCACCACGCCCGGATTCACCTTGCCACCGGATTTTTTCATAACCGCGCCGACCAGCGCACCGAAGACCTTGGTTTTCCCAGCGCGGTAGTCGGCCACGACGCTTTCGTTTTCGGCCAGAACCTCCCGGCATACAACCTCGATCGCTCCGGTATCGTTCACCTGCTTCACTCCCAAACGAGTGACGACCTCCCCCACCGTGCCTCCATGCAGGTACAGTTCTTCCAGCACGGTTTTCAAAGCGCTCATCGACAAATCGCCGGCATTGACCAACCGGATCAATTCGGCGATCTGTTCGGGTGAAATCGAGATATCCGCAATAGTTTTATGGTCTTTGTTTACATGAGCCAATAGAGCGCTCAAGATCACATTGGCAGCTTTCGCGGCATCGTTCGTCACTGCCACCACTTGCTCGAAGAAATCGGACAACGCCATATCGGCCGTCAGAGTACGGGCATCGTCTTCTTTGAGCCCCAACTCCGACACATAGCGCTGTCGTTTGGCAGTAGGAAGCTCGGGGAGTTCGCGCCTGATCTGTTCGATCATATCCGGTGTTACCGTAATGGGCGGTAAGTCCGGCTCGGGAAAATAGCGATAATCGTGCGCTTCCTCTTTGCTGCGCTGGGAAACCGAGATCCCCTGATCGTCGTCCCAGCCGCGCGTTTCTTGTACGATTTTTTCTCCGTCGCGCAATCGTTCGGCCTGCCGTTTCATTTCATAGGAGATCGCCCGTTCGACCGCCGAAAAAGAGTTCATGTTCTTCAATTCGACCTTCGTCCCGAATTCGGCCTGTCCGACGGGACGCAGCGAAATATTCACATCGCAGCGCATTTCGCCTTTCTCCATATCGGCATTCCCGGCTCCTACGTAGCGGGCAATCTGCTGGAATTCTTTCAGAAACGCCGAAACTTCTTCTTTGGAACGAAAATCGGGCTCGGTTACCATTTCGGCCAGCGGCGCGCCGGCACGGTTTAGATCGACGAATGTTTTTCCGTGTTCGTGTACAAGTTTCCCGGCGTCTTCTTCCAAATGCAACCGATGAATACGAATAGCTTTCGATTTCCCATCGATGACGAGATTTACCAATCCGCCCAAGGAAATCGGCTGATCATACTGAGAGATCTGATACCCTTTGGGCAAATCGGGATAGAAATAATTTTTTCGGTCGAATTTGCTGAACGGCTGAATCGTTCCGCCCAGTGCCAGCGAAAGGCGTATACCGGCACGAATGGCGGCGGCGTTTACCACCGGCAACGTACCGGGAAATCCCATACATACGGGACAGACTGCCATGTTCGGTTCGGCACCAAATACCTGGTTATCGCACGCGCAAAACATTTTGCTCGCGGTTTTTAATTTGAGATGAATTTCCAGACCGATCACCGTTTCGAAGTCCATAAAATATTCGTTACTGAATATGAGGAATATTAATATTTTCTATGCCAATGAAATGCAGCTTCCCAAAACTCAAAATCGACATACCAAAGTTCAAACGATCTTGCTCACAAAAGGATTGTAGAAGAGTTTTTCTCAAAATTAAAGATTATTTTAGGTTTGGGTCTTGTTTTCAAAATAACCAGAGGTTATGATCGAGCCATACAATATTCAATCACAGCATCTATGACTACCGAAAAAGAAAGGTTCGAAGTTTTAATGGAGCAGGTAATGGATATGTTCAAGGCCTTGGCTGAAGGACAAGATGCTATGAGTGATCGGCTGGAGCGAGTTGAACAAAGACTCGAAAGATTGGAAAAAATCTATACCAAGATCTTACCTATGGAGTTGACCATTCAAGAACATTCGCACATCTTGATTGACCATAGGAAAAAACTGAGATTTCTTGAGAAAAAAGCAGTCTAAATTGGAATCCCCATTTCCCGTAAAAAGCGCTCTGTCATATTGCGAATTTTCCGCGACTCGTCGACAGAAACCATGGCATTGATTTCATGGGCAATCTGGTTCCGTTTTTTATGGATAAACCACAGATCGTCGACCGCGAGTCGTTTTTCGCGCGCTAATTTCTTCGTTTTTACCGCAAAATTGCCCTTGTAGCCGGAGCGGCTCAAGACCTGATCGATCAGTTTATCCATTTCCAGCACCTGCAAGCGGAAGTCATCCATTGCCGTGATCTGCTTCCAGGATTTTTGCACAAAATCGACCAGTACCCGTTTTTTGTTCCTCGTATAACGCCAGATGGCCACCAGAAGAACAATGTCGAAAAGAACGAATCCGACGATCGCCACAATAACAATGACGGACCAATTCATAAAAAGATAGGAGACGAAATGATCAGCTATGTATTACAACAAGTTTCTACTAATTTCCATAAGTCTCAATAAGTATAGAATCTTCTCCCTACTCATCCACCGGCACCGACACGCCATGTTTTTCAATATGCCGCTTGATAATACCGGTCAGAATATCTTTGAGGGCTTCCTCATCCTGAAATTTCTGCGACGAATTCAGCTTTTCCTGAATCGTGGCAATATCGCTGGCGGCCTGTTTAGGATTGACAATGCTCACGATACTATCAACGCCTCCGGCCTGCTGAATGTGTAACGTTCCATAATTGAGCAGGGACTGAAAAACACCGTTATACGAATGACTCACCTGTTCGATACGGGCATACTCGCTGCGCTGGGCGGAACGTTTGAAAAAACCGTCCCAGCGGATATCCAGGATCGCCATATTGGTCAATATCCACACATCCAGATACCAGTTGAAAAAAGCGTAAAAGAATTTGGCCACCGCGTAGAGAGCGAAAAGGAAGAAAAGCCCAAAAATGAATGGATACGGAAATACAAAATAGACTGTACCCGGAATAATCACAAAGAAAAAAAGAATTCTCAGAGAACGCTTTAGGATCGCCATCCAGTGGCGATGAATCGTAGTAATGATTTCCTCCCCTTCTTCCAGGTACCCCCGGAAAAAGCGCTGTGATATCTTTTGAAGCATAAAAAAACATTGCGTCTTCAGCATAGGGAAGAGCATGAGGTTGTGCAAGATGAATCACAAAGTTCAAATGCCAAAGCACAAAACCAAAACGATTCTCAAAAATCTGTGCTACAAGATTTGATATTTGGATTTTGAACTTTGATATTTTGTTTTATACCCTTTGGAATGTCGCATTTCAAAGGACACATTCTTTCAGCGACTTCGGCGTCTTGCACAGAGATATCGCGCCCTTATCCGTAACAAGACACGTATCTTCGATCCGAAATCCGATTTTTCCCGGATAGTAGATGCCCGGTTCTACCGTAACGATCATATTGGGTTGCCAAATATCCCGATTTTTTGTTGAAAGAAACGGCAGCTCGTGAACATCCAGACCGACGCCATGCCCCAAGGAATGCATCAGATTTTTCAAAGGAAACCGCGTCGCGTACAATGCCTCGAATTCGCGCATCGTCTCGTCAATGCTCCTCCCTGGCTGAATCATTTTTATTGTTCTCCGTTGAATGTGCAATAATTGCTCATACATGATCTGCCACTCGGGACGAGGTTTACCGAAAAATAGAACTCGGGTCATATCGCTCTGATATCCGTCATACTCCACCCCGATATCAAACAGGATCACATCACCTGTTTGCAACTTCCGCGATCCGGTCAGCATATAGTGAGGATAGGAAGCTCCGTCGTTCAGGGCGATAATGGGATCGAACGAAAGTTTTAAAACACCTTTGCGCGCGGCTAGGGTGCGAAACAAACGCTGCAGATCAAGCTCGGTCATACCCCCAGTTATTTCTTCCTTCATCTGCTCGAATATCCGGTCAGTTAGCGCACAGGCTTTTTTTATTTTTACGATTTCGTCACGCGACTTGATCAGACGACTTTGTTCGGCAAAACCCGCCAGGGGTACAAATTCTCTTTTTTGACTTCCTTTGAGCGTTGAAAGATTCTTTTTAAGAACCGTCAGAACAGGATTGTCGATATGCGCCGCTTCGAAGCCAATACGACTTGCTTTCTGCTGGTCGAGCATTGTAGAAATTTCCGCAAAACCGGGACCGAACGGTCGGACCAGAAGATTCCGCATGCGTTTCTTAGCTAGTTCGATATAACGCCCGTCCAGAAACAGACAGGTAGCTTTGGGCGTGATCAAAAAAATGCCTTCGGACGAATCAAATCCGGTCAGATAAAAACGGTTCTTCTGAGCGCGGATCAGCACCGCATCGAGTTTTTTTTCACGCAGCATTTTGCGCAAAAAAGCCAATTTAGTGCTTATATCAGCTATTTTCATACTAAGAATAAGTAAGGGGAATGAAAAATGGAAGGAATCTAAATCGGTTTGTATCCTCACGCCGTATAGAACTAACGGTATAATGAAACGCAAAAAGATTATCCTTCCTTCTTATATTGTTTTTGATTTTTGTCCTTCACCCTCCGATTGCATTCATGCTTCGTCATTGGTACTTCGCACCTCCTCGTCCGTGTCTTCGAGGCTCACACCCCGTCTCGCTCTGCAATCCACCCCTCTCAAGAGGGGATTTACCTAGATTCTCTAAGCTCTACCTCCTGCCCCTGCCCCTGCCCCTGCCCCTGCCCCTGCCCCTGTCTCTGTCTCTGTCTCTGTCTCTGTCTCTGGCTCTGGCTCTGGCTCTGGCTCTGGCTCTGGCTGATCGCCGGCCGCTGATCGCTGAAAGCTTGCCCTCCCATGCTCTTCCCGACTTTTCAATTTCTGCAACTCCCGCTCCAGCACCAGTTCGGCGATCGCATACGAAATTTTATCCGGATTTCCCAGAGATACGCACTGATTAAAGCGTTTTTCGTCGACATCCAGCAGATACATAATGCCCATGAGTTTTTCGAGATTGGTATCGAGTAACCAACCGATCCGCGCCTGTAAAGCTTTGAGCAAGTGCTCACGGGTAATCTCGTCCGATCGTTCGATATGCCAGGACTGCACGAGTTTTTGTTCAAGTTGGTGTAGTAGTACGTCCATAGAAAGAAATAGCAAATATCACATGGTTCTCTTTGTAGTGAAATTTGGTTATAAAACGTATGTACGAGACTCTTCCTCTTCGCTATCGCTCAGAGTCAGAGTGACCGCAGAAGGACAACCAATTTCCATAAATTTCTAAGAATTTCCCTATCTCCCTGATTGCTGGCCACTGTTCGCTGACCGCCAACAGGCAGACACGTAGGTCTGCCTCTACGAGCGACTTCCCTCTTCCTCCACCGCGCTCTGCTGACGCCATAAGGCGTAATAGAGACCGCGTTGCTCCAGAAGCGCGTCATGGTTGCCCTGTTCGATAAGTTTGCCTTTTTCCAGCACAAAAATCTTCTGGGCATGAACCACGGTTGACAAACGGTGTGCTACCATAACAGTCATGAGCTGGGGGTGCATTTTATTGATTTCCCGGATAGTTTGAGTGATATCCCTTTCCGTCAGAGAATCCAGACTGCTGGTCGCTTCGTCGAAGATGATCAGCTCGGGCTGGCGTAGCAAAGCGCGGGCAATCGCCAGACGCTGGCGTTCACCGCCAGATATTTTGATCCCGCCTTCTCCGATCTTCGTATCCAATCCTTTCCCACCACGTTCGATGATCGGCAAAGCGGAAGCGGCTTTCAGCACTTTCAAACAATCTTCGTCACTCGCATCGGGTCGTACGAAAAGCAGGTTTTCGCGGATGGTCCCGGCAAACAACTGAGTCTCTTGCGAGACAAACCCTATTTTTTTGCGAAAATCGGCATAATCGATTTCAAGACTGTCGATATCATTTACGGCCAATTTCCCGGCCGTAGGCTGATACAAACCGACCAGCAATTTGACCAGCGTGGTTTTTCCGCTTCCGCTGGGTCCGACAAAGGCAACGGTTTCGCCTCCTTTAATTGCCAGAGTAATTCCCGAAACCGCCGGACGTTCGATTCCCTCGTAAGAGAAGTCTACATTTTGAAACGTAATCTCGGAAAGAGTCTCGATTTTTTTGGCATTCACGGGCAGCTTCTCTGGTTCAATGGAGAGAATCTTGTCTAACTGTTCGAGACTGGCGCGGGTTTCCTGATACTGATTGGCAATATTTCCAAATTCGGATAGCGGAGTAAAAATAAAGAAGGAATACACATAGAGACTGAAAAATTCTCCAAATGTAATAGATCCCTGAAAAATCAGCCAGAGCATCAATAAGAGTAACAGTGACCGCATCGCGTTGATCGTGGTACCCTGGATAAAACTCAAAATCCGGATCATGCGCAGTTTTTTCAGCTCCAGAGACAGAATTTTTTCATTCACGTCGTTCAGATGGTTGATCTCTTGTTTTTCGAGTCCCAGACTTTTTACCAGTTCAACGTTACGCAAGGTTTCGGTAGTCGATCCGGCCAATTCGGCCGTCTGTACCACGATCGTGCGCTGGGCCGCTTTAATCCGGCGACTGATCATAAAGGTACTGACACCCAGAATCGGAATGATCAGAGTATAGACCAGGCCCACAATCCAGTTCACCAGAAATGCATAAACGAGCACAAACAGTATTCCAACCAGTGACAGAAAGATGCTGTTGACGAAGTTGGAGATCAGCATCTGCGAATCGTTGCGGGCTTTCTGCAGTTTTTGCAAAAGTTCTCCGGAACGCTGGTCTTCGAACACGCTATAGGAAAGAGAGAAGGCGTGTTTGATACTGTCCTGATAGAGCTGGGCGCCGACCCGCTGGCTCATACTATTGACGAAATAGTCTTGAAAATTCTTGGCGACGCGAGAGACGAAGGCTACGCCCACCGAAGCCAGGAGCAACAGCAAAATGCCGGTCAGGTACTCCTGCTGGGTCAGCTGGTCGAACCGGCTGGCATAATTGTCGACGATGATCCGGAAGATCTGCGGATCGAGCAAGGAAAAGACCTGATTGATCGCAGCCAAAATCAATGCCCCGACGAGCATCCCTCTGTGTCGTTTGATGTAGCCCAGTAACAATTGCATAGGATAAATGTAAAAAGAAAAATAAGAGCAACGCACACGATTATACTCGATCCAAAGGGGGGCGACAATGCCGAACTTTTTTCGGCTTGATTTCACCAAAATTCAGTATACAATACGTGCCTGTTGTTTTTATGCATTCTCCTTATGTCTCCAGAAGATAGTATCAAAATGGACAAAACGGATTCGAGGTTAAATAAAGAACAGCTCACAGAAAATCCAGAACAAATCGCTGCTATAGAAAGATTGACACAATATTTACAAACACAGTTTTTTATAACGGTTGATCTGGCAGAAGTTGACCCGGAAGATCTCAATTTGGAGAGAAATAACCTGCCGGATCGGGTCCGGGATATGATGCATATCATTAGTTTTAACCGTACAGAAATTATAGATTGGGTGACAACCGGTCATAATTTTGAAAGCGCCAAGATAAGGGAAGAGAGAGAGAATCCCGATTCGTTGGATAAAACCGCAGCGATAAGGAACCTTTTATCGAAGGAAGATAAGCTGTTGCTACTAAGGGTGCTACAAGATTGCATCAAAGCTACCGAAACGCTATGGGGACATCTTAAACATGTCTACGAGAATACGCTTGATCCTGACGATGAAGCGGAAGGAGAAGTACACAATCCGTCGACGATGAGGTGGCATCGCGTATGGCAGGAAATTGTCCTTAGAGGGTCGCACTGCGCACAGCTCAGTAAAGATCTTGCTGCAGCTTTCGAATCCAAGAAAGACCTGCTAGAATCTCCGGAAGAGTCCAAAGAATTCCTCATCAATTATTCGCGTAAATACACCAAGAATCGGGAGCTGAAAGATCCTCGCTTTCTGGGAGGCATGTTTCTGTATTTATATGGGACCGAAGAGTTCTACGAGATGTTGAAAAACTCCAAGGTATCTACCGAAGAAGCGGTAAAATTCTTCCGTTCTTTCCTGAGCGCCGCCTTGTACGAAGGAAGCACGTTGGTAAGTATCCATGTCCGCGAAACGAACAAAGAGATCAATTTCGATCCTCTGAAAGACCGGCTCTATAAAATCGACCATCTGCATGAAGCACTCTACACGCTGAGCTTCACACTCATGAAATTCATCGCCATTATCGAGCTGATCAAAGACGAGAATAAGGATTAATTTTAGACAAAAATCTATACAAAAACAGGAGTAAGTTAGCAAAAACTTATTCCTGTATTATCGTAATTGGTAGTTACGAAAGACTAGGCAGCTAGCTTATCTTGTCTATGCTCCCCTGTATTGTTAAGGGGGAATTTATATTTAGCCTGCATAGCATGTAGTGTAGCAGATACAGCCTCTTCTCCGACAACACCTTTATCTGTTTCCATTCCAGGCTTCTGGATGTCGGTTTTGCCGCTATTTTGAAATATTTCCTGTTCTGGTATGCCTTCAAAAGGTCCCTGTCCTTCTTCCAAGTCGAGAAATGTTGCCATAGTTTTATAGATAGATAGTGAATAAGTTCAATTTCATTTTAGCCCCAACGAGGCAATTGTCAATTTATCTTCATTTACAAGAAAAAAGACATTTCATCCACAAATCATCATTCCCGTCCGTACCGGCACGGGCGGACATAATCCGTCATTCATAAATTCATGCATTCCCGATTGTTTCTCGCAACAAAGCATGCTATGATCCGACACGATATTTTATTTCACCCTCTCCCCGCATCCCCATGCATTTTCTCAAACGCGTCGTCTGTTTGTCCCTGCTCTTGACGATGGGAAATTCCCTTCTCGCCCCTGCTGCTCTGGCATTTACCCCTTCCCAGCAGCTGATCGGCAGTATCGTGAAGATCTACGGACAAGTATACGACCCCGAAACCGACACATACGAAGATACGGTTTTTGGCTCGGGTTTTTTCGTCGAAAACACCAACGACCGGATCGTGACCAACGGCCACGTCGTTCTCACCGACTCGTATGAACCGTTCGACCGCTACGTCATCTGCCAGAGTTTCAGCGCCGCCGACACTCCCAAATGTCTCTATACTGCCGAAGTGGAAATCGCCGACTATGACAACGATCTGGCCCTGCTCAGACTCAACCGGACAAATCCGGAAGGAGAAACAGTTCCCCTGCCAACCGTGACTCCTCCGCATTTCGGCAATTCGGACAACCTGCAGCTGGGCGGCGAAATCAACGTGCTGGGATACCCGGATGTAGGCAAAGAGACCATTACCCAGACCAAAGGCAGCATCAGCGGTTTTTTAAGCGAAAATATCAACGGAACTCCAACCAAAGTATGGATAAAAAGCGATGCAAAGATCAACCCGGGCAATTCGGGCGGAGCCGCCTTCGATGCTGACGGAAACCTGATCGGGATCCCAACCCAGGTCGAATTCGGATTCGACGCACTGGGATATATCCGCCCCAGCAATTTCATAAGCGCCTGGATCAAAAATGCCAACAATCTGATTCGTAACAGCACGGAACTGCCGATTGTGGAAAAAGAGATCCCCTCAAGTCTGGACGATGTGTTTACCGAAGCCGGAGACCGTGAAATCACCCTCTCCTGGCCGGAATCCTATTCTACCGCCGGTATAAAACACTATGAAATCACCTACGATACAAAATCGTTCGATCCCAATCGCTGGACCAAGCCAGTTAGCGAACTACCCCACTACCAGACTACCGGGGAAACCAGCCTGACCATCACGGGGCTGGAAAACGGCACGACCTACTATTTTTACGTCCGCGCCGTATCCGAAAACAACAAACCAGCCGAATACTGGAGCTACGAAGCCAGCGATACTCCCACGGACGAAGTCTTGAGCGACGAAGTTTTTCTCGACGTTCCCAATACACACGAAGCTTATCTTGCTCTAACCTATTTAAAAAATAACGAGGTAATCAGCGGCTATCCCGACGGTACGTTCCGCCCCGGGGAAACGATCAACCGGGCCGAGCTTATGAAAATCGTGGTAACCGGACAGGGAATCCGACCCGATCCGGTCAAATATAGAAATTGCTTCCCGGACGTCATGGAAACCTGGTATTCTCCGTATGTCTGCTACGGTCTGGAGAAAGGCTGGATCCAGGGGTATCCCGACGGCATGTTCAAACCGAGCGATACGGCCAACAAAGCCGAAGTCATTAAGATATTGCTGAACGCTTATGATGCTCCCGATTTTTCTGCGGTCCAAACCCAGTTTGGGGATATACACCCCGAACAGTGGTTTTACCGCTTCGTCTCGACGGCCGAACAAATGCAACTCCTGCCGGAACGGGACAATTTTGAGCCAGGTCAAGCGGCTAAACGAGGCATAACTGCCGAATACCTGTACCGGCTCAACCTGATCAAAAAGAACGAGATGCTGCCCGCTGCTTCGCCAACCTGGCAGACTCCGAGCGGGGAAGAAGTGACCGTATCAGACTTTTTGGCGGTACAGGATGGGAAAGAATGGGATTTTGTCTCAGATCAAAACCTAAATGACAACGGCAATACGGCCCCGGACAATATTATTACTGCTACGGAGTGTGAAACAGAAAGCGAGTGTTTCGATCTGCGCTACGACGATCACTATACCAGTCAGATTTTCCCGGAAGATCCGGAAGTTTTAATCAAGAAACTGACACTTCACGAAGGTACCGGAAATGACAAAGAAGTCGCTTACGAAGAACCCGAAACACTCTTCTCTACTCGTAACCGTATCAACTATTTTAGGCTTGCCGAAGGCACCCCGGTACGGGCTGACGACGGGTCGACGATTACGCTATACGACGGCACGAACAGTCTGGAATTCGACGGGTTCGAAACAGTGGAAACCCCGGCTACCGGCCAGGTTAGCGCGCTCAAAGTAAAAATAACCGATCTGGTACATATCAATACCACCAAACCGATGTACGAAAACGATATAAGCCACGAAGCTTTTGTCTTGAGTACCGGTACCAGATACTATGCCTCTGGAGTCGGTCTGATCAAAAGCGAAACCAGGACCACCCTGCTCTACAACGGACAGACCTACGAACTCTCGGCCGGGACGAATGTGCTGAAATCCTACAAGAACTGAACCAGCTTTTTGTTTAAGACGTCGCGGGTAGTCTGGCCGACCCGGCCGGCTCCCGTGGCTTGAGCTGAAGGAACCACGGCATGATCTTGTTGGAATTGTAATAAGGCCTCTTTGGTCTTAGCGGCAAATTTGCCGGTAACGTCTTGTTTGAAATAGCCGAGCTTAGAGAGAATACTCTGTAATTTGGCCACTTCGATCCCCTGGGTGCCGGGATCGAGTTCGGTGGTGATCTTTTGTTGTCGGTACTTGGAAAGAACATAGGCCAATTTCTCGCGAGTTTTGGGGCCATAGAGACTGGCACCGGGACTCTGGGGGGAACCGGCCAGCTTGAACTGCATTTGAAAAGAGAGTACCGCGGCAGAGGTTTTTGGACCGTAATACCCGGTAGGCGTGGCATCGAGATAGCCGAGTTCAAACAAAGTTTGCTGCAATGCCCGGACTTCGTCCCCGCTGTCTTTGGATTTGAGAATTTGAGATATCTGGCTCGAGACAGACGTCGTAGCACTTTTTGACGGAGTATTGGGGGGCACAGCGCCCGGGGCTGGGTTGGCAGATGAAGCGACAACGGCGGTTTTGGTACTCTGTCCGGCCTGAAAGAGATCTTCAACCAGATATAGACGGGTCTGATTGCCAAAATAACCGGCACCCCGGTCGGTATCTTTCAATATGATTCCTTTCTGTTTCTGGAAAGAGAGTACGGCTGCATAGGTGTTGCTATCATATTTTCCGGTTTCAGAAACCGCAAATCCCAGACGGTTGAGGGCCTGCTGCAAAGTGAGAATATCTCCTTTTTGACCCGATCCTTTGCCCAGTCCGACCGGAAAAGAAGAAAGCATCTTCTGTTTTTCGGTTTTTTGCGCGGCCAGAGAGCGGCGATCCTGTTCTTTTTTTTCGTAAAATTTCTGTTCCAGGACTTTACGGGTTTTCTGCCCGGTATACCCGGCACCGCTCTCCTGGTCGCCTTTGACGATTCCGTTATCAACCTGAAAACGATACACCGCATCGACGGTTTTGACATCGTAGCTTTGGGCATCGGGGGTTTCCATATACCCCAGTTCGGTCAGCACTTCGTGGAGCTTTTGGACATCGCTGCCCTTATCGCCTTTACCTAAGTTGCGGGAAAAAAGCGTGGTTGAATTGGTGGCATTTTGCGGCCATTTGACTTTGGCGATGGCTAAATCTTCGACCTGGATCGTATCATTCAGTTCGGTACCGGACGGGTAAACATACCCTTCAACCTTACGGATGCCCCAGCTCAGAGCCCGCTTGAGCCCCTCTTCGCCATAGCCCATCCACAGATCGAGGCGATCATAGGAGTGCCCCCGTTCTCCGGCTACGACAATGGCGCCGCCGCGGTCTTCCACGGTTCCGATGCCCAGTCCTTCCAGCTTGATCTTGGTACCGAACGCATAGGTTTTAGGCGCGGCGATCATGCCGTCGTGCACTCCTTTGCCCGAGGCGCCCCGGATGCCTTGTCCGTTCAATTTTTTCTCGTCTTCCACATTTCCTCTCAAATAAAACGACTGCCCTTCCTGGGGAGAATAATACCCGGTCACCAGAAAGGTCCTCTTTTCGGGTTGAGGCGTTTCGGCCAGTGCCGTATCAACAGAACCGGGAAACAGAAAGGCTGTTTCGGCCAGGGAAAGAGACAGCACGAACAGAAGTATTTTTGGTATGTTTTTGTATATTTTCATGAGAGTTTAGTTCTCTTCATAATACCACAAAATACTGCGCCCTCCCCGCAAAACTCCTTGCCCGATGCTTAAAATTGTCGGATAGATAGTTTTGAAGGATTCGACAAAAAACCGAATACGCTAAGGAATTTCCGGCAGGTTAAGGTTTTGCCGTCTTCTTGATGGAATCCTACTTGCTTTTAGAAAAGGCGATATCTCAGCAGTTAAGAAAACAAAAGAAGCATGTTTTGAAAACATGCTCACTTCGGTATAACTTCTACATGATTTATTTTATCTACTCCCTAATCTCAAAAATGCATCGGAGGAAGGTCCTGCCGGTGAATACTGTATAAAAGCAGAGCGAGCTCTCCCCGGGTAATATTATGAGCAGCATCAATCACCACTCCGTTCAATAATGCCTTTGTCATACCGGTCTGTATATATTTCTCATACCAGGGAGAGTCATTGGCGGCAACGAGCTCAATACTAAGTGTTCCGAATACGATTTTGAGTGCCTCAGCCAAGTTTACTTCCCGTTCGGGATGAAAAAGTCCATCAGGATATCCCCTGACTATGCCGATAGTCTTTGCATAACAGATGTACGGAGCGAACCACTCCCGTGTGACATCGTGAAAACAATTTTCGCCTTTTGGATTTTTTGTGATAATTCCAATAATGATTTTCGTAAATTCTGCCCGATTGATCTTTTTTTCGGGACCAAAGGTACCGTCGCTATACCCCGTGATAATTTCTCTTTCTCTCAAAAAATTTACGGCATCGAAATATCGACTGTCTTGAGAGATATCTCGAAACGATGGAGTGGCGCTCGCATTCTGCAATCCGGATGATTTGATGTACCACATTCCATTCTCTTTATATGGAAATGCCCAACTATTCCCGCGGGCTTGCGGGATCCCCACAGCTTCGAAAGGGCCGTACTGTTGGCCATTTATGACCGTGTAAATGTTTTTGGCCGTTATAGCAGAACTACTGCCGGGATAATCTGTCGCATAGGTAAACAGCCAATTCGAATCGCTGATAGCAAGACTATCGGGCAGACAAAACGTATCGGTGTTCCATACCGTTTTTTGGTCGATTACTACATTACAGGAACGATCGACATACCCTGAACGCAGAGGGGAAACTGATATGTCGGCCAGTTCGTCATTGAAACTTCCATAATGTTCTTTGTCGGTAAGAACTGAATATTTTCCTCCGGGCGGGTTGTCATACGTTGCCAGTATCCAGCGTTCGCCGGATATTTTAAATTGCCCGGTATAGAGATATCCCGGATACGAATTACCGTCCAGCATAATCATGATTTGGGAACTTTGTGTATCCCTGTAAAAGAATCCCCAGTGTTGATTTGATACAGCCAGATTCGCAACGGACAGATATGGACCATAGCTTTTGCCATTCATAAGCACATATGATTTTCCTTCCTGGAAATACGCAACAGCCCAATTTGTATCGGACACAGCCAGAGATCCCGGTAAGACTTGGTACGGACCATATTCCTGATTATCCAGAGACAGGTATTGTTGTCCGTTCTTGAGATATTGAACAAGCATACGGTTATTGGAGACCCTTACTTCGGGATAGGTATCGTAGACTTGACTCGTGCCATTCTTTGACTGTATGTAGTATTGACCGTTTTTCTCAAACGGATAGGCCCAATTTTGATCCGCGATACTCAGTACGCCACTCGGCAAACTGAGAGCAAGACCGAATCCGATCGGATCGGACACCGTTCCATTGACGAAAGTATAATTTTTACCATTTTTGCGGAACGAATATCCCCAGTTATTCTGGGAGATTTGAAGGTCTGTTACGGTCTCGAATGGCCCGGAAGTCGATATTTCCGGCTGCTCCGTAGCTGTACCTTCTACGGGAAGCACCGATAGACTCATCATAAACAAGAGAACGAAAATCGAGTACCTTTTCATGCGGACGTATGTATTGGGAATATAAATTACCGTCGTATACTACCAGCACCATACGGAATGTCAAAAATCTATCGTTGGCATATTATTCGAGAATATTTCGCAAAAAATTTAAGAATACCTTTGCGTTCTGTTCAGAAGCGACTTGTGCGATGCTTGATACTTCCTTTAAGAAAACCTAACTCTGCCGTTTCTTGATCGAATCGAAAAACAACCACGCAAGAGCAAGCAGTGTGACAGTCAAGAAACCAAAAATAAGGGAGGTAACCGCGAGATATCGGAAATATTTCCTCAAAACTTTTGACTTAAACGAGCCAAAAAGCTAGAATGAGCCTTGCTTTTTATCTACGCTTACCAAAGAGATATGCAAGGAAAACTCAAGCAGCGAAAGCGGAAAAACAATCACGGCTTTCTGACCCGCAGCCGAACTACCAACGGTTCCAAACTGATCGCGCGACGCCGGGCCAAAGGAAGAGCCAGATTGTCGGTCGAGTAAATTGTCCGTCCATGTTCAGAAAAAAAGAAAGACTCACCAGCAGCGATTTTTCCCGCATCTGGAAAGAGGCGTCCTTCTCGCGTTCCTCCCGCCGGTTTGTTCTCAAATGCAGACACAATAGTTTGGGCCTTAGCCGTTTCGGTGTGGTCGTCACGTCCAAATTTTCCAAAAGCGCGGTGAAACGAAACCGCAAACGAAGACAGATCTATGCCTGTTTACGAGAGATCCAGACGCGTTCCCCGCTCCCTTCCATGGATTGCATTGTGTTTCTCAAGAATACTCCGCTTCCCCCTGCCGCCTATACCGAGCTCTGTACCGACCTGACCTTTTTGTTTTCCTCCTAATCCATTTTCGATGAACCGCCAACGTATTTACGGATATTTGCTGCTGTTGCTGGGTGTCTATTTACTGCTTTTTGTCATCAACCCGGCCAAACCTGCCGACCAACCCGCCGCCCCGACCAATCAGATTCGCCTCGTCCCTACCAAATCGAGCTTTGGCTTCGGCGAAGCGGTACACGTCAATCTAGAGAACGGCCTGTCGGAAGACATTACGCTCCTGTCACGCTGCCCCGCCCCCCCCCTGGATATCTATAAAAACGGAGAGAAGATCAGCACGGATACACAATATACATGCCCTACCGATAACGAGATCATCAAGCCGAATGAGAAACGATCCATTTCGTTTGACCCGTGGAACAACGATCTATTTAAGGACGCGGGCGAGTACCGAATCGAATACACGACTACGGTAGGAGGCGAGGAAAAAAAGGCCGAGTCAACCATTCGGATAACCGAACCGAACTGGCTGGGATATGTATGGGATCTCATTCTCTACCGGCCGATTTATAATACCCTGATCTTCTTGACCAGCATTCTGCCGGGCCATGATCTGGGACTAGCGATCATCGTTCTGACCATCTTGATGCGCGTCATCCTGCTGATCCCGAATCAAAAAGCGCTGGAACAGCAAAAACAGATGCAGAAACTCCAGCCCAAGATCGCTGAAATTCAGAAAAAATACGAAGGAAATCAGCAAAAGATCGGCGAAGAGACTCTGAAACTCTGGAAAGAATACAAAGTGAACCCGGCGGGTAGCTGTCTGCCCATCCTGATTCAGCTGCCTATCCTGATAGCACTCTATAATGCCATAGCCAACGGACTGCAAGTCAGCAGTACCTATTTTCTGTATCCCCCGCTCAAGGGCTTCAGCATCGACCAGATCAATTCCTTCTTTTTGGGAATCCTCGACCTGTCGAAACCCAATCTGTATATATTGCCAATACTGCTAGCAGTATTGCAGTACATTCAAATGAGACTCTCGTTTGCCAACGCTGCCAAGAAACAGGCCAAAAATACTCCCCCAAAAGCCAAGGGAGATATGCCCGATGCGGGCGCGGTGACCAGCAAAGTCATGACCTATATTTTTCCGCTGCTCATTGCGCTGATGTCGATTGGCTTTCCGGCAGGGATCGCGGTGTACTGGGGTGTTTCGACCCTTTTTGGCATCGGACAACAGCTTTGGGTAAATCGCGAAAAGGGTGTATAATAAAGACCGTTCTGTGGGAAGAGTTTTTTATCCCTGCTTTTTACTTTTTTATCCGCCAGCACTCATGGACGAAATAGCTGTAAAAATCCAAACCCTCACCGAAGAATTCCTGCGCCGGATGGGTATCGCGTTTGACAAGGTATTGGTATCGCCCCGGGACGCCAGTACGTTACGGGTTAATATTTTATCACAAGACGCCAGTTTACTGATCGGCCACTTCGGCGATACGCTTAAAGCCATGCAATATTTGCTCAAATCGGCGATCAGTACGATGGATCTGACCGACGCGCCGCTGTTTCTCATCCTCGATGTGGAAGGCTACAAAGAACGCCAGGAAGAGAAAGTGATCGAAATGGCCGAAAAAGCGGTAACTAGTCTCTTATCAGGAAAAAGCGAGGAAGAACATCTCCTGCCCATGTCGCCCTATTTTCGCAAAGTCGTCCACATGCATCTGATGGAAAAACACGGTTCGTCCGGCATCCTCACGAAGAGCGAAGGCGAGGGCGAGGACCGGCATATCGTGGTACGGGTAGGAAGCTAGTCAGCCGAATGTACGTAGCGTGTCAAAGAGGCTCTTCTTCGTTTTTTCGAGACTTTTGACTCGGTACTAAAGACTATGTACGTTGTCCCCAAGCGCTAATTACTAACTGAATATACTTACTATCCTGAACCCCTTTTATCCCCTTTATTAGGTGGAACGGAAGCACCGTTTAATTCTCAGCTTTTGACTACGTACTAGGTACTTTGTACTGTTGCATTGAATACTGACCACTGGACGCTGAAGGCTGACAGCTGGCGCCCCTACCCCACCTCGCCTGCCGGGTTCGACATTTTCCCTGCCAGCAAGTGCAGATGTACATGCATTACTACCTGTCCGCCTTCCGGACCAACATTTAACGAAAGTTTATAGCCGGGGATATCTAATTCCTCGGCTATTTTTTTGGCGGCAAACAAGAGATGCCCCATCAGCGGACGATCGGTTTCCTGCATATCCGAGATTTTTTCCAGATGTTGTTTGGGAATGATCAGAATGTGCGTCTCGGCCGCAGGGTGAATGTCGTCAAAGGCGACCACCTGATCGTCTTCGTAGCGAAACGAAGTCGGAAAGGCGCGGGTAGCAATTTTACAGAAAATACAGTCGGACATGGGGGAGAAGTATTAGGTATAAAGTATCTGGTATGAGGTATGAAAACAGGGGTCAAAGAAGAATAAGGCGATTTCTGGAAGGACAAGATGTCCTACACATTATACTTCATACCAAATACTTTATACATGCCTCCCCCTACCCACCGCCCAACCGCTGAACAATCGTAACGGTACGTGGATTGGGGGAGATCGTAGTACCAAATTTGTCCCGAATATTGCCAAGCGTGAGTTTATAATGCTCTTCGGGCTGCTCGGTGACGCCGGCGAGATGAATGGTAAGGCCGCGATCTCCGCACTCGACGTCAACGACCCGGATCTGATCGGTACGGGGATCTTTGACATCAGCATCGATCAGATGGTAATTATCCGCAACCGCGCAACTTTTGATATCTATATCTTCGTTGAAATGAAGTTCTACTACCTGAAGCTCCTTAAATATCTGAAATGTCACCCGGGGCGGAATACGATCGGGATTGATCCGCAAGGCCAGGTCGAGATCTTGATCGAGAGACGCTGTATACATAGCTAAATTATCGCGAAAATCCCAGACTTTCCCGTCCAGCACAAAATCCGCGGGAGCATGAAAACTGATTGTATACTGATCGTTCGTACCAGACTGCTTCAAGACAGTAAGTCGGTATTGCCCATCCCGCACAATCGAGTCGGGTAATACATATGTAAATTCGATTATTGCCGAACTGCCGGGTTCGATCTGGATTTTTTTCCCGAGAAATTTATAACCGGATTCTTCCCCCTGTACGATTTCCGGATCGTTCCCGACCATCACACTGTTCTTGGGAACCAGAATTCGCACAAAGCCTTTGTACGTAAAACTGAGCGGCTCGTTATAGTCGCCGCGATGGGTCATAGCAATGGTAACGTGGGCAGTGGCTTTGTCGCCGGTATAATCAACGTCATAAGCCACTTGTCGCTGTATATAGCGGTCGGATTTCATGCCGGCCAGATTCGCCTCGACTACCGCCAGAAAATCGCGATCCGGAGCAGTCAACGGAATCGTGGCACTCCAACCTCGGCGCTCCATCGCGTTATGTACCAGAGCGTCGGAAAAGTAGAGCTGGATATCCTTTTGATTCAGAGACTGAACGATCAACCGGGTCATTTGATGATACAGAATCGGTGAAAAAATGATTTTTTTCAGCAACGCCTGGTAGAAATCTTTCAAAATTTCTTTGCGGTTTTTCAAATCTTCGATATTATGCCGGTCGATATTCGATACTTCGTGTTCAAGACTGGAAAAGAGCGTATGCCGATCAAATTCCACCTCTCCGGCCCGGACCGGTCCCAGAATATCGAGCAGTTCTTCTACAACCCGAAAGTTGACCGCAATGACACCATCGATATGCTGATCCGGAAATTTTTTCTGATAAAACCAGATCATTTGTTTGGCATTTTGGGGAAAATCAGCATACCAGTTGGCATCCTGAAACGCCCAGCCGTGGTAAAAAGGACCTTTCAGGAGGTCTTCCATCGGATAGGGCGGCTGGATATATGGGCTATTTTCGGTAGAGAGCGAAAATACATCGTTGATCTCAAAGCCGACTGGAAAACCATGCGCCATCCGTAACAGACCATACGCAGTGGTGAATCCGCCCCCGGGTCTCAGTTCGGCGTCATTTTGCAGGACGATGAGGTATTGCTTGCTGGCAAAGGGAAATCCGGCAATCCAAGGATAATAGGGCACGAAAATACGCAAAGAATCCAGCACGAAAAAGAACCATATGAACAGGCCCAGCAATGCTCCCGCAATCACGATAAGTATTTTCGGTGTGTTCCAGAAACGTTTTTTGACCATAGGAGAGGAAATGTCATCCGCCACGGCGGACAAATGTCAAAAGAATATCAAATACTAAAATCCAAATCTAAAAGGTAATTATTTTTTTGAGCTTTGAACTTGATTTGATATTTGTCCGCCGCGGCGGATTGAACTTTGGGGGTTTGAGTTCGTAGAAATCCAAAACATACGTTACGAGCTCTCCACAAAGTGCCCGCTTACTGCAAGTATTTAACTTTATTTCGCTCGTGTTCCTGCAGATCCTTGGCATAATGGATCTGGCGCTCAGCATCGTGAAGATAGTACCAATACGGCGATTCCTCGGGATAAACCGAGGCTTTCAGGCTTTCAAGTCCGGGGTTAGCGATGGGGGTCGGCGGTAAGCCGTGCTTGAGACGGGTATTGTACGGATTGTTCTGATCTTTAAGATCTTGGTAGGTCAGCGGATTATACCAGTCATCTTTATAATAATGCAGCGTCGCATCAACTCCCAAGTACCAGCGATTATCCAGGCGCTTCCACAAAATCCCGGAAACGATGGAACGTTCTTCGGCACTGACAGTTTCCCGTTCGATCAGAGAGGCCATATTGACAATATCGGCCACTGAACGGTTCTTTATATCGGCTTTCATGGGAGAAAAACGCTGCTGAAAGGTTGACAAAAGGCGGTCAATGAAGGATTGGGGCGTAAACGTGACCGGATCGACGAAATACGTACTGGGAAAAAGATAGCCTTCCAGATTACGATCCTCCCCCTGGGGTAAAAAATCGTAGTCGAACGGGCAGTTTTTTAAACAATCCAGAAATTCGTTTCCCTCTACCAATTCCAACTCTTTGAGCAAAGCATCGATCTTTTTGACCGTGTAGCCTTCCGGAATACGTACCGATACCTGGCGTACGGTTTTACCCGTCAAGACATCGACCAGCGCCGGGATGGTATCGTTGCGATTGAGCACGAACGATCCCGATTTGAGAGCCTGGTCGGCATTCTTTTCTTTGATATAGCGCAGAAATACCCAGTCGGCCACGACCACGCGGTTAGTCACCAGCCGTTCGGCGATCTGCTTAGCAGATTCGCCTTTTTTGATCACGAAAGAGACCGGTTCGCTTTCATCGGAAACGCTTTGAGATAACATCTCTTTATACTGGGCCTCGCTTCTATACCAGTAGGTCCCGACACCAGCCACTACGAGGATGACGATAATACCAGCAAATAACAGTGATTTTTTCATAGAATACTCCAGGGATAGAAACCTTCTTACTGTCTTTATTTATCAAGCATGCAGAAGGGTGCTATCACGAGCAACCTGTATGCTGTATGCTTTATGACTTTATAAACTTTACGGACTTTCAACTCATCTCTACATCCCCGGAAATCCAAGATCCCCCATCACACCTTTCATCTCTTCCGCGGCAATTTTCTGGGCTTTTTCGATGGCACGGTTCAGCGAATCTTTGATAGCCGAGGTAAGCCGGCCTTCATGCTGCATCAAAGATTTATCGACAATCTCGATCGAGACCACTTTCATCTCTCCGTCCACCACGACCTTGACCCCGCCATGTTCGGATTCAATATGCGTTTGTTGCAATTTTTTCTTGGCCTCGCGAGCCTGTTTTTGAAGCTTGTACATATCCCCCATTTTTCCTAAGAACGACATACGAACAATAATTTATAAGCTAAAAGAAGCAGACCTATTGTAAAGAAGAGACCGCGAAAGGTCAACTAACCGTTTTTGACCCTTTCCAGTACCAGACAGGCAAACATGATTTGTAGCTCGGTTTGCTTACGGAGTTTTCTGATTTGCTCGCGCCCATCCTGAAATTGCTTGATATCTAGAAGCAGGCGTTGTTTTTCCATTTGAAGATCCTCATGAGTAATACCGGTTTCCCGGTAACAACGTTTTGAATCATTTTGATATTTGGCGTAAATAATATCGATAATTTTTATTTTATCTTGATAACGCAGGATTTCTCCTTCGTAACTGGTACATTCCTCTTCGTCCAGGATCCGCTCCAGTCGCTCATTCTGAAGATTATACAAATACCGGTTCAGATAAAACCAAACCATATACCGCCATTGATCTTTTGCGGCAGGGAATTTCCACATTTTCTTGAATGCCCGCGGAGAATCAACAAAAACAGATGGTAATTCAGAGCGGGGATACATAGTTACTGGAGTGAATTAAACCCAATATCTAGAGACTCAAATGTAATTTCTGAAGCAAGTTTTTCAAGATCTTGAGGTGTAGTACTCAGCAAATCAAGCATAATAATACTATGCGGGTCGTCAGATGAACTAAAGAGACTACTATAACGATTTTCCCCAACCTGATCGGGATTCTCAAACAGGATTAGTTCGGGAAATCGTTTGACCAGTAACGTCTCAAAGATCTCTTCAAACTGTTGCCGATCAACATCGGAATCAAATACAAACGCCACAACCATCAAGGATTCCTGGCCACGTTCCAAAAGTTGTACCCGACCTCCATCCCATCCCTCTGCCACCCTATGGGCATCTTCTCCAGGGATAAATTGCTCCAACCAGGTTCGCAATTCAAATTCGCCCAAGGAAAATGATATTTTGGTCTTCCAATCGGGCAAACCTGAAACATCGATCATTATATTTTGAGGAATGTCCTTCGCATACTTTTCCGGATGCAGGATCTGTTCGGTTGACAGCGGCGGATTGGCAAACAGTTCTTCGATCCTGGAAAAACCCGAACGAAGCTGGAAGAATTGCGTAAATGCCAGCCCCTCTTCATAGGGAAACAACAACGTTTTTTGCAGGTAGGGCGGCGAGCTGTTCAAAACGTCGGAGCTGCCGAAAAAAGACCGCGCCGTGGAAGTAATCCCGGCATCCAGCAAGGTAAAAGGATGCCGCAGACCGTAGTGAACCATTACTAACGTAGCATCGCCTTCGGCCAAGGCTTTGACCGCCGAAGCGACATCGTCAAGTCCTCTATCGGCGAAATCTCCCATGCGGGTAAATAAATCCGGCTGATATTGGTCGCGAAGCGCGTGCGTCAGTTCGTGGGCAATGATAATATCTTTTTCGGCCTCGGTCATTTTGTTCTGTCCTTCGATGACAAACATAGTTTTCTTTTCTGTATCGTACAACCCGGCCACCTGCTCGGTCAGAAGCTGTTGAACGCTCTGTTTGAAATCAAACCCTTGCGGGAGTAAGCCGAGACGCTGATATACCTGCTGATACAACATAAATTTCTCGTCGCTCATATCTTTAGAAAGTTCCTCATCGAGAAAGACCTGTAATTCGGTCTGCGTCATGACCCGAAAAGGTACGTCGCTTTTGAATTTCAACCCAGTGATCTCTTCCACTTCGCGTTTGAGTGCCTCCTGACGTTTGGTATCCTGTTCCAGAGGCAGGACGGGTGGCTGCGATAACTGATCGACCGTCGCTCGAAGTTGCGTATTCTCCTGTTGTACATGATCAAAAGAAACTTGGAGTTGCTTATGTTGTTCCCGTAAACCGGCATAATCAGCTTTCATTTGAAATAGCAGAACTACAGTCACCAGCTGACTTGAAAGTACGACCAAGGCAAAGAACAGAAGCCACAATCGTTTCATAAGGGAGCACAGTATTTAGGTATTTAGTATCGAGTATCTGGTAGTATTAGCAATAAATTTCAAGAAATCTCCATACATTACGATAAATATTCACATGAACAACCACTAAGTACTTTGTACCAGGTACTACTATCCCCCTCCCGCCAGCATACGATTTCATTTTCCGGAAGTCAAACCGCAAACCGACTTGAAAAAAAGTCCAAAAAAACGTATGGTCATTTTGGTTTCTGCCTTAATCTTACACCTCTTTTATGCGCTACCAATTTCTCCTCGGTTTGTCAGTATTATTCCTGATAACCGGCTGCGGTCAGGGCACTAGCCCCCGGAATGCCAATACGCCACTCCCCCTGCCCCAGCAAAACGTCAATACGATATCGTCCGCTACCAACGCCTCAACACCGAATAAAGCGTCAACCGAGACCGATATCAAAGATATTCAGGCACTGAGCCAAAAATTGCAAGATGCCTCCCGCCAGGGAGACAGTTTTGATATGGATACCGCTCTTTCAGATGAGAATTAATCTTTGAATTCAGCCTGCCGGCTGCTTATTTTCTTAATTCCGATTATATGAAAAAAATAGTATCAACATTGCTCCTGCTTGTGTTCTTCGGGACGTCTTATACCATCAGTTTCGCTCACAGCCACGATACCGTGGCTACGGAAAACAAATCCCGTACCGAGAAAGAGACTGTGGCCTCACCGAGCACGACAAGCCATGAGGAAAAGGACAAAATGATGGAAGATGCGCACGAAAAATCCGATAATAAAAACCGGAACGTTGTCTCCCGTCCGACCGTAGACCCGGAGAATTACGAGGAACTGAAAAGCAGTATCGATCAACGAATTACCAAAGCGATCGGCAAACTTGACCAGGCTATTGCCAAAATCAACAACAATGCGAAATTATCCCCGGTAACCAAAAACGAACTGATCCAGATCCTTACTGCGGTAAAGAACAAGCTGGTCAGTTATCAGACCCAGCTCGGCGCTACGACGAATTTACAGGAACTACAGACGCTCAATCAGACAGTACGGACATATTTAAAAGAAAATAAAGATATTATCCGCGATACGCTGATTCAGGCGATCACGGTAATCACAGACGAAGCCACCGCCACTTCGGAAGCACTGAAAATGAAGGTAGAGCAATTGTTGAAAGTGCTGAAAGTAACCTGCCCCAGTCAAAAAGACAATATAGCGACGCTCGAATCCTTACTGCAATCGCTTTCAGCCGAAACCGAAGAGCTAAAAGAATACCTCAAAGACAAGAATGTATCCGAAGTACGCAGCGTGTTACACGAGCTGGCCGATATCTCTATGGCAATCGTTAAAACGGCGACTGAGATCCAACAAGCGTGCCTTAGCTGACTTTTTACCTTTTCACGTCCTCGCCTTCCTTTTGCTATGAAAAAAATAAGCCTACTGCCGATAGCGTTTCTGCTGATCCTGTCAGCTTGTTCTACCCCGCCGCCAGAAAACAAGAGTACCAGCCTGGGAGTGGCACCCGCCACTTTTATGAACGGGAACAGTTCCGAATTTATCCCGATTGTCGAGAATCAAAACAGCTCGACTTCCAACACGAACGGCAGCGACAACAATGCAAATGGGAATCCGGACGAAACGACGAATCAAAACGGCAATGGCTCGTCTAATAGCAATGAGACAACGGTCTTAGCCACCCCGAGCAGTATCGATCCGGTTTTGCTCAATCCGCACGAAACCGCCTTTGATTGTAAAACGCTGTCGGTCTACGAAACGATGGATTTTTACAGCAAATTTCTAGCAAAACTGGAAAGCCTGCCACGCTACTCGACGCATGATATAAAAATACTGTCTGGGCAAGCGACCACCGACCCAACGGCTCTCAATAAAAAACTGAACGGACGCGAAGACCGCGGGTTTATTACTTCCGCCTGTCTGGCCAAAGACCAGTCGATCTTTGTAGCGGTCATCAAAGGCGATGACGGGAGCAATTTGGGATTTAAGCTCGTACGCTATATTCTGGCCCGGGATGTCGTGGAAGTGGCGGGACGGGAAGACGAGCGCAACGCCACGCACTGGAAATTCTTTCCCAGCACTTTTGGCAAAAGGACCGGCAATAGCTTAAGTCTAAACGCCACCGGACGTGAAGGCGAGACCCGTATTTCGATGATCTATGCGTATAACTACGTGACCAACGATCTGCGCGTCGCGGAGTATTGCAAGCAGGTCGGAAGCGGGAAAAAAGAATGTGCTGGGTATCCGTACTAGACTCTCTGGAAAAACACAGGAGTCCCTCGTATTATTTAATCATTTTTGGAAATTGTTTTTATCCCTTCGATAAAATAGATCAACTAAATTTAGATTAAACATAAAATAAAGATAAAATTTAACAATTTATTATATCCTTCGCTTTTCAAAGAGAGCAACAGGGTGTATTATTAAATCCCCTTTTATGAATTAATAGCTTAATATATGAATGATGAAGCATTAATCAATAAGGTAAATCAATTGCAAAAAACAAATTCAAGAATTGCTTCGGCTATGGAAATTTTTAGAAATGCACAAAAAATCTATGAAGAATCAATAGAGACAATCAATCCATACCGAAGAACTATAGTAAAAGGTAGCTACTCGAGTTCGATATCTACAAAAGATTATCATGCAAATATTTCAACAACTACTCAATGAGTTAGACCAAAAAGAACCAAGCGAACAACTTGAATTCATTCATAAATTTAGGAAACAAGCCATTGCTGATATCGTTAATATTACCCAGCGCGGTCTTATAGTATACGTTTCAGATTTTAAGAAGAATCTACCTCCACAATTTGGTATTACAAACTCAATAACATGGGAAGACAAAACTTGTTTTGCTGATATAGTGAACGATTTTTCAACCAGAGACATAGACATCTTTATCCATAGTCCAGGCGGATCGGCAGAAGCAACAGAATTACTTGTATCATTGTTAAGAGCAAAATTCGACAGTGTCCGTTTTATTATTCCGAATATGGCAAAGAGTGCAGCTACTATGATGGCACTATCCGGAGATGAAATTCTAATGGATGAAAAATCCGAACTGGGACCTATTGATCCTCAGATTCAGATTAATGGCAATTTTGTTCCGGCGCAGACTTTAATTGACGGATTTGAAGAAGCAAAAGAAATAATTAGGAGTAGTGGACCTGAAATACTACCGGCATATTTACCAATGCTCAATAAATATGATCTACATATTCTACAGATTTGTAAAAACGCAAAAACATTATCGGAAACACTAGTAGGTAATTGGTTAAGTGAGTATATGTTTAAAAGTGAAGAGGATGCTCAAGAGATATCTCAGAGTATCGCAAGAAAGTTGTCTAACCATACCGAATATCTATCTCATGGGAGACCAATTAAGATTCAAGATGCTTTAAAGCTAGGTCTAAAAATATTAGATTTGAGAGAACAAAATGAACTACGAGATAAAATTTGGAGCTTATATTGTGTAATTGAATTACTATTAGATCGTACACCGGTGATTAAGCTTTACGAAAATAGTGTAGGTGCGTTTCTTATCAAGCAAATTCCTATTCAAATTCCACAGCAAAATACTGGGCAAAAGAATTGAAAGAATCTCTTGCTCATTTTTAGATTCATCAGCCATCTCCTTCTGAGGCAGTCATTTTGACTGCCTCTTTTTTTCGTAGCGTCCGTTGATGCAATGAATTTCAAAGCATTTTTCCATCACAACACATTTTCGGTTTGAAAACCATTAAAAATCAAAGACGAAGATTCATCGTGAATAAGTAACGCTCCAGACAAGATTGTCCTTTTCGATATTGGAAAGTACGCGAAACTGTTATGGTTTTAATCGAGACAATTGACCCCACGAGCAACTATTTGTCGGAGAGCAAATATTCTTCTTTTCTCTTCAGCGAAATATAAAAAAATCTGATCAGTATTTTTCTGAATCAGTTGATAAAAATGCATGCGAGACATTTTCTTTCTAATTTAGAAGATTTTTATCTTTTTATGATATGTTTCTTGACCATGGAGAATATGTTTCAAATGGAAAAATAATCATGCCTACGACGTATCTATCGTCGATTATCATTAAAACGCTTGAACGTATATGAAAAAAATTACTCCGATCCACCCGGGCGAAATACTTTTGGAAGAGTTTCTGCGCCCTCTTACTCTTACTGCTTATCGTTTGGCCCTCGACATCGGAGTAACTCCCCGACGTATCGGAGAGATTCTCCAGGGCAAAAGAGCGATAACCGCGGATTCGGCACTACGATTGGTAAAGTACTTCGGTATGTCGGAACAATTCTGAATTCACCTTCAGATAAACTACGATCGAGAAATCTTCAGGTTTTCACAGGCAGAAGTATTTGTTTCAAAAATAAATATATACCGGCCAAAAATTCAAGAAAAAGAACATATACATAATATACGGCAGAAGAATTGAACGGACTTCGATGGCAACTTACTCATTCCACGGCACGATCGTCAATTTTGGCCAGATCTTGATCCAGCGATTCACTTTGGCCTGATAAATATCTGCGGTGATCTTGCGTTTATTGGGACGGACGGTGAGGTTAAAAAGATCCTCCAGCCCAAACGGAGCGTAAACGACGAAATTGCCCTTCTCGTCATAACGAACTCCCAGCGAGGTAGCAGTCGTCGGCCATTCGTCGATCGCCGCTTCGACGGAAGGGTACGGATTGATCTTTTTACCGAATTTGTTTTCGTACCAGAGATGGACGCGCGCCTGATTGCGTATTTCGACCGGAAAACCGATATGGCTAAAAAGCTCATTGGCTTTTTGAATATACACATCTTCGGCCTCGTACGAGAGATCCGAAGCGTCGTAATAGACCAGATCGGCATCCCGGATCCCGCGAGACAACTCAAAATCGTGCCGAAAATTCCACACCGTCTGGGCAATCGAACCAGCCCCGAGATACCAGCTCGACATGCCCAGCAGGGGCGCTTTTTGGAGGATCTCGGTAATCTGTTCGTTTCGAGCTAAGATCGCTTCAAGTTCGGCTATCTGAGGCAGAGATTCGGAGTGTTTAAGAGGTTTCATACAGAACAAAACAAATCAATAATTGATATAGTTAACCTATCGGCTGAGAAAAATAAGGTCTGCTTTTTGGATCAATCCGTTAGAAGACATAGGATAGAATCAAGCGCACCCACTGTCAACTTAGATTGTCAAAGATATAAAGAACTCCTCTACTCTGCAAGTTTTCCGGATTCAAGTACCGTTACCCACTGCACGCCTTCGATCCTCCGAAACCAGGTCCCCTGCCGCTTGGCATAATGTCGCGTATTTTGAGCGATCGAAGCTTTACACTCCCGGAAAGAAATCTCTCCGCGTAAATACGTAAGCACCTCCTTATACCCGATGCCGTTCATGGCGTGGGCTTTTTGATCATACCCTTTTTCCAAAAGGCTTCTTACTTCTTCCAGCAAACCTTTTTCAAACATTTCTTCCACCCGTTGATCAATTCTTTTATACAAAACGTCTCGCGGAATATCGAGGCCGATAAAAAAGCAATCAAAGAGGGGCTTTTCTTTTTTGGCAATTTCGCTTTTACGACTCCCTTTCAATGCTATTTCCAAAGCTCGAACAAGATAGCGCTTCTGATTGGGATGGATTTTCTGAGCCTCAATTGGGTCCAACTGCCTCAACCTCTCATGCACAAAAAGATTGCCCTTTTCTTCCAATTCTTTTTCGAGGAGGGCGCGAAGCTCGTAATCGGGCAAGATTTCAGGAATCGTATAGTTGAAAGCTACCGCATTGATATAAAGCCCGGTACCTCCCACCAGAAACGGAATATGTTTCCTGGTCAAGATCTCATCAATCGTCCCCACAGCCATGTTCTTATACTCAGCCACCGTAAACACCTCGTCGGGATCTTTAAAACTTAGCAGATGATGCGGAATTCCGTTCATCTCAGCGGGTAAAACCTTATTCGTACCGATATCCATCTCGCGGTAGATCTGCCGGCTGTCGGCATTCACGATCTCCCCCTTACATTCCCGGGCCAGCTTCAAAGAGAGCCCCGTTTTGCCAGCACCAGTAGGACCAAGGATAACGATCAGCGGACGGGAAGCAGCTTGCAAAAAAACGCGGAGATCTGGAAGGAGAGAGGAAAACACGGCGGGAAAAGAGTATTATGTATGAAGTATAAAGTATTACGTATGAGAGACAATGGATGACTTATGAATGATGATTTATAATTGAGAGTAATTTCCACAAACATCCATGAATTTCCAAAGATTTCCCTTTCCCCGCTGATCGCTGACCGCTGTTTGCTGAAAGCTCCTGCCCCCGCCTATCCCATTCTCACCACCATCAGCACCGCCCCCGCCACTACCGGAATCAGCACATTGTCGTCGAGTTCGAATTTTCCAATCTTTAGATCCATACTCTCGACCAGCATCGCGACCGAGCTGGCCCAAAAAGCATAAGTGAGCGGCACAAAGAGACTAGCTCCCATAGTGGCAAAGAAGATACCCGAGAGCGTACCTTCCCAATTTTTACGCGGATTGTAGAAAATCTTTTTGCGACCAAAATAACGGCCGATAATATTGGTTACCGAATCGCCGAAGGCCAGTACCAAAATACTAGCCGCCGCTATATTTTCACTAAAAAAGACAGTCGCCAGCCACGACCCCAGCAAAAAGCATAGTACGCCGCGAGCCGGGAAACGTTTCAAATGTTTTTCGCGTTCAAAAAAAGCCAGTCCTTGATACAAAAAGGCCGGGAATTTGAAATACTTCAGAAATGCCACCAGACCGAAGGCTACGAGTAAGCCTACACCCAGCAGTTCCGACGACAGAATATAGACCCTCAGCAGAAACACCAGAAACAGACCAAAGAAGCAATGTAAAACCTGCCGGCGGACTTCCAGATTTTCTTTCAGCAAAAGATTAAAACGCGAAAATACGCGGTATTTGTTCTCAAACCACAAAAAGAGGGTCGAGACTTCGTAGCCGATAAACGCCCCCAGGATAACATCCGAGAGAAAGTGCACATGCAGGTATACCCGCGCGAAAGCAATAATAAGCGCATACATGAGCCAGAGTCGCGCCGCCCATTTATTCTTGTAGGCAATCAGCGGCAATAGCGCAAAAACTGCGATAGCATGCTGACTGGGCAAACTGAACGTATATTCCGGAACCAGTACGTCTACGCCGTACTGTACAAAAGGACGCGGCACGTCGAAGATGTCTTTAAGCTGAATCCCAAGCCAATTAGCGACTCCAAAACTGAGCAAAAAAGGCAAAATAAACTCGGGTCGGTGATGCCATACGACCGTTTCGACCGAAACCGCCAACAGGATCACCATAAATATAAAGGAGCACAAATAGGCAAAAAACAAAGCCAGCGTTGGATCGTTTATAAAGGTCATCAGATCGAAAACCGCCCGATTGACAAAGTACGAAGCGATAAAAACCGACACCCATATCCCGAGACGATGATAAAAACGAAGTTTCATACAAAAATGGCGCTAATCAGACGCAGGATCAATTGAAACAGCAGTTCGAGACCGAAGAGTACCAGAATCGGGCTCAGATCGATCGGTCCCAGCGGCGGAATAACCCGGCGCACGATCCGGTACAGCGGATCGACCACCGAACGCAAAAAACGGTGAAACGGACTCGCCGAATGCGGACGAAACCAGGAGTACAGCACCGCCAACAGCACGCACCACTCAACCAGACCGAACAGCATTTGTAAGAAATAGACCAGGAAGATAGCGATCTGCATAAAAATATCAAATATCAAAACTCAAATGCCAAAATAAACCCCAACAGCAAAGTTCAAAAAGATTCGTAATTATATTTTAGCATTTATGTTTGGTCAGCGATAAGCCGTAGTTCTCAGTCGCAAAAATGCCCGTTCGGAACAATCATACATTACAATTCACCTCTGCCACATACGTCATACGTTATACATAATACTTTATACTTTTCACTGGCTTTCGAATAACTTCAGGTTCGGATCCGGCAGTACATTCCGCCACATAGTATACTCTTGCGGATGATCGCGGTACAAAAAATAGCCAAGGGCCGCGATCATAGCTCCGTTATCGGTCGAATACACGTTTTTTACCGGAAATTTTACCGTAAATCCGAGCTCCTGCCCTCGTCGTTCGACCGTTTCCCGATAGAGTACATTGGCCGAGACGCCGCCGGCAATATGGACTTCGGAAGCATTATATTCACGAGCTGCTTGAAATAGTTTAGCCACCAGGACATCGATCACGGCCATCTGAAACGAAGCCGCCATATCGGCAACAAACTGCCCGGACAACGAATCCGATTGGCGCAGTTCTTTTTCCACTACCCGTAACACTTCGGATTTTAGGCCGGAAAAGCTGAAATCATATGTACCGGGCAGCCAGGCCCGCGGCAAATCAATCGAGACAGCATTTCCCGAGAGCGCGCTTTTACTGATCAGAGGCCCCCCAGGATAACCCAGTCCTAAAATCCGCGCCACTTTGTCAAAAGCCTCGCCCGCCGCATCGTCGCGGGTTCTACCGATATGTTCGAAGGTCAGGTGACGAGGCATGTAGACCAACTCGTTATGACCTCCGGAAGCGGTAAGGATGACCAGAGGAAAACGAATATCGGCATCGAGGCGCTCCAGCCAGTTGGCATAAATATGACCGCCGATATGATGAACCGGAATTATAGGGATATCCAATAACCATGCTAAGGTCGATGCCACCAGATCCCCGACGAGCAGAGAACTGACCAGACCAGGACCGCGCGTTACGGCAATGGCATCAATACAGTCAAGAGACACCCCGGATGTTTCGCACAGATCACGGAGTACTGGCAGAATGCTATTTACGTGTTCACGGGCGGCTAATTCCGGAACTACCCCGCCGGTGAGGTTGTGCATCTCGATCTGGGACGCCGTTCTCATACCTACAACTCGGGTTCCATCCTCAACCAATGCCAGGCTCGTATCGTCGCACGAAGTTTCAATGCCGAGAAAAAGCATGGGGAAAGGACAAGGAGTATAAAGTATTATGTAGAATGTATGAAGTATGGAACTTTCATTCTCCGAATCATGAAGCATCAATCAAGGAAGAGACTTTTGCCCCTTAACCGTTAACTATTGACGATCTAATGTATTGATGAATTTTTTGTCAAAAATAAAAGATCATTCGGTAAAGATGGATAGTCTCTTTCTTCTCTAATAAGCTGTTCGCTGATCGCTGTAAGCTGTTTGCTCTCCTGGTGCCCCCGCCGGGAATCGAACCCGGAATTACAGTTTAGGAAACCGTCGTTATATCCATTTAACTACGGGGACGGAGAAGTAGCGAAAGAGAGTATATAAAAAGAAGAGGCGGTTTGAAAGCGTTTTAGAAGAAAGTATAACGTATTAGGTAGAATGTATCACGTATAGGAAATGTTTTTATGATGTAGAACTTATGATTGATAATCGCTAACTTCCCTAGCTTCTAACTCGTGACCTCTAACCCCTGCTCTAGGCAGATACATAGGTTTCTTCACTACATTTACAGATACCTGGGGATACCCGTTTTATAGACTTTATGAACTTTATGGACTTTCGGCTGGTTCTGGGGCAGAAACGCGTGTCTGTCCCTACTTTGCTATTGGCTAACTGATCAAAACCTCTATAATAGGCCTGTTACATCCTCTAGGTACATTGTTCATGCTTCCCAACGAATCACCGCCGGGATTACCAAACCAACCCCTGAGCGTTACCAAGCAACCCGAAAACGACGAGCAGCGACTACAGGCCGAAGATATAAAAATCAGCTACGTCGAGAACCTGGGAATTATCAGCTACCTCACCAAAGCGATTGAAGACGCCATGATCAAACGCGTCGGCATTCTGAAATTTCCGCTCCTCCTGATCGATATTCCGCTCATTCTGGCCGTACTGATCGTCAATCTGGAACGAATCGTCTATACCTACGTGATCGAATATTTGGTAGCCCACATCAAGTTTGACATAGCAATTATCACCAACGGAATTAAGAAAGTTTTTAATATCGGACAGAATCCGGTATACAGCGAAGACGACGAAGAGGAAATTTATGAAGAGACACCTTCGGGCAAGGCGTTTCAGACGATCCGCTACATTTTGCGATTTCTGTGGGGGGTGCTGATATTGGGGATCTTTTTGCCGGTCTGGCCCTTGATCCTGCTCTACAATATATTTATCGAACTCTTCCTGATCGGATTCTTGTACTATATTTTCATTACCTACCATTTTCCGGACTGGTGGGGCGGCCTGTTGTCCTATACCATTTTTGCGACAGTAACGTTCATCATCGCCAGTATCTCGGTCCCGGCTTTTTTACGCACCTTTACCTACCTGAAATATCTTTTTTCGATCGAACGAAAGAGCTGGCGGGAGATCAACAACGAAGCAAAGCTGGCGTTTTTGAGTATCTACCTGCGTATCCAAAATAACAAACTCGACGTACTTGGACGACTCGGGTCGCGCTACGAGCCGGTAGAAAAAGTGGAAGGAGGTCTCTATTATCTGTTCCTGAAAACCATCTACGGGGTCAAGGACCGGGTATTCGATTTACGCAAAAAACGCGTGAAACAATTAATGGGAGATCTCGACCAGACGGTCAAATCCGCTCAGGGAGAATTGAGTAACGAGTTGGAAACTTATGAAAAAACAGTTTCGCTGATGACTCCCAGCGAGCTGTTTAAAACGGCACTTGCTTTGATTCTCACTTTCGCGTTATCGGCCCTGTTATTACTACGGGGTTCCAGCGGAGAAGGAATTACCGCACCGATTATCTTTTCCTTTCTCGATCAAGCACGGGGGCTTAGTATGTGGATCAACTATCAAGGAAGCAACTTGGGTTACTATGAATTTCTGGCACAAAAAGCCGGATTTCTACCAGAGATATTGCGTTACGCGGCAATCGGACTGGACACGATCCTGCACTATTTTTTCCAAGCCTATTATTATGTTCTTCCGGTATATTTGAAATTTTTTACCGACTATTACCTGTTCTATTTTAGCAATATCATTGCCAGAATCGTATAATTTTCCGCTTGACGTCTCGTTTTTAGCACTCTATAATTAAGGGTGCTAACTGTATTGAGCAGGGAAAAGGCTAATACTGAAGTATATAGGACATGCCTCCGCTCGATAATCTCGGTTATTTGTATTTTTTACATAATCTTATGAGTACCGTATTAGGCATAGACCTTGGAACAACTTTTTCCTGTATGGCGGTAATGAAAGGCGGCGAGCCAATTGTTATCCCCAATGCGGAAGGCGACCGAACAACTCCGTCGGTCGTGGCCATCAAAGACGGCGAGACTCTAGTCGGCGTGATTGCCAAACGTCAGGCCGTGACCAATCCCAGAAACACGATTTATTCGGCCAAGCGCTTTATCGGGCGACTGCACGACGAAGTTCAGGAAGAAATTAAATCGGTCCCCTACGAAGTCGTACGGGGCAAAAACGGCGAGGCAATGATTATGCTCGATGAAAAAACCAGACAGCCTGCCGAAATAGCGGCCATGGTCTTGCAGAAGTTGAAAGCCGACGCCGAAGCCTATCTGGGAGAAAAAATCACCCAGGCCGTCATTACCTGCCCAGCCTATTTTAACGATTCCCAGCGCCAGGCTACGAAAGACGCCGGAAAAATTGCCGGACTCGAAGTGTTGCGGATTATCAACGAGCCGACCGCTTCGGCCTTAGCCTACGGCTTGAGCAAGAAAAAAGACGAAAAGATCGCCGTGTACGATTTCGGAGGAGGAACCTTCGATATTTCGATTCTCGAGATCAGCAGCGAAGGAACCTTTGAAGTACTGGCTACCAACGGAGACACGCACCTGGGCGGTGACGACTTTGACAAACAGATCATGGACTGGCTGATCGCCGAATTTAAAAAAGACCAGGGCATTGACTTGTCGCAAGACCAGTTTGCTCTGCAGCGCCTGAAAGAAGAATCGGAAAAAGCCAAGCGCGAACTCTCGGCCAAAGCCGAAGTCGAAATCAATATTCCGTTCATTACCGCGGATAAATCGGGACAGCCAAAACATTTAAATCTCAAGCTGTCGCGCGCCAAATTCGAGCAACTGATCGAGGATCTGGTACAGCGCTCGATTGAGCCGTGCAAAAAAGCGCTTTCTGACGCAAAGTTGTCGGCTTCTGAAGTAGATGAAGTCATCCTGGTCGGAGGTTCTACCCGCGTACCGCTGGTCCAGCAGAAGGTCAAAGAGATCTTCGGCAAAGACCCCAGCAAGGGCGTGAACCCGGACGAAGCTGTCGGTGTGGGCGCCGCGATCCAGGGAGCCATCATTCAGGGAGACGTAAAAGACGTGCTCTTGCTCGACGTTACTCCACTCTCCTTGGGCATAGAAACACTGGGAGGAGTAGCCACCAAAGTTATTCCGAGAAACACCACGGTTCCCACCAGTAAATCGCAGGTTTTTTCGACCGCGGCCGACAACCAGTCGTCGGTCGAAATTCATATCGTGCAGGGAGAACGCGAAATGGCTTCGGACAACAAATCGCTCGGTAAATTCATGCTCGACGGCATTCCGCCGGCCCCGCGCGGTATTCCTCAGGTAGAAGTCACTTTTGATATCGATGCCAACGGCATTCTGAATGTATCCGCCAAAGACAAAGCCACCAACAAAGAACAGCGCATCACCATCCAGGGATCGAGCGGTATGAGCAAAGATGATATCGAAAAACTGGCAAAAGAGGCCGAATTGCACGCCGAAGAAGACAAAAAGAAAAAGGAAAAGATCGAAGCCCGCAACATGGCCGACACTCTTATTTACCAATCAGAAAAAACGCTGAAAGAATCAGGCGACAAAGTCGACGCTGCTCTGAAAAAAGATGCCGAAGACAAAACCGAAGAATTAAAGAAGATCATTGCCAACGAGCAATCGAGCAAAGAAGAGATCGAAAAAGGCACGCAAGTACTGTCCGAATCGATTCAAAAAGTCGGCGCGGCCATGTACCAGCAAGCCCAGAATCAGAATCCGGGAGATAACGCCTCGGACTCTTCTGGACAGGAAACCGGCAATGACAAAAAAGATGAGGGGAATGTCGTAGAAGGCGAATATACCGATCCGGATAAGAAATAAGCGGATAGGCAGCAGTACATACCGAGTGAAAAATGCAAAATGTAAAGTGAAAAATTGAAGACAATACGTTTGGCAGTTTTCGATCATTTATTGAAAACAGGAACTTCTATCTTCTGAACCCTTGTTTTACTGTAAGCTGTCTGCTCTTAGCTTCAGCCCTCACTCCATTCTAAAGCTTGCCCCTGCCTTACTGTAAACTGTCAGCTGTATGTGCTCTGCCTCTCCCGACTCCCCTCTCCGATCTCCTAACTCCCCTCCGGTGCCGCACATTGCGCTTATTCAAGGCAGTCTGAGTCCTAACTCGAAAACCAGCCTGGTGATCGAGGAGGCCCGGCAGGTATTGGCAGACAAAAAAATCGACTACACGCTGATCGATCTGAGAAAGATCGACATGCAGTTTTGCGACGGTCGCGATATCAAAGAATATAATGAGGATATGCAACGCACCTACCGGGAACTGGAGAACTGTAGCGGCTATATTTTCGGTATGCCGGTATACCAATATTCGGTTGCAGGCCCGTTAAAAAACTTCATCGACATCATGGCCGGAGCGATGGACTACAAAGTCGCCGGCATCCTGTGTAATTCAGGCGGCGTTCGTTCGTACCTGGCCAGCGCCGATTTGATGAAAAGTCTTTCGTTCGAGTCCTACGTGGTTACGGTACAACCCACGGTCCATACCTGGGCCGAAGATTTCGAAAACAACAAAATCAAAAATCCCAAAGTCCGCGAAAAAATCAGCGAAATGGTCGATGCGATGATGAAGTTAGTGAAATAACCGAGATGTAATATTTTTCTTACGTTTGGGCGTTGACTTGACTCCCGCAAATTCTGGAATAGTATTGATTCCTAAATTGCTTCTATCTATGGACTTCGGAACGAGCAAGAATGGCTATATTGCTGAACAATTGATCTCGTTCTGGCAGGGATTAATGCATTGCACCAACGTGTTATACGATTAGAAGATGATATGAGTTTTCTCAAAGAAGCCCTTCACGTGTTCAGTTTTTCAATAGCCTGAAACCTCTCGTTTCGTTGATTGAAAGGTATTTTGTGACAGACAAGAAATAAAGGGAGTATGTTTTGAAAACATGATCCCACTGCAAAATCATCACATGCTATAAAAGCTTTCTCTTAAAAGAGCAGGTTGATTAGGTCTGTTCTGTTTTAAGACGGTGTTTAAAAAGTCTTCAAGCATGGGATCCATCATTCCAGCATCAAAAGCAGCCCCTTTGGGCCTTGTCTTAATACTCCACTCTCTCCTCTTGATCTCTCTCTATTACTGTTAGCTGCAGGCTGCAGCCTGTGAGCTGTAGGCTGTGAGCTGTGAGCTAAGGTGATAGCTCTACATAAAACTTGCCCTCCTGCGAAGCCGAGAAGCCCTCTTTGCTGGAGAATCCCAGGTTAGAAGCATTGCCTTTGGCGGGGTTTTCCATCTTGGCCGCTATCACGAAACCGTTATCCGGAATGTCGTTGGAAGACAGAGAACGGTAATAAAAATAGCCCGGCTCGTTACATCCCTCGCCGACGACGTTTTTGCCGTTCGGATCGGCCGGGAAGCGATTGGCGTCCAAATATTTGCCGCTGATCAAAGCCTGTCCTACTGTTGAATTGGGACTCAGGCATCCGCCGCTGGGGGAAGATGGATAATCCTGATTATCGCTCTTGTACTGGATGAGGGCGGTAACGATATTTTTCAATTCGGCTTTGCGGGCATCGTCCGAGGCCCGGCCCAGCGCTCCCAGCAATTTAGGAAATAGGGCTACAGCCAGAATACCGATAATCACGACAACCAGCATAATTTCGATCAATGTAAATGCTTTTTTGGTGGAAGAAGTCATATGAAAAAGAGAAAAGTAAAGAGATGGATATTTTATGGCAAAGGCCTAAAGAGTGTACTTATTCAGATAAGCAAAAGCAAGACCGGTCAGGTCGTCTAGTTGCCATATTCGCAACTATTGTTTTCCGTTTCGGGAAATGCCGGAATAACTCCGTTCGCTCTTTTTATAGTAAGCTCGGCGTCATCAAAGTTCACCATACAATCGCGGTTGGTGTCGGAGAGCGATTCCAGAGTAGCCTGGGTCAAACTGATATCGTCAAAAACTCCCTGGGTCTGCATGGCGACCAGATAGGCCGGCCAATTCTGAAAATATTTATACATGACGATCGCATAGGCGTCATCACTTGCAATACGCCCGTCACGATTAACATCCCCTATGGGGTTTTCGGGATCGACCGCCACTCCCGGGGCATGGGAGGCAGCGGCGCCGGAAGCCGCGGAATTGACAGAACGGGTATTGACGGTTAAAGCATTGCTGACCTCCTGCAACCCGTTCTCTCCATCCTGTTTCAACACTCCAAACGTATAACGAGTGTTCGGCTGCAGTTCTGTAGCGATAACCCGTTTCGAGTCGTTTACATTTTCGGTGATACCGGTATGGTCCGCATGTATATCTTCAAACAGGTTCCACGATTCGATCATCTGCCGGGTCGTCAGTTCTCCGGTATAGTATTTGATATCATAACCGACCTGTCCGGTGTAGGATCCCGCCGGCGGTGCGGGTTCGTCCCACAACAGTTCTACATTTCGATTACCCACTTGGCCCGCCGACAGATTGAGCGTATCTTGCGAAATATTGATGAGATCTGATTTCAAGCGCGAACCGGTATCGTTGACATAGCCGACCACCAGCACCGAGACAATGAAGATCCCGGCAGCCAGCAGCAGATTAAGCCGGTGTTCTTGCCAGAAAGAAGCGGGTGGAATCGTATTTTTGGGAATGTTTTGAGACATATCCATTTTGTTTGTTTCTCATTATTATACTCCAAATGCGTCAAATGCGCGAACGATATTTTTTTTGAAAATTATTGCAATTTTTATATTTCAAGAGTAACGTTTAAGAGAACATTGAATTTATGAAAAACACATCCCTCCTTTCCGCCAACTTTTTTGGATACTACTTCTACTTCTTTTTTACGAAGAGGGGTTTTTGTTACGCGGATCAAGGATAGACATTAAAAACATACCGCAACAATAAGAAAAACCTCTCTTCACCACTTACGAAGAGAGGTTTTTTTATACTTTATTTCTGCCATAAAAACATATATTATGAAGGTTCTGGGAATAGGCGAAGTCGTCGCCGATAACGTTTACAGGGTCAACGACATGTCGCTCACCGATCAACAGCCCTGCTCACAGCAGGTACAACACTGCCTGGGCGGTCCGGTTCCGATCGCGCTTATACTTCTGGCCCGTCTGGGAGTGAACTGTACATTACTTGCCAGTATCGGGACAGACGAACAGGGCGAAGACCTTAAAAAAGAACTCCGGCACGAACGCGTTCATCTCCTGACACAGCACCAACCCGCTACCAAATCGAATATTATTCTGGTGGATGAAAAGACGGGAAACCGCAAAAAGATGCGTGGGTCGGTGACCCATGCCCCTTTACGAAACCTGAAAACCGAGTTCCTTCGACAATTCGACGTCATCCTGATTGATCGTCATGAGCCGCAAGCTTTGTACGAAGTTCTACAAAAAAAAGCTCCGCACACCCGGCTGGTCATCGACCCTTCAACCGAAATATCCGCCCTGACTCTGGACATGCTCAAACACGCCGAGTATCCGATTGTACCGATTGAAGGGGTTCTGAAAATAGACGGAGGCTCCACGCTCTTTGAAAAGATCAAGGCACTCTATGCCATGAGCCGCAAAGAGATCATCGTTACCGCCGGCAGCCTGGGCACGATTCTCTACGACGGCAAAACTATCGAGATCATTCCCAGCATGGATATCCGTGCACAGGACACCAACGGGGCCGGCGATGTGTTCCGGGCCGGGGTTATTTACGGTGTTTTACGCAAATGGGATATCCGCAAAAGCATCAAAATGGGCAACGTGGTAGCCGCCCTGCAATGCTTAAAACCGGGCAACAGTACAGCCATTCCCACCAAACGGGAGATCATCCGCGCTGCAAAAAGCTTACGTCCCAAGCACATCGAGATTCGTCATCTGGAAGCATACTGTCAGGAGCTGGGATAGCAAGCTATCAGCAAACAGCGGTCAGCTGACAGCGGGAACAGACAGGGAGCAAGCTATCGGCGAGCAGCGGTCAGTAGAAACTGTGAAATTGATAGAAACTTATTGAAATTGGTTGCCCTTCCTGCAGTCACTCTGACTCTGAGCGGAGCGAAGAGGAAGAGTCTCATACGTACTTCATGCATGTAGAACCAGGTAAACGGCACTATTTGAAATTTGGATTTGGACATTTGTCATTCTTTTGATATTTACATTCATGCATACCTTTCCTCTATCTTTCTCATTATGGAGTGGCTGAAAAGTCTCCAAGACATTGTATCAGTCATTCCGGCCCCGAAGGGGAGCCTTGCTCTTGCCCGCCTGCCCCGCCTTCTGGCGTGGGGAATCCGGGTACTGGTACTACAGTATGAACAAGAGTGATGTTCACTGTTATTACCTGATAGAGAGGAATGAATCGTGATATTCTCTCCATGGAATTACACTTCAATGAGTGCCTTAAACAAAGCTCTGTGCGTGTACGGATGCTGGGCGGAGCCAGCATGACAAGAAAAAAACACCAATGTATATACTTTCCCCATACTTAATACTTACTACATCATACTTTATACTTTTCCCCTTCTCCCCATGCTGATCGATGCAAAAATGCTTCTCTCTGAAGCCAAAAAACAAAAAAAGGCGATTGCCGCGCTCAATACCTCGAGCGTCGAATGTACCCAGGCCATTTTCGAGGCCGCCGCCGAGCTAAAGGCGCCCCTCATTGTTTCGACCTCGGAAGGCGAATCGAAGCATTTGTTACCCGAAGTTGCGATCAATTTGTGCCAGACTCTGTCAAAAATCCATGGAGTAGACTATGTCCTGCACCTGGACCATGGGAAAGATATTCCTTATATTGCGAAGTGTCTTGAGGCCGGCTATACCTCGATTCATGTCGATTATTCCGAACTTCCGCTGGAGGAAAATATCGCCAAGACCATGGAAGTGCGGACACTCACCGACCAGTATGGCGCACAACTGGAAGGCGAAGTTGGCATTATTCCCTATAACTACTACGAAGTCACCAAAGAGCTCGAAGTCACCGACCCCGAAACGGCCAAGCTCTATGTAGAAAAAACACAAGTCGATTCGCTGGCAGTCTCGATCGGCACCGAACACGGGAAGTTCAAACGGGTCAAAGAGTTGAAAATCGATGCTCTGCAAAAGTTGAATGAAGTTTTACCCGAGATGCCGTTTGTGCTGCACGGCGGCTCATTTTTACCCGACGAACAATATCTGCTGGCAATCCAAGACGGAATCGCTAAAATAAATATCAATGCCGAGATTCGCATGGCCTATAGCGAAACTTTGAAAAAGAATCTGGAAAACAACCCCGATGAGTATGCTCCTTTTCGTCTGCTCAAGGGGGTCAAAGAGGCGATGAAGGACGTGGCGAAGAAGAAGATAGAACTGTTCTATCGTGGGCAATAAAAAAACGGAGCCAATAGATTCATGTAAAAGGGTATCTGAGAAATTTTCAAGCCATGGGATCTGTCATTCCGGCCATGAAGGGGAGCCTTTGGCTCTTGCCTGCCTGTCCCGCCTTGGCGTGGAGAATCCGGGTACAGACAGTACAATTGTGAAGAAGAGTAGTGTGCACTTTACTACCTATCTGGAGTACCTCCTCATTGAGTGCTTAAAACAAACTGCGTGCCTATACGGATGCTGGACGGGGCCAGCATGACTGGGATGGGAAAAAAGAACGATCTATGTTTTTCAGACAGGCTCTTAGATACCTCTCTCTAAAATCCCAATTTCAAAATCCAAATGAAAAAAATAAGAAAAATTGCTTCACTTAAACTTTGACTTTTGAACTTTGAGATTTGAACTTCTTTTGATATTTGAACTTTGTCATTTGATATTCAAGAATCCCATTCATAATTTATCATTCATCATTAATAATTCCCTTCTATGCTCACCCGCGACGAACTCCTCAAACACAAGCCTCTGATCATGGCCGGCCCGTGCGCCGTCGAATCGAAAGAGCAAATTACGAGCATTGCCGAAGCGCTCGCGCCAATGGGCGTGCACGTTTTACGATCGCAATTCTGGAAACCGCGTACATCAGCCGCCGACTTTCAGGGAGTAGGCGAAGCCGGGTTTGCCTGGGTGCGGGAAATTAAAGAAAAAACCGGGCTGCTGGTGGCTACAGAAATTGTCGATAAAGATCATATTCCGCTCACCCACGGCACTTCGGATATTCTATGGGTAGGCGCGCGGAACATGCAAAACTTCGAGCTCCTGAAAGCCTTGGCCAAAGATGACCGTCCGGTTATTCTCAAGCGCGGATTTATCAATACGATGAAAGAGTGGCTGGCTTCCGCCGATTATATCGGACGCGAACGGGTAATCCTGTGCGAACGGGGCGTCCGGACCGGCGCCGATAGTATGCGCTTTACACTCGATATCAACAGCGCCCTGGTAGCCAAGCACGATCACGGCATGCCGGTCATCGCGGATCCTTCCCATACGACCGGACGACGGGATATGGTACCAGCCATGACACTTGCCAGTGTGGCGGCCGGACTCGACGGGATTGTGGTGGAAGTCCATAACGATCCGGAAAACGCGCTCTCGGACAGTAAGCAGCAGATCACCCCGGAAACGTTTAAAGACCTTTTGGATAAAGTACGGAAGGTGTATGCGATAGCCACAGGAATCGCTTAAAGAAGAGAATACGCAAATTATGAATCATGATGGATGAATGGAATATCAAATGACAATCCACCACGGCGGACAAATGCCAAAAGAATGACAAATATCCAAACCCAAATTTAAAAGAGTGCCGATTCAATGAATTTCTACGAATTTCAATAAATTTCCACGATTTTCTCTCAACTTTGATATTTGATTTTTGAACTTTTATTCCCCAGCTAGGTCACTCCGGCTTGTCCGGAGTCCGGGAACAGCAACAAACACTTAAATGAGATTTACGGCATCTCAGATCACGGGAGTACAGATGCGAGAAGCTTTATTTACGAGCCAATATGAGTATTGAAACGAACACATGCCAAACCCGGATCCTGGGCAAGCCAGGATCCTGGGCAAGCCAGGATGACGGAGTCGAGGGAATATATTGGAACTTTTGAGATTCTAGGTAGATATTAGGATTTGGGACATGGGATTTTTTTGGATCTTTTTTCGTTTTAAACTTTGAATTTAATTTCAAACTTAGACATTTGGTATTTATTCCTTACCTCAACCTCCCTTACCTTCATGTTAAAAAATCCCGTGGTTGCCCGCGACCTGGCCGCACTCCGCGACACCATTACCGGACTGGACGAAACGCTCATTAGGACACTCGAGAAGCGTTTAAAAATTGCCGAGCAAATCGGGAAAATAAAGCGCCAAAAAGGACTCCCTTTGACCGATCCGGCGCGGGAAAAAGAGCTGTTGACCGTATTGAAAAAAAGCGCCAAAAGTTCACTGTTCAAATCACAGATTGAACCGCTTTATAAGGTCATCTTCGAGATGTCGAAAGCACAGCAGCGTGCTGTAAAAAAGCCATTCACGGCTCCTGTATCGATCGGCATTATCGGTTATGGACGCTTCGGGCAATTACTCGCAGATATTTTTCGCACCCACTGGCAAGGGGCCAGGATTCTTGTTTTTTCTAAGACGCAAGCAGCGGACCACGTGCTGTTTTTTCCTTTAGAAGCTATCTCGCAGTGCGATATCGTACTGCCTTGCGTGCCGATTTCGTCTCTGAAAAACACATTGCAAGAGATAGCCCCGTTGTTAAAAGACGGAGCCACGGTGATCGACGTATGTTCGGTGAAGGTCGCACCGGTCGAATGGATGAAAAGAATCGTAAAGCAGAAGGCCGGCATTATCGCGACGCATCCCATGTTCGGCCCCGACAGTACCCGTCAGGGCAAACAGTTAGCCGGGCTCAATATGATGCTCTATAACGTTTCGGCTAAAAAAAGCATATACGATCTGTGGAAAAGCTTTTGGGATTTTCTGGAAATGCATACGGTGGAAATCACCCCCCGCGAGCACGACCGGTTTGCGGCCTATACGATCAACTATAACCATTTAATTGGTCGGATCGGCGAAAAAATCGGTATCCGGGAAACGCCGATCGATACCGCCGGCTTCAGTGTCATTTACCAAGCTCTCACCTATGTAGTCAACGACTCGTGGCAATTGTTTCTTGATATGCAGCGCTATAATCCGTATGCGGGAGAAATGCGAAAAAAAATAGCAAGGGCGCTACGAGAGATTGAAGAAGAAATTAAGCAATCTGGGAGGAAGAAGCTCATAAGTAAAAATGCTACGGTCAATTGAAATATCAAGACACAAACTTCAAATAAAATCCAAAAAAGTTCCAAGCATACCCTTGAAGATTTTTTACTTTCTTATTCTTACGTTTTTATTATGAGTCCAGAACTACCTACACCTGATATTGAAATCAATACAGAAGAAACTGGCAAACCAGGTACACAACCCCAACGAAAGCCGGATGATCAGGAAGTTCAAACTGGAACAACTGAAATTAAAAGAGCTGTTAACGATGTGGGAGGATGGGGCGAAGATTCGCGAGCATTTGGAAGTGGGTTTGTGAATTAAGGAAATGCGGTGGAAGAAGAGAGCATCCGTGACTCTTCGCTTCGCTCAGAGTGACGGTGTGCAGAGAATCGTGAACCTGTGCCTATGCTCAGGCTACTATGCTGCCCTGAACCCCCTACCCCCACCAATTCAGAGGGGGACGAATAAGGTAGGCCCTGTATCCAATTTTGAATTTTGCACTTTGAACTTTTCATTTCTGCCGTCCTGCTCTTCGCTGATCGCTGGCTGCTTACAGCCCGCAGGGGCAGACACACGGGTCTGCACCCTACAGATTTGACTTTTACCTTTTGACTTTTGACCTACCTTCCCATGCTCCTCTCCATCCAGGGTAACCGCGGCTCGTTTCACCATATTGTCGCGCAGAATATTTTCGGGTCCGATATCGAACTGATAGAACGAGATACGTTTCGGGAGGTATTTGACGATACCAAAAACGGAAGTTGCGACTACGGGATCGTGGCGATCGAAAACTCGATTGCGGGTTCGATCCATGAAAACTACGACCACCTGGTACGATACGACCTTTTTATCCAAAGGGAGTACTATTTACGCATCGAACAACAACTGATCGCGCATCAAAACGTTACGACCGAGAACATCCGTCAGGTTTTTTCCCACCCGATGGCGATCAAACAATGTCGAGATTTTCTGGAGCTCTATCCAGAGTGGCAGATCGTCGAAGCCGCCGATACCGCCGGTAGTGTTGCGAAAATCAAAAACGAAGGTCGGCTCGATGCCGCGGCTATCGCAAGCGACCTGGCAGCAACAATTCACGACATGAACATTGTGGCCCACAGCATTCAGACCGAAAAACAGAACTACACACGATTTTTCGTACTGGGCAAAGACCATACATTCCTCCCGATCTCGGACAAAACTTCCCTGGTGTTTACGACCAAAAACGAGGCTGGCGCGCTGGTAAAAATTTTGAACCTCCTGGGCACTGCCAATATCAACATGTCCAAACTCGAATCACGGCCCGTTGCTTCCAAGACCTGGGAATATTACTTCTACTTGGACGTGGAGAAAAACTTACTCGATCCGAACTGCGCCGAACTATTAGCCCAGATACAAGACTACACGACATGGTTCAAAGTACTGGGAGTCTATCCGCGGGAACAGGGGGTGGTGTAGAGGAACAGTGAAAAGCGGTTAGCGATTAGCGGTCAGCAAAGACAGCGTGAAAAATGCAAAATGAAAAATTCAAAGTTGAAACACAGAATCTTTCTCCCGCTTCTATACTTTATCATGATTCATACTTCACGCTTTATGCTCCCGGCCTAGCTATGGACTGTAAGCTGTTAGCCTCTGCCCTACTCCCCTCTCCTATCTCCCAACTCCTCCCTCTCTATGTCTTCCTTTCCCCTACCCCACATAACACCCGAACCATCCGCGACAGTCACGATCAACTCGCTGGCAGCCGAGAAAAAAGCGCACGGAGAACTCGTCTATAATCTGGCTGCCGGCGAACCGGTTCTCTCTCCTCACCGAGGAGTCGTGGAGCAGGTGGAAGATGCGTTGAAAAAAGGCTATACGCTCTACCCGCCGGTGCAGGGAATCGGGCGTCTCATCGAACTGGCCCGCAACTGGATGAACGAGCAATACGGAAGCGACTTCTCCACCTTCGAAACGCTGGTCACGCCGGGAGGAAAGTTCGGGATATTTCTGCTGCTGCAGGCTTATTTACAACCCGGCAACGAAGTCATTATTCCGGCTCCTTACTGGGTTTCCTACACCGGCATGGTACGGTTGTTCGGGGGAAAAACCACCATTCTGGCAACCCGCCCGGAGCAAGACTGGAAATTTACGCCCCACGAACTGGAACAAGTTTGTACCGAAAAAAGTAAGATACTGCTCCTCAATAACGGTGCCAATCCCACCGGCGTGCTGTATAGCAAAGAAGAACTGGAGGCCATTTTAACTGTAGCACAGAGAAAAAACCTGATCGTTATTTCCGACGAAGTATACAGTGAACTGGTCTACGATCGCGCACGCCCCTATGTCTCGTGTGCGAGTTTTCCGGAATACCGCGACCATCTGTTTGTCATTCAAAGTTGCTCAAAGCACTTTGCTATGACCGGGTGGCGGGTTGGATTCGTATTCGGGAATGAAAAAATTCTAAAGATCCTGACCATGCTGGTGAGCCAAAGTACCAGCGGCACCGGGACGATCGACCAGTATGCCGCGATCGGAGCTTTTGAGCACGCCGCAGAAATTCAGCAGGGGGTCCGTTCTGCCATGCAACAACGACGGGATCTATTCGTCCGTGGATTAGAAAAGATCCTGGAGCAAACTCTGCCCATGCCGCCGGCGGCTCTGTATAGCTTTGTCCCCATTTCGTTATTCGGATACCGAGACAATTCCTCTGCGGCTTTTTGCGAAGAACTTCTGAGAGAAACCAATATCGCGGCTGTTCCGGGGATTGCGTTCGGCCAGGAAGGGTATGTACGCTTTGCCTTCGGCGAAAACGAAGAAGTGCTGCGTGGAGCATTACAGGCTTTGGAGAAACGAAGAATGAATTTATGTGGATAGTATACCCACAATATACTCATGTTTGCGAAAAATCCTTCCTCGATTTTGTATTGCGAACCGCTGAACGCTAATCGCTAAGAGATTCTCCTTTTTCGCATAATCTATTCTTTTCAGGATAGAAGTACATTTCTGCTATAATGAAAGAAATGACTCCTCGCTATGAACTCCGAAAAACTGCAGCAAAGATTTCCGGATATCTACCAAACCTTTTTTCAGCAGGCTCCGCTGGTAGCTGCTGCTCCTTTTTCCATGACCTGGATGACCGACAGCAGCATTCGTTTTCGGGGTGCGGTGATTCGTCAGAAAATTCCGCTGAAGGGATATGTGGGAGTGGAAGAAACAGGACAAGCGGGTGAAATTTCGCTGGGTACGGTAACCTGGTATGAATCCGGACAGGACCGGTTCTCAACTCCGGCGCCTTTATCGTCGATCTTTGCTCAGACCAAGGAAGTAGCGAAGTATATGGAGTCTCATTTTTCCGTAAAGCTAGGCTCGCGGGGTATTCGCTTCCATGCTCTGCTGGAAATGGCGATTGACCGGGGGATGAGTTGTCATGCCACTCTGACCGCCTTAATAGCGTTTCTGCTCTGTTATAGGACGAACCAGGTCAGCTCCGAGCAAATCAAACAATGGAGGGACGTGTCGGTGGAAGAACTGCTGAAAAATGACACATATGGTTTCACGAAGGTAGCCGAACACGGCCGTAATATGGATCACATTACCAAATACGGCAATACCTGGGGTACCGGGGTGATCTCCAGTCTGGTTCCTTCCAGGTTTCCTTTTGTCACGTTTCCTCAGCAAAAACCGGAAGTAAACTTGGAAGAGATCATGAAAGAAAAGATGGACGTACTCTCCTACCGCCTCAACGAACTATTTCCCCAGCTGCCTCGAAAAGTATCGTGGCCTATCGACTATGCGATCATCTTTTCGGGGAAACTCTTGAATTTGGAAAATTCTCTGCAGAAAACTCTGACAAAAAGCAAAGAACTAGAAGATATACAAGCTCATTTACGGCTCATAAAAGCAGAACAGGTAGATAAGACCGCGTTATTTACTATGAAAGTTAAACAAACAAACAGCTTTGAAAATACGTTTTTAGAGACGAACGCAATCGTATCGCTCATGCTGGTATCACAACTTGCAAAAATGATGTTAAAAAGCCACGATGAACGTGAAGCAGAAATGTTTATTGAATATATGAAAAAACGCCACAGTGCCGCCACAGTGATGGATCCGGTATCGCCCTACATTACCAAATTTCTTGCCCGTTTAAATAGTCAATTGGCCTCCGGAAAACAGTATAACAACTATGCTACATTTTGCTTTGACGATATTACTTTAGGAGGAAGCATTGGATTCGTAAGCTTAAAAGGGATACAACGGGATATATTCTCAAATACGGCCAACAAGATTGTCAAAGAATTTCCAGTCTCATCAATCGATTATATGAGTTGGGAGGACGGCAGCTGTGATGATGGTGTAGAGATATTGCAAGATATTGAAAAGAAAACCTTTTCTCGTTACATACCCCCGGAAAGCATAATCATGAGTAGATTTGAAGGAAAAACCTCCCCTCAGCGCCTCCTTACTTCCCATAGTGCCGTAAACATTTCAGAAACAACGGGTCTGGTCTTGGACACCATACAAGAAAAAATATTCATTAACGGTGTAGCTCCTACGAGTAAAGAACTTCACTCACACAAAGTAACAATTCAGCTTCTACGATTTCTGCTTTCGTCGAAGAATCATGAAATTAGCAATAAAGACCTGCCTCGCTCGGCATATTCTCTCAGCAAAAACGAGATGGAAGGGAAAATTGTTCGCCCCTTTAACTCACTAATAAAAACCAAACTTGGAAAAGACGAAAACTTCCTCATATGCATTGGAAATAATACAGATTTTTGTGTATATATGAATATGAATACTATCAATATAAATCTATATCAAAAACTGTTTGAGTTTTAACAGAAAAAAGCTCGTGAAGGAAATAGGAATCATTTTTTGACGTATGGTATCTTAAACGTAAATACAGGTTCTTGGGTATTAATATCAGTTACTTTGCTTATCAATCAATCTTTTGATAGCAACTATATTTTCTTGCACTTCTTGAGGGTTAAATTGAGTTACAGCAATCCCAAATTGCTCATAATTATATTGAGATCTGTGCATTTGCCAAATGAAATATTCATACAATTTTATTAATTCCTCTGTTTCACTATAAGACAACTTAAAATTATCTCCTCTTTTCTCATCAAGTAAAAAAAGGAGCTTTTGTGATACACTTCTTGGTAAGTTTTGAATTAACAGGGAGGCTGTTTCGTATTCGGGTCCAGAAGTAATGAGTTGGCCGTGCTTGGTACAAATTGATCGTAGTAATTTTATAAAATCCCGTATTACCATGAGTTGTATGGTCCTATTTGGACCATATTTAAAAGAAGACAGGTACTGAGCCCCGTTTTTAGAGTAGTAAGATTCACCTTTTTCAGGATCATAATGACGTAATTCTTCTCCTTTACTTATTTGTTTACCAGAGGGCAGTATTTTGTAATACTCAGTAAAATAACTCTTTACTTGTTTTAAAACGCTTTTTCCATCCGAACCAACCAATTCCCCGAGCATTTTTCTTCGAGCCTCATCTAAAATTTGATTATTACCAGCTAGAACAGACGCATCTAAGATACGTGACGGCCATTTTTGACCAGTTTCAAGATATTCAGATAGGCGTTCCTTATTAATATCTTTCTTCTCAAAGCCTTTAAAAAAAACACCGTGCTGGGATTCAGTGCAACTTCTAATTTCCTGCTCAATCGTTGTAATCAAATCGTTTACCGCAGATATGCTTTTTGCCAATACAATTACCTCTAACTTTGAATCTGGCCCTTTTTCAAATCTCCCGTCACTACCAGTAGCCAATAATACTATATCATCTGTCTTATCGGTTACGCCTATAGTATGAAAAAAGTTGGTTACTAATTGCTGTAGTTCCAAGTTGTATTTTTGCAAATACTCAAAATATTTTTGAGGATTCTTTATATCGGGATTATCGATCTCTGGCAAAGTAGGACAAATCATTTTTGGACTTATAGCGTAGGACATACTATTAATATATTTATATAATATTCTTCACAAAAAGCAACAAAAAAACCAAGAATTTTATCCAAAAAAACCTCTTCTGTAGGCGAAGAGGTTTTTTTATATAACATGCTGAAGGAAATCTCTCCGCTATGGTAAGAGGTTAATAATGACTACTCGAAGTACAGACCGCACTGGAGAGTTCGTTTTTGAAGGAAATCGTTGTAGTGTCTTATCCAGTGTAAACATAAGAGATTGTATAAATACTGGATCTATTCTAATTAGAGGGGAATAAAAGTCAAATCTACGTTCTCTTTCAGATCAAATGCGACATAGCGAATTGATGAGGGGTGAGCATATTAAGGGATAAATGGGGTCGTTCGTGGTGGTAGTAATGGAGGTAGTCGTTGATCTTCTGCTGCAGCCAGGGCAGGTCTGATTTTTTGTATTTGATATGACCCACACATTCTTTCCTCAGGATTCCGTTAAATCGTTCGATAAATGCCTGTTCATTCTTTTTGTACGGTCGTGCTGTTCTGAGCCGTATCCCCAATCCTCTTACTCTTCTTTGCCACTCGGCTTTGAACTCCGGTCCGCCATCCCGTTGCGCGTGTTCCATGTGTCCATAAAACTTCAACTGTTCAATAAATGCTTCTTCTCCGGCTTTTGCTGTTAATCGGTCTTTCAAGATTACCGTTCCTTCTCTGGTACAAATATCAATCGACGTAAACGCATAAATATCTCCCAAATCCACCGTATCAAATTGTAATGCTTCCCGAGCTCTGCTTGCTTTCAATACCGTTTTACCACGTACTACATTCTTCTTCCACTTACTGCGTAAAACATATTTCTCATTCAGAATTCGATAGATCGTGCTCCCCGAGACTTTTGTCCCATATTCTTTCTTCAAGAAATATTGAATCTTTTCTCCACAGCATTCGTGCCGCTCTTCCCGAATCTTCCAGATGTACCGTTTGGTTATCGGATCGGTTTCAGTTCTTTTTCGTTTCCCTTGCTTGGCCCGGGTAAAATCTCTCAAAAATATTTTGATCCCTTTCTTCTTCATTCCATTGATCCATCGATACACCGTGGCTCGGTGTACTCCTATCTGCTTTGGTATCTGCTCTGGTGATATTTCGTTCTTGTACAAATTCCAGCATACATACATCTTCTCTATTGTTTTCATGTCCATAGGATTAGTAGCTTCCTTCTACTATTCTACCCTATGTCGCATTTTTAAAGAGAATACAACGATCTATTATTTTTTATTAGAATTACTCCGCGCTATTCTGAAGATTATTATATACATACTCTAACATTGAAGCTACGAGCGAATTGGTAACAATTGTATCCCGCAGTCGCTGTAGCTTCTGATGGACAAGTTCGCACACAAGCTCGTTTACCTTTTGAAACGTAACATAACGCTGCCATTCGATAATTTCCTGAGGAGTGGCATTCGTAATGCTGAGGTGCTCCCCCACTTGAATCGGAAATCCTCTCTTGCCGTGAATTACCTGAGCCAGATTCCCCTGGACGGAAGCCAAATATAACGCTCGTTTGGCATGATCGGTGATCATAGCCTTACTTCCATTCACAGCCACAATCGTACCTTTTTCTTCGCTAAAAGCACTCGTACGCTTGGCGACACACAGCAACGTACCTCTTGCATCCCGTACCGCGATACAACATCCTATCTGAAATTGCTCTTCATCCAACTCGACCCGCAGGTTACCAAATTCACAACTTTCGGTAATAACTCCCAATCGTAAGGGACTTTTTTCAATTTCCTCCTCTATCTTTTCGGTATCAATGGGGTTGCCAAGTTGTTCGAAACCATATCCTCTGGCGATACCAGCTCCGGCCGGAGCGAATTTGCTCGCTCCGTCAAACACGTCACCCCCACGTTTTTCCGTAAGTCTCAGTCCGATCAGTTTTTCCAAAGAGATTTCATACACCTTTGCCTCGGCAAGTTTACCATGACCGTGAAACTCCGGCACCCGCATGTACCAACGAGCCGGACCGACAAGTATCAATCCGGATGGGTATTGAATCATAACCCGTTTGCTTCCAACGTTGGAATCGTTCTCGTCATTTTGACCCACATGCGGATCGATAGTGATCACAAAAATAGCTTTACTACTCGATATTCTATCTTCAACGTATGCCGAAAGAGTGTGAGCAGCAGCTGTGAGGTTAAAGTTCTCTACTTTGTTGGTACGAATGGGAATAGGATTATCCGCCAAGATATATTCCATGATCGCAGCCTGTTGGTTGAGCGATTCAGAATTGAGGTCGGCAATCGTAATAATCTGACAGGACAATTGCTCACCAGATTCTTTGAAATCAGGAAGAACCGTGCCTTTATTGGGGAGATTGGAGCGAGAATTCGCATTTGGATATACCGAAGTTTCGGTCTGAACATCGGGAGTATCAGAAAAAGAAGTTTGGTTCTTTAGAGTAGACATACCAGAAAAAGAAATGAGATAATAAAAAACAGCCTCCGAAATGGTCGAAGGCTGCTTGTTTTAAAGGGGATAACGCACTTTAAACCATTTGCCTCCGAAGCAGACGCATCATCATCATTATCGCCATCATCATGTACCCGGTACGACAAATGTTGTTAACCGAAACTTCCTGTGATGGAATGTTTGAATACCGGGACATAGAAAGAAAAAAGATTTTTACATCATCATAATCGTCAAAAAAAGTTTGTCAAAAAATTCCCGAAGAAATTCCTACAATTCATTCTATTCTTGTAACAAGTGTATTATTATGAGAGTTTATACAATAATTAGTAGCTTATAATTTAATACCTCCATCCTTGAAGGCAGATCAGTATCATTTTCAAGTTTTCCGTGATTTTTTAATTTCACCGAAAATGATAAAATAAAGCAACTATAAAACTTCATTCATTCTTCTTGCCACCGCAAACCCCGCTGCTATAATGTCCCTGCATTTTTAAGATGGAAAAGTCGGAGCAGTCGCTCTGAGAACAAAGAAATGCTGAATGCCGGAGTAGCTCAGTGGTAGAGCAATGCTTTCGTAAAGCAGTGGTCGTGGGTTCAACTCCCATCTCCGGCTCCAGGGGGAAATAGTATAAAGTATCTGGTATTAGGTATCTAGTATAGTGCCGAATAAGTAAACCACGTGCGGAAACATGAGTCCGGGGTTTTTACAGATAAGGACGTTTGACTCTTGACCTCCAAGACCTGTCCATTCACCCATTCCCGAGTCCTCATGCCCCTGCTGTTGGCTGTAAGCTGTCAGCTCTGTGTTTTGGCTAATCGCCACTACCCGCCTGTCACCGCTGTAAGCTGTTCGCTGACCGCTGAACGCCGCCCGCCTGATTTGTCCCTTGCCTTTTACCTGCTCTTTTTCTATAGTAGAACACGCTTATCAAACGACCTCTTATTTTCTATTTATCTAAAACCTGTTATGAAGACCCGTTCGCGTTTTATCCTCATCCTGATCGTATTTGTATTTTCCTTGCTGGTAGCGTTGCCTTCAAGCGTAAAAACCACCGCCTTCCGCGCGGTAGGACTGGAGAGTAACGGGGTTGCCCAGTGGTTGAGCAACCAGCAGATCAGCCTCGGACTGGATTTACAGGGAGGTACGCAGCTCGATTACAAAGTCGACCTCAGAGACGTCCCCCAAAGAGATCGAAACCAGGTCATCGAGGGAGTCAAAGCCGTATTTGAAAAACGAGTTAACGGTCTGGGAGTATCCGAACCGAATATCTATACCTCCGTGGTAGGCAATGAAGAGCATATTATCGTTGAACTCGCCGGTATTACCGATATCAATGAGGCAAAAGCCACGATCGGGAAGGTGATTCAGCTCGAATTCAAAGTACAGAACGATGCCCAGGAATCGGATCAAAAGAGCCAGATCAAAAAGCAAGCCGAAGCGGTCCTGGTAGAAGCCAAAGCTAGCCCTCAAAACTTCGAGACGATCGGCAAGGAAAACGAAAAAGCCAGCCGGGTCGAGTACAAACAGGAAAGCAACTTTCTGGACGCTGCTCCCGGTCCTGTCCAGAAAATTCTTCCCACGCTGGCTGAGAATCAGGTGAATCCGGAACTGGAGGAAGGCCAAACCGAGAGCACGTTCGAATTTGTAGACGGACAGGTACGGGAAGTACCGGCCAAGCAGGGGTACTTTATTGTAAAAGGCATATCCAGCGAACCGGTTTTGCGACCCGATCCTAAAAATGCGGAAGATTTTCTAAAGGCAGGTCAGGAAGTATCGACTGACAAAAAAGTAGACCTCGGCTTCGTGCGCAAAGGAGACTTGGATCCCGAACTTCAGGACAAAGTATTTTCCCTCTCGGCCGGCAATATTTCGGATGTCCTGGAAACATCCAAAGGCTACTATATTGCCAAACTGGTTCAGACGCTTCCTAAGGACGAGGAAATGATCCGGGCGGATAGTATCCTGATCAAACTCAAACCGGAACAACCGACCAAGACCATCGATGCCAGTCTACCCGATGCCGAAAAGCAGAAATTGGAAGAAGAAAATACAAAGATTCTGGCTGACAACGGGAGTGCCAAAAAATATAACGAGGAGGAAGCACCGAAACGAGCGCAGGAAGCCCTGGAAAAAGCCAAAGCCGATCCTGGCAGTTTTGCCGAGTTGGTAAATCAATATTCCGACGATACCGCCGCGAAGGCACACGGAGGCGATATGGGTTTCTTTACGAAAGACCAGCGCGCTCCCGAAATCGCGGAAAAAGCCTTTGGCGCCAATAAGGGCGACCTGATTCCGGAAGCAATCAAAACCAGCGAAGGATACTATATCCTGCGCGTAACCGATAAAAAGGCCAAAGACGAAGAGATTGCCCGGGTTCAGATGATTCAGATCTGTGGAAACGAGCAAACCGGCTGTACGGCAAGCCTAAGTAAGAGCGAAGCCAAAACCAAAGCCGACGAGACCCTCAAACGAGTGCGGGAAGAAAAGAAATACACCTATGCCTACATTTACTTTTCAACCAATCCTGATCCGTGGAAACCGGCTCTGGCCACGAATCCTATCACCAAAGAACAAGAACCGCTGACCGGAAAATTCTTCAAACGGGCCGATCTGCAATACGATTCGCGCACCTTCGAACCTGTCGTAGTTATCTCGTTTAACGACGAAGGCGCCAAAATGTTCGAAGAGTTAACCGGCCGCTTGGTCAATCAACCTCTCGCTATTTTCGTCGGAGGAGAACTGATTTCGGCTCCGACGGTCAACGACAAGATCAGCGGGGGAAACGCGACCATCTCGGGACGATTCAGCGACGAGGAAGCCGCTAAATTACAGCGTGATTTGAATGCCGGCGCGATCCCGGCTCCGATTACGCTGGTCGGCGAACAGGAGATCGGCGGATCGGTCGGGACCGAGGCTCTCAATGCCTCGCTGAAGGCCGGATTGATCGGCATACTAGTACTGATTCTCTTCATGATTTTGTATTACCGACTACCTGGTTTGATCGCCAGCTTAGCTTTAGGGCTCTATGTAATTGTTTTCATTGCTTTCATCAAACTCTGGCCCGGCATGGTCATGACCCTGGCCGGAATTGCCGGTGTGATCCTGTCGATCGGTGTAGCGGTAGACGGCAATATTCTCATATTCGAACGCGTACGTGAAGAGCTTTCTCTTGGCAAGACGCTGAATGCGGCACTGAAAGCCGGATTTGAACGAGCCTGGACTTCGATCCGGGATTCCAACTCGTCTTCGATTTTGACCGCAATCATCCTGTTGTGGTTTGGAACCAGCATTATCAAAGGATTTGCCTTCATGCTGATCGTCGGCGTAGTCTTGAGCTTATTCAGCGCCATCTACGTAACCAGAACGTTACTATACGTTTTCAATACGTCGCGGTTTGAAAAGAACCTGTTCCTGTGGGGAGCCAAGAAACCGGTCGCCGAAGAAGGCAAGAAGAAATGATGTACTGCCTTTGACCTTCAATGCTTTCTTCCCTCAGCACAAACTTTAGACTTTTGTCCCGACCTCCTATGTCCCCTGCTATAAACTGTTAGCTGTAAGTTGTTCACTAGCTCCCCTTGCATCCTGCTCCTTATTTTGGTTTAATAAGCGGGATGTTTCTCTTTTTATTTATTTTTATCTCTTTTCCGGTCGGGATCGTACAATCCTCCCAGGGAAAACAAGCAGGAAGAATAAAGCATCCAGGGATAAGGAAAAATGTTTTATACATACTACCTTATACCTAATACTTTATACTATTGTCTCCCGGGCCCCAGTACGAAACGAACGATCACGGAAATAACTTTTAAGGATGTGTTATGCAGATCACCACGGATGACCTCATCGGTCACGCAGTCCATTTCGGACTGAAAACCCAACGCTGGGATCCGAAGATGAAGGAATTCATCGCCGGAAGCAGCAAAGGCATTCATATTTTCGACGTCGAAACCCAGAAACAAAAACTGGAAGAAGCGTTTAATTTTATCGTAAAAACCGCCCAGGAAGGAAAAAACTTCCTGCTGATCGGTACGAAGCTGCAAGTCAGCGACCTAACCGCAGAACTGGGCAAAGAACTGTCCATGCCTTATGTAAACCATAAATGGACGCCCGGCTTTCTCACCAATTTCGAGACCAGCCGCCGCCGTATCAAATACCTGCACGATATCGAACAAATGGAGGACAGCGGCGACATCGAGAAATATACCAAAAAAGAACAATCGAAACTGATGAAAGAAAAGAACGATCTGCTCTACGCTCTTTCGGGAGTAAAGCAGATGGACAAATTGCCCGATGTGGTGATTATCATCGACGGCAAAAAAGAGCATATCGCTTTGCGTGAAGCCAAAAACCTTGGGATGCATATTGTCTGCTTTCTCAATTCCAACGGAAACCCGGACGGAGTGCACTACCCGGTTCCGGGAAACGTGAACGCCATTCGCTCGCTCAAATACCTCCTGCCTCTGGTAAAAGACGCTTACGCGCGCGGACGACACCTCAAACCGCGGGGCAAAGGAGAAGAGACGGGCAAAGCTCAGGCACCTGTAGCGGCAGAAACAGACTAGAATATAGTATTACATATCTGGTATCTGACTGCTATGGCTGATTCTCTGTTTTAGACTAAGTACTAGGCACTATGTACTGTTGCCTGTTTAGCTGACAGCTTGTCCCCATCACTTTGCATTTTGCACTTTAGATTTTGCACTATCTATGTCCCCTGAAACGCCGCCGCCTACAAACCAGCCGCCACTGCTTAACCCTGCTCCCGACGAGACTGAAAAATTGCTCTCGGCAATTGGATATTTGGGATTGCTATGTGTTTTACCCCTAGTCCTGCGGCGCGAAAGCAAGTTTTGCCAGCATCACGGCAAACAAGCGCTGGTCTTGGCTATTTTTGACTTGGGACTGCGCTTAACGGTATTCCTGGGGTGGCTCTACGGCCTGGTAACCCTGCTCTACTACGGACTGATCGTCTACTGCATGATTCGGGTCTTCCGGGGATCATACTTCCGGCTCCCGGTCGTCGCGGATATGGCAGACAGTCTGAAATTTTAACTGCAGATCGGAACGCAGAAAAGGGAGTAATACTCCAGTCATTCTGAGCGAAGCGAAGAATCTACCTTTTAACTTTATAAACATACATCTATGGAAATTTCCGCATCAATGGTCATGCAACTACGCGAAAAGACCGGCGTTTCGATGATGGCTTGTAAAAAAGCCCTGACCGAAGCCAACGGCGAGATGGAAAAAGCTGTCGAGATCTTACGCAAAAGCGGCGAAGCCAAAGCCGCCAGTAAAGCCGACCGGGTTACCCACGAAGGTCGCATTTTTATGAAAAGCAACGGGAACGAACTGGGCATCGTCGGGATTGCCTGCGAGACCGATTTCGTCGCGCGCAACGAAGATTTCGGTCATCTGGGAGAAGCTGTTCTGGACGTCTTGCTAAATGAGGGCGAAGAAGCCGCCAAGACCAAAGCCGATCAAATGATCAAAGAACTGATCGTCAAATTAGGCGAGAATATGTCTCTTACGATAGCCAAGAAAGTGTCGGGACATACGTGGGGATTGTATGTTCACAGTAACAATAAACTGGGTGCCTTTGTTTCGCTCGCCTCGGGAACAGACGATCAGGCCAAAGACGTCGCTATGCATGTAGCGGCCACAAATCCGCAGTTTCTAAGCCCAGATGACGTAGATCAGGTGGCAGTCGACAAGGAAGTCGAAATCATGAAAGAGCAGCTGAAAAACGAAGGCAAACCCGAAAACATCTGGGACAAGATTCTGGAAGGAAAAGTCAAAAAATTCCGGGAAGAGCGGGCACTGCTCACCCAGCCATTTGTAAAAGATCCTTCCATGACGATCGAAAAGTATTTGAACGGAGTAGCGGTGGAAAAGTTTGAGTATGTGGCGTTGTAAATAGTGAAAAGAACCTATAAAAGATTCCTTCATGTTTTGCACGAAGGAATCTTTTTTGGGGTATGGCAGACTTTAGAGTATTTATACGATATAGTCAGCTCATGTAGCTTGCCGTAGAATAATAGGACTCCAACGACAATAGAATCTTGTCTATATTTCAATCCCTCCGTCCTTTCTTGCGATGACACATTATCTTGAGTTAGCTATACCATACTCATTCGCTCATTACGGCACGAGAATGAAAAAGTTCAAAATCTAAATAGCCTGAATTACGAAATAGACAAATGAATGGCTTTTCTAAGCGTCATTGCGAGGAGGTTTGTACTATGCTTTTCAACAAGCTATTGACCAGACGAAGCAATGTGTGTCCCCTATCAGACAGTACATGAGATTGCTTCGTCTAGGAAGAATCGTCGAGATACTATTGTTCAAAGCTTCCTCGCAATGACGGAGTTGCTCATCGTAAGACCAGGATAGATTTCCTAATTCAAGCTAAATACTAAATCCAAAGTTCAAACAGATCCCTAGCTCGATAGTAGACATTTGAAATTTGAGTTTTGATATTTGACATTCTTTTGTCATTTGTCTGCCGCGGCGGATTGTGATTTGAATTTTTTCTGCTTATACCAATGGATGCATTGTTTAAACTCGGCATCGGTACTAGTAGAGACTTTGCAAATAACAGGCTTCGCAGTAGACGGACTCCGGTCTCCCGGGAGCATAACTGGTCTGAATGGAGGCAGCGCAACGATCGCAGGTACGAGACCACAGCCGGTGGGGATTTTTGAGTGCAAAACGATCGGTGTGGCGCTGGTCGGGATGGCGGCGCGGTAACGGAATATTATATTTGCGGTAAAACTCCAGTTCCTGCCGGATGATGCGGAATGGCTTTCCGGTAACCTCGCATTGAATCGCCCAGTTGAGCAGATTATCGGCAATCTCATAGATAGTATCCGGCAACTGGTCCGCCGGAATGATTTTTTCCACCTCCGGGCTGGGGCGTTCATAATCGCTCCAGTTATATCCCCGGGACAGAGCTTCCGAGCGGGTTAAAGGAAAATAGTCACTCGCAATCGTCTCGTTATATCCAAACGGCGACAGAGCGGGCGGGAAATATTCGCCCCACTCGGGTATTCCCGCAGAAGTGACGTTTTTTTGCATATGTTCGATGATCTTCGGCACCAGTATCTCGTATTCTTGTTTGGTATATTGTTTGTTCAGAATACAGTACCGGGCGCGTTTCAGGCCCACACAACCAAACAAATACGCCGATCCGTTCACGCAGGAATCGCAATACAGGCATTCCCGGGCATTGATCAAAAAAGAGCTGAACAGATTTCTATAGCCGGGAAATACTTGCGGGCCGACCTCGTACATCAGTTCGGTTCCCTCGCCCACTCCCGTAAAATCATAGACATCGTGTATCTGGTTCACGCTGAGAAACCCATATTTGCAATGCGAGATGCTGCTCTGCATTCCGTCGCTTTCAAAGATCCAGGCCGAGTCTTTGACATTCCTGATTTCGTCTCCGCTCGCATTGTCACACAAGGTCTGACGCGAGGCGACTCGAGGCATACGGGCACGTTCGATCTCAAATTTTTCGCGCCAATACCTGATTTTTTGATAGGAACCATTTATATTCTCGAGAATAAACTGCTCGAATTTTTCGGAAGAAACCGGCTGATTGAAAATGTGATACTCCTTGTTTCGAAGACCAACACACCCGAAACAATTGCGACATTGCCGGCAATCATACAGGAAATAGGAATCCGAACAATTCTCGCTGTAGCTAGAGTAAAAAAGGTTGTAACCGCCCTTACATTGAACGCATTCGTAGCAATACTGCGAGTCGATCAGAAAATAAAAGTCGACGCACGATTGAACATAACGGCTATAGTGGCCATACAGACAGTTTTGGGCTTCGAAGCCGACTGTCATGTAGCAGTTCTTGCTATGGGCGATTTTGGTACAGTAATTGCAATTTTCAGACATCACGCGGTTTTGATTCATCCGCGGAACGGACAAAGATAGTTCCCGATATTGTTCAAAAAACGGCCGCGAAAAGTCAAAATCTCGTCCATAGTCGCGGGCATCCCAGCGGTCCGACCACCAGTAATCGGCACTCACGACCGGAAAAGCATGGCCCGGCCGGTAAATAGAGAGAATCGGAGCTTGGGTAATGGCATCGACATCGTGGTAGAGTTGCCGTTCATTTGCCATGCACATACGCCGGGCGCTGCGACAGGGCGGACACACGGTCGGAGGCGGTACCAGATATTTTTTACCGGCAAATACCGGCGATACTTTTTCATAAAAAACCATATCTTCGTCCGCTATGTCAAAAACCGTTTTACACCAACGACAACTTCGATGCATACCAAGTATTAGTCTTAGGAATATCCCGGCAAACAAGACGAAAAAATTGTACAGTGGAGTAGACAAAAGGACAATAGAGAAGGATGCTCCATGAAGCGATATATTGAGAAATCTATATAACTTCTTTTGAATAAGCCTGGCAACAGTCTTTTTTCTCAGAATTTAGGAATTTCTTATTTTAGGCTATTGCTTCAGGAAAAAAACTCTTGTACCGTTTTGGGCGGCAAGCTTTTTTGCCGTGTCGATTTTATTTTTTAACCCTCCTTTGTATGAAATACAAAGCATTTACCCTGGGGGTCGCTATATTATCACTTATTGTTGTAAGCTCCACGCTGCCGGCGCGCGGGCAAGACAGCGAAAAAACCAGAGAAGGTCCCGTATTGGCCCAACGAGCTTCGGGCGTCAAGAATCCGACGTGTCTGGATAATTATCTATCCTGGAACAATTCAACGACGTACAAAACCACCTCCAGCTGGAATACGGCTTTTATGACCTCGTCGGTCATAGCGACTTTGGCGTCTGCCGGAAGCAATTCGCTGAACCCGATCAATCAGCTACAAGATATTAACGGAGACGGTCTACCCGATTACGTTTATCTTCAAAAAGCCAACGATTTTACCGGTCAAAATCAGGCAGCGAGCGAAGCCAGCTGCGTTTATCTGAACAACGGAAATGGCTGGACCTTGACATACCGGTGCGTAGCAGACCCCACGAGCGGCAAATTTTACGGCGACTGCGCCGGATAAGAATCGCCACACACTTGCATCGGCATTCTATAAAACGATGTAGCTTGAACGCGATATTTCAAGATGTTCATACACATGAAACATTGCTCAAATGTATATGGGGGATGATTCCAGCGAGCATCTGTGACGAAAAAATTACGCAACGAGCCTCGATCTCCTCTTTTTAAAAATCAAGAATGAAAACCGAGTAGAACTTTTTTCCAGCACTACGAAGGCACACAAATCGATGATTCTATAACTTTATTTCTCCTCTCTATGGATTTCCGAAAACGAATGAGCGCCTTGATGCTCGTCATGATCCTGGCAAATACACTAAATATTCCTTTGCTCGTCCATGCCGCCGAGAATGAAAAAGCAGCTGAATCGACCAGCGACAGCAACGATACCAGCACCGGCAGTGGCACAAGCATCGCAGCTGAAACTACTACTTCGGGTATTCAAAGCGATAACGGAGAAATCCAGACAGATAAAGACAGAGATTCTCTCCCCGCAGAGAATGTCCCGGAAGAAAAAGTTACAGTACCGGAAATAAACGCCCTCCGGGCGACCGAGACCGTGACACCTCCGTATTTGTTCGCTTCCTCGCAGGCTCCTGCAAACAATACCAAGAATGGGTTAAAAGGCTTGAAAGGAACTTTTCAGACCGATCTCTTTACCGGTGGCGGTTCGTTCAGCTACCCGCTCGACGTAATTCCCGGTCGCGGTGGTATGACACCCAGCGTAGTTCTGGGATACTCCACGCAAAATACGCGTCAGGATAGTCTGGTCGGCTACGGCTGGGATATCAATTCGTCGTTTATCGTACGGAGCGGCAATAAAGGAACCGATAAACTCTATTCCGAAAACAGTTTTACCGCATCCCTGTTCGGATTAACCGAAGAGTTAGTCCTGACCAATGCCGCAACCGGGGAGTTCCGTCCCAAAGTAGAAGGATCGTTCCGGGTTTATACTTTTACCAATGGCACATGGACGGCACGCGACAAAACTGGAACCCAGTATATTTTCGGATCGACTGCCAATAGCCAGCAAGGGAATCCCGCTGATCCCACAAAAATATACAAATGGATGCTGGAAAAAGTTATGGATACGAACGGAAATTACATGAGTTTTTCTTATACCAAAGACCAGAACCAGATCTATCCTGATGCGATCCGTTATACCGGCAACGGCACCGATCCGGGGATCTTTGAAGTGCGTTTTACATTGGAAAATCGCCCTGTCGTAGTACAGAACGCGATTCCGGGCTTTATGATAACCACGACGAAGAGAATGAAACAGGTGGACATGCGCCTCAACACTACCAGCAGCTATCAAACCGCCTATAGCTTTATATTCAATTATAATGATGGAGGAATAATAAAAAACCTGCTCACTTCCGTGGTACAGAGCAGCGGGTCCCAAAATATTCCTCCCTTGGCATTTGGGTACACGAGCGGAACCGAAAGCCCGATCCAGCTACCGAACCTCCTAAAATCGATTCAAACTCCCTACGGCGGGCAGACCAGTATCGTCTATCAATCCTCGAAGCAGGCCTTCAATGGTAACACGCCGCTTAATCCCAAATTGTTTCTCCAGATCAATACGGTAAAAAGCATCACCCAAAAGAACAGTCCGTCGGATTCGCCGAAAGTCACGAATTATACCTATAAAAACGGGCATTACTTTTTTGAAATGCTCGACAGTTACAAACGCGAATATGCCGGGTTCGGACAAGTAACTGTCACCGATCCGCTGGGACAAATCCAACAATTGTACTTTCACCAGAGCGAAAAAGACAGTACGAATCCTTCCACCGGCCCACTAGGAGAATTTCAAGACCATTTGAGCAAAAAAGGTCGTATCTATCGGCAGGAAACTTTAGATGGGAGCGGGAATATGTATCGGATCATCCTGAGCAAATGGGACCGCTCCGACCTGGGAAACGGCAGAAGCTTTCCATTTCTCAGTCAGGCAGTCACGATGCAATACGACGGCGGGAGTACTCACAATGATACGGCAGTCAGTTACGCGTACGATCAGTACGGGAACATTACCAGCGAGAAGAACTGGGGAGAAGTTACGGCGAACAATGACGGAACATTCAGCGACATCGGATCGGACACGGTAATAAAAGAAAACCTCTATGCTCAAAGTAGCACCGGGTATATTACGGCCCTGCCGCAACAGGTCACGCTGAAAGACGGCAGCGGTACGCAGCTTCAGCAGCAGCGCATCTTTTATGATAATCTGCCGCTCGGGCAGGTAGCCAAGGGCAATATGACCAAACAGGAAGAATGGCTCAATCCTGGCAATCGCTTTATCGCTGCGAAACAACAAACGTTTAATATATTCGGCCTTGTTACCGCAACCACTGATCCCCGCGGCAAGACCAGCACGCTAGCCTACGATACCTATAATCTCTATGCGGCTATTACCACCAACCCGCTGGGACATACGACGACCGGAAGTTATGATTATGCTTCCGGTCAGGCCAAAGAGACGATCGATCCGAACGGCGTAAAAACCACCAACCAGTATGATCCGTTCGGCCGGCTGGTCGAAACAAAGATTACCGATCCGGCCAATACAGCTGCCCAGAAGACCAGCAAAACCATCCGATATTTCGACCTTGAACAACCGGTGCGTGTAGTAGAAACCGATTTTAACGGACAAACCGGAAATACCGGGAAACAGGAGATACGCTTCTTTGACGGAGTCGGACAACTGATGCAAACCCGCAGAACCGCCGAGGGCAACAATACCTATATCGTAAAATCCATTATTTACGATCAGAAAAACCGTGTTTCCAAAGAGCTTTTACCCGTCTTTGGAACCGGAGCAAGCTTTACGGCTCCCGATAACAACGGAGCCGGCAACATGATGAGCTATGACGTGCTTGACCGGACCAAAGCGGTCACCAATACGCTCGGTAGCACCACAACATTGTACGACAAATGGACTAAAACCGTCACCGACGCGAACGGTCATTCGAGAAAGTTTGTCTACGACGCCTACCAAAACCTGATCCGCGTGGAAGATACGAACGGATCTCAAACGTACAGCACGCGCTACGATTACGATGCCCTGAAGCATCTGAGAAAGATCACCGACGCCGAAAGCAATATCCGCACCTTCAGCTACGATTCTCTCTCTCGATTGCTGAATCAGGATATGTTACATCCTTCTACTGCAGTCAATGTGGGCAGCTGGAACTACACGTACGACGACGGAGGAAATTTGACCGCTCGTACCGATCCGGAGAACCGGGTCGTGAATTATAGCTATGATGATCTAAACCGCCTGCTGACTGAAGACTTTGCGGGCAATGGCGAAATCGAAGTAAAAAATGACTACGACGACCGCCCAAATGCCAAAGGAAAGCTGATCAGGGTCACCCTACCCGGCTATGTGATCGGATTGCTGTACGATCCGCTCGGTCGCGTAACGTCGCGGTATGATGTTTTGGACGGCGTCAATTATAGTACGAATACGTCGTACGACCTGCTGGGAAATACGCTCAGTATCACGTACCCCAATAGCAAAACCGTGACCTATGAGTATAACAACGCCTATCAGATCAATGCTATAGCTCTGGCCCCCGGTTCGACGCTGGTATCCAACATCGACTATTCGCCGCTCGACATGATCAGCCGGATCGATATGGGTAACGGAGCTACTACGATAAACACGTACGATATCGCAAAGCTGTATCGGCTGACGAATAAGAAAACCACCAAAGAAGCAACCATTCTGCAAGACCTCTCCTACACCTACGATCCGGTAGGAAATCTTTTGGCTATCGCCGAAAATGCGCCCACCGCCGCCAAAAGAAACGCGACGTACACGTATGACGATCTGGACCGGCTGCTGAGCGCTACGATTACCAACACGAACAATAACACGAATGTTTCTCAAACGTTCAGCTATAGCCCGGGCGGCAATATTCTCTCCAATTCGTTGTTGGGCAATTATGTCTATGACGGAGCTAATAATGCCAATCCCCAGGCTGTAACGCGCGTCGGCAACGACCGCACGTATGCGTATGATAAAAACGGCAATGTGGTTGCCATAGGCAAAGCAGGCGTCAATCAGAATCTGAGCTACGATTACCGCAACAATCTCAGCCAGTCGGTCAAAGGAACCGCGGTGACGAAGTATGCTTACGATCAGGGTTTTAATCGAATCAAAAAATGGAGTTCGGGGAGCAATGCGTTACAGGTATATTTAGGAGACTACGAAATCGAAGGAACGGCGAATAGTTCGGGAGTACTGACTGGTACAACTCTGCAGCGGATCAATGTTCCCTTGGGCAAAGGACAGGGAGTATCGATCGAGACGACGATTACGGGGAATATCACCGCTCCGATTTATCATCATACCGATCATTTGACCGGATCGAGCGTCGATACGGATCAGAATGGGTATATGCTCGAGGTGCAGGATTATCTGCCTTTCGGTTCGCAACGGGTCGACCAGCGCTTTCAGTCGTACGCAAACAAGAAAAAATTTACCGGAAAAGAGCTGGATAGCGAAAACGGACTGTACTACTATGGAGCGCGGTACTATGATAGTGACATAGGGCGCTTCATGGGGGTCGATCCGGCAGTATTTTTCCATGACAAGTTTGCCGATCTGCTGGTAAATCCGCAGCTGCTCAACAACTACAGCTATGTCGCCAACAATCCGCTAAAGTATGTTGATCCGGATGGACAATTCTTACAACTCCTGGCAGCTCTTGTATCAGTTGTAGTCACGGCAATCGATGTGCTGACGACTTTCTTTAGTGGAATTCCGATTGCCAATGCGCCGGGACCGGAAGGTCCGGTCACTGCGGCAACTGCAGCTCCGGCCCGAGACGGCTTGAACGGCGAGATTGTGGATATGGCAGTAGGAGCAGTTGTGGGCGGAGTAATTGGGAAAGGGCTCGGTGCAGGGATTGAATATGTTGGAGGGAAACTTTTAGGAAAGGCGGGAGAAGAAGCAATCCAGTCAACGACTTCCACTGTACGACAAGGTATTGACGACGCGATAAATGCCGATATTCCTAAAGTTAGTGGTGATGTGTTACCAACTAATGTTCAAAATACAGTTTCTCAACTAAAAAGTAACGGTTACGAATCATTGCAGGGATATAAAGGAAAAGAGGTATTTGAAAATAGAGAAGGCTTGCTTCCTTTGCAAAAACCAAACTATTATACAGAATTTGATGTAAAACCATTGACCACCGGCTCTGATCGAGGATTAGACAGGATTGTAGTAGGAGGGCAGGGAGAAACTACTTTCTTTACTAATACACACTATGGTACTGTTCCAAATGGAATTGATCCACCATTTTACCAAATAAAATAGTACTACTTAGAAATTAAATTATGATACCTTTCAACCGTAGAGAAGTTGTCTTCCAAAAACATTTAGATTTCGATCTTATAAGGGATGGCAGTTGTATCTTGTATCATAAAAAAGATTACTTAGACAAGGATAAAAACTGGCTGTCACAAAAAGGCTATGAAGTATATGAATTTCATTGCCATCAGTGGAAAGATCGACATACCATGCATACAGACTTGCAAGATAAATTGCAGTTTCCCTATTACGGGATGAACCTCGATGCTCTAAATGATAGTCTTAAGAACCGAGAAACAGTGGAAAACTCTACAGGTTTAATCTTAATCTTTTATCAGTTTGATTCTTATATGTCTAAAGATGAGGAATATTCCTTAAATTTATTAGACGTATTAAACAATTGCTCACGATATTTTCTTCTATTTGGAGAAAAGCTTCTTGTCTTGATACAAGTCGATAATAGAGCCCTGGAAATATATCCCATATCCTTCAATGGGGTAATCTGGAATTTTAATGAGAGATTTGCAAAAAGCAGAGGAATTCCTCAAGAAAAAATGCAAGTGATTGGAAAAAAAATCTGAAGAATAAGAAAGTAAGACTATTATCACGAAAGTTAGGGAGTTAGCAGATAGTTCATCCGAGCATGAGACATCCGATCGCCCCGGAAGAAAAAAGTACGGGCTTTGCTCTGGGTGAGGCGGTGGGAAACGGGATTGGTTTTGGAGTTGGTGTTGCGGAAGCGGTTGGAGGAGGGTTAGTAATCGCAGGAAGTGTGGCCGGAGCAGGAGCGCTCTCGGCGGGAAGCGAGGCTCTCGCGGTTGGTGTAGTCACGGCAGGGGTAGGAGTAGGGGCTTTAGGAGTACAACAAGGTACGGGAATTGCGCAGTATTCGACTAAGAAGGCGTTGAGTGGGGGTGATGAACCAGAAGATATAACCAAGAAGAGCGATTGGAAACGAGCGAATGAACATCAAATTGAAACGTTGAAAGAAAAAGGATTTAATGCACATGATCCTCAATGGAAGGTAGGGAAATCAAAACAAGATGTATTCATTGATAAAAAAGGTAATGTAGGATTGGGCCCCAGAAAAGGTTCAGGAGAAATCGATCCCCTAGAAATAAATATTTATAATGAATAAGAACATTTATGACTCCCTATGTTAATGTATTTCTCAATATCCTCTCAGATACAAAGTCACCAGAAGAAATATCGGATTTCTTAGGAATAACATGCGATGAACTTAAGAGAAAAGGAGAACCAATTCCTCTCACAAATCCTCAAAAGTTATATGAGATACACAAATGGCGTATAAATTCCAACTTAGATGAGTCACACTTGGATGTTATTGATCATATAAAAGACTTATTGCATAAAATTCCTGACACGATTACTGGGAAAATAAAAGAGCTATCAAAAGACCATGAAGTATATCTCACGATAGGTTCGGTATCTCACGAAAGCCATCCTTACTTGTTTTTTGAAGCAGACATGATCCAAAAAATTGCCGACATGGGAGCAATATTAGACCTTGATTTATACATCTTTCCCCAAAACGAGGACGAATCTTCTTAGCAAATCATAGCAGTACAATACGCTACGATAAGATCAGATATCCTGACCTCATTCTCATCATTCACTGATAGCTGGTGTGAATCTGAATATAGATAAAAATGATGAATGCCTCGGTATCGAAGTTTACTAATGGAATATAACAATTCTTTCATCACTGTAGGTTTCGATATTAGAGAAAGGTACTTTTCTGGAGGTGAAAATTATACTTTTGGAAAAGGAGAATTCGTAACTATGGACACAAGTCTATGTGAAAGATACGAGAAAAGTATTATTTGGCACTATGAAAATAACCAAAGTTATCCCTTAGAATTTCATCCCGCATATGAAGAATTAAAATCGATATATGGGAATCTTACCCCGGCTGAGAAAAAAATATTCACACTCTACGCGTTTGAGATTTATAGCAAAGACATGTCAATCGTAAAGAGAATGGTTGGAAGTAAAGAGATTCCCTTATACCAATGGGCTCTCACAAGAAACCTGGGGCTTTTGGCTGCACAAGAATGGCAATTCCAGGGATACGATGTATGTGGGGCAGCCATAGAAGTATCAGCTGTGACAAATTGTGCATATAAAAAAGAGGAGATTGAAAAACTTGGAAAACTGAACAAAAACTTTCTTTTGGAAGAATTACATGGAGCTGTTGCTTTTCAAGAATTTGCAAATAAGGATGCGATAGAACATGCACCTTTTGTCATCTGGAAAATATAGCTGAATCAATATAGGATGTCGTAAAAATAGTACTATTTCATTTCATTAGAGATCGGCATTAAGCGGTAAGACGAGGTGATAAAGTAATGAGGCACTATGGCAAGTTATTACAAGTTAGCTATATACAAACGTAAGGAGAATCTCTCATCGGAATCGAGAAATTCCGTGAATTGACAGTACAAAAAGAAAAGTCCACAATACAAAAAAGTCGATTCGTACGAACAGATACGTATGCTCAAGAATCGACGATAGGCTTATTTTCTTTACTACGTCTATGGAACACCTTCGAAGCTCGGGGATCGATTGGCAGGATTTCATGCACCCAACTGGCAAACGCAACTGAAAGAAGAAAAAGTCTTCGAGCAATTGTCCGAAAAAATCTTCACCCGGATCCCCTACCCGCGCGAAATGGCGGAATTTATCGGGGCAGCCGCACCGTGGAAAGAATTCTGCGCCCTTCGCATAGACGAGAAAAATCTAACCCATTTTCCCGAAACACCCGAAGGCAAAGAACCGGGCTACCAGCGGAGAGAGCGCAAAGCCGGCCGCGACGAAAAAGAATTTTTCCACTTCAACCGCAATTACATAAAAACGTTCGCCGAATCCGGCAGAGCCAAGATAGCCGGCATTCGGGCCTTTCACGACTTCGCAGACGAACTTTTACAAATTAGTGGCGACTACATCCTCTCCATTGCTCATTCCATGCGAGACAGCATACCCGCATTATACGAAAACCTCGAAGCGCGTGAACTGACCCTGCGCTTTTTGCACTATATTCCCAGCCAGGACGCTCCCCATATATTGGCCGATCCGCACTTTGACCGTTCGGGCTTTACGCTCCATCTGTATGAAAACTATCCCGGAGCCCAGTATCTGGACTGGGATAACACCTGGAAAGAGCTGCCGATCGATACCGGCAAAACCGTGGCTTTCGGCGCCTACCAGATGGGAGTACTCACCCGCAACAAAATTCAGCCGCTCTGGCACCAGGTGGTTTCGCGTCCCGACCTGGCGACACTACACGGAGATCGCTACGCTATCGTACTCTTCAGCAGTCTTCCTGAGGTCGAACCGTTTCCCAAAGATATCCGTACTCAGGATCTCCTACCAGGCTATCTGCCGAAAGTGGACTGAAGCATCCAGGCTGGTTCAAAAACATTTTTCAAACATAGCAAAAAGGAATCGTTTTTCAATAAGGTGAAAATAGAGACAAATATTCAACAGTTATTTACTATTTCATATAATTATACTACAATTTATATGATTTTTTATAGTAACATTATTAAATTCTATGTCACTGATTCAAGTAAGTGTGGATGAAAAAGTCAAAAAAGCTATACAGAAGAAAGCCGATAAGTACGGCGTTCCGGCCAGTTCTCTGATCAAGATAGTCCTTGTCAAAGCTTTTTTGACAGAAGACCACGAATCGTTTAAAGCTGGAAACATATTTAATGCCGACAGAGACAATCATGGCCAGAGGCTTAGTATTGACGATCTTATCTCAGCCTTGTAAAAAAGAGTATATGCCGGATAAACTCGTAAAGTTTTTGCGTTCACCGGAAGCCCCGCTTCGTGAAAAGCTGAAAAACAGACTGGAAGCGTTAAAACAATCGCCGTTTGCCGGACAGGATATAAAAAAGCTGAAAGGATCTTTATCTCATCAGTATCGTTTACGGGTAGGGAAGATCCGGATCATTTATGAAGTAAAAGACGGAGAAGTGAGCATCATCGACATAGACTTTCGAGGGAATATTGATTAGAGAAACAAAAAGAATCAGATAAAAAAGTTTAACGTATACAGCAAACTTGGTAGAATAGGTGCTACAAACCTTCCTTATGCGCATAAAATCTTTCTTCAATACTAGTTTCGCTTTCCTGTACGGGTTTCTGCTACCTACGACCTCGTGGGCTCAAACCAGCACCGAGGGGAACGGGGTACTGCCAAAACAATCGTGCATCAACGACGGTTCGTGCGGACTGCAAGATATTCCGTTTTTCATTTACTATTTTGTAAACTTTTTGATCGGCATTGCCGGAACGCTGGCAGTTCTGATGCTGATGTACGGCGGATACCAGTATATCGTAGGCGGAATTGTCGAAGACCAGAAAGCCAAGGCGAAAAAAACTATTACGTACGCCGTAGCGGGATTGATCGTGAGCTCCCTGGCATGGGTCATCATAAACGTTTTGCAAACGACCCTGGCCGGTTAAACACACATCTTTGCTTCTTCATCTTTTTTTCCTATGGCTAATAAACTTGTCTCTCAAGCTCAAAAACTGCTCAACACGACCCAAAAGACCCTGAGCGCGCTGCAGCAGAAACTCCCCAAAAAACACAACCATCAGGAACCGGCTAGTGACGAACATATGCTTTCTCCTGCGTCCGGGGATACGGACAAACCTCGCACCGTAGTGGACGTGAGCGTCTCCAGTATTACCAAGGGTGCTTTTGCCATTGTGGGCATTTTACTGCTGATCTATTTTTTATATTCGGTTCAGAGCACGCTGGTACTGCTCTTCGTATCGCTGATCCTGGCCGCCGCACTGGATCCGGTCGTAGACGGTCTCGAGGCGCGCAGAATCCCCAGGGGTATCAGCGTGCTTATAATGTATATTGCTCTTTTAGTCATTCTGGGCACGGTAGTTTACTCGATCATTCCGATCATCGTCGATCAGCTGATTACCATGACCACCAATATCAGCACCTTTATCAACAATATTTTATCCGAAAATACCAAGATTACCTTTAGCAAGGAACTTGAACCGGTCATTAACAGTCTCGTAAACAATATCGACAAAGAGCAGATTATCAGCGAGCTCCAAAAGATCCTTTCCACGATCAGCAGCCAGCTGGGCAATATCGCGGGCAATGTGTTGCTGGCGCTGGGAGCGATCTTTAACGGTATTCTCAATGCGGTACTGGTATTGGTAGTAACGTATTTTATGGTTACGGACAAAGCCGCCCTTTACAATTTCGCCCATGCGCTCATCCCCGCCCGACATGCACATTATTTTACGATCAAAACGCGCCAGATGCAGAAAAAAATCGGCGGATGGGTACGCGGCCAGGTATTGCTCTGTATCAGTATTGGCATATTTACTTATATGGGTCTATACATTTTACAATTCTTTGGGATGGATATTCAGTATAAAGAGACACTAGCCGTTGTGGCCGGCGTAACCGAAATAATACCGTTTGTCGGCCCCCTTATCGGTATGATTCCAGCCCTCTTGATTGCATTGAATGTCTCGGGCTGGGCAGCATTATGGGTCATTGTATTGTATATTTTGATACAGAGTCTGGAAAACAATATCATGGTGCCGCTGATCATGAATAAAGAAGTCGGCCTGAATCCGATCGTTATCATCGTAGCGATGCTCATTGGCGCGCAGTTTTTTGGCATCCTGGGAATTATCTTGGCGATCCCGGTCTCGACGTCGATTTCGGTTTTGGTGGAGGACTATATTGAAAAAGATAAATAGGTTTTTCCTTTCCTGAACAAATGAGCGCCAATGTGGCAAGAAACTGACCACTTCTATTTGGTTTTACCTTGAGAGGGCGGCGCGTAGAGAGCCAAATCTCAATCCGCCGTGACGGACAAATGACAAAAGAATGCCCAATATCAAAATCCAAATAAATGATAGCAGAAAAAATCTATCCAGAAGAGCATGGCCTCCCGACCTGCTCTTCGCGTTTTACAAAATCTACTTTGATATAACGTAGTTTCGATTCGAAATGGAATTGAGATTACCGTATTTTTTTTCAGAAAAGCCTGCAAAGATACTGTCCGGATAGCTTTGCCAAGAAAATGGTATAAAAAAAGATCCGCCGCGGCGGATCTTTTTAAAGGAATTGCTATTCGATGAATTTCTGTTTCTTGCGTGCGGCTCGATATTGCTCCCGCATCAGCGCACGGTCCCGCATTTTGCTGCGGGTAGGTTCGCCTTTATGATAACGTTCTTTTTTAAGCACGTTGACAAAACGGGCCTCTTTAACGGCTTTTTTAAAGCGACGGTAAATATGGTCGTTATTTTCATTCGGATTTTTCTTGAGCTTGATCATAGGCACCTCCTTTCTTGTTCGTTATAGATAAGATAATGACAGAAAACCTACAAAGTGGAAACGTTCCTAAGGATAGAAAAATCCATTTCTTAAGAATACTGCAAAATACTCCTGTGTATTATAAAAAAAACCTCTGGACAAAGTCAACTTATTCGCTGATCGTAAAACGGGTATAACTGGGTTTGTATGTAACCAATTCTTCTTTTTTAAACCACACGCCAATCTCGGTTTCGGCTTCTTCCGGAGAACCGGAGGCATGAATCAGATTGAAAATACCGATATTCTTTTCGTCGGCGTGTTGAAAAGAAACGTGGGCATAATCGCCGCGGATCGTACCCGGAGCCGCCGTTTTTGGCTCGGTAGCTCCAACCATTTTTCGAGCAACTTCAACCATATCGACACCTTCCAGAGCGATAGCAACAATCGGTCCGGAAGTAATCATGGAGATCATCATTTCACGAACCTTTTCCCCACGTCTTTTAGCCAAATCGTCAGTATAATGCTGCATAGCAGTATCTTTCTCGGATACCAGAAGCTTCAATCCTACTATTTTAGCTCCGACTCGTTCAAAGCGAGTCAAGATCTCTCCGACAATACCACGTTCCAAAGCATCGGGTTTCAGAAGAATAAGCGAGCGCTGTACCATACAAAAAAGAAATTAAAAAAAATAAAAAATTACATAAGGGATTCGAACCGGGCGGGAGTATCGAACGGACCGATGACCGACAGATACATCGGACGACCGAAGAGATCTTTGGAAACACGGGATAGGTCGTCCAAGGTCACCAGGTCAATATTCTTGGTAATATCTTGCGGGTCTTTCACTTCGTTGCGCAACAGTTTTTGACGACCGTAAAAGTGGGCCACTGTTTCGGTATCTTCAAATGACAGCATCATCTTGCCTTTGATAAATTCCTTCGCCTTGGTCAGTTCTTTCTCCGTCACCGGTTCGTTCGCTAACAAACGGTATTCATCCTGAATCAGCCGGACCACGTCGTCGATATCTTTCAGACTGACCCCGGCCCGGGTATAAAACACCCCGGTCTCCTTATAATCGCTAAACGAACTTTGTACATAATAAGCCAAACCGCGGTCTTCGCGAATCTTCTGAAACATGCGGGAACTCATGTTACCCCCCAGAATGGTCGCAATGACTTCCTGGACATAGCGATCGGGGTGAAAATAGTCTAGTCCTTCCACTCCCAACACCAAATGGGCCTGCTCGGTCTTTTTATTGGTAACCGAAACCCGGCTGGTAGGTGTATGGGGTTTATACGCATCGAACTCTTTATTTTTTTCGATCAGCGAAAACTCGAAATAACGTTCGATCATGGCCCGGGCTTCCTGTTCGTCGAAATTGCCGGCCAGCGTAATGACCGTATTCTTGGCACCGTACAGCATATTTTTATACGACTGGAAATCCTTCTGCTGAATGCTCATAATACACTCCTTTGTGCCGACTTCGTCCCATCCCAGCGGCTGATCGCCAAAAATCAAGCGCTCGAAATCCCACTGCACCTGGTACATCGGCGTATCCTGGTACATATTGTATTCCTCCATAATTACTCCGCGTTCTTTATCGATCTCGGCCGGATCGAAGGTGGGATTGATCAACATGTCGGAGAGAATATCGAGCGATTTGTCCAGATGCTTGGCTGCGATTTTAATATAGTAGCCGGCATACTCCTTGCCGGTAAAAGCATTCATCTCGGCACCGAGTTCGTCCACGGCGCTCGAAACGTCATGCGAGGTAGGGTATCGTTGCGCCCCTTTAAAAAACATGTGTTCCAAATAATGCGAAATCCCGTTGATCTTAGGAGTTTCATAGCGGCTGCCGGCTCCCACCAGGATCAGGGCAGTGACCGACTGCGTGCTTTTCATCGGAACGGTAATAAGCGTCAGACCGGAAGGATATACATGTGTTGAAAACATAAGCAGAAAAACTAAGAACAAAATAAAGATTTTTTCAGCCACAGTACTTTACAGAAAAACGATCAAAAAAGCAAAAGTCGAACGAGAGAATGAAACACAAACACTGCCAAACATTACAGATCATAGCATTTTGGTATGTATATCTTTTTATACATTGGAACAAAGAGTACATGAAAAAAGAATCAGGCCGGACGATACAGTCAGTTCAATACGGACATCTTACGCTGAGCCACAAACAGAGAAATGATTTGAAAGAAATTGCACGAAAAAAGAAGCCCCGCTATAGTAAGACTAGTTATTTTTTATTCTCTATTCTTAAATGGCATGGACAATCCTGCTCTCCTCAAACGCCCCTGGCAAGCTACGTTTCTGGCCGTCATAAATATCATAGGAGCGGTCTTGACCAGTCTGGTCGGCTTAATATTGCTTTTTTTACAACAGGCATTACCCGGAATGCTGAAAGTACTGGGTGTAAGCGGCGAGTTATTGCAGGAAGAAGTTAAAAAACAAGCAGCGCAAAACGGTACGGTAGCGCAAACCGTCGACCCGGAACAAATACATAAACTGACCGAAGGACTCAGCAGCATTGTTGGAGGAGTAGGCATGTTTTTGGGAATAATCGTATTGGGAATCGCCATATTGCTCATATTTATGTCTCGCGGAGCTTTGAAAGGACAGAAATGGTCACCAATCATGTCAACAATTTTCAGCGCAATAGCCTTATTAGGTGCTCTGAGTTCTTTGACACAAGCAGGAAATGCGGTCCCGGTAGTGATACAGGGCTTTATATTGTATTGTGCAATTGTATGCATTACCAATCCGTTCTTTCAGAAAGTTAACCATGAACGGGGACACAACTAGAAATACCTAAAAAAGAAATTGATGCACGACAATCGGTCGAAGAAAAAAACATACGCGATTTTGCTTTGCCTCTGACAAAATACAAAGGTATAATACAAGGCAAGCTGTTTCTATTTTGCGAAACTTTACCCCCCATCTAAAGAACATGGAAAAAATTCAATCGGTTCAAGGTATGCACGACTGGTTCGGCGACGATCAGGATTTTTTCACGTTTATCAAGAAAGTAGTACGTCATCGCTGCCGGCAGAACGGCATTCGCCGTATTACGACGCCGTCATTGGAATATACCGAAGTTTTTCAAAAAGGCATCGGAAACGATACCGACATTGTCGAGAAAGAAATGTATACGTTTACCGACCAGGGCGATAAATCCCTGACGCTGCGCCCTGAATGTACCGCCGGCATCGCGCGTGCCTATATAGAGCACGGCATGTTCAACTGGCCCCAACCGGTCGAGTTCTATGCGATCGACTCGATGTTCCGCCGCGAGCGTCCCCAAAAAGGGCGCTATCGCCAATTCTTCCAATTCGACGTCGAGAGCATTGGCGAACTCGATCCGGCCATCGACGCAGAATTGATCCAGCTGGCTTATATTATCTGCTGCGACTTGGGCTTGGGAAAAGAGATCGACGTGACCATTAATTCGATTGGCTGCCATGTTTGCCGCCCCAAATATATCGAAGCTCTGCGCAATTTTTATGCCGGGAAAGAACGCAGTTTGTGCGAGTCCTGTAAGAATCGGCTGGAAAAAAATCCTTTGCGTCTGCTCGATTGTAAGGAAGAAGACTGTCTGATATTGTCCGAACTCGCGCCCAAAATCGGCGATTATCTCTGTAAGGAATGCAAAACTTTTCATACCGATCTCAAGAAATACCTCGATATACTGGAAATACCCTATGTGGAGTCTTTCAAACTGGTACGAGGGTTAGACTACTATACCAAGACGGTTTTTGAGATAATGCTTAAAAACACTGCCAAAGCCCAGGGAAGCCTGGGAGGAGGCGGACGCTATGACAAACTGATCGAACTTTATGGAGGCCCTCCCACGCCGGCCTCGGGCTTCGCGCTGGGCATCGAACGGCTTATTCTGGCAATGAAGGATATGGGCTGGAAAGTACCGACGAAAGATAAAATCCATGTCTTTATCATCCAGTTGGGAGACGAAGCAAAACTCAAGTCGATGAAATTGATGCGGGAAATGCGTATGCGCGGCATCAAAGCGCGAGCCTCTTTCGGCAAAGACAGCATTAAATCGCAACTGCGTCTGGCAGACAAATTCGACGCTCCTCTCGCCCTGATTCTGGGACAGCTCGAAGTCAAGCAAAAAACGATCATCATACGCGACATGCTCAAAGGAACCCAGCGTATCATTAAATTTGAAAATGCTATCGACGAGATTGTCGAAGCCGTGGGTCAGGATGCGCTCGATACCTTCAACTTCGAATCCGAACTGATTCCGATCGACGATTAAAAACGAACCTTCATGATTCCTAAAAAGACGCTGTCGCTTGAAAACGATAGTCGTTTGTTGAATAGATAAAAACTGATCGTTTAGGCTTCCTCAATGCGATCGAACATAAAATAGCGCAGTCGGGGGAACGGAATGCCGTACTGCTTCTCGATCATAAAATGTACGGCTTCAAAAATGGCGTCATTCCAGGAAAGACCAAGCTGACCGGCAGCGTCGCGCACCAGTTGTTCAGACGGTCCTTCGATTTCAATATAGGGAGGCACCGAAGGCCACGTATCTATATCCAAAGTTACCTCGCCGAGATGGAACGTATGTCGTTTCTTTTCCTGTTGGCGGTACAAGATCAAGCCAGCCTCGAGTAAAAGCAGTTTAGCCTTTTCCATATCATTGATCTCGAGTTCGATCTCTTTTGTACCGTCGACCATTTCGATCTTCGAATTTTTAAACGTCATGGTAACCTTCTTACTGGTTTTACGTAAACGGATACACTTTCTTTCCTCAAACTGCCATTTGCCGTCTTTATCGTAGAAAATAATCTCCTGCAAGTGTTCCTCTCCCTGATCGACTGCTCCCAATTGGAGCAGTTTTCGGATGATTTCAGCTTTATCTATATTGATAAACCTCGCCTCGATTTCGATGTTGGAAGAAGCCATAGATAAAAAAAGAATAGGGATAGAAAAGATCTTTTCAGGCTGTTTTCCGTTCTAGCCGGGTAATTCGGTGTTCATGGTCGGACACAACCACTTCGATCGGCGGCAATCGGTCCAACTTGTGATTGATTTGCACAATTTCTTGTTCAATGCGGGTAACCCCTTCGCCTAAGGATAAAACCGCATCGGCCAGAAGGACGAGTTTCTCATGGATTTCTTTAAACAGAACCTCAAATCGTTCTTTTTCGGTAGTCATTGATCAATATATTTATAAAGATTATGAAATAAGCATACAGGGGTCTTTGTTAAAAACAAGTCCGAAACCTAAAGTTTTTTTAAATTCCGGAAAAAATTGCCTTCTTCTATTTTGATTATAGGCCCAAAAGGCCCTTAGCTGCATGAGAAAAAGGAGTCGAATACCTTAGATTCGTATCGATTGAGAAGAAGTAGATAAAAATATTTGTTTATCTTTGTTCGAACTTTCTTTCACTCAAGAGTCTTTTTCCTGTGGAAAAATTTATGGATGAAAAGGTCGGCTTCCCGAATCCCCAGCCATTTGGTAAACGCAAAGAACAAGATCATACCTATGAAAGAAGTCCCCAACAGATCCAGAATAATAAAAACTTTTCCCTCGCCTACGCTAGACAGAAGAGTATGAACGCCCCAACAACCGCTCCCCATTATACATGTAGCCAGAATGCAGTTCCCTAAAAAAGAAAGCAAGCTATCTCCGGCTTGTTTTTGTATAAATTTATTATTCATAAAATACAGCAACAAGACAGTATTCACCACCTGAGCGATAGAAAAGGACAAAGCCAGACCGACGAGACCCAGATGGAGCGTCCAAACAAAGAAGAGGCTCAGAACGGTATTGATCAGAACCGTTATGATCGTAATAAGCACCGGAGTACGCGTATCCTGATAGGCATAAAATACCCGGGTCAACAAAGGAACCAGCGCCTGGAATATCAGACTCCCGGCAAATACACCCAGAACATTGGCGGTCAGGTTTAAATTTTCGGCCACGCTGGAAAATTTTCCGTAATTAAACACAAGATCCACCAGACTATACCTCAGCAGAAAAAAACCGAATGTCATCGGTAACATTATAAAAATAATGACGCGCATATTGTTCATCAGCGCTTGGTAAACGCCGCTCCGATTATCTTCGGCGGCATGGTCGGACAATACTGTAAACGCCGTGATCGAAATCGAGATACCTACCAGTCCGATCGGGACATACTGGATATTCTGCGACCAGTTGAAAATGGTCAGACTCCCGGCAGCTAAGGTACCGGCGATAACAGTATCCACAAGCAGGCTAATCTGGGAAGCGCTCACGCCGACGATACGCGGTACTATAAGCCGGCTCATCTCGCGGATGGACCGATCTTTAAGCGAAAATGTCCAGACATAGCGATGTTTACTCGCCATGAGCGGAAACAGTTGTACTGCCGCGTGGCACAGTGCGCCAATTACCACCCCCCAGGCCACACCGTATACCCCCCACAGCGGTACCAGAAAGACAATACCCAGAATAATCGAAATATTGTACAGGAGCGGCGACCAGATATAGCCGGTAAAATTTTTATACACCGAGAGATAGCTGCTCAGAATGCTGCTAATACCAAAGAAAAGTGGTGAAAGCAACATGATGCGTATGAGGTTACCAGTTAATTCCTTTTGAGATGCCGGCAACCCCAGCGTCAGACCGTCGAGATAGAGCGGCAAGGCAAGATACAAAAGTACCGAGCCAATTGCCAAAAATACAAAAGCAACCGACAAGAAATTATTCAGAATACGATGTACTTGATCAGGATCTTTTTTGAGAAAGCGAGCGAATATCGGCACAAAGACGGCCGCCCCGACGCTCATGATAACCAGATTGAACAGAAAATCGGGAATGCGGAAAGCCGCATAATACGCGTCCAGAGGATTGCTCCCCCCTAGACCGCCGAACTGGCTCGCCAGAAGGTTTTCGCGCATCACTCCCAGTAGCCGGCTGAGAAAAGAGGCCAGAGCAATAAAGAAAGTAGAACGAACAAGTTGCATACAGGGAAATCAAAGCTACAATAGGCACTGTAAGCGTGAAAAGCAGGTTTGTCAAAAAGTATCCGCTCATTTGCGAGACCGGAAATAAGAAATACTACGAATCTTGAAACAATAGGGAACTTCCATCCGTTTAGAATAATGAATAGGTCCTTTATAAGAAGCAAATTTTATCTCTTTGGTTTGACGAGACAAAGATCATGAAGCTTTCAGAACTGATCCGCGCAACTTCGAAAAAAGTGAGTCCTTCTCACTATTTTAGGGTACATTCAAAAGAACACTTGCTCCAAACGATCCAGGCCGGCTCGAGGAGAAAAGACTTATTTTTTCTGATGCAGAAATTAATAGCCACAAGTCTGGGATTGATTCTGTTTTTCGGACTGGTGATACGATTGGTACCGCCGCAGGCGGTCAAGGCGTATGTGGCCGAAGCCAAAGTCTTGGAAGGATCTCTAATTTTGGAAAAAGCGGGACTCGAACCTTTTACAATTACATCAAATACCGGAATTACGGTCGGAGATAAGCTGACCGTACCTAAAAATTCTAAAGTGCAGGTCGACTTTATCGACACGAGCAGTACGATTTTGGCAGCTGAAACGGTTGTTACGGTCGATGCTTTTTTGGTCAACCCGCAGGATGTGAAAAAAAGCTATGTTTCATTGCGGATCGACGAAGGAAATCTGACCGGCAGCGTGGAAAAAGCCGATTCGGAAGCTTCGCAGGTAAAAATTCAAACCCCCAGCGGCATCATCGAAGCCAGTTCCTCGGACTTTACGATCAATGTCAACAAAAAAGGGGAAACCGACGTAACCGTCTTGAAAAATGCCTTAACCGTAAAAGCGATCGATACGAAGACCCAGCAGCCGACCAAACAGATCCTGGCGCAAGCCCAACCGGTCGCCGGTTATTCGGTCAAAATCGCCAAAGAGCCGGGCAACAGCCCGACGGCTTTTACGATCACCCCGCAAACTAACGATACGAAAGAGAACCAGCCGGAGAGCGACAAACCGGAAACCGGATCCGACAACAATGGAGGCGTGATTGCCGCCACACTCCAGGATAATACCAACGGATCGGCCAATCAGAACTCCAACGAAGCAGCTGCGGCCATACCCCAGGATCTGGATCCGGAAGTATACAAAACGATTACCGGCCATTTGGAGATCGCTTCGGTGAAGCTCAACCAGGCCATCCGGTTCCTCAATGAGAGGGACACCGATCAAGCTCTGGCGGCGTTGAAAGATTATAATCTCAAAATAGTGACGGTGTATAACCTCCTGACCGGGGAGAGCCGGCCGACCGATACAAACAAAAAAGAACTGAGTACGATTTTGATCGATACCATTACGGGAGAAGCCCTGACGCAGGCCGACAAGCGAATCACAGACGACCGGCAACGGGCCATGATCGCGCTCATCAAAAATCTCTATATTATCGAACAAAGCGTAAAAGAAAAGATCGTGGTAGATTCGGTTTCGATCGTGAGTTCTCCGGACAACGAGAATGGGAGCGATATTCTCGTCTCGCCCGGCAACGATAATAACAATGCGGTACCGGCCGATACGAACGAGAATGTGAACGCCCCTGACGGCAACGAAAATACGAATGCGGTTTCAACGTCGGAAACGCCCAAAACAGGCGTAAAATCGGATCCTTTTACCCTGCCGGCCACCTACCGCTTCGAGGTTTCCCAAATCGTCGAACTGGCTCAACTGCAAAGTAATCTGACCGAAGAAAAGCGGACAGAATTGGAGGGAGTCATCAGTAATTCGGTTTACCGCCTGAGCGTTTATCTGGGGGAAATCGAAGACTGGAAAACCCAACAAACGGCGACCAAAGCCATCCTTTCCGAAATGCCGAATAACCTGGTCCTCGGAACGACTCTGGAAAAAATGCGCAGCCTCTTCCCCGACCGAGTTTCGCATCTGGTCACGGCCAAAATACGCGGATTGAAATAGGCTCATACTCCTTCGCTTTCAATCCGATGATACTACGAAGTATTTTATGGTAATTGCTCTATAGCAAGCTTATTCAAGCTCCATAGTAATAATATCAGATCTTGAAGTCATGGACTTTTTCATCAGAATGATTCAAGTATCAAAAAGTTTCTGGATGATGGTTATACTACTATCATGAGACAACTTCAGCGCAATATTGAAATTGGTATTGGTTCCTTTAAGTTTTATTTCCAAAGTCTTGCCGGTTCTTTCTTTCATAAGCCGACAAAAGGGACCTGTGATTTTACCCTGCATCTCATTTTTACTGGTAGCATAGGCTGAACGTTTGAGCTCAGTGTTCATAATCTCATGACTGGGGTCGTCCAGCAGCATGGTGACTATCTGGATCGTGGCGGTCTGGGAATGAAGTTCTTTGCTCGAAACAGGCAGGTTTCCCATGGTGATATTGTTTTCAATCAGATTGAGGGTGACATCTGATTTTTCATCCGATGGATCAACGTCATTGAACGGTACAATCTTTTCATATTTTCCGTCGTTTCGATACTGGATAATCTTGACCAGATTTTTGCCAAGGTGCTTCGAGGTGATCGATTGATCCATGTATTGCTCCACTATTACGCCGTCCGAACAATATCCATCGCGCCAGCTGAGGTATTCGATCGCAAGATCGGGATACTCTTTCTGCAATGTTTGGACAGCATTTTCCAGAGCCTTGCGGTGGGTACCGATTGAACTGACAAAGCCGATATTGCCGCCTCGTGCACCATCATACATGGCAAAGATAGAAAAATTACTCAATGGATTAGCGTGAAAAAAGGCAGAATTCAATCGGTGTAGCAACTTTCGCATATGTTCGGACATGGGATCGGTTGCAACTACCGAGGCATATCGGGAATGCATCAAGTTGATAAATTCATTCACTATTTTCTCATCGTATCCATGTAACAATAAGTGGTAGAGTTTGTCTATAAGCCGTATGGAAATAGTACCAAAGAGATCGGTCGTGTAGAATTCAGTATTGGAAGAATCTGCACCAAATTTGTCATAAAAATCGGGCATCACGGGCGCCGATTGCATATCTGAAGAAAATTTTTCATGAATAAAGCGACGTATATCCTCAATTTTATAATCAATAATTGTATCCCTGAGCCTACTATATTGTTTTAAAACACTTTTCCCGGAATAAATAACTCCAAAATCAATTAGCCACTCAGTTATATCGATAGGAAGATCTGGATACAAATCTCTGAGATCGTATCCCCAAAAGGGTATATTGCCCTGTATCAAATTGAACTTGTTTTTTTGGTGGTATTCATAATCGAATGTTCGAATTGTCTTAGCAGGAAAAGCAATTATTGGATATGGTGTTGAAACCATAGCGGAAAAACAGGTAGTAGTCCAAGAATGACCTTGTAACAGAATTAGATCAAAAATACGTGCCAATTCAAATGCTTTGGTAAAACCATGTTTACCATCTTTTAATAATGACTTCGGTGAAAACTTTTTCCAAATTTGTATTTGATCTATACTCAGTTTTTCCGACAACAACTGGAAGATCGTAGCCATTAGTGCGGATATGTTAGCTCGTGTCCCATTAGGATAACCATATAAACTGTCTTCGACCAAAGTGTGGAATCGCACACCTCTCGAATTGGCCCATACAACATCTTTTTTAAATTTCTCTTTTATGAAGTTTAGAAATTCCAATCTATTTGGCAGAAAGTCATTCAGATCATGATGAAAAAATGCAGCATTGGAATTAGAAAAATACTGCAAACTTCCAAGCTCAATGTGCTCCTTTTCAATAAACTCTACGCCCAAGAATACTTTCAAAGGGATCTTTTGGCGGATCATAACTCCACTGTAGCTAGACGGATGTTCCGTCCAATAAAAAGTAAGCGGCGCGGACAACACCAGTGGACACTGCACAAAAAACTTCTGATATACCTCAGGATATTTCTGTTGAAGCGCAGTAGAATTCATTAAAAAAAGTTACAATTTCGTCTTATTATAACAAAAGCGCAACGCTCATTCTTAAATTTTTTCTAAATTCTACTTCAAACGAAACAAAAACTGCCCCCACTTGCCTTTTCGCATAGAGGAAACTACTTCAAAACCATGTTCTTCAAAAAAATGAATAAAAGTCTCCTCGTGATAAGCTCGAATATTTAGGACCTCAAGCCTTTCGTTGGGTAAAAGAGTCACTTTCTGGCTGTGCACTGTCACATTAATTTTCTCTTTACACAGAAAATAATAACGAAAAGCCAGTGCCCCGATAGAATGCTCTATAACCATCTCAAGCTTTGGTTCACCCTTCTTGATATCCACACCTGCTTCCTGGAGAGAATAAAAAAAATGATTCACCTGAAGCGGATCTTGGAGACGTTGAGTATAATGCTCGAACATCAGCAAATCGCTTTCTTTTTTGGTATCTTCTCGAAAAACAGCATCAATCCATACCACATCTCCACCTTTCAGGATACTGACCAAGGTATCTACAATGTCAGTAGCAACCATATTACCGAAAGTATAACCCAAGAAGGCAAATACCCGATTAGGATAATCACGCAGATAGTAGAACATCTCGGGTGCGAAATTGGGAGCCATGAAATCTGCCCATATAAAAAACTTTTTGAAGTCATACGGTTTTAGCTCCTGATAGGCCAGTTCTAACATGCTTTTTGAAGAATCGACACCCAGATAAACAAAGGGGAAGTCGGCTGCAAAACTTTGTTCCAGTACCTTTTTCTCAGAGGAAGCATTTCCACAGGCCAAGGAGATAAAAGCAAATTTCTCCAGATTCTCTGCCAAATAATTGGAAGATAAGAAGTTGTAATATTCCGCATCTGTCAGAGCCGGACCCAAAAACAGATTGGGAGCACTGACTTTCTGATAATACAATTGAGCCCCTTTTCCGACATACGTATGTTTCTGTTCTATGGCTCGAACTTTCATATTCTTCAAAAGGTCAAGTTCGAGCTGACGTTCGGACAAAAGCGGAATCAATGAAAACATATAATCATTTTTGAAAAGAAGAAGCTTTAAGTTGGAAATGAGAGCCTAAGGGCATAATCATACCACCTGTTTTAAAACAGAACCTAGCCATAAAATTGGATCCATTAGTTTCCAAGGAAATAACTTCGGTCTTAGACTCAAATTCCTGGTGCGCGAGAAGCTCACGATAGTATTCAATCTCGTTCACCTCCCAGATAATCGTGTCACTATGGGCATAAATCAAACGGTACAATTGCTCGCTCAAATCGGAAAAAGACTGCTCATATAAAAACTGCTTGAGTTGCGCGGGATTCTTTATACCCCGGCGGCGACACTTTTCCTTAAAGGATCGTTTCACCCGGTCAATCTTACAAACCGTGGAACTGCTCCAGTTCAGGAGCCCCTGTAGGGGCAAAAAGATCGCCTGCGTTTCAAACGCCATACGCACCTGTTTGTGCCCCTTTAAGCGGTCGAGCGTCATCAAGTTATTTTCCCGATCCGCCAGTTTCAATAATAATACCCGCACATCCAGCATCCCGGCATACAACAACCGTTCTATTTTGTCCTCAAAGGGCGTAAAAGGAAGCGCATAAAAATCCAACCTGTTTTTGGTAAGCGCATCCACCATAAATCCGACCGAGCTCCCGAACGTTTCATAAATACTACGCCGTTCGATCGTCTCATTATCCTCGACCACGTCATGCAGCAGCGCCGCCGCGGTCATCCGGATATCCCGAAATTTGGAATATACCCGGATCGCCACCTCGATCGGATGAACGATATACGGCTCTCCCGAGATTCGTTGCTGATCCAGATGCGCTTTTTTGGCAAATCGCAAAGCCCGGATCAAAAAACGTTTTTCCGGAGAAGAAAGATCCTCGATCAACCGTATAAATTCTTCTTCTTGCGGCAAAGCCATTTTGATTAAAATGAGAGAAGAACTGTGTACGCAAATACAACAAGCTGGTTCATGTCAGAGTATACTACACCTTTTCTGCTTTTCATACCTTTTTTCTGTTTTATATAGACTATAGAGTATAGATATTTATCGATCAAGAGAAAATATCTCCGAAGGAGCTCTACGCTTAATATCGGTGTCTTAAAAGTTTTCGAGCATTATATCTGTCATCCGCCTCGGCGGATCCGGGTACGGGTGCTACATCATGAACACGAGTGATGTGCACTATTTATTACCTGGTAGGGGAAATGGATCATGGTATCTTTATGGAATTACGCTTCATTTAGCACCTTAAACAAGCTCTGTGTTTCTACGGATGCCGGGCGGAGCCAGCATGACGGAGAAGGCGAAGAAGGGAAGATGTATACTTTTCAGATTCAGACACCCTACTATAAAGAAGATAGACGATACAAGAGTCCGGAAGCCACATCGATTTAGGATTCGCCCGGTTGCTCTTCTTCCGTACCGCAGCCATTACATTTGAGTATTCCCTTTTTGGCTTGAACCATCAGATTGCTACAAGCGGAACACTGCTTCAGCGGTTTTTTCCAGGAAACGAACTTGCAATCGGGATAGCGGCTGCAGCCGTAAAACGGTTTGCCGCGTTTGCCTTTACGTTCGATGACATCGCCTTGCTTGCATTCGGGACAGGTGAAGCCGGTTTTCGTGACGATGGGTTTGGTAAACTTACATTCGGGATACTTCGAACACGCCCAGAAAGCACCGAAACGTCCTTTTTTGAAAACCAGCGAAGAACTGCAGGTTTCGCATTTTTCGTCCGTTGTGGGTACTTCTTCGTCCGCATTCTTAAGGTTCTTAATATTTTTGCATTCCGGATAGTTAGAGCACGCCAAGAATTTACCGTATCGTCCCATTTTGATAATCATGGGATGTCCGCACTTGTCGCAGATTTCGTCGGTCTGTTCCTGATACCGTGCTACTTCCTGCTCTTTTTTTACAAGATTTTTTTCAAAAGGCTCATAAAATCCCTTCAAAATGGTACGCCAGTCTTTTTTCCCTTCGGCGACGGTATCGAGGGATTCCTCCATCTCGGCGGTAAATTTATAGTCGACAATATCGGCAAAGTGATTCAGGAGAAAATCGGTCACCAGTTCCCCCATCTCGGTTGGGTAGAGGTATTTCTCTCTTTTCTCCGTATAATTTCTTTCAATAATGGTCGAAATTGTAGGAGCATAGGTAGAGGGACGGCCAATTCCCTCGGATTCGAGTTTTTTTACCAGCGAGGCTTCAGTATAGCGGGGCTCCGGTTTGGTAAAATTTTGGTTTCCGGTAACATCCAGCACGTCGCAGCTGGTTCCTTCCTGCAATTTCGGCAACACCGCCTCGTCAGATTCTTCTTCGTCGTCACGACCTTCCATATAGACCTTCATAAATCCCGGAAACAAAATTACTTCGCCTTTGGCTTGAAATTGGTACTCTTTACTATTTTCCGGAAATAGGAAAAGGGTCGTATTCTCGACCGCCGCCGGCGCCATCTGACAGGCCAGGGTACGTTTCCAGATCAACTCGTAAAGGCGCAGTTCGTTGCGATCGAGATACTCTTTTACATCGTCGGGTTTTAAATCCAGGTTGACAGGGCGAATAGCTTCGTGCGCTTCCTGAGCGCCCTTGGCTTTAGTTTTGTAGAAACGCGGTTCGGTCAGGGCATACTCTTTTCCGTAGAGATGAGAAATAACCTCCCGCGCCTGTTGCAACGCCTGCTGTGACAAATTGACGCTATCGGTACGCATATACGTGATCAAACCAGTGCGTCCTTCTCCCAGATCGACACCTTCATATAATTTTTGAGCCACCACCATGGTCTGTTTTACCGAAAAACCCAATTTACGCGAAGCCTCTTGCTGAAGCGTACTGGTGGTAAAGGGTGGCGACGGATTCTTTGATCCTTTTTTCACCTCGAGCGCGTCGACGATGAAATGACGGGCTTGTTTTATATGTGCCAAAATATCGTCGGCTTGTTCTTTGGAAGAAACCCATACTCCTTTCTTAAGTTCGGGAGCGGGAATTTTAAGAGCTTCGTTGCGTATCTTCGCCAGTTCGGCTTTGAACTTGGTATCTTCGTGCTCCAGCTGGGCCACGATCTTCCAGTATTCTTGCGGCACAAAAGCCCTAATCTCGCGTTCGCGTTCCACGATCAAACGTACAGCCACGCTTTGTACGCGACCGGCCGACAAACCTTTGGCGATCTTTTTCCACAACAGCGGCGAAAGTTTATAACCGACCAGCCGGTCCAGTACGCGGCGCGCCTGCTGCGCGTCTACCAGATCGTCGTTGATCTTTCTGGGATGTTTGAGAGAAGATTCGATGGCGGATTTGGTAATTTCGTGAAAAACGATGCGGTCGTATTGCTTTGGCTTTAGTCCCAGAACTTCCATCAAATGCCAACCGATCGCCTCGCCTTCGCGATCCTCATCAGTCGCGATGTAAATTTTTTCGGGTTCGAGCTGCTTGACTTTTTCTTTCAGAGCAGTGATCGTCTTTTTTTTGTCGGCAGGAATAACATATTGGGGAGCGAAGTTGTTTTCGAGATCTACTCCCAGCTTACTCTGCGGAAGATCCCGGATATGACCGAATGAAGCCATAACCGCATAATTTTTACCCAGGAATTTTTCAATGGTTTTAGCCTTGGCAGGCGACTCGACGATAACCAGGTTTTTCATAATACCTAAAAAAGAGATAGTCATGGAAAATACCGTACGGGCATTTTCGATACGTTGTAAAATTTTATAGAAAGGTTTTTAGGCTGTAAAGGGAATCCGCGCTTTTCAATTATTTTTTAGAAGAAATTTATCCCGAAAAAACCTTACTACGATATGACACTGGAGGTAGTCGCTAAACAAAGATAGCATATCAGAAAAACGATCTCATTGATTCTTTGATAGAGAAGTCTTGCTCAAAGTTCGGAACCATAGTTGCTTACAGTTTGATCAACCGGAAGATCTCCCGCCCCACAAACTGCCCGTCGCGGCGGTAGACCAGAGAACCACGAGTCAGGTCTATTCCCAGGATTTGGGCAGATTCAGGAGCAAGAAGCGGATCAATATCAAAGCCGCATGAACGAACTATGGCGGCAAAGCCGTTCAAGTAATATGGTTTCCTGTCCCGATAGAAAACCGGTACGCACAGTACGATCGGAATAGACGTGATATTCACAGTCTGTAGCACTCCCAAAAGACCACTATACAAACGCGCTACTTCGGTATGCACCTGCGCGATTTCGGTTTCGGAAGGGTCACTTCGCAAAACCGGCCCCAGATACCCTTCGGTGACAAGCGCGTCAAAGCCAAGCTGTCGGGAAAAAGGCTTGGTAGCATCTTGGACGAATAACGGCGGACGAGAGACGGTGTTTAGACCCATTTCTTTTTGATACCAGCGTAGGTTAGCATCGGCTTGTTCGAGCACGCGAGGATCGATGTCGGCCCCGGCGATCCCGTATCCCATCCGCAACGCTTCGATTAAGATACCACCCGTGCCGCAAAAAGGATCATAGATAGTACACGGCGGTTGGACGGCAGCCAGATTGATGAGGATCTGTGCCAATTTCGGCGGCATGAGCCCCACCTCCATATTCCGGGCCGGTTTACCGGTATCGCGGCGGGTGTATTGCTCAATATTTTGGCTTGCCGCGAGTCGTCCGATAAAAATACGGTGGTAATGAAAAAAAACCGCCACTTCGCTCCCCTTATCCGCCAGTCTTTCATGAAAAGATTGGACGCTGGTGGTATTGTTAAAATCATGATTGACGAAACGGGAACCTATGCCTGCTTCGCGTAAGCCTTTTTTGAGCGAGAGAATAAGTTCTTTCTGAAAAACTCGGTCGTTCTTGCCAAAAACGTTAAGGGCAAACGTCAGTTTTCCGCCTCGCGGCAGCGATTCGAGATAGGATAAAACCACCTCGGATAACGATGTCTCTTCTTTCCGGTCTATCGTCGCCACGATCTCGTAGATCTTGATCGTACCGCCCAGGGAATCGAGTATTTTTTGAGGGGCATCCGTGAAAGATGCGGAAAAGACGGCGTATTGCGTATGAAGTGCCATTTTTTCCGATTTCTTATGAAAATGTGAGATTTCGGCAATTGACAGAGAGGGATGTGTTCCTAGTATAAAGGCGTATTGCGAGGACATAGGAAGGAGTCGGTAGACCGGAGTTAGGAGATAGGAGTGGGGGCAGGCTTACAGCCGACGGCTAACAGCTGACAGAAAAACAAAGGAAAGAATGAGGCGTTAGAATTGAAGAAGTATGAATCATGAATATAGAAAGATAAGAATTCTCTGTTTCAACTTTAAACTTTACATTTTGCATTTTTCACTCTGCCTCTGCTGACCGCTAGTCGCTAACCACTGACCACTTTTACTCCTTTCACACCTCTACTATGTCGACTTCCTTGCGCGAAAAATTCCTGATGACCGGTTTACTGCTTTTGTTTCTCTTTTTAGGTTTTTTCGCCGGAAGGAGCAGCATAAAAACCGAAGCGCTGAACAACCATGATCCTATCAAAGAACGAGGACAGATTTCAACATTTGTTCCGGTGATAGAATTGACCAGACTTGAGCAAGGGGTACTATCGGGCAAGACTTCGGCACAAGAAACCCGGCTTTTTCTGAACAAAAAGGCAATACAGATCCAACCTGACGGTACGTTTCAGACAGACACCGGCGGAATAACGATTGTGAAAGAAACGGAAAGTGATCAATTTACCCAAGGATCCGGCAGTATGCTATACGTCGGAAGTAAAAACAGCAATATATATCATCCCGTAGGAAGTTCTGCTGCCAATCGGATCGCTCCGCAAAACAAAGTTTTCTTTACTTCGAAGGAAGACGCCGAAAGCAAAGGCTACAAGCCCGGAAAAGAAGTTAAATAACGTTCTGAGCGCTTTCCGCTTGCTTTTTTGTTCTTTTTTCGTACAATTTGGCTGTTACATTACAAACCATTTTTTGTGCCACCACAAAGTTCTTATTCAGCCAAAGACATCACCGTACTGGAAGGGCTCGACCCGGTCAGAAAAAGGCCCGGCATGTACATCGGTTCGACCGATACGCGGGGTTTGCATCATTTGATATGGGAAGTCGTCGACAACTCAATCGACGAGGCAATGGCCGGTTTTTGCGATACCGTTATTGTAAAAATTCATACAGACGGATCGCTCTCGGTCAAGGACAACGGACGCGGAATTCCGGTCGACGTACACGAAAAAACAAAAAAATCGGCCCTGGAAGTCGTGTTAACCGTGTTGCACGCCGGCGGAAAATTCGGCGGTGACGGGTATAAGGTATCGGGCGGTTTACACGGGGTCGGCGTATCGGTAGTAAACGCGCTTTCGACCCATCTGATTGCCGAAGTGGTCAAAGACAAGAAAATGTACCGGCAAGAGTTCAAACGCGGGATTCCTCAGGGTGAGGTTACCATGATCGGAGAAACCGACGAACGCAATGGCACCACCATTACTTTTCATCCAGACGCTGAGATTTTTGATACGGTCGAGTTCAGCTTTGAGACTATTGTAACACACCTAAGACAGCAGGCCTATTTAACCAAAGGCATTACGATCAAAATTTATGACGAACGCAGTGACGACACCCACTGTTTTTATTTCGAGGGCGGTATCAAATCGTATGTTCAGTATTTAAATCGTCATAAAAAACAGATTGACTCGGTTTTCTATTTTGAAAAAGCAGAAGAAAACGTTCAGGTCGAAGTAGCGGTACAATATAACGAGGATTTTCAGGAAAACGTATATACGTTTGCCAATAATATTCATACTACCGAGGGAGGAACGCATTTGACCGGCTTCAAAGCGGCGCTTACACGCGTGATCAACCAGTATGCCCGCAGCAAAGAACTACTGAAGGAGAAAGAAGAAAATCTCACTGCCGAAGACGTACGGGAAGGTTTAACCGCCATAGTATCAGTCAAGATCCCGGACCCGCAGTTCGAAGGCCAGACCAAAGCCAAATTAGGGAATGCCGATGTACGAGGAGTGGTAGAGGCTACGTTTGCCGAAAAATTTGCGGAATTTCTGGAAGAGAATCCCGGACTTGGAAAAAATATTATCAACAAAGTGTTACTGGCAGCCCGTGCCCGTATTGCCGCCCGTGCTGCGCGTGACACGGTTTTACGCAAAGGAGCCCTGGAGGGATTGACCTTGCCGGGAAAACTGGCTGATTGTTCGAGTCGGGATCCACAGGTATCCGAACTCTTTATCGTCGAGGGAGATTCCGCCGGCGGTTCTGCCAAACAAGGACGTAATCGCGAAATTCAGGCGATCTTGCCGTTACGGGGTAAAATCCTGAATACCGAACAGGCCCGTTTGGATAAGATTTTTAATAATAACGAAATTAAAGCGCTGATCGTGGCGATCGGTACCGGTATCCGCGAAACCTTTGACCTAGCCAAGCTGCGCTATCACAAGATTGTGATCATGACCGACGCCGACGTCGACGGAGCGCATATCCGTACGTTACTGCTAACGTTCTTTTTCCGCTACCTGCGTCCGTTGGTGGAAAGCGGATATATCTATATTGCGCAGCCGCCGCTCTTTAAACTGTCGGTCGGTAAAAATTCGAAATATATCTATCCTCCTGACGAAAATCTGGACCACGAGCTGGCCCAGCTGGATAAAGATCAGAAGTATACGATTCAGCGCTATAAAGGGTTGGGAGAGATGAACCCCGAGCAGCTCTGGGAAACCACCATGAATCCTGCGCTAAGAACGCTGCTCCAGGTTACGGTCGAAGACGCCGAAAAAGCCGATCAAATCTTTAATACCCTTATGGGCGAAGAAGTCCTGCCCCGCAAACGCTTCATCCAGTCGCATGCGAAAAATGTGAAGAACTTGGACATATAAATCAAGGATAAAGGATTAATTATTAATGACGAATTGATGGGAGACGAAGGACATATTTACGATATTAGACTTAGAAGCAAGGCGTTTGCTGTTACCATAATCACTCTAGTACGCAGTTTTCCTAAAGATACAGCCAGCTATGTTATCGGGAAACAGGTGATACGTTCTTCAACTTCGATCAGTGCAAATATCGCCGAAGCCCAAGGTGCTCTTACAAAAAAAGAATTTATTCATTCAATGAATATTGCTAAAAAAGAAGCTCTCGAATGCGCAAACTGGATTGAAATGATTCAGGAATCTCACTTACATACGAATACTGATCACTTACTAAAGGAATGTAACGAGATTATCAAGATTTTTGTAAGCATTGTTAAAAGATCTCAGCAATCTGCCTCCCTTTAATACTTAATAATTGATATTTAATACTTTACAACTTGGTCATGAAAATTAATGTTATAAAGCATCGCAATATCTGGTTCGCCATCTCCGGTATTCTATTTATTGTAAGCCTGATGGGATTTTTCGGCATAGGGCTCAAATACGGTATCGACTTTACCGGAGGGAGTCTGATCGAACTGGAGTTCGCACAAGGGCAAAACGTTACGGTAGAGCAGATGAATACTGCTCTAAAAAAAGCCGAAGACAAAGTAAACGCGGATGTGAAAAATCAGGTTAAGACACTATCACTGAATGAAAACCGCAACAGTACGGCTCAGGCCACCGGAAGCGGTGCCGTAACGGGAGATACGGACGAAGGAGTCGCACTCCCGAAAGCGACGGTAGACATCGGGACTCCGGTAATTGTGCCAACCAATACCGGCATGACCATTCGGCTCAAAGCGTTGGATCCCTATACTCACGAAGAGATCCGTCAGACGCTCGCAACCGATTTTCCCGGGATAAACGAGAAAAAATTCACCACAATCGGTCCGACGGTCGGAGAATCGTTGCGACAGAAGGCATTGCTGTCATTGTCTGTCACGCTGATCGGGATGATCCTGTTTATCGCATTTGCTTTCCGGAAAGTACCGAAAAAGATCAGCCCGTGGAAATTCGGCGTATGTGCTGTAATTGCTTTGCTGCACGACGTGATTATTCCGGTAGGAGTATTCGTTCTGCTGGGGCAATTGCTGCATGTGGAAGTGGAAAGTTTCTTCGTAACGGCGTTGCTGACAGTGATGGGTTTTTCGGTACACGATACGATCGTCGTATTCGACCGGATTCGAGAGAACCTCACGTACCAGAAACGCGAAGAAACCTTTGCCGACGTAGCCGAAAAGAGCGTACATCAGACGTTTGCACGCAGTATCAACACATCGTTGACGGCCATGATCACGCTCTTGTTTCTGTTTCTGTTCGGAAGTGAAACGACCCGCTGGTTTGTCTTTACCATGTTAATCGGTATCGGCATCGGAACCTATTCTTCCATCTTTATCGCTTCGCCGCTCCTGGTTGCATGGAAAGAACGGGGAACGAAATAAGGTAATCTTTTCTCAAAAGCGAGGAATTTTGGTTATTTTCAGTACTTTTGTTGCTTGTTTCGAGTGTTTTTTGATACTATAGTATGAAAGCATACGTTTAGGTGCTTTTCATATACATACCTACTCTATGAAAAAACTATTTTCACTGCTGGTGCTATTTGTTTTAGCAAGCATGTCAACATTTGGACTCGATAACCACCTGGCTGCCCAGGCCGCCCCCCGTCTCGAAATAGCTTTGAAAGCTTTTAACATTACTCAAAATCAAGATGCGACGACGGTGAATAACAAAGCCGGAGATATTATCCGGTATACCGCCAATGTTAAAAATCTGGGTCCGGAAGATTTGGTAGACTATAGCATGCGGATCTATATCGCCGATCTGTTACGTTACGGGACCCTGGTAGATATAGGCACAGGGATCATCGAAGGAGATTACATTGTATTTCCTCCAATACTCCAATCGGCGAGCTGTAATTGTGTCAACGACGGAGTCTTTAAGATAAAACTCAAAAGCAATGTCTGCGAAGTGAGCAGCCTTAACGCGACATACGAAGATATTTCGGTAGCAATTCCGGTCCGCTGCGAAGCGCCCCCCTCACCCACCCGGGTTCCGCGGACACCGACGAACGGGCCTTCCGAGGTTTTACTATTTTCAGCGCTGGGCGCAATTGTTGTGGGAACAATCGTAGTAATATTGAAAAAATACAGAAAAAAAGAAACAGCATAAAGAGTCAGCAGCTAGATAGGAAAGTCAGACGAAAAAGACTGTTGGGAAAACAGTCTTTTTTTATTGACAATGAAGATAAACTGATCTAAAAGAATGTATCACATGATTACACTTGTATATGCTTCGGGAAGAATCCCCATCTCAAGATCAAGATAAACCCGTTATTGACTTTATTATCTGGCTGGCAGAGGAAGATTTTAGTTCAGCTGAGAGTATCGAACGGTTTATCAATATTTACAGCAATGCCTCTTCTGCAGTAGAGAGAGATGAAGATACGTTACTGAGTATAATCAGAATAGAAAAGGGGATTCTTAATGGTCTCCCTACAGAGACAAAGAAAATGTATTGTGATACAATTCAGGAATATTGTGTGGCGATTCTACAAAGAAATAAATGGAATTTTTATATAGAGCATTATTCAGAGCTTTCGCCAGAAAATCAAACGCTGGTAAACAATTTACTAAAAGAGAATCTTCCACCAGACGAATACCAAGATTTACAACAGTTTAAAAAGTCACTGGAAGAACAACATGAACGATACGGCTGGATATTAGAGGGTGACCCACCCGGCACGCTGAACTTCCCCAGAATTCTGCAGACCAGTCATCTCATACATATTGTTGCGGGATGCGATCAAGGTGAAGCTCCGACTGCTAACGAGGACAGAACGGTACTTATCGAATATCAGGATCCGGTATTAGGCCTTTTTGTATCCGTCATTGATGGTATAGGCGGGAATAAAGATGGCCAGAAAGTCGCCAAAATACTGGCAGAAACGATGTCAAAAGGAACTGATATCACTTCCCAGGGCCGAGTTGATTTTGACCTGCTATTGGCGCGTACGGCCGTTGGTATTAAACAAAGCGAACCGGCAGTAGATCAACACGCCGGAGCATGCCTCATGGCAGCCCATATACGCCCCGATCAAGAAAACGGAACGTTTCGGCTCGATACGTTTCAGCTGGGAGATTGCCGCATCATGGTCTTAGACGAAAAAGGAGAGATGGTCTACGTATCCTGCGACGAAGGTTGGTCGGAACATGTGTGGCTGGAAGAAGGGTTTGTCAGAAAAAGTATCAGGGTGGCTACGAACGACTTTCGCAATAATTTAGTCACCAATTCTTTTGGGTGGCAAAGAAGAAACGAGGTACGGAAAAACACATTGTTCAAAGGTATAGATTTTTACGAACAACAGAATCCCATACGTCCTTCAAAGATACGCGATCCCGATGCAATCGACAATGGATTTCGGCTTGAACCCGGTTGGCGGGTCCTACTGTTTTCGGACGGACTGGAAATGTTTACCCGAGCCGAACTTGCGAACGCGATCAAAGGATTGAACACGGAACAGGCATTTTCGCGAATAGCAGCTTTATCGGATCTGAGCATGTCTGATACGACAACTAACTTGCTCGATGGTCTTTTGATTTCGAATTTTATTAAAAAAGACCACCGGTCGCTCATCGTAATTGATATCCCCGGCAAAACGGAATCTCCGCATCCGGTCAGGCCCCACCCCATATCAGACGATACAATGGAAATCGCCTTGAACGATCTTGATGAAAAAGCCATACCGTCCAACAAATATCGTATGGCGTGGCGGTATATCATCCAGAAGAACTCCCTAACAGTTGATGATTGCATCTACTCTATACAATCATTATGCCCCCCTCAGGGTTCTCTCGATTTTACTCTTTTTGCAGAGAATATTCCCAAAGATAACGGGCTGCCAGAGCTGTATGCGTACGCCCTCTCTCGCAACGATGTGACAACTATGCTAAGGATTATCGCTATAGCCAAAGAGCATATAAAGAATACGATCGAGTATCTCAAAAAGGTTACCTCATAAATAATAACGGACTGTATCCATAGAAAAGGATTGTTCCCGAAGAACCTTGGGAAAGGACGAGCAAAGCCTGTTCTGATTTTTGAATATCACATCGATATAGCATTTATACCATGCTTCTGAGGAACTACCTTCTGTTCGTAGTGAGACACCATTTTGGAGAAAAGTCCCTTATTGGCCAGTAACTGATCGTATGTTCCGGTTTCGACAATCCTACCCCGCTCGAAAACATAGATATAATCGAAATTTTTGAGCAGATGCAGACGGTGCACCGAAGCGACGATACAGCGATCCGTAAAATGTTCGAAGAGATGTTGGTAAATCTTGCGTTCATTGAGCGGATCGACGCTGCTGGTCGGTTCGTCCAGAAGCAAGATCGAACTGTCTTTTACCGAAAAAATACCACGGGCCAGCGCCAAGCGCTGTTTTTCTCCGCCCGATAAGTTGACGCCTTTCTCGCGGATATCACTTTGAAATCCCTGGGGTAACTTTGCTACTACCGTGTCAAAACAGGCCAGCTCGGCAACTTTTTCCAGATCATTACGCGAATGATGAATACCGAGAGTAATGTTATATTCGATCGTATTTTCAAAGATTTCGGGATCCTGGGGAATAAGGGCGGTCGTTTGAGCGAGAACTTTGAGAGAATCGTAGTGATCGCTATCGATATCCATATGTACAGATTGAGCTTCGTACAAACCTCGAATCAGGGCCATGGTCGTACTTTTCCCCGAGCCACTTTCGCCTACGAACGCGATTTTTTTACCTGCTTCCAAGGCCAGACTAATCCGATCAAGGCTCTGGCGTCGATCGCCACCGGTAGCGTGTTGAAAAGACAAGTCGCGAATATGGATGGTTTGCCATTTCTTGACATGCGCAACCGGAAGCGATGAAGAAGAAAAGTGGGACGAACTTTGCAAGATGGGCTCTACACTGAGAATGTCAGCGTTTAACAATACCACACGTTCGTACTTCCAAGCCACTTCGAAGATCCCGTTGATAATCTTGTCGATAAACTGATAAAAGATCATAAGTGTCCCGATCAGAACCGGTTGTCCGGAGGTAATCGTCATGAGAATGAAGAGGAACAGACTCCCGAACCGTAAGACAGTCAGGAGCATCGAAAGTACAAACCATTTCAACTCGTTTACGCGAGTCTCCCGGGCAAAGACCGGATGGATATGCATGTACCGTTTGACTATTTCTTTGCGAGTCAGTTGTTCCAATCGTAAACTGATCACAGTGACAATATTGGAGATATAATCGAAGAAACCGGCGGTCAGGTGGTGCTCGCGTCTGTTGATTTCTTGCTGGAGCGCCATGATACGGTGATCGAAATACGCCATGACGAGGAGTGCCACCGCAGAGAGAATAACGACACCGGTTCCTATCAGAGGGCTCAAGAAAAGTACTGCAACAAAAGAAAAGAGCGATTTGACGATCGTTTCAATATACTGAAAACCGTCTTCGTCGAAAGTTCTCAAAGCCCGGGCAGCTTTATTAATACGGTTGTAGGTATCACCGGTATGATGATCCTGGTGCCATTGATACGGTAGATTTGTCAGAATCGCGAACATCCGTTCGCGAAAATTCTTTTCGATCATAAACGCAATCTCGCGCTCCCAGATCCGGGCGGTACCGTGAAATATCCAGATAAACACAGGTAAAGAACCGTACAGTCCCAGATACCATAAACTTTTCTGCAGCAGATCGGGCTCGTTATTTTGAATGACATTGAGAAACAGACCGAAGATAATCGGTCCTAACAGATCGATACAATTGGATATGACAAACATACCGTAGGTGAGCACAAATTTTTTACGGTACCCTTCAGCATATTGCCACGAACTTTTTATCAGATTCCAGTACGGATTCGTCATATTTAAACATTACACAAGTTTTCAAAGAAGGCTTGAAGAGATCCCAGCGGTCGATCAGGGAAAAGGATACGTACAACCAAAAACGCGACAAAACCCGAAAGTGTTTCTGGAATCGTCACTTTCGAGACAGGAAAAAGAGGTTTTATCAAAGTTATATTGACGCTCCCGCATCGACCGGATAGATACCACCCGTGATGTAGGCCGCTTTTTCGGAAGCAAGAAACAGAATCGTATGCGCAATATCTTCGGGCATGGCAATGCGCCCCAGCGGGGTGGAATGGACATAGGAAGAGAACTCTTCGGAATTGTCAAAGACATTTCGCAACAAGGGCGTATCGGTGGCACCGGGACAAACGGCGTTGAAGCGGACTCCCTTTTGAATATAATTGAGAGCCATAGCTTTGGTAAACATGTTTACGGCGGCTTTGGAGGATGCATAGATGAATGCGTCGTCTTTGAGAGGCTTGATACCGAGCCGAGAAGAGACATTTACGACATTTCCAAGGGAAGCAAGCAGGTACGGAATCGCATACTTCGTCATCAGAAAAACACTTCGAAAATTTAAATTTATCGTTTCATCAAAACTTTCTTCCGAAAATGTTTCCAGATCCGTCTCGTTGGGAATACTGACGCCGGCGTTATTGATCAGAATATCGAGACGTCCGAATTTCTCTATCGTTTGGGAAACAGCTTTTTGGGTACCTCCGCTTAATGACACGTCGGCCGATATACCGAAGGCTTTATTTCCCAGTTGCTCTATGGCTCTGTCGAGCCGACCTTGATTTCGTCCTACCAAAACGACCTGTGCTCCGGCTGCTTGGAAGAGTCGGGCCGCGGCAAAACCGATCCCCGAAGATCCGCCGGTAATAATAACGACTTTGTCGGAAAATTCCATACAGAAAAGGAAATGGAACAACACTTCTTCATACATCGAAGTTCCTCGCCGTTCTCAAGAAGAGAACAGAGGGGTTGGAGCGGGTAACGGGAGTCGAACCCGTCTCTCAGCCTTGGGAAGGCCATATAATACCGATATACGATACCCGCGGGGAGCAGAGTAGAGAGTATTAGGTATAAAGAGTATAACGTATAGGACAATAGTTCTAAAAGATTATCCTGAAATGTAGTTACTCATTACATCCATGCTCTAGACTCCGTTTTGTGACCTGACTTATACCTGTGTATTTTGCACTTTTTAAGCTTTGCACTTTTACTCTTACTCGTGACCTTCTGCCTGATAGGTCTCGTAGGCTTTTTTTGCTATGGCTAAAGCCTCATTTTTATCCCCCCATCCCTGCACCTCGACTTTTTTTCCTTTGAGATCTTTATAATGTTCAAAAAAATGGGAAATTTCCCTGAAAATCTGGGGGCTGAGCTGTTCCATACTCTCAATATGATTGTAATGGACATCGTCTGCGGGAACACACAATAGTTTCTCGTCGTATTCTCCGTCATCCATCATTTTAAGCACCGCAATCGGTCGGGCATCGACGACACAGCCTGGAAAAACCGAATTATCCAGCAATACAAAGGCGTCCAAGTGATCACCGTCGCCGGAACGAGTCCCGGGAACATCACCGTAGTCGTAGGGATGGCTCATGGCAGCATCGTAGTTGACACGGTCCAACTTAATCACATCCAGTTCTTCATTATACTCGTATTTATTACGACTACCTTTCGGGATTTCAATAACCACGGTAATTATTTCGGGGAATTTGTTACCTTGCTTAATATGTTTCCAGCTCATGGTTGAGAGAAATGAAAAAATAAGAACCGAACGAAAGGTATTTTGCCGAAAAAAGCTCGGGGACGCAAGAGTCTTGCGTGACACGAAAATATTTTTTTATTTTACGGTTTTTCCAAGCTTTGTTATATTCATGATAATTGTTGTCTTCTCGCCCTATGCCACGCAAAAAAAATACCGACAATCCCCCCTTACCGCTTGAAGACGAGAAACCTCAAAAAGTCTCTCCCAAGCATGTCAAGAAAGAAAAAACCTCCGATAACAGTCCAAAAGAGGAGCATTTGAGCGAGAGCGCAAACAATCTGACCGAAGAGGTGCACACCTATGTCGCCACACTTAAGAACACTCCGAAAGAAAAAAATGCTCAGCTGAACAAGACCGAATTGCCGCCCCCGTCACCACCGGCAGGGATAACAGGAAGATGGCTCAAGATATTGCTTCCGACACTCGCCTGTATCGTGCTGGGAATCTTAGCAGTAGTATCGGTATGGAAATTACAGAATTCCCGACCGGTACAGCGACTGCTGCCCGCTGAGAAAACGGTTGCATTTTTTACCATACAAACCGACACAACACAAGCCGCGTGGAAGAATCTTGATACCATGTTCGAAAAAAGCGGATCCGGAGCGCTCGTGACACAAACGCTCGGGCTGGAGAGGAGTTATTTTGATCAGAATATCGTACCATGGCTGGGCGGTACGACGAGTATAGCCTGGATCCAGACAGCCAAAGGACTACAAACGGGTTTAGTGGTAGAAATTCAACCAAACGAAACTTCCCAAAAATATTGGGCCGGTTTTGAAAGTCCAGACAGCAGCGCCAAAACTGAGTACAACGGCATAACGATACGCAACAGTACCGATAATCGCTTTCGGTTTATCCAGATCGATCAATATTACGCCATTTCGTCGAATCGCGAAGTTCTGCAGGAGATTATAGATACCTATCAGAACAAAAAAGAAAACCTCGATCAGTCAGTCCTGTTTCAAAACATCCAGAAAAACCTGCCTGCCACGCCATTCATCAAAGGATACGTCAATATGAGGTTGGCCGGAAATCCGTTTTTTTCCATGCTGCTCTCAGAAAAGAAAATCCATCCCGACATAGAAACCTTGATTGCTCCTTTCGCCGGCGCAATCGACGGACTAGGAATAGCGGTGGATATGCGAAACGAGCAAAATACAAAGCTCTGGCATACCAAGGTCTCGTTAGTAGGAAAATCCGAGCTTTTTAAGATGCCGGTCGACAAAAACACCCCCGAACTTGTACTGGCCGATAAGAATCGTTCGAATATGCTTGCCTACCTGGACGGCCGTAATTTTTTAAGCACCACGTCGGACATCCTGAAAAATATGGGAAATCTCTCGCCCCAAAGCGAGATCATCCTGGAAGGATTGTTAAATTACGCCCTGTCAACCTACATCAGCAGTACACTGGATGTCGCTACGGTAAAAGACATGACCGTCGGAGAATACGGTATATTCTGGAATACGTTAAACGACCAGCAAGGAGGTACCGGTTTCATGGCAGTATTGCCCTTGAAGAACGAAACCGAAGGCAGAAAACGTCTGGAGACGGCTTTCGAAGATTTCCGATCTAACAGTGTGCTCTTGTTCAATCCGCAAATACGCAATATAACGCTGCCCGATAATACGCAGGGCAAAGAAGTTTTTATGGTTCCTAAAGATATCGAAGTAAAGGCAGAAACTATCCCGGGAGGAACGATTCATTACCTTGATATTGGGGACGAGGAATCGTTACGACCTGGCTATGGGATTGCAAACGGCAATTTGTATGTATTCTCTCATCCCAAGATCCTAAAAGACTATCTCGACTCGTCCGATACTTCTATACCGGCAACTGAAAATATCATTGCCAGAAGCGCCGCATTGCGATTTGGCGGGAACCTTTCTTTCATACTGCCTAAGTTAGTCGAACATGCCGTGCTAACAGATCAGCGCTTCAAAAACTTCCTGGCGCAATTTTCGTCGTTTTCGGGAGGCATATCGTTTTTTGATCAGGGTATGATCGCCGAAATGGCTATGGAAACGAAGTAATATATGCTTATCAAGGACATCCGCCCCTTTTCCTCTCTGTCTACGCAGCCGCCGCAACCACCGTCGGCATGTTTGAACGAGCAAAAAGCGTTAATCACCTCATCTGCGGGTGATACTCAAAAAAAGATAGCCGATATCCGTAATTCGTCTTCTTCTAACGATACCCGGCTCGATCTGACAAAGCTCTCTCCCTCCGCTCAACTGCCGGAAAGAGAGCTCAAAGAACTTTCGGTATCGAGCCTCCGCTCTTCGATTGAAAAAAAGAGACATCCGGCTGGCTTCCGGCATTTCCCAACGCGTAAAAACAAAGAGATCAACAAAACCCTTCGTTCTAACTGGAGCGTATTTGGCACTCTCGGACTGTTCATCTTCTTAGGTTCGTTAAGCATCATCATTATTCCCGGAACTTTACGGTTCGAGGAAAATATAAAAGCCCGGGCAACCAGCGGTTTCCGGGCACTGGAAGAAACTACACTGGCAGAGAACTGGGCAGATATCCGGACTGCGGGCAGTCTGATAGAACAAGCTCGCGGAAATTTTGCCCAAGCGCAGGAAGAACTCGCCTACGTGCGGCAAATGGTACACGGATGGAATAATTCGTTACTGGACAGTGCTCATGCGGCGACGTTAATCGAAGCCGGCGATCGGATTGCACAGGCCGGATTGACAGGCATACGACTGGCCGAGTCATTTGGGAAACTAAAAGAGCAGTATATGCAGAATGGCTGGAGCGGAGTTCAAACCGCTTATCCCGATCTGACCGGATTTTTGAAAGAAAAACTAGCTGACATTGAGCAGGTACAAACCTATATCACCCAAGCTTCGGCGCAGTTGAAAGAGATACCCGAAATAGCAGTTCCGCGCGAACTGAGGAATAAGTTTAACGACGCCCGTCAGAAGTTGGAGACACTGTCTGTTCTTCTTGGAGAGATTCGCTCTCACGGTACGTTGCTGCTTAGAGCATTTGGCCAGGATTCTCCGCAGCGATATGCCATACTCCTCCAAAACAACGACGAAATGCGCCCGACCGGCGGTTTCATCGGGAGCATTCTTTTTGTGACCTTTTCCAAAGGATATATTTCCCAATGGCAGTTCCAGGACGTCTATCAGCTTGACGGTCAGATACATTCGGTCCTGCCAGCACCGTATGGGCTCAACCGTATTGCCAATACCTTCAGTCTGCGCGATGCCAACTACTGGGCTGACTTTCCTACTTCCGCCCGAACTATCCTCGAATTCATCCAACAAGGTCATGGTCCTTACGTTGATGGAGTTCTGGTGATAAACCAAGATTTGCTACTACAAATGCTTCAGATAACCGGTCCGGTTCATGTTGAAGGCATAAAGATTCCTTTTTCCGCCGACAACTTTTCAATTCTGATGTCCTATATCGTCGAATCGAAACTGTACAAAGATCAGCCGAAAGAGATACTCAAACAATTTATTGACGAATTTTTGAAAAAACTGCCGACAAGTGATACCGCCAAACTGGCAGAGGTCCTCCTCGAAAATGCCGAAAAAAGAAATATCGCCTGGTATGCGATCAATCAGGATCTGGAAGCAGAGTCGGTAAAGCTGGGATTGGACGGAAGCCTTGCCGCTTCCCGGGAAAAGGAAGACTATTTTTTGCTGAGCGAGACATCTTTGTCAGGCAACAAATCCGATCGCTACATGCAAAACCGGGTTGAACACGAGACTTTTATTTCGCGATACGGTCATGTAACCAATCGGGTTACCGTCGCGCGGGAACATACTTTTTCCCAAAGCGCCGAGGAGATCATGAGCGATAGTATAAAAAAGGCCGGTTTTGAGCTCCCCGATCATATGAAAACTATTCTGGGCAAAGGAGAAAATGTCTCCTACCTGCGAATCTATACTCCCAAAGGAAGTCAACTCAACTCGGTATCGGGGATCAGTCGCGATGAAGTAACGGTTTCTCAGGAAAACGATAAAACCGTCTTCGGCTTTATCGTGAGAACCTATCCCGGGAATACTCGCAACGTCACTTTGGAGTACCAACTCCCCTTCCAGCTCACCGAACGGCTGGATATCTACAAAATACTGACCGAAAAACAGATCGGCGGCGACACGTTCGCGTTTGAAAAAAAGATCCTGTTGGACGAAGATCTGATCTTCAAAAAGACCTCTGACGGAGATACGCAAAACGAAAAAGCGCTTGACCGGAAGTCTGAGCTAACGAATCAGAGTTTTTTCTCGGCGTTGATCGAGAATAGTTTGTAAAACCAAAAAAACTAAAATTATACAGCTCTTGCTTATGCCCCCCTCAGTAGCCATACAAAACTTGTTCGAGAAATATAAACTTCCCGAACCTATCCGGCTTCATTGCGAAGGAGTCGGCAGAATTGCCTTTGAAATTGCCAAGAACATCGAAGATAAACTCCCAGAGAGCGGGATAAATCCGGAGAAGGTCTACCTGGCTGCCGCTTGTCACGATATCGGAAAGTGTCGACCCGGCATCCACGAAATCAATACGGTCGAGATTCTTTGCTGCGAAGGGCTTGGCGATATTGCTCCTCTGGCGATGCACGGTTTTGTGTATGAAATTCATCTGCTACGCGGCGAGGAACGTCCGGAATATCTTCCGCACAGATTGGAAAACAAAATAGTCGTCCTAGCCGACATGTATTACAATCAACGCCAGGAACGCGTCTCTCTCGAGGAGCGCTTCGACGACATCCGCGCACGCTACCGGGAGGACAAAACCTTTCTGAAAGCCGTAGACTTGGCATTTCCCCGGATCCAGAAACTGGAACAGGAAATCCTAGGCTATTTGGAATAATCAGAGATCCGGGAAAGAGGCAAGGAATTCCCTTTCTGTTCTTTTCGAGTACCTCCAAAAAAGTAATTTCGGCATATACCAAGTCTAATCATACTAATTCCATTTCAAACTGATATCGACTATTGTGTAATCCGGTCCGCCTGTTCGTAGTATCGACTCAGTGTGTCGAGTTTGATTGCGCGCAATAAAACTCTGCCGAACGTTTACGGATCCCGGGCGAGCCGGGATGACCATTCATCATTTTTGTAGCAGTTCGATTTGGAAATGGTATCAGCTTGTTTTTTTACCATATTTAAAAAAAATTTAATACCTCCCGAGTACGATCGGGAAGACAGAAAAACTCTTACAATTTTCGATATGACTCCATGGTTTATGATCCATTACAGCACCACCGCCGGTCCATTCGACTAAAAAACTACGATTATACCGCTTCAGGATATTATTTCCTGACGATGTGTACACAGAAACGGGTGTGTTTATTTGGAGAGGTGGTAGAAGGGAGGATGGAAATAAACATAGCTGGCCGCATGATAAGGAAATGGTGGTTTACACTGGCAGAGAAATTTTCAAATGTACGTTTAGACGGGCATATAGTCATGCCAAATCATTTTCATGGAATTATTGAAATAACCAACCGAAATCTACCGGTTGGGGCAGACCCCTCCGTTGGGACCGTTGAAGCAGATGCGCCTGTTGGGGCAGACCCGCGTGTCTGCCCTGTCCCTATCTATCCTACCGCCGTCCGGCGGACATGATATTGAGAATATTGATGAACAGGTTAAAGAAATCCAGATACAAAGCCAATGCGGCCTCCAGAAACATATTGTCGGGATAACGGGTTTTGATCATCTGAATATCGTACATGGTAAAACCGGAAAAAACCAGCACTACGACCCACGAGAGGAAGTAATCGAAAGCCGAACTCTGGACAAAGAAATTGACGAGAGAGGCGATGATCACGCCAATAAGTCCGACAAATAGGAATCCGCCCATTCCCGAAAGGTCGCGTCGGGTCACGGCTCCGTAGATGGCAATACCGCCAAACAGGGTAACGGTTGCCCCCAAAGCTTTGACCAACAAAGGAATACCTCCGACCGCGCTGGCCGCCCACAGAAGAGGTACTGCGGTGAATCCGCTGAAAGCGGCAAACAAGGCGAATAACAGGTAGTTCAGTCCGCGAATCTGGCTCCAAGCCCGGGCGGTAAAGATCAGCAGCAGTTCAAGCGCAAATACACCGTAGAACATGAAAGAATTGGCAAAGATACTCGGATAGGCCAGGATCAATTGTCCGCCTAGCACGACGCCCAGAAGACTGATCAGCAAAGCCAGCCCGAAAAAAGCAAAGACTTTCGAGAGAAATGCGGTCCGGCTAACGCCGGTATGGACATGGGTTTGATAGATCGTTTGCATAGATAAATGGATTTATCAAATAAACTGAGTCCATTATAGCAACATTTTCTTTTTACACAATAGCACTCGTGTAGCACCAGTGCTAAAAAAACGGCATATCGTCAGGTTTGGAATGTTAAGCAGCTTGTTTTACGTCGGTCTTTGGGCTACTTCCCTTAGCAACTGGTTTGTTGAGAATAATATCTCTCACCTCTCCAGTTTTCTTTATCAAATCCCGAAGTTCCCGATATAAACCCGGTAACTTAGTCTTGAGCATAAAATCAATCTTTACAAATTGTTGAGCGGTAAGTTTTTCGTCACCCAAAACGCGGGTAAATTTTTCTTTAAAAGCTGCATATTCCGCCTCTGATAGGGACGTCTTCGTACGATATTCAAAAAACAGGATCAGATCTATGATATCCATGTCTTCAATAGGTTGACGAGAAACAAGAATCGCACATATTCTGGTATGGAAGTACTCGTCAAACAAACCGGTTTCGCGGTCGATAAACTCAGACTGCGGCGGCAATACAATTTCATTCTGTAACTGGAGAGAAAGGCTACTGGGCTGTACAGGCCTAGCCTCCGCATTGACAGTTAATTCTTCAGGTGTGTGTTGGGTCTCATCCTCGCGCAACATAGAATATTATCGGATAATAAAACGTAAAATATTTGCCCAAAATACTAGTCCTTTTTGGAACAAGTGACAATAATTTTTTAAAAATACTAATACGTCCTGCGAGGAACCATTTATCGGTAAGAAGCGCTGCGGCTCTCGATTTCGGCAATGGCCCAGCGCGCATGCTCGCCATGAACCGGATCCGAAGCCGTAGCGATTGTATGTAAAGCGGGAAGAAGTTCGGCATTTCCGACATTTCCCGCCACCACGCAAGCGTTCCGGATCATCCCGAACCAGCCCGCCCGCATGAGCGGAGAACCGGCAAAGCGATGTAAAAACTCTTCCTCGGTGCGTATACTCAGCAATTCCGAAAGCAGAAGGGCTGTAGTGGCGATCGGTTTTTCGGAAAGCGGATTAAATGCTTCCTGATCGCGTTTTGTATTAAAAGGGCAAACCTCCTGGCAAATATCGCACCCAAAAATGCGATCTCCCATCGCCTTACGGTATTGGAGCGGAATGGCTCCCTTGTTTTCTATAGTGAGATAGGAAATACACTTGTTCGCATCGATCACCCCGGGGCGCACGATCGCTCCCGTCGGGCAAGCCCGACTACAACGTGTACAAGAACCGCAGGAGAGCTTGTCAAAAGCAACTCCCGGCTTTGACGGCTTTGGCGGAATCTCCTGATTAGTAAAGAGCAACCCGATCAGCACCCACGATCCGGCAGCGGGGGTAATCAGACACGAGTTTTTACCGACAAATCCCACCCCGGCGCGCTGGGCCCAGGCGCGCTCAAGCACCGGATGAGCGTCCAAAGACAGACGATAATCGTTCTTGGTCGAAGTCGGAAAAAATTGCTGCCGGAGCGAATCGGTCAGACGAACGAGCATTTTTTTGATCACCTTGTGGTAATCCCGTCCATAAGCATAGCGAGCCACTTTTCCGCCATTCGGCACCGGGGCTTGAGGATGGTAATAGGAAACGGTCCCCACGAGCACAAAACGGGCGTCTTGAAAAAACAGATGAGGATCTTTTCTCACATCTTTGGTCTTTTTCATATACTCCATATCGGCTGCGTAGCCCTGGGCAAGCCATTCCTCAAAATAAACCGATTCCTTATCCAGCGGCGTGACCGCCGCTACGCCGATCTCGCTAAATCCGATATTCTCTGCCAATAAAGAGAGACCGTCCCAAAAAGTATTCTCCATCAGAACAAGTATATAAACTGAATTATCGCCTTCTTCTTAATTTATATATAACATCTATTATACACCTAGTATATCCGCTTATGGGAATACATGGAATTCGGGATGAGTACCTGGATTCGGAGAAGCTCGCCCAAAGGTACTTCCTCTCACATAAAAACTAACGAACATAAAGATCCATCTCGTATTCAAGATATCCCAGCAGCTTAGAAAGATCTTAGAGGAATATTTACTGATTATAGGGATAAACAGGAGAACTTCTGTAAAATGAAAAGTTACTCCGCATTATGACTTTTATCCTGAGCAATATTGTCTCATAAACCAGACCGGATTCCCACTTGCGTGGGAATGACAGGCAAGAAATCCTTAGAGATATTCCAAAGGAAAATATCTACTTCTTAACCTTCGCGGCGCTATTAGCCTCCAGTGATCCGATTAATTGCTGCATCAGTTCGGAAGTTTTACCGATACTGCTGTCCATGAATAAGACTTTTGAATTATCCGATACACCGATACTCTTGAGCGTATCCAGATACTGGGTAAGGGTAAGAATGGACATGATTTCAGCCGGATTTTGATGGGTCGCCTGTTTGACGATCTCCACCGAATGCTGCAGACCCGAAGCGATCGCTTCGCGTTCAAGCGCGATACCTTCTCCCTGCAGACGTTTGCGTTCTTTTTCAGCCTCAGCCTCTTTGATCGCCTGAATCTTGATCGCCTCACCTTTGTTTTCGGCGGCTTTTCTCAGCTGCTGGGAAGCTACGACCTCGGACATGGCGTTGGTGATGGTTACCGGAAAGTTCACATTGGTGATTTGGAAACTCATGATGACCATACCCCATTCTTCAAATTGTTTTTCAAGATCATTGCGTATATGCATAGCAAGCTCGTCTTTTTTTTCCAGAATTCCCTCGTGTGTTTCTTTGGCAATATAGGTTCGCAGCGAATTTTCGATAATAGCGCCGATCGACTGATTTCGATTTTGCAGGGCGTAGGTATATTTTTTTACTCCGTCTTCGGTGGCGTTGACTTGATAGATCAGGTTGGTAGCCACATCCACTATCACCTTATCCGCGGAAGGGTATTTCCCGTCGATCGCGAAATTTTGCTGCCGGAGAGAGACTTTTTCCACGATTTTTTCCAGAAACGGGATTTTGAGATTCAATCCGGCGGCCATGATACGCCGGAATTTTCCCAGAAGTTGTATGACCAGTACCGTATTTTGATCCACGATCCGGATATTGGAAACCAGAATCAAAAAGACTATAACCCCCACAATCGTCCAGATAACGTTCGGAGAGATATCTTGCATACGTCAAAGATGAATAAAAAAATAAGCTACTTTTGATTATAGCAGGGACGTAAAAAGGATAAAGAAAAAATGATAATTGATTGTTCTAAGTTGTATTGACACTGGCATAATGGATCAATATAACTTGTAGGGTCTGTCGTTATTCTTCAACCTAATCTCACTATGTCGTCTTCAACACACACAGAAAAAGCTCACAACGGTCACGGAAAAATGCTATTGCTGGTATTGGGGTCGCTCGGCGTGGTGTTTGGCGATATCGGAACCTCGCCGCTCTACGCGATCAACGAGATGTTCTTTGGGCATGGCGAAATACCGGTCACCCCGGAAAATATTTACGGGAGTATCTCACTGGTAGTGTGGGCCATCACGCTTGTAGTATGCTTCAAGTACCTGACGTTTGTGCTGCGAGCGGATAACGACGGCGAAGGCGGTGTTTTTGCTCTGTACGGACTTCTCAATACGTTCAAAAAACACTCTGTGAAAATTTTAATGCTGGTACTCATGCTTTCTGCCGGGTTACTCTTTGGCGACGGTATTATTACCCCGGCTATCAGCGTGCTTTCGGCAGTCGAGGGATTACGGGTAGCCGCACCGGCTTTAGGTGATTATGTCGTTCCCATCACCGTTGCGATTTTAACCGGCTTGTTTGCTATCCAGTTTAAAGGAACCGCCAAAGTTGGCACTATCTTCGGTCCCATTGTGACGATCTGGTTCATTTGTCTGGCACTACTGGGGATCAATCAGATAATCGATCATCCTGAAATATTTTATGCATTTAATCCGATCTACGGGCTTAAATTTTTACACACGCTGGGCTGGCAAGGGAGTCTACTCCTGCTGGGAGCGGTCATGCTCGTTATAACCGGCGGGGAAGCCCTATATGCGGATATGGGCCATTTTGGCAAAAAATCGATCCGGATCGGCTGGTTCAGCCTCGTCTATCCAGCCCTGATACTCAACTACTTGGGACAGGGAGCCTATCTGCTCACTGGCAGGATAGTACAAGATAATAATATTTGAGAATGTTGATATATAGATAGATTTAGTATAGGATGAAGGAGATTTATTACCTGAGATTCATCCTATGGATAAATGCAAGAATTGCCAATCTGGAAGTATTGTAAAGAACGGGAAGGT
>JBDHUY010000002.1:0-196057 GCA_039809385.1 Candidatus Altimarinota bacterium
CAAGGCAGGAATCAAGAAGGGAGAAATGGAGAGGGGAGTGGGGAGAACGGAGAGGAAGCAGGGAGCTAACAGTTTATAGCTAACAGCCTACAGCAAGGCAGGAATCAAGAAGGGAGAAATGAGGAGGGAGGAGCAGGCAGGCAGTTCACAGCTAACAGCTGACAGCCAGACAGGAATTGAGAAAAGAGAAGAATTCTGCAAGGGCCAACAAATTTCCATGAATTTCTACAAACTTCCGTTTCTCTCTTGACTTTGAATTCTATATTCTTGATTCCCTTGTTTCTCCTTTGCGTTTCCTGACCGCAGACTCTTTTTCGTCCTCTTTTTCTGGTTGTCTTGTTGTTTTTATAGTATACTACGCGCAGTGTCTTGATTTTGTGGCTTATTTTCATGGAAATACAGTCATTGCTGCGAAAATCCGGGACCTATCTGCATGAAAAAGAGATTCAGCTCGTAGCAAAATCTTTCGAATTTGCGCAACATGCTCACGACGGACAATTTTTGCGTTCGGGCAAAAAGTTCATCGTTCATCCGCTGCAGACAGCCATGATTTTGGCAGATCTCCACAGCGATGCAACCACAATCTGCGTAGGATTGCTCCATAACATCCCTCAGTATACTTCTCAGGGGACGGTATCAGTAAAACGAGCATTCGGTTCGGAAATTGCAAGCATGGTCGACGAAGTAGGAGCCTTATCTAAAATCCGCTACTACGAGGGGATGAGCGAGGAACAGCTGGATCTCATGCGCAAGATAGCTCTTACCATGACAAGGGATTCCCGTCCGTTAATCGTAAAAATGGCTTCACGACTCCATCTCATGCAGAGTTGGGATTACGTTTCGGAAGAAGCCAGACATAGGATTGCACTTGAGTCTCTCGAAATTTATGCCGTTCTGGCACACCTCTTGGGGATATGGAACCTGCGCTGGCAACTCGAAGATATCAGTTTTTTATACCTGCATCCTCAAGAATATAAGGATATTCAGTCGCAATTTCTCGCGCTTAAGCAGATTCGCCACCAGTATATTCAGCAGGTTACCAGGAAGACCCAAAAAGAGCTTAAAAAACTTCAAATTCGCTGTCTGCTGGAGGGGCGTTTTAAACATTTCTACAGTATTTACAAAAAACTTCATACGAAACAGAAAGAGTTTGACGAAATCTACGATGTTTTCGCATTACGGGTTATCGTCGACTCTGTGGACGAATGTTATCGTGTGTTGGGGCTGATACACGGACTTTTTCGCCCGGTACTGGGGCGGCTCAAAGATTATATCGGCGCGCCGAAAGAAAACGGGTACCGCAGTATTCACACCACGGTTTACGGTCCGGAAAACCACCCTGTCGAGTTTCAAATCCGGACGCATCAGATGCATGAAGAGGCGATGTATGGTGCTGCCGCTCACTGGTTATATAAAAAAAACGTTTCCCGGTTGTCACCTTTGACCGTATGGGTAAAGGAGATTTTTCATTTTCGCAAAGACGAGGCTCAGCAGGAATTTGTCTGGAGCAAGCGTTTGAATATTTTACCCGGACGTATCTTCGTTTTTTCTCCCAAACGCGATATTCTCGAGCTACCGGAGGGATCTACTCCGCTCGACTTTGCCTATTCGGTTCATAGCAATCTGGGACATCAGTGTATGGGAGCGATTGTCAATCATAGAGAAGTGACGCTGGATTACCCGCTAAAAACCGGAGATACGGTTAATATCGTACGAGGAGAATATGAAAATCCTAACCCGAAATGGCTGAGTATTGTCAGGACGACCAAAGCGAAAGAGTATATCCATGACTGGCTGGCTCTTAATCAAGAAGATCAGGAAATACGTCAGGGTAGACTTATATTGCAAAAAGAGATTAACCGCTATGTCGGACGGGACCTTCGGCATGCACTTGAGGCTATACTTGACAGATTTCCTTCTTTTAAAACCGCTGAGGAATTGTACCGTGCGATTTTTCGTCAATCCGTTACCCCCTACATGTTGTTATCCCGATCGTATTCCGAAATGGTTTTGTTGGGATCCCACCATGTTCTGATGCGCTTTTCGGCCGATAAGCAGGGTTTTTACCGGCATTCTACCGCTCTCTCTTTGCGTTTGCGCGGTGATCGCGAAATCGTTTTCAAAGTATTTGCCGCGCTCGCCGATTTTCCTCTTACGATAGAAACGGTCAGCAAAACGCTCGAACATTCGATCAATCGTACCCTACTCAAAATCTCTTTACACATCGGAAAATTTCAGTTGCTCCATGCGGTTTGTACCGAACTGGAAAAAATTCCGGAGGTAGAGTCGATTACCAAATTGTAACTTTGTTTTTATGGTGGCTCAGCGCCGCGTACAAAATATTGTATTGCATAACAAGATAAATGAGGATTCTCTTCAGCGGGAATTTTTGGCCTCTTTGCAGAATCGCAAAATCGATTCCAAATTTCTGTACTGGGGGCGGATTGGTACGGAGCGATGGCAGGCGTTGTGTCAGGATAAAAGTTATCTGTATTATCAGCGAGAGCTGGCACTCCTGAAAAAAGCTGCGGCTAAATTGTGTGACTCGGTTCATAGCGAACCGAATCGCCATTATAATCTGATTGCGCTCGGAATCGGCAATGGCGATAAAGATCGGATAATTATTGAAAATTGCTATAAGAAAGGTCGTATCGGCTTTTTTCCGATCGATATCAGCGAAGATATGGTACGCGACGGTATTGAGCAGATACCCATATCTTTGCTCGAAACTATGGAAGCGTACGTGGCCGATTTCTCGCAGCTCGATCTGGTGAATCAGGCTATCCGCTCAGCCAATTTTCCGAATAATTTTTTCCTTCTGCTCGGCAATTCGGTCATGAGTATTAACGAGCTCGACGTGTTTCGCCGCCTCAACAAAGGTATGAGCGCGGGCGATTATCTCCTGCTCGGGGTGCTGCTGCACGATCCAAACGACGTTCAGTCGATCAGCCGCCTTCTGGAAATGTATACTACGCCGGTTTTTCAAAACTTTATACTTTCGCCGCTCGAACGAATCGGTATCTCTTCTGCCGACGGAAACATCGAGGCCGAATACGGAACAAATCGTTTTTTCCCTCAGATCTATACGATCGAAGTATTTTTCTCCTGTAAAAAAAATATTACCTGTAACTACTTCCAGCAAGAGATCTCCTTACTCAAAGGCGAACGGATACGTCTTTTCCAGTCGCATCTTTATCCGGAGGGGAGTATGCAGGAAGTTTTGGAAGGCACCGGTTTTCGTATCGTGGATCATTTCTCTTCGACCGATAAACTGGCCGGCCTGTTTCTTTGCACCAAATAATTCATTTATTACTAACGTCATAGATGCCGAATATTGCTTTTTACAATACTCTGATCATACAGGTTCGTTTGTTTGCTTGAGAAGAAGTTTGTTATGCCGATACAAGAGTAGTTATGAAAAGCTTTGTCTCCGGCCCCCGAGAGTTATTTTTGTACGCCGCGACATGTTCAAGCGCGGTGCTGGCTTGTAAAAAACGGCGTAGCGAAAAACCATGAGGCAGTTTTGGATGAGCGACAGGCGTATGTCCGCAGTGGCGTAGTTGTTCTACTAAATCAAGAAAAAGTTGGCGGTATTTTTTCGGTATGCGCAGTTCCTGTTGCAGACAGATCGGCAGTAAGAAACCTGATGTGTCCTGTTTCAGTCGTTCCTGCCTTTCGGAAGGCAGCGTCTTCATCGTTGTCAAATTATGCAGTCGATCGAAAAGCTTGATAAAAATAAGCAGGGGATCGCGCTGTACCGCCTGATCGAATTCGCTATAATAACGGATTTTGCGGTCGGTACGTGTCAGATCGCTGGTTTTATGATAATCGGTCATGGCATTTACCAGAAAAGCTACTTTTCTGCCAAAGCGTTCTTCCAGATCGATTACTCTAAAAACGGTGTCTTCTACCACGTCGTGTAAGACCGCCGCGATGCAGTAAGCCAAGGGAAAACCATGTCCGCATAATTGCTGCATGACCCAGATCGGATGTGAGACGTAGGTCTCGCCGCTGTGACGTTTTTGACCACGGTGGGCCCGGATGGCAAATTCAACCGCCCGCGCGAGTCGGATATGTTTTCCCTGTAAAAGGGTGCGTAGTTCTTTTTCCATAGAAGATTGTACGAAGTAAAACATCCGCACTCTAAAAGAAGCCCTTGCGGACAACTACTGAAAAAAATAAGACAACCATTGATTGAGATGGCTAAATCGCCAAAAATGCATGTCAAATCTTCACCGCATTCGTACAGATGTGTCTGTTCACAAAAAGAGCTACCGCCGATACCGTGGATAACTCTTTTTGTACAATACCTCTTCCAGTGTATATGGGCTTTAACTTCGATTGGAACGGCTCCTCAGAATCTGATAGATGGCTACGACAACTTCTTTACGCGTCATTAGCCGGGAAGGATCCAATTGGGTCAAACTTCTCTCGGGCAATAGATTATATTTTTGTGCGATTCCCGCATAGCGGGCAAACCATATGTTTCCTGGTACATCCGTATAGGAGTACGAGAGGTTTTGTTCCAGATCGAATGTTATTGTCAGCATTTTCAGGAATTCGGCCGTATTGATATTTTTTTCGGGGCCAAAGGTTCCATCCGGGTATCCGGTGACCAGTCCGTTCCCATAGGCAGCCATGACATACTTTGCATACCACGTTCCCGCTACGATGTCTTTAAATTTCGAAATATTGTACTGAAATATCAAGCCGGTTCGTCCCACCAGGATTTTTGCGACTTCGGCCCGATTGATCTTTTTCGATCCGTCGAACATGTTTCCGGCGTACCCCTGGAGAATACCGCGTCGAAAAAGTTCCAATGCCCCGTCTCCTTCCAGCGTTCCCAGCGTTGTATCGGTGAAAGGATTGGTATAATGGTATGAGTCTAAAACCGGAGTAGCATAATCCCGGGCCGGGGGGACATCCGATAAGGGACTATACACCTGCACGATCTTTTCATATTCTTCACTCAGGTTGCCGGAGCTATCCTGTATGATAAATCGCAGATGATACGAGCCGACGTTTGCAAAACTATGAGATACCTGATTCGATGTCCCGGAAAAAAATTCCCGACGTTCCTCAATATTCAATTCCAGATTAGTTCGGTATGAATCTTCCCAGAACACTTCGTATATATAGCCATTGGTTCCGCCGCCGGCTGATGCTGGAACGATGGTCCAGCTTCCTGTTTCGCCGAGGAGGAGTTTATCCGGTCCTTCCACTGTCTGAATGACCGGTTTTAAAGCACTATTCTCGTTGCTGTTGAGATTTGCATTACTGTTTTGTCCGGAAGAATTGGTATTGCCATTTCCGTTACTGTTGTTGTTTCCATTGGCGTTATTGTTTGCCGGCGCGGTTTGATTCGGATCAAAGGAGAGCGAGCGTCCGGTTATCGGAAAATTACCGGTAGTATCCGAAGCAGTTGAACGGCTGGAATTTTTGTCTTCCAGCTCAAAGGTATATGTTACTGGTGTGACTTCTCGATCTTTGAAAGATGCAACCAATTGAATGGACTGCGTATTTATGATACTCAGGGGGGACAACAACGGAAACGTATATACTCCCGCACCGTTGAATCTAACGCCATCGCTGAGTATTTCTCCGTTTTCGCTTTCCAGACGTAAACTGTCTAACAGCTGCGGTGAAGCGCTTGATTGTACCCGGAAACTGAGTTGGTAAAGGTTCACGTTTTTCGAGCCCGCCGAGCTCAATAGTCCTTTCCAAACGACCGCTTTTCCGCTGTCTGTATTGGCCAGGATCAAGTTTTCCAAGGCGACCCTCTGAAAGTCCAGTATGGTCGTATTGGAAAAGGCATCATTGGATAATCCAACTGTGGACCCGGGAAGTTCCGAAAAAAGAGCGCCGTTCATCCAGTCATTGCTCGCGGGCGAGGTAAGACCGTGAGGAACAGCGCCGTTATCCGACCAGATGATCTTGGTTGTACCGGGAAATGCGCCGAACGGCTGCCGGATAAATCCGTTGGTTGCTTCTCCCGCCAAACGGGTACTGATACTTTTGGCTGTCGAGTTCAATTCTTTGACATCGGCCTTGAGCACAAACCATTTTATGTCGTTCTGACCGATTGTTTCTCCGTTCTGCGGTGCGTTACGGTCCAGGTTCAGCGAGACAGTTCCGCTGGAAGCGAGTGCCGGCTGGGTCAGGTTCAATGGGGTCGAAGAACGATTCTGGTCGTAGAGCGTAATGTTGGAGAGCTGGGTATTATTCAAATGTATATCGAAACTCAAACGGGCTATTTCGCTATCGTCGCACCCCTGGTTGAGAATGCCGAAACGGAATATTTCCAGCTGCGAAGCCGGAATAACGGTATTGGAAGCGAGATCTTGTTCCAGAAAGAGCAACCGGTTTCCTACGAGCGCGAAATCATCCGATTCTCCCCGTACCAAACCCGGTACGATCTCCTGGCCGTTCACAACAAAGATCGCCCGAATCCCCTGAGTGGTTCCGGAAACAAAATTGCCTGGATTATTGGGATCGATGGTTCCTCCGGCTGCTGCTTCGGGAATAGTTGCCAGATGGAGTCTTGCTCCCAGTTGATCGCGATCATAAGTTTCATGAAAACGTACCGAGACGGTCGCGGTAATCGATCCGTCACGGGGTACGATGAAAGCTCCCTCTCCCATACTGAAATGAACCAGACCGTTGCTTAACGTAGCGGTGGTTTTTCCGTTCCCGTAGTCCAAGACCAGCGCTTCGATCAGGCTGTCGGCTTCTCCGCTGACACGGTTTGTAGCTGGATCGATATTTACCAGGTAAAGATCTCGCACCTCTATATCCGAAAGATCGGCTGACAGTTTCAGTCGGAAAACCGGAGATTCGGCACTGCAAACGGAAATTGTCCGGTCGGAAGGCGTGCCGTTGTCACGGTCAACTACCAAACGGGTTGCGGCATGTACCACCGGAATTCCCGAATAAGCCCCAAAAAACGAAGTAGCAGCTATTGTCAGAGCCGTCAATCCTGTCCAAAATTTTCTTGATCGCATAGGATAAAAAGATGAAGTAATAAAGTTGAAAGTTTGTATCGGAGCTTTCTATATGAAAACAATGCGGTAAGCATAGTTGGAGTTTCTTCTATGTTGTCTATTCTTTTGCAGATACGAAGATATCTTTTGTAAAACTGATTTTACATTACTCTGTTTTGAAAAAAAATCAATTCTGCGCTAGACTCTTTTTCAGCTATGCGTATTTCACCAGTCTGCAGGTATACTCTATAACGCTTTCACCATCGCTCATGTTACAAATCCTGTAAAAGAGAGCGCACATCTTATTTGTTCTGAATCTCCTTGCAATGGATTATATCTGGATTTTTCTTCTGGCATTTCTGACGAGTTTTCTGCTTTCCAAGCTGGTTATCTTTCTTTTTCCGCGGATCGGTTTGATGGATCGTCCGCAAAAATACGGACACAACCGTCCGCCTATCCCGTATCCTGCCGGAGCGGTTCTGTATGCTACGTTTGTTATTTTTTTGCTGATTTTGTCGGCGTGGGATGCTAAGACGATCGCTTTTGTTAGTGCGGTTACTCTGTTGTTTGTCGTGAGTTTTTGGGATGACCGCCGGGGAATCTCTCCGCTAGTACGACTCTCCATCCAGATATGCGCCGCGCTTATTATGGTTTTGGCAGGCGTCTCTGTTATTGGCGTGAGCAACCCTTTTGGTACCGGAAGTCTCTTACTAGAACAGTGGAACTGGGATATCGTTTTTCCGTTTTTTTCTCAAAATATTTCCCTTCTGTCTACGATTATTACCGTTGTGTGGATCGTTCTGTTTATCAATACGCTCAACTGGCTGGACGAACCCGGTATCGTAGGCGGGGTGGCCGGGATCAGTTTTTTTATCATTTTTTTACTGAGTCTCACGCTGGCTTTGAGGACGAATGTCGGGGTAGACGAGATTCGCAATGCCGATATGATCGCGCGGCTCGCTATCGTGGGAGTGGGTATGTGTGCGGCTTTCTTGCTCTTTAATTTTCCGCCAGCCAAGGTTCTGATGGGTGACAGCGGCAGTATTGTACTCGGATTTATTCTGGCCATTCTGGCGATTTATTCGGGAAGTAAAATCGCGACCACGTTTCTGGTGCTGGGCTTTCCGGTGCTCGATGCTGTCGTCGTCATCGGACGGAGGATATTGCAGGGAAAATCGCCGCTCAAAGGCGATTTCAGTCATTTTCACCACCGGCTGGTGCGGATCGGTTTTTCCGAACGCGGTATGGTCATGACAATTTACCTTATTTGTCTGATTTTCGGGATGCTGGCGCTTTTTCTGGGAACACAGGGAAAGATTGTGGCGATTATTCTGATGATTCTGGTTTCGATCCTGATCGAATATCTGGTCTTTTATCAGGAAAAGAGAAATCAGAAGCCGCTTTGATTGTTTGGCCCCCGGCCATATGGTATACTATACAGAATAGCTTTTTTATGGTGCTAAAAAAATACCTGCTTTCGGGAATGTTGCTGTCGGCTTTCTTTCTGGCGAACCTGTCCTGGATTCATCCCGCCTTTGCAGAGACATCGGGTACGCCCGGGGCTGCTTCCTCAGGCACAACCGACAACTCTTCCAATCAGGAGTTGAGGGAAAAACTTCTCAAACCGATCAATACCTGTACTGTGTTACCGGGAAGTCTGGGATGTCCGGTGAAGAATGCCAATGGTTCCAGCAATACTACCAATGCCGCGAAGCCCAAGTCTTTGGATGATTTTGTCAGTACGATCATTGGAATTATGTTGAAATTTCTGGCTTCGGTCGGTATCGCCGTGGCGATGTACGGCGGGGTTCGCGCCATGACTGGCGGGGGCGATGTGGCTATGAAAAAGGGGGTCAGTGCTCTGACCAGCGCGGTGATCGGTATTATTTTGGTGTTGATCTCCTATACGGCGATTACGTTTGTGCAGAGCGTGATCAGCGGGGTAGGAGGCGAATCCGTTTCTTCTTCCTCGAATGCTTCATCCGGTTCCGGAAAGGCTCCGGCCGAGGGAACATCACCAACCGCTACCCCCTCCACGTCTAATCCGAATTCTCCTTCAAATACTCTTCCTCCCGATATTATTGATTCTCCGACTCCCGGACGTCCCAATCCTTTCCCGAGCCCTAATCCCAATGATAGCGGTGTGCCAGGGACACAAAATGGTTGATGCTGTTATAATTGTGTATATATAAACTTTTTTATCTTTCTTGTGAATCCAGTGACATTATGAGGCGTCATCATTCTTCTATCATAAATGCCTATTTGAAAGCTTTGTTGTTAAAAAACATGCTCCCGCGGAAGGTAAGTATTATGAGATTTTATCAATATTCTATCATAAATGGCTATTTCAAAACCTTCTTGTTGAAAGTTATGGTTATTGTTTTCATTATCTCATTGAGTGTTCCCATATCTTTTGTTTTTGCCGATACTGCTTCTCCTACGAAAAAAACCGGCCTTGATCCACGTTCCTCTACATCTTCTGTCTCTGCCAAAACCCCCTGCGAGATATGGAGTCAGTCTTTGCCCAAAGATAAGAAAGAGACGCGTGTGTGTACCGATTTGTACGAGGGGTTGCCTTTGGCTGTTTTGGAAAAAGAGGACGATTGTGTCAAAGAAGGGATAGGAAGACGCAATCCTCAAACCGGCAAAATCGAGGAAGCTGGCGAAAAAGACCGAATTTGTTATGCGCTCTTAACCAGCAGCGGTATCAGCGGATTCCAGGCCTTTATCGGTACGATCTACCGATTTGCTTCCTTGGCTATCGGGATCGTGGGAGTTTTGATGATTATTGTCGCCGGTATCCAGATAACCATCGGCGGCGCGAGTCCCGATCAGGTAGCCAGCGGCAAAAAGCGTATTATCCAAATCATTGCCGGCATGGTGTTATTCTATTTGATCGGAGCTATTTTACGGGCGCTCAACCCGAGCTTCTTTACGTAAGAGCGGAGGGCTCTTCCTCTTCGCTATCGCTCAGAGTCAGAGTGACGGTACAAGTAGCTAACAGCCGACAGCTTACGGCTTACAGTAAAATAAGAATATGGAATTTAGACGCTAGAATCGAGAAGTGAGAGATCGTATGCTGAGAAACGAAAAACATCTGTCAGTGACAATAAATTTCTCCCGATATCCACCAATTTCTACAAATTTCACCTCTTTCCTTGATTCCACATTCCATATTCTTGGTTCCAAGCTTTACGCACTTTTCACTTTGCATTTACCGACCGCTTCACAGATTGTACGAACCTTTATACTATGAACTTCTACTTCGCTTTCTCTCGGCTCAAAATAATACTGCTATTCAGCCTCTTTTCGAGCATAGCATTGTATTCCCAAGTGTTTGCGCAGAGTAGCGGAAAGACAGCTCCAAAACCTAATTGCGGCGATACCGGTGGGACATACTTACCGGGGTGTAATAGCGGTACGACGGATTTTGAGGGCATCAAAAACGATTTTATCCCCCGGGTTATAACGTACCTGGTCGGTATTATCGGCGTCGTGGCCGTCATCATGATTATGTATGGAGGCGTCGTGTATTTAACTTCTATGGGGGATGAAGCCAAGACGAAGAAAGCCAACAAGATTCTCTTTTATGCCATATTTGGTATTATTATATCGCTGCTTTCTTATATTGCCGTCCAGATCGTCGTGAATCTCCGGTTCGACAATTTAGGGTAAAATTCGTAACTCCAAGTATCTTACATTATGAATCTTGTACACTGGCTTATCGGAACAGCTTTTGCTCAGGGGGGGAGCGTTCCCGACGGGATATTACCCGGCAAACCACCCCAAACCATTCCTGCTGGCACAAACGGATTACCGGGATTAGCTCAAGATATCGTGAATATCGGGTTTACGCTCGCCGGAGGAATTACCCTGATTGTGATCGTTGTCTTGGGATATACCATGTTTACCTCCAAGGGCAACGATGCTGAATTTAAAAAAGCACTTACCGGTGTTTCGTATGCGGCTATCGGATTGCTCGTGATGGGGATTTCCTATTTGTTGGTTAGAACGTTGTTGACGCTGCAGTTTAATAATTGAGTCGTGCGCGGAGAAGGGAGTCTGGAGCTTACAGCAAGGCAAGAACAAAGAATCAGGAATCAAGAAATAGGAGCTGGTTGTTAGGACTTTATGCGATACGAGAGCGGAAAAACATCTACCTGTGGCAATAAATTTCTGCCAATTTCACTTTCTTCCCGGGTATCAGATGCTATATTCTTGATTCTAAGATTACTCTGCATTTTCGTTGCTTTACAACTTTATTGAGCCCCTTTTGGGACTGTAAGAACTTTATAAACTGAATACGGCATGAACCTTCGGCTTTCTCTCAAATCATTCATTCTGCGCTTGTTATTGCTGATATTCTTGACAGGTTATTTAGGATCTGCCGTTTCGCTCTTTGCGCAGGTTCACGCCCAGACCGGAGACAAACCGCCCTGTACGTATGAAGATTTCAAAAATCTTCAACCCGGTCAGGCTTTTCCGGATAAATGCCGTCCCAACGGCCTGATCGGTTTTCCAGGCGGGAATAATAAGGAAAACCCTTCGTATAAAAGCGAAGATGTTCAAAATGCGTTAACCCGTATCATCGATATCGTTATGCCTTTTCTGGGCATTCTGGCGGTTCTCATGATTGTCATCAACGGTGTCCGCATGGTGGCAAATGCCAGTAACGAGACCAAAGCCAAGGAAGCTCAAAAAAACGCCATCTGGGCTGCGGGCGGGCTGTTAATGATTATTCTCTCCTACGCGATTATTACCGGCGTTATCCGGCTGGTGTATTTTTTATTGCCGTGATAAAGAGGGGAGTTGGGAGAAGGGAGTGAGGAGCTAGAAGGTAGAGATTGAATCTCGAAAAGTGAAGAACACCTAGAGTTGACAATAAATTTCCAGCAATCCCGATTAATTTCTGCAAATTTCAATTCCTCTCTTGATTCGAGATTCTCTATTCTTGATTCTTTGTCTTTGCCGAACGTTGATCGCTTGTCGCTAACAACTATCACTGTACTCCCACGCTGAAAATGGGTGCCAGCACGCTTAAGAGCAGAATAATAATGACGACGATTACCACGATCCGAATAGTACTGCGTTTCATGGAGAGATTTGGATGATTTTAAGCTGCGAAGTTGTTCCGTACAAAACGCTGATAGCTTGTTTTTTACAACCGAATGTGGCGGATAAAAGCCTGATCAGATGCTCATTCGCTTTGCCTCCGGTCGGGGCAGTCGTCAGATGTATCTTTAAGGCTTCGGTCCCTGCAACCTCCTCAATCCGGTTATACGACGATTTCGGTAAAACCTTACATGAAAAACGAACCGGTTTGTGAGCTGCTATACGCTCTTTGATGCGTTCGATCATAGCCATGGAAATGACTCGCTATTCGGCTTTCTTCTTTACCATACGGGTTTTCTTGGGGCTGGCCTCCGCCGTGGTCTTTGTCTTTTTTGTAGCCTTGGGTGCTTTTTCGGTTACATCTGTACCGGCCGGATCGACGTTGACAAATATATCTTTGTAAACGCGCCGGTTGAATTTGAGCAATTTACGCTCCTGAAAAGAAACCAAGCCATCGGTAAGGGCGAACAGGGTGAAATCTTTTCCTTGCGATACGTTTCGTCCCGGGTAAAATTTATTGCCTTTCTGGCGAACCAGAATATTTCCGGCAATGACCGACTGTCCGGCGAACCGTTTTACCCCTAACCGTTTACTGGTAGAGTCGCGACCGAGTCTGGTAGAACCACCCGCTTTTGTGTGAGCCATAGAATCAATGAAAAAGAAACGATTAAATCTTTTCCATAGTAGCGATTTTCCTCGACTTTGCAAGCTTTTCTAGCCGTTTTCCAGTTGCTTTTTGCTTCTACCCATTTACAATGAAAAATGTGTATGTTTTCTGGAACTTCCGTTACATCTTCTATGCAATCTGATTTTTTCAAAGACAAGAAAGTGGCGATTGTCTGTGACTGGCTCACCAATCAGGGCGGAGCCGAGCACGTGGTGTATACGCTGCATACGATGTTTCCGGACGCGCCTATCTATACCTCGATCTATACGCCCGAGAAGATGCCGCAATTTCTCTCGGCTCAGATCCATACCTCGTTCATTCAGAAATTTCCGTTCAGCAAAAAAAAACACCAGCTTTTTTTAAACTTTATGCCGTTGGCGTTCGAAGAGTTTGATCTCAATCGTTTCGATATCGTTCTATCTTCTTGTCACTCCTGCGCCAAAGGAGTGATTACCCGACCCGAAACGGTACATATCTGCTACTGTCACACCCCGATGCGGTATCTGTGGGACGAGAGTCAGGCATATATCCGCTCCTCTCCTTTTCCGGGTATTTTCAAATGGTGGTACATTCCGCATTCGATCAAAAAGTTGCGTCTGTGGGACCGTCTGGCGGCCGACCGCGTCGATTACTATATTGCCAATTCGCGCCATGTGGCCCAGCGTATCAAAAAATACTACGAGCGCGAAAGCACGGTTATTTATCCTCCCGTGGAAACCAGTCTGTTTTCGGTCTCTTCCAACCGACAGGATTATTTCCTGGCAGTCGGACGGCTGATCCGCTATAAACGCTTCGATCTCATTGTCGAAACATTTAATCGGTTGGGATTGCCACTCAAAGTTGTCGGCGAAGGACCGAGTTATAAAGAATTGAAGCAGATAGCGCGGAGTAATATCGAATTTCTCGGATATGTTTCCGACGAAGAAAAGGCAAAATTGTATGCCGAGGCCCAGGCGTTCATTTTTCCGCAGGTTGAAGACTTCGGCATTACGCCGGTGGAAAGTATGGCCAGCGGCCTGCCGGTCATTGCGTTAGGGCAGGGCGGGGCTTTGGAAACTGTGCTGGATAAAAAGACCGGTATTCTCTTTGATGAGCAAACCGTTGAGAGTCTGACCGGGGCTGTCGAAACATTTCAGAAAACGAAGTTCTCGCCGGCGAAAATACGCGAACATGCGACGCAGTTCGATACCGCGAATTTTAAGAAAAGTATGTATGAGTATATAGAATCTTCTTACAATGCCTGGCAAGTAACGATGACTACTCTTTAACTTCTTGTTTTCATGACAACGCTCAACGATGCTTTTCTGTTTTTTCGAAAAGTACGAACTCGTTTTTTGCTTCTATGGCTGATCCTTTTTTTGATTGCCGGTTTTCTGGTCTTGGGGCATCAAAAAATCGAGTACAAAACCTATGTTTTCTTTACCGTTTCCCCTAAAGAATATGCGTTCGAGCAGCGCGAGCAGGAATCGATCAATTCGTTCTATCTGGTATCGGCGGCGGATATTTTTGCCGAAACGATGGTGGGATGGTTTAAAAGTCTGGAACTGCTCGACAATATCCAAACAGATGCCGGAATTACTCCGTTGCCTAAAATAAATGCGCGCAAAGAGACTCGCCAGAATGTGGTACTCTTCTTTTCGACCGATACGAGAGAGCAGGCAGACCGTCTCTCCGAAGCCTTGACAGCAAACCTAAAAAAATATATTGCTAATTACAATGCCGAAACCAACACCACCTTTTCTTTGGTAAATTTGTCTTCTACGACGCAAACGATCGAGCCGCAGCCGGTCCGCGACGTACTGGTGGCTTTCGCGGGGGCACTGCTTGTAGCGGCGTTGATTTTCTTTTTCGTTTATACCCTGCGTCTGAAACAATAAGCTTGTTGTTATAGATTTTCGAATGTGACTGGATATATTTGTTGACAGAAAATAAAAAATATCTAAAACCCACAGGCATTCCTTAGACGTTTTTTTATGAATTCTCTTAAATATAATCAGTTGATCGATACCATGGTTGATCGACTGGCTTTACAGAACTTTCGGTTGGGCATGGATACTGTTCAGGCGATCTGTCGAGCGCTACTCCTGGTCGTTCTCGTGTCGATGACTGGGTGTACTGAATCATCTTCTCCTGTTGAGAATAAAAAAGAAAATATCAATACGACGGCTTCTGGTAATGAAAATGCAACACCGGTACCGGTTTCTCCCGGAATTCCCAAAGTAATATTTCCAGATAATACTCCGCAGGATGTTATTGATGTTCACCTCAAAGTATTAGACACAGCAACGTATGTCTTAGGTAGCATTGATAAAAACTGCGAAACCCTTTTACAAGAAGAACCCATTGATTTTGAAATTACTCTCAACCTGGAAGATTCCATCAGAAATTCTCCTTGGCTCGATAATGACAAAAAAAAACTTCTAATCAATCAACCCAATAAACTGGATAGTATGACTATCTTTTATGAAGATGATAGTCAAACAAGACGCCACCTGATTATTATAGAAGAAACTGTTTTTCGGCGGCTGGGTTCTCTGATTAGTAACCTGGCGCATGAATTATGCCATATCCATATTTTCTATCAGAAAAAAAAACAGGAAGAAACTATGGATTGGAGAGATGAAGAGATTCGTACTATTGCTATGAGTGTTGAAATATTGAATCGAGTAAAAGAGGATCTTCGTAAAAAAGGTGCTCCCCCAAGTGTTGTGGAAGCTATAGAGACGAGCATAGATTTGGATCTAAAAATGTCACAGTCATATCGGGCACAACAAAAAAAATAGGAGGTATCATCATCTTCCAGAGAATAAAAATGCTAACTGTGTCGTATTCCTGGAGTCTATGGCATCCTCCAATCCAGTTCAAACAACTTCTGCTGCCGCATTAGGTCGATGAGCTTCACCGCATAATCGGGAGCTGTGGCATAGCCGCTCTCGTAGAGCCCCCAGGCGCCCCGTACGGGATCCTGCATGGTTGCCCGAAAGGGAGCATACCAGCTGCGCGTGAGCAGCAGGTCGGCATGATCCTGCCACGATTCCGAAACGTCTTTGTATGCTCTAAAAAGAGCTTCGATCCGGTATCTTAGCCCTCCGTAGACTTCGGAAGTATTTGAGATAACCGAACCGGCTGAACCGGTTCCTTTTATCCCAAACAGATTGTTCGAAACTTGACCGGTATATTTATCGGTTGGCACGTATTGCCCCCAACCCGATTCCAGAATCGCCTGTGCCATCTGGATAGAAGCAGCCATGCCTGTTTCATCCTGCGTCTTTTTTGCCAGGGGCTCAATTAAGGCCCGGAATTTTGATTTTTCCACCAAGGGAGTCGCGCCAAAGGTTTTGGTCGTGACCACCGAAAACGATACCCTGTCCGTTTGATAGGTCTTACCGTCGGTCCCGGTGGCACGGGCAAACATTTCATAGGTTTTCTTCGTATTCGCCGGAGGGGTATAGGTAATCGACCCATACGGATCGACATTTGTTCCCAGTACAACCTCTTTTCCTCCGTCCAGTAACACGTAATCGACAGATTGCAAAGATACATACGACGTTACGTATATTTCGGTGGAGTCGCTGACAACCTGATTTTTTCCCAAACTCAACAAAACTACCGGTTCGACTGCGATGTCCATCGAAAAGCCTGCGGTGTCATACACTGCGCCATTTTCATCATAGATCCGCAGCAAAAGCGTATGATGGCCGTTTTGATGAACCTTGGGGCGGAAGCTGAGCGTCGTCACATATTGAGGAGATATGTTGGAGAGGCTCACCTTATCCGGGCGTCCCCATTCTTTGACGACCTCGTTATCAGAGAGAAGCTCGCTCTTTTTTATGGGAAAATTTGCATACAGACGGATGGACAATGTTTGAGCAATATTTTTGCCGTCGGCCAGACCTTCCTGCGAGAAAGAATGTTCCGGTCGCAGAAGTATTTTTACCTTCTCTGTCTCATATTTAGTGTTATTGCGGTCGAAAACGCTTGCCTGGAGGAATTTTGTACCCGCTTGCTCGGTCAATGGCACTAAGCGAAAAGGCTTTTCCGGATTAGCCAGGCCTAAAAATGTTTCCTCACCGCTAAAAGCATCGAATAACCGGTATTCTACTTTTGAAGCTGCGAAATCGTGATCCACTGTTATATTGGTATCGCTACGTACCTCCGCTCCTTCCGTTATTCCGCTTAATTTCACCGTCGGATGCACGTCTATCTCTACTTCCCTGCTTTCGGTATAGAGCGGTTTTTTCTCTATATCATATCCTACGCCGATCAGATACCACTTACCGTTCAGGGCAGGATCGGGTTTCCAGACCAATTCCCCGGTCTCCTGATCCGCCGTACCCAGCAGGGGACCTGTTTTTGTATCGCGGTTCAGAAGATAAAATTGAACGTTGGTCGGATGAAAGTCGAAAGTACTGACTTTTAACGTCGTCGATCCGCTTATGATAGCGGGAGGGGCGGAAAGTGCAATTGACGGACTGATCGGGCCGGTAGCCGGATCGGTAATCGTGACAGTCTGGGTTGCGTCGTCCCAGGCAACTTGCGCTCCGAGCGCATTGGAGACAAACCGGAGCGGAACAAATGTTCGCGTATCGGTCAATTGAGCCGGAACATCCATTAGGGCACCGCGCCGGCAATCGCGTTCCAGACAGGCAAATCTTCCTCCGATCTGGAAACGGACAAACCGATCTCCCCGTTGTGCGGTAACTGTTTGAGTGGGGCCTTCCCATTCTACCGTCGCCTGGAGTGATTCGAACAGGGCGCGTAATGGAATTAATGTCCGTCCGTCTTTGATAAACGGCTTAGGATTGAGTGACAGTTCGGTTCCGTTCACCACGACCCGGATACCGGCTGCCTGGCCGGAAACGGAACTTGTCATTATATAGGTTAGCAGAATAAGCAAACTTCCCAAAAACGGGAACAAAATTTTTTTCATAGATATGTTGGAGTAGAGCTTGATATAAATGGTCTAAAATCTAAGGATCTAAAAAATGGTGATAGTATTTCTACTGCAATATTGTAATGTATTTGCAATGATGAATATTTGTAATGCCAAAAACAAAAAGCTAAAAACTTCAAATCACAAAATATATCCTCTATCTACTATAAACGAGAAATCGGAAAAAATGTAACAGGAATTTTTACTATGACATTATTACGAGGCCTTGCAGGTTTCTACTAGATGATCCCAGTCATAGGGGAATCTATGCGCTTCGCGGGCCTGGATAAGTGTAGCGAACACATTCCATATATCCTCTTTGGTATAAAAAAAAGCGTTCCCTGTTTCCTTGACCGGATCAAACGGAGCGACAACACCTTTTAATTTCTTCATAACCGGGACTATCGGGACACAACCTGCGCGTAAACTGTTTATCAAAGGTTTGATCGATGTATCCAACTGTTTTGATAAAAAAAGTTGAACAGTATGGATCTCTTGCTGCTGATCTTTATTCGCTTTCGTGTGTTCCGAGAATATGTCTTCGTCCGCCAGTACAAGCCGCATATCAGGAAGGGCAGATATGGCCTGAAAGATAGTATCTCCCAAGGCGATAATAGAAGCTCTGTCGGCTACAATCACAAACTCATGCTTACTTTTTTTCCCGATAAATGCGGTTTGTGAAACAGCGGAATCGCTTTTTCGTGTATCATCAGAATATATAACGGTTTCAAACTGTAACGAAGGTTTCTGCGCGGCTGGTTTTGCCATATGAGTAGTTGTTGAATCGATAGATAATGTATCTTTTCACTATACCAGATTTTTAATTTTCAATGTACTACTTAGCGTTGACATACGACGAATACTGTATCTCGTAGTAAACTTGCAGACTGCTTGCTTTTTTAGAAGCTTTTTTCACAACGAGTATAAAAATATTGATCATCTACAAACCGTAAAAAGCGAAGATGATTTTAAAAAAATCGCTATACTTTTTTGAATGACCAGTTCAATAATTACAAGGAATATAAAAATAAAATTTGAATAAAAAAGTAAAACAGAATAAAAGTTGTATCCAAGTATTTTGGAAAAACGTTTGTAAAAGAATTTTAAGTTATTTATACTCACCAGCGAGCACTAAAAAAGAGCTTATTATTTTAAGTTTTTGTTTCATCTATGGCAAAAGAACAGTTTATCGCCAGTCTGGACGTAGGGAACTCCAAAATACGCACTCTCATCGGAGTACTGGAGGAAGGAAAGCAAACCCCCACCATTATCGGTGTCGGTGTTGCTCCTTCTAATGGTCTGCGTAAAGGGCAGGTAATTGATGTCGAAGAGACCGTTAACAGTATCAGCCTCTCTCTGGAAGATGCCGAGCGTATGGCAGGAGAACCGATTAACCACGTTATCGTGGGGATTTCCGGCTCGCACGTTTCCGGAGTGGAAAGCAAAGGGGTTATTGCCATTGGCGCCGAGGAAATAAACGACGACGATGTCGAACGCGTGCTTGATACGGCCCAGGCTATCGCTATTCCCAGTAATAAACGCGTTTTAAAGATTGTTCCCAAGTCCTTTATTATCGACGGACAGAGAGGTATCCGCTATCCGGTTGGTATGGTCGGCAAAAAACTCGAAGTAGAGGCTTTGATTGTCACAGGCTCGATTCCCGCGATTAAGAATATCGAGAAATGTATACACGAAGCCGGCGTCGATATCGACGATATTATCCCGGCATCGTTGGCGATTCCCGAGGCGGTTTTGTCCAAACGACAGAAGGAGCTTGGTGTCGTAGTGATCGATATCGGTTGCGGCGGTAGCTCTTTGACCGTTTTTGAAGAGGGAACTATGCTACATACGGCAGTCCTCCCGGTAGGCGGAGAAAATATTACCAACGATATCGCTATCGGTTTACGTACTTCGATCGACGTAGCCGAAAAAGTAAAAATCGAATACGGATCCTGCAGTTTCGAAGGAATTTCGGATAAAGACGAGATCGACCTTTCCTCTATCAGTAAGATCGAAGATCAGCGAATTTCAAAACTGCATCTGATCGAGATTATAGAAGCCCGCTATCACGAGATCTTTACTATGGCTAAACAGGAGCTTAAAAATGTGGGGCGAGACGGTATGCTGCCTGCCGGGGTCATTTTAACAGGTGCAGCAGTAAAATTGCCCGGTATCGTCGATCTGGCCCGTAACGTGCTGAACCTGCCGGTACAGATCGGTTTTCCCCTTGAGGCTAACGGAGTCGTCGAAAAAATAGACGATCCTTCATATGCTACCGTTTACGGTCTGTTATTGTGGGGTACTCGTTTTGAAGCCGTATCGGGGGGCAGAAAAATGCGCGGACTCAATATTGGTAAGGGACTTAAAAGCGTTACTGGTTTTTTCAAGAAGATGTTACCTTAAAGAAGCGCGATTTAATTACGCATTATCCGAAATTCGTCATTCATAATTCATAATTCCTGCTTCCTATGTCTCAAGTAAAAAGCATGTCCCAGCTCTTCTCCATGCAATCGGTGCCACGTAAAAAAACGATCGAGGTTAATCCTGACATAGCTCCGATCGCCAAGATCAAAGTCATCGGTATCGGGGGCGGCGGAAGCAATGCGGTGGACCGCATGGTCAAATCCGACTTCGAGGGCGTAGAATTTATTACCATCAATACGGATGCTCAGGCTCTTTTCCATTCCAGCGCTCATCAAAAGATCAATATCGGGAAAGGTGTAACCCGTGGTTTGGGAGCCGGAGCCAATCCCGAAATCGGAGAACGCGCCGCTAAAGAGAGCAGTGAAGAGATCAAGAGCGCGCTACAGGGAGCTGACATGGTGTTTATTACTGCTGGTATGGGAGGCGGAACCGGTACCGGAGCCGCTCCGGTAGTTGCCGAAATCGCCAAGGAGCTCGGTGCGCTGACGGTTGGCGTAGTGACAAAACCGTTTGCGTTCGAAGGCCACCGCCGCGGAAATCTGGCACTCGACGGATTGGAAAATCTGAAATCTCACGTCGATACACTCATTACTATTCCCAATGACCGGATCCTTTCGATTATCGATAAAAAAACGCCGCTTACCGAGGCTTTCTCGGTCGTGGACGAGATTTTGAAGCAGGGTGTCCAGGGGATTGCCGACCTGATTACGGTCAACGGTCTTATCAACGTCGACTTTGCCGACGTCAAGACTATTATGCATAATGCCGGTACCGCGCTGATGGGAATCGGCTACGGAACAGGAGAGAATAGAGCCGTGGAAGCTGCCCGGGCCGCCATTGACAGTCCGTTGCTGGAACTCTCGATCAGCGGTGCTCGCGGTCTCTTGTTCAATATTACCGGAGGTACCGATCTCTCGATGTACGAAGTTGACGAAGCTGCCAAGATCATTACCGAGGCTTCCGACCCCGAAGCCAATATCATTTTTGGCGCCGTTATCAACGATTCTTACACCGGCGAGATCAAAATCACGGTCATCGCTACCGGCTTTACCGAAGATGCGCTCCAGAGTGCCAAACAACAATCTTCTTCGCTCAAGGATAAATTGTTCGGTGCCAGTCCGGTCAAACCGGTTACCGAGAAATCGATCGAAGAAGAACTCGATATTCCGGCATTTATTCGCAACAAGGTTCGTTAATATTTCTTGGAAGGCAACTCTCCTTTTTATGGATCTGTTCGTTGCCGTCAATAAGCCAAAAGGCTGGACTTCTTTTGACGTAGTCAACAAAGCCAGGTCAATTTTTAAAGTAAAAAAAGCCGGACACAGTGGGACACTTGACCCTCTTGCCAGTGGGGTTTTGATTGTAGCACTCGGCAAGATGACCCGGCTTTTGCGCTATATGGTTTCGCATACCAAGTCCTATGAAGCTGTCATTGAACTAGGAAAGGTCAGTTCTAGTTACGATCTGGAAACGCAAGCCCAAACAGTAGGCGTTTCTTCGATTCCGCTTATGTCAGAAGTAAATAAGGTTCTTCATCGCTTTGAAGGCAAAATCTTGCAGCAGCCTCCACCTTTTTCGGCTATTAAAGTTAATGGTCAGCGCTCATACCTTCTAACTCGACAAAATCAGACTCCGGTATTGCATCCGCGTCCGGTGGAAATTTCCCGACTGGTCTGTACGCGCTACGAGTATCCTTTTTTAGAACTGGAAATAGATTGTGGGAGCGGTACGTATATCCGGTCGCTTGCCCACGATATTGGTCAAAATCTCTGCACAGGAGGACTGTTGTATCGGCTTACCCGTTCCCGTGTCGATACGATTTCTCTACAGCGGTGCGTTACTGTGGAAGAACTGCAGACCTTACCGATTGCGCAAACCGCTCTTTCTACGCAGGAGATACTTGATATGCTGGGGCTGCCAGTGGTGTCGGTGTCCGAGCAGCAGCATAAGGATTTGGGATACGGGAAAAAAATAGGTATCGAACCTGTTTGCGAAGATTCCCGTAAGATCGTATGTCTTTTTGAAGGGGCAATCGTCGCGGTAGGGGAGGTCGCGAGTCGCGACAATCTGCTTCGGCCTGAAACGGTCTTATTGTAAAAAGAGAGATCTTGATCTCTTTCAGCCTTGTGCCCCGGTTCCCGTAAATCCGGCTGCCAGTTTTTTTCTGATAATTAAAACCTGAATGATATTTTGAGCCAGCATGCCGATACTAAAACTGACCGGGATGGCGATAATTCCGATCGAATAGAACAGGAACGAGAGAAGCAAATAAGTTACGACGAGGCAAACTCCCTGCGAGATCATTTGCCAGAAGGTGTCGCGCATGGCGTGAAGCACGCGGGCGAGCAATTGCATTAAACTTTCGAACAGAATCACTAATCCAAAATACGAGAGCAGCGTGCCGCTAAAGGTAACCGCTTCTTCGGAGAACTTTCCGCCTTTGATCAGCAAATGCAGGAAGAGCGGCGAGAGAAAAAAGTAGAGTATGCCAAAACCGATTCCGGCACACAAAATCAAAACGAAGTACTGTTTTAATGTCTTGATAAAGGATGCCATATCGTTTTCTCCGAACGATTTGGAGAGGCTTGCAAAAGCGTCGGTAGCTAAAGAAAGAACGATGACGCTGATCGGAACGTTATAAAAGTTTCTGGCAAGATTGAGCGCAAAAATGCTGCCTTCAACTCCCGAGCGCGAGGCGTAGTTCGTAAAAAGCCAATAGTTGATATGCAAAACCGTTAACGAAATCATTTTGGGCCAGGCCAGATACCAAAAGGAAAGTAACTGCGATTTGTACGTTCTCAATTCCTGTGACCTTTTGGTAAGGTTAAAAGTCTCGTTGCGGTTTCTCCAAATTCCGGCGAAGCGAATTGTTCCATGGAGCAGCGCACCTGTCAGAGCCCCGATCACCATGCCGGTTACGCCGCTATCGTGTCCGATGACCGCCCCGATGATGATTCCGCCGTTATACATGATCGGTGCCAGGCCGTAGAAAAGAAGGTTTCTTTTTGCGACCAGAACTCCTCCCAGAAAATTGCTGACCAGAAAGATCAGGGGAGATATGAGCAGGAAACGCGAATAAAAAAGAACTTCTGACTGAAGCTGTTCGGCCGGAGTCACACTCCCGATTATCCACGGCATCAGGAAGAATACTACAACGCATACGATGATATTGATGATCAATGCCGCGGAAAGTACGATTGTAAGTACTTCATTTCTTTCTTTTTTCTGTTCGGGTTTGAACGTATGAAAAAATGGTACCAAGACCGATACCATTGCTCCAGCCAGAAACAGGTTCATGATGGTATCCGGAATAATGAATGAGGCATGATAAACATCAATCGTACTGCTTAGGCCGTAGTAATGGGCAAATACTTTGTCCCGCACAAAACCGAGCAGGTAACTGCCCATGGTGAGTGCCGACAGATAGATGCTCTGCCGGTATAGTAAAACTTTTTTCAGCACGGTCGAAAGATGCATTATTTTTTCGGAAAGATTACCAACGCCCGTTTTTCGCCTTTGCCGATATCCGTGACATTCCAATCATGAATACTGCTCATCAGTTTGTCTTTTTTATAATAGAAGTCTTTGCCGCGTTTGGTACCGACATCGTTTGTGATGAAGTGGGTTTTGGTGTATCCTTTTACCACGAGCATATGATAGACCGGTCCCGGCTGTTGGTAGAAAGGATTACCTATTTCGCGGCCGGCAAGCGGTAATATGACCGGTATTTTGCTGGCGATATATCTTTGGATATCCTGTTCGGTCGGGTTTTCCAGAATCTGGACGTTATAGCCCGGCCAGTTTTTTTCGATCACTGCTTTCATTTGAGCTACCGTAGTTGATTCCCAAGTTCCGTTGAGTATCTCCTGTTCTTTTTTTTGAATGTTGAGGAGTTCTTTGTCGAACTCTTCGTCGGTTTGCTGACGTTTCTCAAAGTAATTAAGGACCAGCTGGACGCTGGCTTCTTCGCAAAATTCTTCGTGAGATTGGTCCCATACCCCGCCCGGTGCCTGGGGGTGAAATTCCATCTTGAGGTCGTATTTTTCAGGAATATTGTTTAGCAAAATCGCTCCTGTCGCCGTGACCGGGGTAGTCGCGTTACGATTCCCCTGGGAAGGGGAGCCGTATTCTGCCTGCTCGACTCTCTCATTCTTTTGGAGTCCGGCCTGATTCTGTTCTTCAAAAAGAATTGCTAAACGTTGACGAAACGCAAAAGCCGTGCCTCCGGCGATCACTACAACGGCCAGAGCTACCCCGATTACTAACACGATCGGTTTTCTTTGCGGCTTTCGATGCATTGTGCGAAAAATAGTTTACTGAATAGGATCGGCAGTATTTTTCTCCTGTACTTGACGGGAACTCCATTCTTTCCGGATCTGCTGACCGATGCCGTTTAGTATAAATTCCGAGAAGGCTTTGACTCGCTCGTATTCGCCCTGAATTTTGACGAAGTTCAAATATTTTTCCAGTACTTTCGTGCTGAGCTGCGTCGGGGTAAGGTGCGCTTTCTGATTCTCGTAAACCGTATCGAGCACCCGCCGCATCTCTTCCAGACAGAGGAGCATAATATCTTTGACCCATTCGTTGATACGTGCCTTTACATGGGCGGGCAAATGCTGTTCGTGAAATTCCTGCGGGTTTTCCAGCGCGGTAGTTTCTTGCCGTTCGAGAGTGTCCAAGAATTCTTTTTCTTTTTGCTCCAGCGATGCGAGGTCTTCTTTTTTAAATTGTAAGGCGAGTTCTTTATAAATGTCAAAGTAGAAAAGCGAAAGCACCGCCACGATAAAATTTACCGGAATATTCATATTCAGACAAAAGACGATCAGCTGCAAAATATCCATGTCTTTATTGCTTTTTACGAATTTGCTCAAGAGCCCGGCCAGGCTTCCGTCCCGCTTCTTGGCTTTTTCTTCTTGTTTTTGTAAAGCTTGCAGCGCGGCCTGAGCCGCCCTCATCTGTTCCTGAAATTGTTCCGCCTGTTCTTTTGTGACTTCCTGGACTTTCCCCAGGCCACCGTCAATTTCGGGATTATCGCCTAACCCGGCCATAGAAAATACATGAAAAGAAAAATTTATACCAACAGCATACTAAATTGTTGTGCGAAAGCAACGAGAGCTTGTAAAAAATATTAGAATTTCTTTCAACATAAAAAGGATTTTATCGAGTACCTCGTTTTTACGATCGTTCATGAGAAGACAGCCGATGTTTAAAAAATACCTGGTATGGAGTGTTACAAAAATACTTTTTTGTTCGGAGAGAATTCATAGCCGAAATTTTTTAAAATCCTTATTTCTACGATCTTCATAGATGGTTTTGATCAGCCTATTGGCAGTTTTGAGGCGAAGTATTTCAATAAAGTGTGCCAAAGAGTGTGCAGATAATCTTTGGATGTGTTTAAATGGAATCTCAATTTCATAGCCATATTTTTATAGTACAGGATTATCTTGGACCAATCGTTACCAATTTATTGCCGCGCGGCTTCACCTGGGTTTCCTGATTCTTTTTGGCTAACTGTCCGCAAGCGGCTGCGATATCGTCCCCCAGACTGACCCGGATCGTGCTTGGAATTCCGTAGCGTTCCAGAATTTCCTGAAATTTTTTCATCCCTGCCGACTCGCTTCGTCCGTAAGGAATACCCGGAACCGGATTCCACGGAATCAGGTTGACATGCGCCAGCCGACCTTTCAGCAGTTTGCCCAAGGTCTCGGCCTGAAAAGGCGTATCGTTGACTCCTTGCAGCATCACGTATTCGTAAAAAATGCGCTTATTCGTGGATTCGGTGTATTTGTCCAAGGTTTTCATCAATGTTTCGAGCGGATATTTCAGTTCAATCGGCATGATCTGCTTCCTGAGCTCGTCACTGGGAGCATGGAGCGAGATGGCGAGTTTGACCTGTAAGCCTGCATTGATCAATTGCTCGATCCCCGGCACGATGCCGCAGGTTGAAATCGTAATATGACGAGCGCCCTTTTCCAGTTTTTTGGGAGCGTTGATGATATGGACGGCTTCTATGACATTTTGATAGTTAAGCATTGGTTCGCCCATGCCCATAAACACGATGTTGCGAACCTGTTGCCCTTGTGCTTTGAGCAGTCGGTCAAAATGCAGTACCTGGTCGACGATTTCGTAAAAATGCAAGTTACGAAAAAAACCGAGTTTGCCCGTGGCACAAAATGTACAGCCCATGGCGCATCCGACCTGGGAAGAAACACACAGAGTTATACGCCCTTTCAGGTGGCGCATCAGTACCGATTCGATAAACATATTGTCGCTGGTTTTAAATACCACTTTGGTCGTGGCGTCTTTTTGGGAATCTTCGGACTTCACCAGTTCCAGACTGGTTAGAAATGTTTCTTTCTCTAATGACTCGCGTAAAGCGGTCGGAATTGTGGTTATCTGATCGATGGCTCCTGCCAGATCTTTAAAAAGCGCCTGGTGAATCTGGTTCAGTCGGTATTTTTTTTCGCCAATGGAAAGCAAAAAATCCGTTAATTTTTTGTCGTCGAGGATCGAAAACATAGTCTTTCGTAAAAAAGCATGGCTGATACTACCGGATCACTGCTCATTGAGCAAGGATATCGCTTAAGTCTGAAGCAGGAATCAAGAAGCATGCATCATTCCGTCTTTGCGAGGAAGCACAGCAATGTCTTGAAAGTAACACTATTTCTAGACGAAGCAATCTCTGTACTACCGTCATACATCGAAGATTGCTTCGTCTCCCACCTAATTCATCATTAATAATTCTCTTCTATATTTCCTTACTTTTGCGCAGCTTGAGATAAGTTTCTCTATATGTAGCGTAGATGGCGCCTATATTCATCATGCCAAAGATCGTTCCCGCTATCCACCCGAAGACCGGAATCATGGTTACAAGCGAGTAAGCGGCTGTGCCGAGGGCCAGGAGTCCAATCATTTTGAGGGTAGAGGGATCTTTTTTACCGTCCCGGTGCAGCCAAAAGGCGGTGCTGAATCCGTTAAAGGCGCCCGTCACCAACAGCAGGACGATAAAGATAAACAGGAATACTAGACCCAGGTATATTCCAACTACGGTGATAAAGCTGACAATGGTAAGAGCGATCAGACTGACAATCGTTAAAAAGCCTTTTCCCAAAGATGCCGCCGGTTCCTGATAGAGCCGCCGGGTGGTTCGGATAAGTTTGTAAGGGAAGAACCAGACGAGCATAAGACCGACGATGAACGTCGAAGCAAAGGTAAACAGAAACCAGTTCAAAATTAACCAAATCCAGGCAGTTTGCCGCTGGGCCTGCCAGGCGGCATCGTGCGGTTTATATTCGAAGTTTCCCCGAACGAAATCAGTACCAAACGCGGGTTCGCGGTCAGCACTGTATTGAAGATTTCCCATAATTGCCGCACTTGTGCCCAGTGTGAATCGTTCGTCAGCTGCAATTTTGGCGTTTCCAGTTACGTTGCCGTTAAATGTAATTTCTCCGCCATTGAGTTCCATATCTTCTGACACTGTTCCGGCAAAATCGGCTACTCCTCCCGATACAAAGGAGCTTCCGGCAATACGGGTATTTTTGTCGACCCGGATGGTTCCTCCGGCGGCTAGCAGGTCGTCTCCGATCTGCGCGCCGTCGATTTTTATATTTCCGCCGGCTACGCGCACGTCGTCGGTGATAGTTCCTTGAATATCCACGTTCCCGCCTGCCACGATCAGATCGCCGTTCACAGTGCCTTTGACCGTGATATTTCCTCCCGCGAGTACCAGGTCGCCGTTGATCGTGTTTTCAAATATGAGCGTGCCGCCGGCCGCATAGGTGTCATCGTCGAGGCTCTCCTGCGGGGTGATCGTTTCGTCTCCGGCAAAGTGGGGCATGGCCTGGGTACTGGCCGGTATACTTAAACCGAAAAATAAACCGAGGAGCAATATCGGAAGGGATTTTCTCATGAAAAACGACAAAATGAGATAAAGTAATTTTATCTTAGGGTGAATAAAGCATCATTGCAACTTTCAACTATTATACCGCTTACTTTTCCGGGATGATCGTGCTGATGATCTTAATCGCGTCTATAGGCTTAATCCCATTAGTATTAGTATTTAATCTCCTTGAATCTTTTAATGCTTTCACTAATGCTGGTATGATCTTTTCCAAATCTCCCTGCATATTGGCATTGACCATTATATTGATGAGAAATGGTTGACTTTCCCCTAAAATGAATCTGTCCTCTTTTTTTAGAAAATCCTGTAGCCCGCCAATACCATGATCGGTAAATACGATTTTTTCGAGTGCGAATAATAATTCTGTGATGCTCATGTCAATATCCCCTGTAGCACGCAGGCTGGAAACAAAACCGGTAGGATATTCTCTATTTTTGCTTAAATCGATAGATGTCCCGTTAATGGTAAAAACTGCGGTGTGATGAAAGTGTGGGGCTCGAACCATATCGTTACGGGGAATTTTTTGAAACTTCAATATGCTGTTAGACCCAGCTTTTACTAAAGCAGCTTGAGCTTTCGGTAGGAAAACTTCTTCAAAAAATTGATACTGATCAGTATACAAAGGAAGATTGGTGCCATTTACTCTGTTTTGTTCAACAGTTCTCTCGTTATAGAGATCCATGGCTGCCTTCTTCGCACCGCAGTTATCGTGAGGATAGAGGGTAAAGACGTTGTTCCTGATCAAGATTTTAGCAAATTCATCCATCCGATCCTGCATCCAGTATAAAACTCCATTTCCGGCCAGAGCGTAGGTTCCTTCTTTTACTTGAGCCCCTTCGTCAATACAACCAATGCAGAGAAATGTAGATTCCGGAGTCTTCTTTTGTAAGTTGGCTGCATATGTATCACTCACGCTACCGTTTTTCCTGGTACTTGCTAATAATGTATCGTATTTTGGAGACTCAAGTTTAATATATTCAGCTACTTGTATCGAGTCTGGAGTATCTGCCTTTTCTGGAGCTAGTGCTGTCGCTGTCGCCATAGGCGTAGCCGCTAATGCATTAACATTATCTGTAAGTGGAAACGATTCTATTTGTGCAGTCTGGTTTTCCATAGTTTAGGTATAATAAATTTTACAGGCTTCGATCTTATACCTCTTTGTGATAAAGTCAACTGGTTGTCAGTTCCTTCTAAGAAAAACTAATTGACTTGTCCTTTCTTTCATCTTTTTAGTATAATAAAAAGATCACTGATTTACCAGAACTTCCTGATTCCTTGAAATTTTACCCAGTTGTTTATTATTTTATGAAAAATATCTACCTAAGTATCTTCATTGTTTGCGTGGTATTCATTTTGATTGTGGGGTTTCAGAATATCATCTTCGGTCAATCCGGGTATGCCCTTACATTTCTGGTTAGCAACGGAGTTCTTATATTTATGTCGGCTATCGTCGGCGCCGTAGGGGGAGCCGCTTTCGTCATGTATTATAATACCCGCGTAGCCGAAAATAGTCAGGACACGGAAGATGGTATTGAATAATAAAAGTATTCGATATCATGTACCAAAAACGCAAACATTGTAAGGATACTATTAATAAATAGCTTTTACTGTAAATAAAAAGCTTAAATTTATATCGTATACTTTTTTTAGTCATTTTCTCTTGCATCTGTTTGGATAATGTATAAAATATGTGAACGAAGGGTGGTATCCAAATGAATAATTTTTATGCTCAAAGCTCTTTTCGGTTCCCAAACCCGGGTAAAATTATTACAGATATTTTTGCTCAATCCGGACAACGAATACTTTGTGCGCGAGCTTACCCGTAAGCTTAGCGAACAGATTAACTCCGTACGCCGCGAACTTATCAACCTCAAAAAAATAGGTCTTCTCAAATTCCATTCGCGCAATCGTAAGAAATATTATTTCCTGGATAAAAGTTTTGTTCTATACCCGGAACTTAAAACGATTATCATGAAAAGCCAGGATTCCAAGTACGATCTGGTGAAAAATCTCGGAAAATTCGGCGAGATCGATCTGTTACTTCTTTCCGGCATCTTTATCGATCAGCCTCAAAAGGACGCCGAAGTCGATCTCCTCATCGTTGGTGAAGTTCAAAAACAAAAACTGGAAAATTACCTCGAACAAAACGTAGCGAGAGACGTTAAATATACGATCATGGACAAGGATAATTTTCTCTATCGCCTGGAATATAACGACAAATTCATCATCAATATCCTCAAAGACCCCCGCAACAGCATTCCGGTCAATCATCTCAAAAAACAAATCGACAAAGCGGTAGGGCAGTCTGCCTAGCTTTTTTGTGCCGTTCCTCTTGCATTTTGCCCACGCCTCCTATACTATACTTTGCGCTTACTCGATATAAAGCAACCGCTTATTTTTTATTGTCTTCTTTCCCCATGAATGCAAAGAAAAGCCCCACTGCTACGAAAAAAAACAATTCTGCTCCCGCAACGGTAGATACCCTTAAACCGGGGCAAGTCGTAAAAATTCACCAGCGTATCAAAGAAGGTAATAAAGAGCGTATCCAGATTTTTGAAGGTATTATCATCGATACCAAAGGGAAAAACGCCGCAACGCAGATGTTTACGGTCAGAAAAGTCGTGGACGGAGTGGGAGTTGAAAAGATTTTCCCTACAGCTTCGGCCTTTATTCAAAAAATCGAAGTCGTCAAGGTAGCCAAAGTACGCCGTTCAAACCTGGGATATCTGAGAACCCGTACCGGTAAATCGGCTCGAATGAAAGACGAACGTATTACCAGTTTGCTCTTCGGCCAGTCTTCGGTTTCCGAGACGCCAATTGAAGAGTCGATTCCCGAAGAAGCAGTTGTCGTAGAAAACGCCAACAGCGAAGGTATGCCCACTTCTTCCGAAGCGGAGGGCGTAAATGCTATGGAGGGCACCGATAGTTCCGCAAATCCGCAGGAAGAAACAGCCGAATCTGTCGAGCAGAAGGCAGATGCTTAAGAAATCGAGCAATTTTTTAAAATGGAGAAGAGCGGATATCCCTCTCTTTTTTATGGTATGAACGAATCTCTGAAAATAATTGTGACGGGTAACTACGGCGCCCGCAATATGGGTGACGAAGCCTTGCTTGCCGGGATGCAGAGGCTCTTGAAACATACCTTTGCAAATCCGGTTATTACCGTTTTGAGTTACGATCCGGAGGATACGAAAAGACGTCACCATTGTAACTCCGTATATCAGTTCCCGTTCGGTATCCGCTCTTTTTTACGCGGAACTTTTCGGGCTACATGGAACAGAGTACGCATATCCGATCTGGTAATTCTGGGCGGGGGAGGACTTCTCACCGACGAAAAGATCAAGGCCATGCTTCTGTGGGGGTATCATATTCTGCTTTTCTCTCTGCTCAGGAAAAAGATCGTACTTTTGGGTAACAGCATCGGTCCGGTCAAAACATTTTTTGGTAAAATGATCCTGAATTTCATTCTAAAAAGAGCGGTTCATATCAATTTGCGCGATAATATTTCTCGAAATGCGCTAGGATCAAAAGTCCCATCCGAGAAAATAAGCGTTTCGGCAGACCTGGCCTTTTGTAACGAGACGCCACTGCATATTCCCATCAAGAAAAGGCAGGTAGCGATCTCGCTCAGACCGTGGATATCGGACGAAACTCCCATACTCGCCACGATAGCGGATTTTTGTAATAAAACGCTCATTCCCGCCGGGTATTCGATAGTACTCCTTCCGTTTCAGACCTTTCAGGATAATGACCGTGTCGTATTGCATAAGCTCTACGATCGTATTTTGAATAAAAGAAATGTTCAATATGTGGCTGGTGAACTGGAACTTCAGGAAATACTCGATATCTTGAGCGAATCAGAAGTTGTGTTGGGGATGCGCTTACATGCGCTGATCCTGGCTACCATGACGGGAACTCCTTTTATAGGTCTAGGATACAGCCAAAAAGTGCGTGGGTTCACAGAAGAAGCGGGACAGGATTCTTATTATGTAGAGCTTGCAAACCTGAATTTTAAAGAATTATTACTTCGCTGGAATCTATTGCAGGAGAATTCGGAGCAGATCAGGAACGCTCTTATGATGAAAAGAGACGCATTTCGGGAGAAAAATAGGGAATTGGAAAATATCCTGGCTTCTTTATAAGTTTAAACCAATTCCATTACTAATTCCAAATCTGCATGATAGCAAAATCCATTGTTACAATGATGGAAAGCCCAAATCACAACAAATGACAAAATAATACCAATATTGTCAAAAATCCCCTCTGGCTTGCCTGTCTGTTTGTTGTATTGAATCTGTGTGTCGAGTATCATTGCTCGCAATAAAAATGTCCCGAACGTTTACAGATTCCGGGCGAGTTTGAACAACTTTCATCATTGCTATCTGCTCTCGTAACAGTTTGATTGGGGATGTGAACTTTGTGATTTGAACGTACTTGTTCTTCACATGCCGAGCTGGAGGCTTGGAAATCGGTAGAAATTACCCTATTTTTTCTTGATTTTGGCGAGTGCTTTCTGGGCGGCGGCTTCTTCGGCTTTGCGTTTGGAAGATCCTGTGCCCTTGCCTATCAAATCGTCTTTAACATAGACTCCGACGATGAAAACTTTATCGTGATCGGGGCCCTGATCCATGATGACCTTATAAGCAGGAGTGCATTTCAGATATTCCTGGGTATATTCCTGCAAGGCCGATTTGGCATCGATATAGAGTTTCTTCTTGATGATAGTCTTGAGAGTAGGGAACAGGTGAGTCTGAATGAACGACTGGGCGGTTACCAGTCCCTGATCCAAAAAGATTCCGCCGATCAAGGCTTCGAATGTGTTGGCCAGAATATAATCTTTTTCCCGTCCGCCTGATTTTTCTTCACCGCGGCTGAGCTTCAGGTGTGCTCCCAGATCAAGTTTTCTGGCGACTAAAGCCAGATTCTCTTTTCGTACCAGCGCCGAGCGGATACTGGTAAGTTCGCCTTCTTCGGCTTTGGGATAGGTATGAAATAAATACTCGGTTACCATTAGTTCCAGTACTGCGTCTCCCAAAAATTCTAGCCGCTCGTTATTTTGCAGATCTTTATTCCCGGCTTCGTTCAACAAAGACCGATGCGTAAAAATCTGCTCCAGGATCGCAGCCTGCTTAAAGGTGAATCCGATAGTTTTTTCAACGTCTTTTAACATGGGATCGTCTTTACTTATTCAGAATAGTCTCTTTATGTTGCATAACCGTGTTCAATACCCCATTTACAAACTTGCCGCTGTTTTCGTTGCCGAATTTTTTGCCTAACTCGATCGCTTCGTCGATAGCTACCACGCCGGGGACCTGTGTGGCAAAGATAATCTCGTAAATACCGATCAACAAAATGACCCGGTCTACCGGATTTACTTTTTCCAGAGGCCACTCGGGCGCGTATGTAACCAGAATCTCCCGGATATGCGGCGTGTAATTCAGTATCCCGTACAGGATCTCTTCCAAAAAAGAGGGAATTGATGGTTCTTTATACAATTCACTGATATAGCTTTCGGTTTCTTGCACGACAAAATCGAGATCCTCGCTTTTGTTTTGAGCTTCGGCGGCAAACAGAATCTGAAATGCCACTTCCCGGCACAGGTGACGTGACAGGGCCATACTAAAATTATGCTTTTACGGTTCGTACGGTTCGGCGCTTCGGTTGATCCATTTTGATAACTTGTCTGCCGTTGTATGTACCGCAGGTAGGGCAGGCATGATGCTGCAACTTCATCTCGCGGCACTGCGGGCAGGCGGTCAGATTGGTCATTCCGGCCAGTTGGGTTTTTACCCGGCGGGCAAAAGCTCCGTATTGCTGTTTACTGCGAATGACCGATTTTTTTTGCTTGGGTACGGGATGTTTCATGAAAAAACGAAGAATGAAGCGATTAAAGAAACGTTCTTATTGTAGCGAGTTGTGCCAGAAAGTCAAAGAAACCGGGAAATAGTTCTATATAGCACACAAAATGAGGCGCCAAATCTTACATTGGACAGTGTTACAAAGCGCATAATTATTTTTTCAGTTCCTCGATCTGATCCCGGATGATCGCGGCTTTTTCGAACTCCAGATTGATGGCGTACATATCCATCTCGAGTTCCAGTTTGGCAATCATGTCGCGCTTGTCGTTGCTGGAAAGTTTCTTCTTGCTCTTGGACCGACGTTCGCTGTCTGGAACATCGCTTTTGGTCATGCCGATATCTTTGATTTTGGACACGATCGTTTTGGGCACGATGCCATGCTCTTCGTTATATTGTTCCTGAATCTTCCGGCGCCGACGGGTCTCCTGAATAGCCCGTTTCATACTGTCGGTCTCTTTGTCGGCGTAGAGCACGACCATGCCGTTGGCATTGCGCGCCGCCCGCCCGATCGTTTGGATCAGCGCCGTTTCGGAGCGCAAAAAACCTTCTTTGTCAGCATCCAGGATGAGAATGAGAGAGACTTCGGGAATATCCAGACCTTCGCGCAGCAGATTGATGCCGACCAGCACGTCGAACTTGCCCAGACGGAGGTCTTTGATAATGTCGATCCGTTCTAGCGTATCGATATCCGAATGCAGGTAGCGTACCAAGATACCCTGGTCGTTAAGATAGTCGGTCAGATCTTCGGCCGATTTTTTGGTCAGCGTCGTGATCAGTACACGTTCCTTGTTTTTCACGCGCTGCTGGATTTCGTAGAGAATATCGTCGATCTGATGCTGGGTGGGACGTACTTCAACGATCGGATCGAGCAATCCGGTCGGACGGATAATCTGCTCAGCGCGATGCTCCTGACTATGTTCGAGCTCGAATTTGGCCGGAGTAGCCGATACAAAAATGACCTGGTTCAGTTTTTTTTCGAATTCGTTAAACTGTAACGGCCGGTTGTCCAGAGCTGAGGGAAGCCGGAAGCCGTGCTCGATCAGCATGGTTTTGCGGGCCCGGTCGCCGTTATACATGCCGCCGATCTGCGGTACGGTCATGTGCGACTCGTCGATCATCATCAGATAATCCTTGGGGAAATAATCGATCAGGGTGGTCGGTGGCTCTCCGGCTTTGCGACCATCGAAATACCGCGAATAATTTTCGATCCCGTTGACCGTTCCGGTCTCCTGCAGCAATTCCATGTCGTACTCCGTGCGCTGTTTTAGGCGGTAGGCTTCTACGATCTTTCCCATTTCGTTTAGCTGGGTGAGTCTTTCTTCCAGGTCTTTTTCAATAATGGGGACGACCGCCTTGATCTTTTCCATGGGCGTTACATAGTGTTTTGCCGGGGTCAGAATATACTCGCTTCGTTCTTCGAAAACCTCGCCCGTGATCGGATCAGCCAGAGAGATTTTTTCAATCTCGTCGTCAAACATTTCCAAGCGGACTACGAAATTTTCGGAGGCCGGATAGATTTCGATCACGTCTCCCAGCACTTCGAACATGCCGTGTTTGAAATCCATGGTACTGCGCACATATTGCATCTCAACCAGCTTCTTAAACAGCTCCTCGCGGGGAATTTTGTTGCCGGCTTTCAGATATACGAAAAAACTTTGGTAGTCTTCGATCGGTCCCAAACCATAGATACATGACACTGAAGCCACTATAATAACATCCCGGCGGGTGAGAAGCGAAGAGGTGGCGGCGAGGCGATATTTGTCGATCTCTTCGTTGATCATGGTCTGCTTTTCGATGAAAGTATCGGTTTTTGGAATATAGGCTTCGGGCTGGTAGTAGTCGTAGTAGCTCACGAAATAGTGGACTGCATTTTTAGGAAAAAACTCTTTGAGCTCGGCAGCCAGCTGCGCGGCCAGCGTTTTGTTGTGTGAAATGACCAGAGTGGGACGCTGGATGGTCTGGATGACATTGGCCATGGTAAACGTTTTACCGCTGCCGGTAATCCCCATCAGTGTCTGGTAGGCGACCCCGTCGGTAATTCCGCGTACCAGCTTGTCGATCGCCTGTGGCTGGTCGCCCATGGGCTTAAAAGGGGAGGTGAGTTGAAAATGCATAGCTTAAAAAAAAGCGTATAACTAAACGATTATAAACTCTTTGAATGAGAAAGCAAAAAGAAGACAGCTTACTAGCAGCTGACAGGGAAAAACCTAACAAATTGAATGAGGATATCGGGTAATGTTTTCTACCGGGTAACGTTGGGTTTGTATCTGGAAAATGGATAAAATTATCCTGTAGCAGCGTATTCTATAGATCTGCTTGTCTGCTCATCTAAAACTCTGTACAATGAAATCAGGAAAAGCGCTACGATTCTTGCAATCACAAGAACATTCGTTCCAGTCGGAACGAAGCGCCGGGAAAAGAAAGCTTGCCTATTGTAAGCAATTAGACTTCCCCGGAAGAACAACCTCCCGTGACGAAAAAGGGCATGAAGCGGTCCGACGAAATGTCGGACAATCAAGGTGGTACCTTCCGCCGGATGGCGGAACCTTGAGCACAAAATATTTTTTATGCTCTTTTTTGTGAAGAATAAAGTCTTTGAGATTGTTGGCTGGTGCGGATTCATAACCGCATTGTCGGGGTTGTATTTTTTAGAATCTGACTATTGGGACGCTGTCAGTCTGGATTTTGAATATACTCTCTTGTTTCTGGGTAGCTTTGCGATGTCTATTCCGACATTCAGACGCAAAGCATATCCCGCTGGATTATTTATGGCGGTTCTTGGGATTTATTTTCTATGGCGTGTATATATTCTATTTCTTGAGAGAGATTTTGTGTAGATATTATGAAAAACTCTTTATCTCAACTGCGTCTTTTCTTCTCGGGCTATGTGCAGGGAGTGGGTTTCCGTTCCTTCATTGCCAAGACGGTACGAAACCATCCGAATGTCTGCGGATTTACCCGGAACCTCGATGACGGCCGAGTTGAAACTGTGTTGGAAGGAGAGAAAGAGATATTGAATAAAATATTTGAACAAATAGAAAAAGGCTGTCCCGGCTCTACCGTGGAAAACATCAAAACACTATGGGGGAAGAAGGAGCAACGGGAATTCTTTCAGTTTACAGTGTACTGAAGGGCAATTGTATCTAGTATTAAGTATCAGGTATCTTGCAATTGATTTTTCTCTGGTTTCTTGTATTTCTACCCGCTGCCCATTCATTTCTTTATAGACTTTAGGAACTTTATGGACTTTCACCTGTTTCCCGGGCAGACATATGGGTCTGCAGCTACATTTGTCGATGCCTGAAGGATAAATGACGACCTACCCCCCTCCGCTTTACAAACTTTACGGACTTTATCATTTTATAGACTCTCCTATGTTCAAACCCGTTAATCCCAAGGTCAGTTTTTCCGAAATCGAGAAAGAGATTCTCTCATATTGGAAAAATAACCGGATTTTTGAACGTTCAATAAAACAGCGCACTCAGAAAGAGTTTACTTTTTACGACGGGCCGCCGTTTGCCACGGGACTTCCTCACTATGGCCATTTGCTGGCCGGAACATTAAAGGATGTCATTCCGCGTTACTGGACGATGAAAGGGTATCGCGTCGAGCGTCGTTTCGGCTGGGACTGTCACGGCCTCCCGGTAGAAAACGAAAAGGAAAAAGAACTCGGGATAACCGGTAAAAAAGATATCGAAGCGATGGGGGTCGGCGCTTTTAACGAAGCCTGCCGCTCGATCGTGCAGCGCTATGCAGGTGAGTGGCGCCAGACCGTGGAACGCACGGGCCGCTGGGTCGATATGGATAACGACTACAAGACCATGGATACCAGCTATATGGAATCGATCTGGTGGGTCTTTAAACAGTTGTGGGATAAAGGATATGTGTATGAGGGAAAGAAAGCGATGCAGATCTGTCCGCGCTGCGTGACCCCCCTATCGAACTTTGAAGTGACGCAAGGGTATAAAGATATTACCGACTGGTCAGTGATTGCTAAATTTCCTATTACAGATCCAGATTTCTTGAAAAAGTACGGGAACGGAATAAAGACCAGCTTTATCGCCTGGACCACCACACCGTGGAGTATTCCAACCACGATGGGACTGGCGATTGGTCCAGACTTTGACTATGTGTTGGTGCGTACCGGCGAGGAACAGATTATTGTTGCCAAAAATCGTCTTGAATATGCGGTAAAATCCCTAGAAGAGGGGAGTTGGGAGGTCGTGGAAGAATTGAAAGGCAAGGAACTGACCGGTCTTGCGTACGAACATCCATATGCATTTATTTATGGACAGAACGAAGAGGTGAAGAATAATGCCAACGTTTACAAAACCTACGCTACAGATTATGTCAGTATCGAAGACGGTACCGGTATTGTTACTATCAATGGTGCTTTCGGTGAAATCGATATGGAGGCGGCCAACCGTTTGGAATTACCGATCGTGATTAACGTCAAAATGGACGGAACGTATACTGACGACATGGGTGAACTGGCCGGGCATCACGTCAAACCCAAAGAGGATCCGACCAAGATGGATCAGAAAATCGCCGAAGATCTTGAAAGCCGCGGGTTTCTGTTTCGCCGCGAAAAGTATTTGCACAGTTATCCGCACTGCTGGCGCTGTGATACTCCTCTTTTAAATTACGCTACCACCAGCTGGTTTGTATCAGTGACCAAATTAAAGGAGAAGTTGTTGAAAAATAACGATAAAACATCCTGGGTGCCGGATAATATCAAGTACGGCCGTTTCGGAAAATGGCTTGAGAATGCGCGCGACTGGGCTATTTCGCGCAACCGTTACTGGGGATCGGTTATGCCGGTATGGAAATGCGATAGTTGTGAAAAAGTCGAGGTTCTCGGCAGTCTGGAGGATCTGCGTGCTAAAGTTCCGGAACGAATGACCAAGCTTATTCTGATGCGTCACGGCGAAAGCGAAACCAATGTCAAAACCGAAGTCTGGTCAAAAGACGATCGCTATCCTCTCACTGAAAATGGACAAAAAGAGATTCATACGCTTGCCGCCGACCTGGAACACTATGATGTCATGCTTGTTTCGCCCGTACTGCGAGCCCGTCAGAGTGCCGATATTCTCAAACAAAAGTATGGTACTGATTATGCGGTCGTTGAGCAGTTACGCGAAAATAATATGGGTACGTGGGAGGGACTACCTGCGGCAGAACATCTGGAACAGCTCAAAAAATATCATGAACTGCCTTTGCAAGAACGCTATCAAGCCCGGATGGGTGGCGGAGAGAATTGGGTCGACATTGAAGCGCGGGTCTCCGAATTTCTCAAAAACACACTCTCGCAGTATCGCGGCAAAACCGTAGCGATCGTGACACACAAATCGATCATCGTTACGCTACACAAACAGTTAAGCGACTGGACGCTGAATCGTTTCTTTGCGATCGACGAGGGCGCCGAGTGGCTCAATAAAAGCGTTATCTATGTCGATAACGAGACCGGCAAAGAATTCGATCTGCATAAGCATGTGGTTGATGAAATCACGTTTAAATGCTCTCCCCCTGATAAGGGGGAGTTGGAGGGGGGTTCTCACTGTTCAGGTACTATGAGACGCATTCCCGAAGTGCTCGACTGCTGGTTCGAATCGGGCAGTATGCCCTATGCTCAGGTGCATTATCCGTTTGAAAATAAAGAAAAGTTTGAACAAAACTTCCCGGCCGATTTTATCGCCGAAGGGCAGGATCAGACCCGCGGCTGGTTCTATACGCTGATGGTGCTTTCGACCGCCTTGTTTGACCAGCCGGCATTTAAAAACGTGATCGTCAATGGCGTGATCCTCGCCGAGGACGGCAAAAAGATGAGCAAGCGTCTGAAAAACTATCCCGATCCGGCCTATATGCTGGATACGTATGGTGCCGACGCGATGCGTTTTTATCTTATGAATTCTCCGGCAGTGCAGGCCCAGGATCTGCGCTTCTCCGAAAAGGGAGTGGATGAAGTTGTTAAGTCGATTCTCCTGCCGTTCTGGAATGCGTACAGCTTTTTCGTGACGTATGCGAATATTGACGGGTGGGATTCAAACGGTCAGCGGTCAGTAATCAGCAAGCAGCAAGGAAAGGCCGACAGCCGACAGCTGACAGCTGACAGCTATGACCCCCAACTTTTTTCCAACAAACTTGACCAGTGGATTCTGTCCGAACTTCAGGCCACGGTGGAGCTGGTGACCCAGCGACTGGACAAGTACGATCTTTCCGGTGCGACCGAGCCCCTGGCAGCCTTTATCGATGGACTTACCAACTGGTATATCCGTCGTTCGCGTCGGCGTTTCTGGAAATCGGAAAACGATACAGATAAAAACGAAGCATATACGGCACTCTACACAGTGCTGGTGACTTTTTCCCAATTATTAGCGCCATTTGTGCCGTTTATTTCCGAGGAAATCTATCGCAGTCTGACGGGCGAGGATTCGGTACATCTCACCGATTGGCCGCAAGTAAATCGAAATCTGCTGAATGTCTCTCTCAATACCGAGATCGATCTGGTGCGGACGGTGGTGACACTGGGATTGTCGTTACGGGCCAAAAACAAGGCCAAGGTGCGCCAGCCTTTGAGCAAACTACAGGTTGTGGTACCTGAACATCTTCGTGGTGTTGTAACAGCCTATCATGATGTGATTGCCGAAGAGTTGAATGTGAAAGTGGTCGACTTGTTGCACGATTCGAGCGAGATCTCGGTCAAAATGATTAAGCCGATCGGGGCGCTGGTGGGACCGAAGTTTGGCAAAGACGCTCAAGCAGTGATTACCAATGCTAAGACTGGCAACTTCCGGGAAGCAAGCGGCCAGCGGTCAGCGATCAGTGATCAGGAGGGGCCAGAAAAATCCCCTCTTGAGAGGGGTGGCCCGGAGGGCCGGGGTGTGAGCCTCGAAGGCACGAATGATTCTTCACAAGATACTTCTCGAAATCCCGGTTTGATCGTCTTTGACGGCCAAGGCAAGGAATGGGAGCTACTATCGAATGAATATGAAGTGGTCTACTCGGGTAAGGAGGGCTTTGACGCGGCCTCGAATCAAGGCGTGGTGGTCTCTCTGGATCTGCATGTTACCGAAGAACTGCGGCTGGAAGGGCTTGCCCGCGATCTGGTGCGCGCGATTCAGGATATGCGCAAAGAGACCAACTATCAGGTTTCCGACCGTATTCGGATTTCTTTGCAAGGAGTTGATCCGCAGGTTTTGGCTCAATTTCAGGAGTATATTGTGAGTGAGACGCTGTGTTCGAAGTTGGAAGAAAAGTTGGAGAATCCGGATCTGGAAAGGGAGATTGAGCTGGAAGGGGAGAAGGTACTGGTAGGTATAAAGCGCTAGATGGAGAATGCAGTCGTCCCGCCACGGCGGGGCGATTTGCACGAAAAAAACTTTAACTTTTTTCTGCATTGTCGGAAGTATGTTTTCAAAATACGGTTCTCCGGTTTCCTAAATTGGTATGGTCTGTCTTTTTTGCTTCGTTCTAAGAAAGAGATTTTCCATCATTCAAAAAACGCATCATTCTGATTCTCAAAAGCTAAATCCGCAAGAGATCGAGTCGGACTATACATAATTATCCCATATGTTTTTCAAACTCTATGCCATAGCGTTTCCCATTTTCCTGGCTGTTGATATGATTTGGTTGGGATTTCTTGCCAAAGACTTGTATCGTCAACAGATCGGTTTCTTGATGAAAGGTGATATCAATTGGTTGGCGGTCATAATTTTTTACTTTTTGTTTATAGCGGGACTGGTGTTGTTTGTCATTCTGCCCGCATTTGAAAAACAATCATGGATCAACGCGCTGCTCTTTGGAGCGCTCTTTGGACTGGTAACCTATGCTACCTATGATCTGACAAACCTCGCTGTGCTCAAAGACTGGCCCCTGCTGGTGACAATCGTTGACCTGGCGTGGGGAACGATACTCGCAGCTATTGTCTCAACTGCAACGTATTTTATTGCCGTAACTATCAGGTTATAAAATCATACAACTATTGCTTCGGTTCTTCAAAACCAAAACCGATGCTGGTATAGGTATACTAATTCATTTTGTATTCTTCCAACCACTTCCGTATAACTCGCGTATCAGGTATTCCACTTCGTACATTATAATATCGCAGCACCGGAACCCCTTCCTCAGCATTTGGCGGTTCATATTCTGTCATTGAGCGCACCAGGAGTGCTTCATTTCCCTCCCAGGTAATCATCAAAGGATTCGAGTGATCCCGTTGACGCAATCTCAGTCGTTGAAGAAGCATTGATTTCTTTGTATGTATTTCCAGAATCCGGATATCCGCCTCGTCTGAAAACTGTGCAATAATTTCACGACGGTAGATTTTTTTACCGTAAATCCCTTCCAAGATAACGCAGTATCCTTGTTCTAAAAGATCTTGAATGCGCAAATACATCAAATAATAGGTCGTATGGGTTTGTTGTGTATCGAAGAGAATTACATTTTTGAAAAGTGCTTTGCGGATATTGTCAACTGATACATAGACAGCTGGAATATCCCCGATCAGTGCGCGGCTTACAGTGGATTTTCCAGAACCGGGAAGTCCGCAAACGATTAAAAAAAGAGGATTCTTACTCCTGCCGACGTCATCTGTAGGCGTAACTGCGCAGACTTTTTTCCACTCGGATCTAGCCGGTTTTTTGTGCGAAAAGACACACCCGCAGAGCGATTTATGAATGTACACCATAGCATCCGGTACAATATGAAAATAAATAAACAACGTTTTTTGCAAACGTTCTTACAAATACGTATGAAAAGAAAAAACTCGATAGACAATATCAGGATAAATCACGACATTATTTCACAGTTACCAGTCCTATGCAATCAAATTTATCTCTTCGGCTGTTCCGTAGTAGCATACTTCAAGCTCGATCTTCAGATAACTTTCTGCTTAAAAAGCACGTCGGATATCTTGATAAAATCCACGGTTTCGGTATAACCGGAAATATCGAATAGTCTTTTTTCCGATATCCTATGTCCGAACCGATTTCAAAATTTATTTTTACCACGTTTCGCGAACTCTTTGGATTTATCAATCCTTTTTTATCGAACTATCATGATTTTTCAAAAAATCTTTCCCGCGAGATACGTGTCAAAGCACACAATAATATCCAGTATCAATTCGACGTCGTTCTGGATAACATGATCAAAAAAAAATTAGACGACTTCGGTATAACGGGAAAAATATTCTCGGAAGAAAGCGGTTTTTTTCAAACCGGAAACCCTCTGTATCGCGTCGTGTTTGATCCTTTCTGCAACAGTTCACTGGCTTCCAGAACATTTCATGAAGCAGCCGTAGGTATAACTATCTTCAGCTATCAATACGACTATATAACTTCTGCGATCATGGATTACCAGACCGGACTCGTGGCGTTGGTCGAAGACTCGGAAACCAACTTCTACCAGATCCAGACGGGTGAAAGGATTACTCCGTCTCGGGAAGTGCCGCCCGCGGCGCTGAAAGATGCCTGGGTGGTCTTTACACTGGAAAACAGCGAAGAGCGCAAACATCTTTCGAAAGTTATTCCGCTTGTTCAATCTCCCAAAAGAATCATACTGAGCAGCGGACACATTTACTGGCTTAAACTGGCTCTGGGGGCGGTCGATGCCTACTTGGATCCTTTCGGCGGCGAACGTCTGTACGAGATGTTTGCCGCGACCGTGGCCCAGGCTGCGGGGTGTGTCGTCACCTCTATCTTCGGAGAACCATTTGATCCGGTTGTTTATCTGAAGATTTTTGAGGCAAATCCGGATTTTATTTTTTATCCCGTAGCGGCAAGAAATAGACACCTGCACCGGCGTATATCTGACGGTCTTTTCTTGTCTAAAACATAATCTTACTTCAAGTAGTATGCAACTCTTCTCAAATATCTCTTCCCACGCAGAAGTGGAAGGAAAGAAGGTAATCACCGTTTGCGAGTCCAAAGTCACTGCCTTTCTATCCTACCTGGCCGGTTTCCTGGTATTTGCGGCTGTTGGGGCGATTACTATTCTGGTCTTGGTCGGAATGTTCCCGCCGCCAACGCTTTTTTCGGCTCTTCCTCCCCTTCTGCTCGGATTCATTCTGATCCGCTCGGCTAAAAAGCGCACTGCGCAGGGCGGGCATTTCGTGATCGACGGAGACCGTAAAAAGATTATCCAGAAACAAAAAAAGATCACCCGTGAGTGGGACTTCGACGACGTCGTTACTATAGACAAAGTGCTTAATATCTCCGACGGCATGCGGCCGCCGCACTTCGTTTTTTGGCTCAGGGCTACTATGTCCAACCATACCACATTGAATTTGGCCAAAGGCATAGAGAGCGAAGTAGTATCATTGCAGGAAGTATTAGAAAAGATTGGCGTACATGAGAAAAAATAATCCAAACCGATTCCCGTCTAATGTAAACGGCAAATAGAGCAAAGTATCTATTCGGTCAAGCCTATAAATATCTCATGCCTTTCACCGAATCCCGTTTGCGTTCCATTCTCAAAGCTGTTTCGTGGCGTGTCATTGCTACGCTTATCACGTTTTCCTATGCCTATCTGTTCACCGGACAATTCCCGGCAGCCGGTCTTATTACCGTTTTGGCTACACTCTTGAGTATGGTGCTTCATTATTATTTTGAACGGATCTGGAATGGCTTTTATTGGGATAAAGTCAATTTGCAGGAAACACGCAAACGTACGTTTTTAAAGAGTATTCTCTGGCAGCTGGTGGCTATCGGTATCAATTTGGGAACCTCTTGGTTTTTTACCGCCAGTTTGAATCAGTCGGTCTTCTTTGCCCTAGTCTCCGGTGCCACCGGCTTTGTCCTGTTTTACGTACACGAAAGACTCTGGAACGTTTTTTTGTGGCACAAAAAGTCGCTGTTTCGGTAAGTTGTATAATCTTTTCTTTGTCGCTATACTTTCCTGACAAGACTCCCTTTATTATAATTTCCAATCCTTTCTTACGATTCCATGCCTCTCAAAATTGAAAAAATAGTATACCCCGGCATTTCGCTCGCCCGCGACAACGGGCTTACCACGTTCCTCAATGGCGGTCTACCCGGTGAAGAAGTCGAGGTAGAGATCGTCAAAAAGAAAAAGAGTTTTCAGGAAGGGCGCGTATTGCGAGTTGTAGAGCCTTCCCCAGAACGTATCACGCCCCGTTGTCCCTCCTTCGGTCGTTGCGGTGGTTGTTCGTTTCAGCATACCGCTTATGAAAATCAGCTTCGTATCAAGGACGAGTATGTCAGAGAATTGTTGCAAAACTTTTCTATACCCCAATTTTTACCAATTCTGCCGAGTCCCGAAATATGGAATTACCGCAATAAAATGGAGTTCAGTTTCTTCGAAACACCCTCCGGTCCCGCTGAAGCCAAAGGAGAGGTGACGATCGGGCTGCACGAAAAGGGAGCGTATAACCGCTACTTTCCGGTTCCCCCGTGTTTTATTGCCGATCAGGATTTTTTGAAGATCGTCGAAGAGATTCAGGCTTTTGCGCGGCGGTCGGGCTTGCAAGTTTACAATCCTACCACGCATCAAGGCTTTTATCGTCATTTGGTTTTGCGCAAAAGCAAACGGACCGGGCAAGTCCTGGTAAATCTGGTGACAACCCCCCTACACCCCCCTTATCAGGGGGGACAATCCAATACATCTTTTTTCGATGGTCTGGTTCAGGTTTTGAAAGACCATGTCTCTAGTTTTCACTGGACTGTTAACAATTCGGTGTCGGATGCGGTCAAGGCAGAAGAGGTACATCTGTTATCAGGTGAACCCATGATTCAAGAACAGATGCAGATAGGGGAACGTTTATACCGCTTTTTTGTTTCGCCTTTCTCTTTTTTTCAGACTAACACGTTTGGTGCTGAAAAATTATACGAAACAACCTTGAATTTTCTTGATCCAAAAGCGGACGACAAGGTGCTTGATCTCTATTGTGGAACAGGCACAATTGGTTTAACGCTTGCTCCCTACGTAAAACAGGTTTTAGGGGTAGAGCAGGTTCCGGATGCGATTCTAGATGCCAAACGAAACAAGGAGATCAATGCGATTTCCAATATCGATTTTGAAGTTGGCTCAGTCGAGAAGTGGATCAAGCATGGTACGATTCCCGAATTTAACGCGCTCGTGATTGATCCGCCCCGCGGCGGGGTTTCAAATAAGGTTATTGATTTTATCCTCAGAACCAAACCTACTAAAATCGTTTATGTCTCCTGTAATCCTTCCACACTGGCCCGCGACTTGGCTCTTATACTTCGAGACACTGATTATAAGATTGATCTGGTGCAGGCGGTGGATATGTTTCCCCAGACGTATCATGTGGAGGTGGTGGTGCGGTTGACAAGAATAAAAAAATAGCTAGTATACAAATACTTTTTTGAGTGAATTACTCATGTAAATAAATCAAATTTGTCCCATACTTTGAAGAACTTTTTGCTCCAGATATGTATATTGTCTGACTTTTAAATTCTGTTTGTCTATGTCATTCATTCGTCTAGATGCTGGCTTGGCAATGAAATCAGAGATCCAACAAAAACTCACTGTCTCTGAAAGCGAAGTCTATCGTTCAGCTCTAAATTATTGGGAAAATAAACCGCATCAATCGTTATCGATATCGCTCCAACAACTTAGCGCTATTCTGGGTGGTGGGAAAAAAAGTCCGGGAAGTCAGGAAGGTGCTGATTCCTCACGGCCAATCAATCGAGTCAATAGCACACAGTATGCCGAAAGATGGGTTACCGGAGACCATATGACTCAGGGGGTGGCGTACGAAAATCCTGACCGTATGGTTCACACCGAAGCTGAGGCTGAGGAACCAGAAACTCATTTTCTCGAAGAAGATTTTGTGTTGCTTACTCCTGAAGAACTGAAAAGTCTGGATCCGGCAGAACAAGTGGGTATTGTCATGGGACCCTGCCTATTTATTGCCAGTGACACACCGCGCGAATGTATTCCGCTCGTGGTTACTAATTTGGCTATGTTGCGACGTATGTCTGAGGATTCCCAGATGGTCAGTTTTTTTAACAAACTTGGTATCACTGTTGAAGTTTCACAGCATTGGACCGCTAACATTATTGATCTGATTCTGGCTGAAGCACAGTTTGGCAAGGATCATCAAAAGTTTCTGCAGTATTTACAGTGGCGGAAAAAACTGGAACGAACCGACTTTTTTCACAATGAAGCAGTTTCAGAAGTTCTTCAAAATAAAATCAGAACTCTTACATATCGTCGTACTACTCACCCTCTACACCGCGGAAGGTATACAAGGGATTCATGGCAAATCAGTGGAACATTACAAAGTTTAGGGAGAGATAGTTTTATAAAAATGCGTGGGATGGTCAATGTCAGCAGGGTAGATAGTATTTTTCGTCAGATTAGCGGGCGCTCTGATTTCCACCCCGAATTCATGATGTGTCTGATGCGTCTTATTTGTGAAAGATGTCAGAATGAGAAAAATATGGAGAAAGTTGATGTCTATCAAGACAGTATTACTGGAATAGCCGAAAAGAGACGCGTGAATCGGTATGTTTTACGATTGGATGACTGGAGTCTGATCCAGCAGGCAGATCTTTTGACCAAGCAGGTACTTTTGGACCAGGATTTTTTGCTTACTCAGACTAAGGACAACGGAGCATATATTATCTCGAACCACGCCTTAAAAACAGCCGAAGCTTTTATTGATCGGTTGGCTTATTTTGCGAGAGCATGGTTTGACCGCTTAAATACTACTACTGATGCGACCGGTATGGGAAGCACACTCTTAAAACTTATGAAAACAAGTTGTCAGGTGGTTATTCCCATAGCTGAGAAGTTTACCGTTAATATCACCGTATCGGAAGAGACTGCATATAGGCAGGAGATGGATCGAATCTCTTTAAAAATCAAGGAACTTGAGCGTGCTATTGCTCAAATCGATGAGCTTTATGGTAATTTGCGAAAAAGTCAGAATGAGCTTTCGGCTATGGTTAACATTGAGTATTTGCCCGGGAGTCTGGAATCCGATATGAAAGTTTTAGGTGAAAGGCGATTAGAGCTTTCTGCTTTACTGGATGAACTTTGTAAGGCCGCATCCGTTATCGAACAGCTGAAGAACGCTCGCGATAAATCCCGGCATCTTTTGGCGAGTATCGTTGAACTATAGCCCATGTACCAAACACATAAAAGCCCTATGCGGGATCATGTTTTCGAAACATGATCCTTTTATTTTCTTGATTGCTCCGATACCTCTTTTCTCAAGTTATTTCTCTCAAAACACATATTCTTCTCAGTCGCGAAATGGAATGGTTCCGTTTTTTTGGAAACCCGCAAAAAATCAGTATAACTGATTATGACTTCCGACTGCCAGCATAATGATCAACGCATACCCGTCCTGTTCTTCAAAAATAATTCTGAGATCGAATCCGGCCGATATACTTCTTTTCCCTTTTAAAATTCCTTTCAGAGCATGATTTCTGAGTTGAGGATCAAACGGATCTTTTTCAAACAACTCGATCGTTTTCTCGATCTTTTTTTGCGATTGTATATCCAGTTTCCCGTATTGCCGAACAAACGTTTTCTTGAAAACGATCTTCATTGTTTTATACTTTTGCGAAGTGCTTTCACGCCTTCTTTTGCCGATTTGAACGGACCCATAAAATCCTTCTCTTTGGCCGCTTGCAATATCTCCTCTTCAAACTCTCGGGTAAAACCATTTTCTGTTACAATCGGACTTTTGAGTTCGAACGGAATACCACGAGACGAGGCGACTTTTGTCAAAAAAATACGGACCGCGGTAGGCGTATCGATGCCGATATCTTCAAATACTTTTTCAACTTTTCGTTTGAGTTTTGCATCTAAGCGTACTTGGATAGTAGATGTCATGGTACTATATGTAAAGTTACTTTTATTGTAATGATTCTGCTATAGCTTTGCAAACTTACCACGAAAACTCGACTTCCAGCGGCAGATGGTCCGATACTTCTTCCGGTAATGCCCGGCAGTTTATGACCCGAATCTCCGGCGAAGCAAAGATATAGTCGACCGGATAGGATCCGTGTTTCGTATCCAGATTGCTCCAGGTTGTTCGAATCGCATAATCCTTTACCAGATTTCTGAATCCATCCTCGATGAGCCCTATACTTTTGGTATCGGGACGGAGATTGAAGTCTCCGCATAGAATTTTCGGTCCCGCAATGCCGGCCGTAAAATTCAGTATTTTCTCGCATTGAACCAGTCGTTTATCGCTATCTTCTTTGTGCGCCGGGTGGGGGAGTCCGTGGAAGTTGAAGACTGTCAGATTTTTTTCTGCGCAGGATACTTGTGCAAACTGTAGGATACGCGCTTTGTTTTTGGGATCGGTAGCATCGAACTCATTTCTGTTCTGATAGATAAATCTGTCCCCGCACCCGAGGAGCTGCAGGTCTTTTTTGACAAACATGGCCAGGCCATAGGAAAGCGGGAAATCCACTTCTCCGCTTGGCAGTTTGTTATCGTACAATGCATGAAAGAAACCCCGGTGCTCAGGAAGCCGACGCGCAATTTCTGTAAAAAGATTCACCCGGCAGCCATCTTGGCTTGTCCGATCAGCCGGTGTGTTTAGTATTTCCTGCAGACAAAATATATCCGCACTGTCTCTGTTGCGAACAAAGAAATCCATGAGCGGATCGAATGCTTTGCCTTTCCAGGTATTGAGAGTAATTAGTTTCATTTCTAGTTTTAAAAGATTGAATGCGAATCTTTCCAAGCCTTATCTTTGTTTAATGGACTTTTCCAATTTTTTATCAAATGTTAGTACTGTATAGCTTTTTGACAAGTACAAAAGGGCCGTATCTACAAACGAAAAGTTATTCCGGGGTTTCGTCTTTGTAAAAAGATCACTTGTTTCATATAATAGTTCTTTACTGGAGACAAGCAGATGAATATCGGTATTATTGGCCGTGCTTTGAATAAAATACTGGGCTACCGATTTTTTGGCCCGTATCATGAGAACGTTTGCTGTTTCGATCAAGACATATTCCGGTAAAAGGATATGCTCTTTTTCTATTTGTGAAAAGAGATCTAATGCTTTTTTGTGCAGAGAATCGGTACTGTGGAAAGCCGCGATCCAGATATTGGAGTCAAGAACAATCATATATCGTAAACAATTTTATCTATATTTTTACTGAGATTCTTGTCTTTCGAACGGAATCGGATTTTCAATACATCTTTAAGTGTATATTTTTTGCCCGGCACCCTTTCCAGCGGTACAATTTGAAATACCGCTTTCGAATTTTTTACGACGGTGAAGGACTGCCCGCGACGGGTAGCTTCGGTTACCTTTCTCATATTACGATGAAGTTCTTTAATACCGATAATTTGCGGATTCATAGGAAAAATGATAAAAAGGTACAACAAAAGTTTAACTTTCGTTGTACCTTTAGTCAATCCGATCTGATTGCTGATCAGACGGAAGGCTTTCTTTTGGAAAAGAAATATCTGGCATCTTCGATATCTTTTTCAATTGCTTCCACCAGTTTTTCCACACGCTCAAACTTTTTGTTATTTCGTAATTTTTCTACAATCTCGACTTCCAGTTTTTGGTCATAGAGATTTTGATCAAAATCGAGAATATGGACCTCGCACGTCCAGCCCACATCGTCGAACGTGTCGGCGACCCCGTTGAAAATAAGGGCGGGCAGTTTACGATCACCCACAAAGGCGTATCCCAAAAACGTGCCGTTTTCGGTCCATGGCGTTTCAAGCGCCAGGTTGGCGGTGGCAAAGCCCAGTCCTTTGCCGCGCCCCTTGCCATGAATGACAGTACCGGAGAGATACATGGGAGTTTATAAAGTTTGTAAAGTTATAAAGTTCATAAAGCGTAATCGACCTCGGGTTCTCATGAAGACGGGAGGATAGAAGACAGCAGTCCAATACTAGATACTAAATACTCTTCCAAAGTTGTTTTTCTTCAACATTACCGTTATACTGTACCCTGTCTGAGATACTCGTTATCTTTGAATACATTTTCCTCTACATTCTGTTCTTACGGGATCCTCATATCTGTTTAGACCGTGGTCTAGGCGTGCGGGAACCCACCTGGTTTCTTTCCGGGGAATATTATTCAATCTCGTAACGGTATTTTGGACGTGGTTTTTTTATACGTCGAAGCTGGCTTCCAGGAGTGTTTTTACCAAATTGCCGTCGGCTTTTCCGCGCAGTTCGTTCATGAGGAGTCCCATAAGTTTTCCCATGTCATTTTTGGCAGTCATACCGCTTTGCGTTTTTTTCTCGGCGATGATTCTGGTAATCTCCTCTGCGCTGAGCAGTGTGGGCAGGTAAGAGCTCAGGATATTCAATTCCCGTTCTTCTTTGGTGACCAAATCGCTCCGGTTCCCGAGTAGGTACTCTCGTATGGAATCCTGATGCTGTTTTACCTGCTTTTGCAGGATCTTCAGGACTTCTCCGTCTTCTAGTGTATCTTTGCGCAGATTGATCTTTTCGTTTTTGAGCGCCGAGATCAAAAAACGCAGCGTATCTGTCCGTACCGGATCTTTCTCCTTCATAGCCGCGACCAGATCTTTTTGCAGTGTATCAAAGAGCATACAGTGAGAGAAATACATCTAAATCGGTTTATATTCTATGTCATATGGTATGGAAGCACAAGAAAGGCAGGATTTGATGTATAAATGATGAATGATTAATTATGAATGGGGAAAAGGGACATCTTTGAAATCGGGAATATTACCCATGAATTTCTATTAATGCCCCTTACTTTCTACAAATTTCTTTGCTTCCATATTCTTCGTGCATGCAGTTGCTGTTTTTTGCCCTACGCTGTAAGCTGTAGGCTGTTAACTTCTTACTTTCCCTCATGTTGTCTCGTCGTGAAGAGAAGATCAAGGCGGTTGTTGATAAGCGCGATCCCGCGCTGACGCTGGTATTTGAGAATATTCACGATCCCCATAACCTCAGTGCCATCTTACGGACCTGCGATGCGGTTGGCATAGGGGATGTGCATTTGTTGTATACGATTGAGAAATTTCCACGACTTGGTATAAAAAGTTCCAGTAGTGCTAAAAAATGGGTTGCAACGCATAAATGGCAAAAAGAAGACGAGTGTTTTGGTTCGTTAAAAAAAGCCGGTTTCACGATTGTGGCGACACACCTTGCGGCTGAATCTCAATCTCTTTACCAAAGTGACCTTCGCGGTAGGATCGCGCTTGTGGTAGGGAATGAGCACCGCGGTATTTCCGAAAAGACTCTCTCGTTGTGCGATCAAAATATTTTTATTCCCATGGTCGGCATGGTCCAAAGTCTCAACGTGTCGGTGGCAACGGCGGTCATTCTGTATGAAGCATTCCGGCAGAGAAGGGAGACGTAGCTGACAGCCGACAGCGGTCAGCTATCAGCAGTCTACAATTATTAATTATAAATGATGAATTATTAATCATGAATTTCGGAATACGAAAGACTTAATACATAATACTTCATACCTCCCTCCTGTCCCCATGGAAACTCTCCGCTTTGTCTTTAAAAATCTGGATCAGTTTCGCCTCCGCTTCGGTGTAGTCTTTGTGATTGCGGTCGCGGATGCCTGCGTGGTATTCGGGATACCGTTTCTGTTATCCGAATTCACCAAGGAGAGTTTTTCTTTCTCGGCGTTCGGCTATCTGATGGGACTTGTGGGATTGCTCTACGGGACATCACTTATTCTGCAATGGATCATCCGGCGTTTTGGCGAATCACTGGGTGCTCAGCTTGAGCATCATATTCGTTTAAAGTACTTTTATCGGCTGGAGCATATTTCGCTCGATCGGATGGTCGAGCATCATTCCGGGTATGTTTTATCGCTTTTGAATCGGATCTGTCAGGGTGTGCCGGCACTGATATTTAATTCTTTTTGGGATATCGCACGCGGATTCACCACGCTTCTGCTTTTTTTTCTGGTGACGGCGCGCGAGTCGGTTCTTCTGGCATTGGGAAATACTCTCATCCTTTTATTTTTTGTGACACTGAGTATCTATCTTTCCGGAAAAATGGTACCGATCATCGATGCGGTGAATAAAAAACGGGCCGGAATGCTTTCGTCCTATGCCGACTTTATGAGTAATTTGCCGACAGTACAAAAGCTGGGAATTTATGATTTTGTAGAACAACGTTTAGATGGACATAACCGTGATAATTTCGTTCAGATTCAACGTTTGCAAAACTTTCATGCCAATCGCTGGTTTATGCTTCATACGCTGCTGGGAGCGTTTTTGCTGGGTACGATCGCTTTTTTGCTATTTCAGATAAGTCAGGGAGCTGTATCCGTAGCTATTTTAATTTTGTTTATTACGAGCCTCCAAGTGGTGCGGGGAAATGTGGAACGCCTATCGGAGATGATCAAAATGATGCTGGAGTTGAAAACCTATGTGAAAAATCTGGAGGAGATCTTGGAGCAGCCGGTGCTTTATGGAAACGTCACTCCGAAAACTTGGAAAACGATTCGTTTGTCGAATATCGTTTTTCAGTACCCGAAGACCGAAAAGCAGATTCTGCTGCCTGAGTTTGTGCTGGAACGCGGGACAAAAGTGTTGTTGACCGGAAAATCGGGGAGCGGCAAAACGACCTTGCTCCATCTGCTGAGCCGCTACCTGGTTCCGCAGGCGGGAGATCGGTTCGTTGATAAGCATTCGTTCAATACGCTTTCGCGAAACTTTTTTGATGCGAACTTTGCGTTTGTGTCGCAGGAGGTTGAACTGTTTAATCTTTCGTTGCGGGATAATATTACGTTTGATCGTGATCTGACCGAAGCGCAGATTCTGAAGTTGCTGAAAGATCTTGATCTGGACGAATGGGTGAAGGGCTTGGAAAATGGTTTGGAAACCGTGGTGGGGGAGAAGGGATTGCGTCTTTCATCGGGGCAGAAGCAGCGGATTAATCTCTTGCGGGCTGTGCTGCTTGACCGGGAAATCTATTTGCTCGACGAACCGACGTCGCATCTGGATAGCAAGACCGAAGAAAAAGTGATCGCATTCTTAAAAAAGCGGCTGGCCAAAAAGACGGTCGTGATCGTGTCGCATCGAGAAAAATTGAAAGCACTTTGTAACAAAGCTTATACTTTTCGTCAATCCGAACTCTTTAGCAGTATGATTGAAGCAGGCTGATTAGTTCAGACAAATTGGCAAACACATTCAGAATATTTCCTAATAGTGGTAATCCTTTTTTTATTTCCAACTTTCCAGATTTTATACCGTTTATAACAGTAAACATAGATTGGCGAATCTGGGGAATGTCTGCAAGGACTTCTAAATGCTGCGATATATTTATTCCCCTGCTTTGTTGGATAATCTCATTAATACTGTTAGCCATTAGGGTAAGATCTTCAGGCAACTGCTTTATTAATTTTTCTAACGGTTCCAACGAATTCTGATTAATAGTATCAGCTATGGATTTTAATCCTTCGACATAGCATACTATCTGTTGGCGTAGTTCATTTAATTGGTTCAGCTCGTTGAGATATGTTCCAAGATTCTCAATTTCTATTTCTTGAGTTATCTTTAATTTTATATCTGAAAGCTTTCCGGTTGTGGTTCCCCCTAATACATTTTCCCGAAGATTCACATAGTTAAGTGTATTCATATACCCATCAGGAAGTGTATCACCCTTGGGCCAATTCAGTTGTACCTCTCTCTTAATAAACTCTTCGACATTGCCAAGTCGCGGATCATTGAAGTTATCTCGAAATTGGACGAATTCTTCTGTTTGGGGTATTTCTTCAGCCCAATGAGGATATTTGAGGAGCAGTTCTCGAACCCCTTTCCGCGATGAATCATATTGGGTTATATCAAATTTTATTCCGGTCGGAGAAATGTGTTCTCTCCCAAGCTGCCGTAAACGAAAAAGGTATAGTTGCAATACATATTCTGCGGCATCTGTCCTGTATTCTGGCGGGAGTTCCCTGACTCGTTCCGGTGATCTATCGGTTTTTCCAAATTCAGTACTCATACAACATTAAAAATATATAAGAAATTTAGCTAAAAAGCGCCAGTATTTTACTGATACCTATTTATTTGTCAAAGATAAATTGTTGGCTTTTTTCTATTTTTTTCACGAAACCATTCGGTAGATCCAGCGCGAAATGAGTCGTCGCGTAACCGGGAGGTTGGGATCGAATTTGGAGCTATGATCGATGATATTTCGTTCGTAGGCCGTATTGATAAACGGCGTATACCAGGCATCCACCGCCACATCGCTGAAATAGCTGTTCGTTACGCTGGTTGGTACCGCAATCTTTTTGGTATTGAGCAACACTTTGAGCGCTTCAGCTTTGGTAATATTATTCCCGGGTTTAAACGTGCCATCTCCGTAGCCGCGGATAATCCCATCCTGAAACGCCGTTTCGGTGTAGCCGAAAAACCAGTCGTTGGTCTTCACGTCCGAAAATGACGAGGCGTTGAAGGTTCGAACCGGATAAGCAAAAGCTACAAACGCCATTTTGAGCAGCTCGGCCCGGTTGATCGGATTTTCGGGTTTGAACGAACCGTCCGGATACCCCTGGATCACATTGTGCTCTTTGAGATATTTGATCGCCGCATAGTCGGCATCGTCGTTGGCGATATCGGTAAACAGCGTCCCACCGGCAGTACCGAGATAGGTTTGAATGTACGTCATGGGCGAAATAGTGTACTGGCGAGCCCGGTCGATATTGAGGCTTCCGTTAACCGCGTCGGTGTACGAAGAATACCCGGCGGCTACCATTTCGGCGTTACTGAACGGCCAGTAGGGATGAAACGGCGCATCGTGGGTATCGATTTGAAAATGCAGGTGCGCCGCGGTCGAGTTGCCGGTCGAACCGCTTACTCCGATCTTCGCTCCTGTGGTGACGGTTTGTCCCTGCGCCACGGCAAGACTACTGAGGTGCAGGTAACAGGAATAGTAGGTAACCAGCGTGTTGGGATTTTGAAATGATGGACAGTTCTCATGTTTAAGCACCAAATAATTTCCGTAGGACGGATCGTTGGTTTTGGCGATGAAGACCGACCCGTCTATCACGGCAAACACATCCGTTTGCCCATTGGGATATTTCGTAGCATCTATGTCAACGCCGCAATGCGAACCTACGTTTTCGCGATAATCGTTCTCGATGTAATTCCCTAAATTCACGGTGGTGTAATAGAGTACCTGGACATTTGCAGGGTCATAGCGGGGAATACCGGCGATCGGCAGGGAAGTCTTCATAGGCATGTATTTTTAAGATACTGGTTTTAGTATAGCACAAGAGTTGGGAGAGGGGAGATCGGAGTTAGGAGAAAGAGCAGGCGTACAGCTGACAGCGTACAGCTATCAGCAGCCTGTGGTCAGGTAAGACAAAATGAAATTACTTGTCCCCGTTCCCCCTGATAAGGCTTGCACTGAACGGAGTGAAGTGGGGCTAGGGGGTTCAGGATTGCTCGTAATATTGCTTTGCTTCTAAACAAAAATCCCAAACCTAAATTCTTCTAAAAAAATATTGACATTCCAGAAAAACGAAATAAAATGCTCATAACCGTTTTTGGCCTCGACGCTCGCAGCAATGCGATGCACCTGCCACGGTAATAAGGTGATCTTTGAAAGATGAGAGTGAGAGAAATATATTTTTGTACGAGAGTACGGTTGTGGAAATTTATCTAAGTTTCCAGAGCCCTGCTCTCGTATGAGGCAGGATAAATACAATCTTCGAAAGGATCCAAAAATATGACTTCTACCGCTACACAAAAAGCGAAACAATCAACCTCTGCACAACCAGTAAATCAACAGATCAATCAAAAAACAGAACTAGCAAAGAAGCAACCTAAACCGCGGTATAGAAACCGTCAATCCTACAATCGAAGGAAATAAAATAACCTTCATTCTCTTTCTCTCACCTCCACATCTCCCCACAAAATCACCTCCAATCCGCTTCGGCCGGCCGTAACATACACGCCGGTCGAAGCACTCCACTCGTCTCCCATTTGCCAAAAATAATCGGATTGGTATTATTCCCTATGGTTGTTTCTTTTTGATGTGGTATGACCAGCCAAGAATCATATGAGGCGGTTCTCTGTACTGACACGACGAAAGTTCCCATTCAACCGACTCCATCGTCATTTTTTACTGTGAGCGATGGACTCGGGACAGTTTTTGGCACGGCTACGAGGAGGAAGGACTTGGAGAGACTTTTACAATCTTGTCAGAGTAAAACAGGCGTTATTTTTATCGACTGAGTTATTTGCATGAAAGAACAACAATCAGAACCTTTACGCGTTATCATTATTCAAATCATTGACCCCGCCGAGAACCGTTTTCAAGCTGAGCAGGAAGGAGCCGAACTGGTACGTCTGATAGACACCCTGCGCGGGATGGTCGTGGTCAAAATTTTACAAAAAAGAGGACGACCTTCCGCCAATATGTACTTAGGCAGCGGGAAAGCGCACGAAGTCGCCGGGCTCGCCAAACACCTGCGCGCCGATGTGGTCATCGCCAACGCGATGCTCAAACCAACCCAGTTACACAATTTGAGACGCATTATTCCCGTACCAGTCTGGGATCGTGTCGACGTGATCCTGAAAATATTCGAACACCACGCCCAAACCCAGGAAGCCAAATGGCAGGTCGAACTGGCCCGTCTGAGGCACGAGTTTCCCCGACTGTACGGAAAAGGCATTGATCTGTCCCAGATCGTCGGCGGGAAAAAAGGGTATACCCGCGGTCCGGGTGAAAAACTGCTGGAATTGCAAAAACGACACCTGCGGCGACGCATCGATACGCTGGAGAAAAAACTGGAGAATCTCAAAAAGGTCCGCGCAACCCAGCGCGAAGCGCGTACCCGCCAGAACTTTTTCAATGTGGCCATCGTCGGCTATACCAATGCCGGCAAAAGCTCCCTACTGGTAGCGCTCACCAAAAAGAGAAACGTCTACGTCGCCGACGAACTGTTTGCGACGCTCGATACGCGTATCGGAACGTTGTATCTGGGCGACTGGCGCCAGAAGGTCATAGTGTCGGATACGATCGGTTTTTTACGTGCTCTCCCTCCGCACTTGATCTCTTCCTTTCTGGCAACGCTCGAAGAAGCCGTACAGGCTGACTTACTAGTACATGTAGTGGATGCCAGCGATCCTGAAGCAATCGAAAAAGCCGAAGTGGTCGGACAAATTCTGGCGACCCTCGGGATAGGGGAGAAGCCGACGCTCTATGTGTTGAACAAAATCGATGTAGCTCATCCGGATCATCTGCAGTCGCTGCGAAACTTTTTTGTCGAACACAAATTATTTGCCGTCTCGACCCGTACGGGTGAAGGGCTGGAACCTTTGAAAGAAGAAATTCGCAAGATGGTTGAAAAACGGGATCAAAAGACTTTTTTGCTCAAGCCGGCTGTTTCATAACAATATTCTTATACCATTTCTAAATCGAACTGTTACAAAATTTGAGATATCAGTTTGAAATGGAATTGGTATTACTTGATCCTCTCACGAAGGTAGTTCGTTTTCTATTCGCGTAAACAGTGTGTGAATATCGTTACCTCATATTCTCCCTGATATTTCACTGAGTGAAATCGAAGTGGGACTAGGGGCAAGACGCTTTCATATATCTTGTTTATATATTGCAACGCTGTATCCCGTCGTGGCAGGGAGAGATTTGTACTATTGATTTAAAACAGGCCGACTACCAGATTCGTGATCAGATAGGCAGAGAGGGATAGTACCAGACCGATCACGGCGTATAGCATACTTTTGCGGGCTTTCAGGATTTTTTCCTCGTCTCCGGCTGCCATAGCATAACTGACTCCGCCGTATACGAGGTAGATGCCGGTTAATCCGGCTACAAAAGAAAACAGACCTTTGGCGATATTACCGCTAATATCGCTGATCGACGTTTCGGTTTTTACCACACCGCCGGGAGCGTTATAGTCGTAGCGGTCTCCTTTTTCCAGAAAAGCGAAACTGCCCGGCGCTGGGCTGTTTTCAACGGCGAGACGTATAAATTCGGCTGCCGGGAGAGGATAGGTTTTATACGATTGCCCGGAATCGTCCAGCTCGTCGGTCCCGGATATTTCGCTTACTTTCAACGAACCGCTTTCATAGATGGTATTGATACTGGTAGCTTTGGGCTGATCTTTTACAATAAAATTCAACCGGGCCAAGTCCTGATCTTTGGGAACATCCATGCCATACAGCAATATGACCGTCGTACCTTCGGATTGCCTGATTTGAGCGCTGTTTACCCCTGTTAATGGATGTATAGTAGGACTTTCCAGAAACTCAGGCCAGTTGGAAAGCGTCAGCTTGACTCCCTGGAGCGGACTTGTTTGACTAGCTCCTACGCTTTTGATAATGACGGTGACTGTATCGCCTGTTTTTATTGAATAAAAGGATTTGTCGGTTTCGATGCGTACTGGATAACCAGAAGCAGTAAGCGTCCCCGCCAAAATCAGAGTAATATTTACCTGAAAAAACGTAATTCCTATAATGGCGAAGAGAATCAAACGTTTCATAGATTATTGCAACAGGCTGGTAATCGCTTGGACAATCAAGGTAGCGATAAGCGCCACCGAGAACCCGATGATCGTAAAAAGAAGTGTTTTTTTTGCTCGGGCGATTTTTATTTCGTCTCCCATGGCCAGCGCGAATTGCAACCCATCGACAATCACTGCCGGAATCAAGAGAAAACCGATCCAGGTCAGCAATGACCCGGCTAAATTGTTACTGATTGCGGGAATGGACGTATCGGCATTGATTGGGGCTGCGCTGTGGTATTGGAAATTATCGCTGCTGTCGGGTAGTACCGTCAAGGGAAGGGGAGCGGAAGTCCCCTTCGAACTGTTCCTATTGGTATTGGCACTGGCAATCACATTGCTGTTCGTATTCTGTACGGGATTACTGTTATTTTGATTATCGGCACAACTGCCGACCGCAGCGCTTACGGTCTTCGTTGTTTCTTTACCCGAGGCACTGTCTTTGACGGTCACCGTCGCAGTATAACTGCCAGGTGCGGAGTAGGTATGATTGGCCGTCTGACCAGTACCGTTTGTGCCGTCGCCAAAGTTCCAAGTATAGATCAGATTACAACTGCCGCTTATTTCAGCTATAGCCGAGAATGTACGGGGAGTGGCGCGGCAGTCGTTGATCGATTGAACCTCGGCGGTCAGGCTGTCAAGCGAACACTCGACTCCTTTTACCAGCAAAGTCGTATAGCACGCGCTGACCGAAATACGATTATTTTTCCAGCAGTCCAGCACATAGGTATACGATCTGGCCGGCGTAAAAGGACCGAGCGTTTCGCTGCCATTGGCAGGTTTTGGATTCCCGTTGGGCCAAAACGGGGCACCGGTGCTGTCTGGAATTTCGCAACGGTCGGCATCCGAAATCCAGGAAATGGTACTGCCGCCTTTGTCCTCAATTTGCCACGGTTCGAACGACATCGCGCACGTAACTCGCTCGGGGTTTGGCGAATCTGCCGCGAGATCTGCCGGAGAAAAATGAACATTCAGGAAATTTGCCAATGAGGCACTCTGATCAAAAGCCCCGAACGGCTTTATTTTACGAAGTTCGCGTAATGCAGCTTTGATTAGATCGTTGCTTTTGGCGTTTAACAAAATTCGATTACGTTCAAATGACGGACAATTATTCTGTGCGCATGAGATCAGATCCTGCAAAATACTGCGAGCGGCGCTATCGTTTAAAACCGCTTCGAGAGCCGTTTTAAATGCCTGGTTGGACGGTGCGGCCGGATCGAGACCCAAGCGTTGAAATATAATCTCAAGATATTGCTCATTACTTTGTCCGTATACATACGGAACCGCTTGCAGATTTTCAAAAGCAAACGAATGCAAAAGACCTATCCCGGGCAAAAGCAGACCGAGTAGTACGATGCGAACGAGGAGCTTTTTGCAAGATGCGGCCATATTGAGAGTGTGTAAAAATCGTGAGTTATCCTTGAAAGAATCCGATAAACGTATTCATGATGACAAAAGCTCCGACCGAAACTCCCAGCCCCAGAATAGAGTAGGTGAGTCCTTTTTTGGCTTTGTCGATCTTATCGCTGTCTCCGCGCGCGATCACATACTGATACGACGACATGATCAGCATGATCACTGCAAAACCGCCAGCCATCGCCAGCAGAATATTGGTTGCATTCTTGATCGCATCCGGGAGCTGGGTAATCTTGACGACCTCGTTCTCTTTATCCAGATTTTCGGTTGTTTGCGAAATGAGACGCTGCAAGACTCCCGAAAACAAGACGATGGCGGTTGAAATGAGTGAACCGTTGACGATCTGTTTGGCCAGATCGACCCGGTCGTCGCTTCCGCCCGAAGCCATGTACATAAATCCTCCTACGACGATCATCATCACCGACAGCGCCAGAATCACGACGAAACCGAATCCCCATATTTTGGAGATGAGTTCGCCAAAATCCTCAACCTGTCCCAGCTCGGTAGTTTCCTGAGCAAAGGCGAGGGAGGGGAAGCAGGCCAGAATCGCGATCATCGGAAGAAGCGCTTTTCGCATGGAGGAGAGATTGAAGAATCAAGAATTGAGAATAAAGTTTCTTTTATTGCGAAGTATTTTCGACTGTTACTTGGCTGTTTTTACGCGCATTCGTCATTTTATCCGCAGGAGCCGTTGTCCCGGTATCGGGAGCGGGGACAGATTCATCGGTTAGTCGAGTATCGGGTGCTTTTTCGGCTGGGGATGGCGTGGTTGTTCCTGCTAAACGATCATCAGCGGGAGTCTCCTCTTGAGAAGGCATAGCATTCTCGGGAGAATTGTTATTGGTTTGAGCCACAGCCTCTATTTCTTGCGGTGTTCCGAAACTCTCAACTTTTGTAAACGTAAACTTTTCTTTGATTACATCGCAAAATACTTTGTCGTTGTTCACAAATCTGCTGCCTAAGATCAGATCGGAGAGCGGCGTATCGATCATCTGCTGAATCACGCGTTTAAGAGGTCTCGCTCCGAATTGCGGATCATAGCCCAGGTCGGCCAATTTGGCCTTGGCAGCGTCGCTTAGCTGAAGCAGTATCTCGTTTTCTTTCAAATTTTGAACCGTTTCGCGCATCATCACGTCGACGATGCTCATGATGTCTTTTTTCTGCAGCGGTTCGAACACGATCAGCTCATCAAACCGATTGATCATTTCAGGCCGCAGAAACTGTTTCAGATCTTCGATCAAGTCTTTCTTAAGCGATTCTATGAAAGCTTTTTTACGCAAATCTTCTGCCGGTTCCGTAGCAGTACCTTGTTGCGCTTCCGTCGTTGAAGCACTTTGTTCGGAAGAGCTATTTTCAGCCGAAGCAAAGAGCATAAGATCGGTCTCTTTTTCTTCAATAACCGCAGGGAGGTTCAGGTTGCGAGTGAGAAGAGGGGAGTCTGGAGAGAATGTATCTGGTATCTGGTATTTAGTATCTGGGATATTCTGGTCAGAACCCGGAGTTGAGAGTTGGTTGCTGGCTGGTTGATTCTTCGTGCCTTCAAGTTCCACACCCCGCTCCGACGCTGCGGTCGGAGCACCCCTCTCGAGAGGGGATGCTTCAGGCTGTGAGCTGTTGGCTTCCTGCTGACCGCTGTTTGAAGCATAGAATTCCATCATTTTCTCCTGAATCTTGGTAGACCCCACGTTGCTGGTACAAATGATGATCGTATTTTTGAAACTGGCGACCCGGCCTTTGCTGTCGGTCAGTCGACCGTCGTCGAACATTTGTAAAAACAGATTGAAGATGTCTTTGTGGGCTTTTTCGATCTCGTCGAACAGTACGACCGAAAAAGGGTGTTTGCGCACCGCTTCGGTAAGTTGTCCTCCCTCTTCGTAACCGACATATCCGGGCGGTGCTCCGACAAGCCGAAAGTAAGAGTGTTTCTCCATATATTCGCTCATGTCAAAACGGATCATGGCGTCCTCGGTTCCGAAAAGATATTCGGCCAGCGTCTTGGCTAGTTCGGTTTTTCCGACGCCGGTAGGGCCCATGAACAGAAACGTTCCGATCGGTTTGTTAGCCTTTTTCAAACCTGCTCGGCCACGCCGAATCGCCTGTGAAACCAGTTTTACTGCTTCATCTTGTCCGATCAAGCGCTTATGCAAGTAATCTTCCATCTTGAGCAACCGCTCACTTTCGGATTCGCGGATATGCCGTAACGGAATTCCTGTCCATTTCGAGATAATTTCGCGTAACGTATCTTTTTGGATGGTATCGTGCTGTTTGGCCTTTTCTTGTTCGACTTCTTCTTTGGTCTCGTCCAGAACTTTTTGCTGCTGCTCTATCTGTCCGCTCAGTTTTTCGATCTCTTCGGTCAAGTTGTTGCGCTTGGCCGATTCCAGCTGTTTGTTGAGTAGTTCGATTTTTGCTTCCAGCGCTTGAATTTTACGCGGAGCCGAAAAAGAGGGGAGACGGGTGGCCGCGCCCGCTTCGTCGATCAGATCGATCGTTTTGTCGGGCTGAAAGCGGTCAGCGATATAACGACTGCTGAGTTTGATAGCTTCGACCAACACGTCGTCGGGAATCATGACCCGATGATACGCTTCGTATTTGTCGCGCAGACCTTTGACGATCTCCAGCGTTTCGTCGAATCCTGGTTCGGGCACGACTACCGGCTGAAAACGACGTTCCAGGGCAGCGTCTTTTTCGATATATTTATGATATTCGTTTGTCGTGGTGGCTCCGATACACTGAATTTCGCCGCGTGCCAGCACGGGTTTTAAAATATTGGCGGTATCGTTATTGCTATCTGATGAGATCAGTGTGTGAATTTCGTCGATAAATAGTATTACTTCGCCGTTGGTAGCTTTGGTCTCTTTGAGAATATTTTGCAACCGTTCTTCGAATTCGCCGCGCTTACTCGCTCCGGCTAGCAAGGAATTAAACGACAATCCGACGATGCGTTTTCCTTTCAGAATATCGGGAATATCGCCGGTAACCATGCGATAGGCGAGACCTTCGACAATGGCGGTTTTTCCGACTCCGGCTTCGCCGACCAGTACGGGGTTGTTTTTGCGCCGGCGCGACAGAATCTGTAAAACGCGTTCGATCTCGTCGCCGCGGCCGATTACGGGATCGAGCTTGCCTTCGCGGGCCCGGTTACTGAGGTCTTCGCCGAATTTGTCGAGCAGGGGGGTGGAAACCTGGATTGTGCCGACCTCCTCTTTGCCTTTCCCGACGATTTCCAGCACCGCGTTCACGGCATTTTCATACAAAACACCGAAGCGTTTGAGGATTTGAAAACCCATGCCTTCGCCTTCTTTGATGACTCCCAGCAGCAGATGTTCTCCTTCCAAGTAGTGATGCCGGAAGGTGAGTTGTTCTTCCTGGGCCAGATCGAATACCCGTTTGGTGCGAGGCGAAAGGTTTGGCTCCGTCTTGAGGATTTTTCCGGTATTAGTGAGATTGTATTTCAAATACTCTTTGATCCCTTCCAAATTTGTACCAAGACGTTCGAAGATTTTGGACAGAACTTCGTCTTTCAGATCAAGCAATCCGAGCAGAATATACTCGGTGCCGACGATATCAGTGCCGCGCTTTTTTGCTTCGGATTTGGCATAGGCCAGGATCTTTTGGGTATGTTCGGAAAAGTTTTCCGGCAAAGCGGTATTTGTATTGGTTTCCGGCATCGTTTTTGTTTTGAGAAAATAAGACTTCAAATAAGTATACTACAAACCTCTCCCAAAAGGAAGCATCTTCATGTAAATGATATGGCTGTTTTTTTATGAATAACTCTCACAATTTATCATTCAATGATATTTCCTTATTGGTTAGGGTAAAATGACAATTTTTCAATTTCAAAACACATTATACAACTATTTTTAGTTGACATTTTTTATTTCACACCTATAATTTTTTCTCATCTTTAAAAGCATGCTCAAGCAAGATTGATGCAGACTTTTAAGATGGGCGATCTTTGACATCACATTACATGTAAATGAACCAGAACCCTACACTATACAGGAGAAAAAATCATGTCCAACCTCAACCTGAATTTACACAACATACTAATCGGCTTCGAGACCTTTATGAGCGAGGAAACGGATAGCGTTATCTTTCCTCAATCAAGAAGAATTCGAAACTCGAAAAACGAAATCGTTTTTCAGACAGCCCAGAGCATCGTTGGGAAAATGTTTGAATATCTCTCAGTAACAGAAGATAAACATTTTCTCCTGAATGCTATCGGTAAAAGTGGGGTTATCATGCCACCGAAACTCATTGGTGCCATACTCCAAGAAATTGTGTCTGCACTACGCTTACCCGTATTAATGGTAAAAACACCAAAGAGCAAAACGTCCGATATTAGCATTGAAGGCAACGTTACTGTGGTTGTCTCAGGAGACCATAGCTCTTACATCAAGCCCAAGATCAATAAATTCAAGAAAAGAAATAAACAGGGAGTCATCATCTTGGATCAAAGTATTGAGTATCTATCTGAAGAGATGGCAAGGTGGTTGAATGCATTTGATCAATATTGGATCTTTGCATTGAATTACCGAGATTTTACCAGAGCACTTGAGCTTTTCAGTGGGGATTGGACTCCAAACGATTTCTTCACTGGATTACCTCCAGCGCAAAAGCTGATCCAGAACAGATACTCTCAGTCCCTCTTCCTCTGTCCATTGAGAGAAATAATAATTCAGGAAGAATGGAAAAACGCTCGCCAGATTCAGGAGCCTTGGGATGTGGTCTGTCTCTGCATGCAAAGATTGGAGCTTCCGTTAATTAACACGGAGACAAAAGTTGGTATAAACAGACAGGGACAAAACTTTCGTCTTACTCCCTACTGTTCGCCAATTGCCCAAGGATGGTTAGAAGAAGAAATCCAAAAATTCCAAGAAGAATTTCGCCAATGGAAATCACTCAAAGATTGTATGGAAAAATACAACGTGAGTAAAATGACCATTGATATGCTGATAATAAAGCATCGCAAAAAAGAGTTCGATCTAATCAGTATCAATGATCAGTGGTTCCTGTCTCCAGAAATTCACTCTCTAATCGAAGAAGAGGTCTTCAATAACTGTTTGTTGCTAAATGAATCAGGTTGGATTCCATATCATACGAGATTCAACGATACGTTCTGGGAGACCGACCTAGAAGAGTACGTCAGAGAGACTCCCCAGAACATTCGAGTTGGAAAGGCAACATCTCAACAATACAGCTACATACTGTATATCAAAGAAGAAAACATGGTAATGTGAGTCAACGGTATTAACGAAGAGGTGTAGCTGCAAGTTAGCTATACCTCTCTTTTCATACGCATAAAAGTTATCAATATGCTCTTTTCTGATTCCAGGCTGCACCTGTAATATCAATGTTTTCAGCATAAACATAAGATATCAATGTTCCACATGCAGCCTGGAACAAGATAGGTATATTAACTTTCCACCTGAAAACTGTAACGAGATACTAAATTACCTCTTCCCCCGGGTTTCTTATTTCTTACACGAGGCAATAAATCCCTCGAACAGCCTTTTTGAAAGCGGCATATCGAAGATACACTCCGGGTGCCACTGCACACCCAGGAAAAAATGGTCCGATGACTCGATCGGCTCAATCATTTCTACGATACCATCGAGGGCCTGCGCAGTCGCGTGGAGCCCTGTGCCGAGTTTGTCGACCGCCTGATGGTGAATACTGTTTACTCGATAGACTCCACCCTCCACATAGAAACTGCGCTCTACCGTAATTTCATGAGCGGGCTCGTTTTGGTGAGGATAATCGGCATGATTGATAGCAGTCTGGATATGCTGAATGAGCGTTCCGCCCAGAGCAACATTCATGATCTGCATTCCGCGGCAAATCCCGAAAAAAGGTTTTTTGGTCTCGAGGCATTTATGTACATACTCGATCTCCAATCGATCTTTGGTAGTGTTGGTATCTTTTGAAGCGGTGTTTTCCTGGCCATAGAGGCTCGGATCGATATCACTCACTCCGCCGATCAGCAGCACCCCGTCGAGCAGATCGAAATAGTCCGATATCTCAGTGTTGGGTAAAATGATCGGTACTCCACCCGCCGCGGCCACCGCATCGGTATAGCTGGTGGCAACTTTATCTATAATATCTAAACCTTCCTGATTTTGAGCTGCCAGTAGCCCAATATATGGTTCGTTTCTCATAGTTATTGGATAAAAGAGATATGCTCTGCTTATGTTATATATAAGCCGTAATGTTACGTTTAATAAGCATGGTTGTATCTCCTGGATCAAGAGTGATGGTGAACTGAGTATTATTCCCCAAGCAAACAAGTTTCCACTTTTTTTTGACCCGTTTCTCGACTAAACGATTAAATGGAATGATCACTTTTCCGATCATTTCATTTTTATTTAAGGTATAACTACTTGCTGGCAATGTACTATTGTCCACTGTTAAATGTGGTACTTCAAATAATTTCATCAATAATGTCATAGTAAAACGCTGTGAATGTAATTCTTTACTCGTTACCGCAGTTCCAGCTATGAAGATTCTCTCTTGTTGAAAATCCAAAATGATATCAGGTAGTGCCTGTGTTTGAATTGTCCCTGATGGACCGTAGAAACTACTGATAGTTCCTTTTTCTTTTAAATAAAGCGATATGATTTTATTTTTGAGGTCTTGGTCAATTGTTACTCCTCCTGATTCGAAGCCATCTTTCCAACTGGTATATTCTACGCAACTTTGAGAGTATTCTGCTTGCAAATTACCTAGCCGTTTTCTCAGCATATTCCCTGCGATTTCTTTTTTACAAATAAATCCCATACATCCGCCTAAAGATATGTCATCAAGCGTGAATACAGCATAATCTTCATACTTGCATATAGATCCGAAACTATTTTTCAATGCTTCGACCATCCTCATCATATAGGGCGTCATGGGATTTGCTAAAAAAGTTCCCAAAAGCCTTTGTTTCATGAGTTCGATAAATTGTTGAGTTTCTTTTTCATCATAATTATTGAGAAATATGCGATAAAGCTGAATCATTGTTTGCATAGACAAAATATTCTGCGTATCCATAAAACGCTCAAACATGGACTCTTTCGAATCAATAAATCTTGTATAAAAAGCTGGAAGTCTTTTTACGTTTTTCAGGCGCTTGCCGAATTTACTTCGTAAAATAGTTCTGATTTCTTCGGTAGCGCCGTCATACTCATGAACTTTCTGTAGTTCCTGTTCTGTAATCACCGGTTTTCCAGAAAATAGAACGCCGAACTCTATTGGCCAGGTAGGCTTGTCCGGTAGATTTGGGAAGAGATCTTTGAGATCGAATCCCCAAAAATCAATTGCCGGGATATTGGAAAAGTTAAGTGTGCCCGATTTTTTATATTCTAGTGATTCTACCGACTCCGCACAGAATGTTACGATAGGATATGACGATGAGACCATTGCCGAAAAAGGGACGACTCCCCACGAATTACCATGTTTAATAATATAATCGATCTGCCGTGATAATTTGAAAGTTTCAAGGAAGGCTGATTGCCTCGATTGATAGAGTATCTCGGGAGAATAGAGTTTCCAGTTTTGTGTTTCCTCTGGGCTAATTTGCCCGAAATGTAGGTTGCATATGAGACTAAGACATGCAGCAAAGCAACCACGTTGATTCATGCAGTGAGGAAAAGGGACTTCGGTCAGACAATGGATTTTACATCCTCGTTTTTGCCCCAGTTGATCCCGGTACTTTGTTTCCAGAAAGCACTTCAGGGTATCGAGCTGTCGGATTTCATCTTGTATATTTCCTTCGAAAAACGTTTCTTGATCGGAAAAGAAACTGATAAGCTTACAAAATTCTATATGAGTATCGTTAGATGGTTCAATGCCCAGATAAATTCTCAATGGAACCTTTTGCTTTATGACAATACCTCGAAATCGAAAACTATTAGCCGTCATCCAATCAAACATGAGTGGGGTTGAAACAACCAGACTGCATCTCTCAAAAAAAGAACGGTATGTGTCAGGGAATGAGCTTTGAAGCTGCGGTGAATTCATAAATATCCAAAAAATTTTTCACAACTTGCCAAATTATAACACAGCTTTCGGAGAAATCTCCTCAATTTTGTCCCTGGTAAACACCATGTCGTTTCTAGACAGATTCTTGGCAACACCACTCATAGTTAAGTGATCCCTCAGGTCACGTCGTACGGTGATCTGCCCTCCAATCGTAAGGATATTGACTTGTTTATAATGGTGAAATTCTTTTTGTCGAAAAATTGTTGCCGCCGTCATGGTACTGCCGGTTCCGCAAGAGGCGGTAACATAGTAGATGCCTCGTTCGAAGGTGCAGAGATTGATATCCACGCATTTGTTTGCAGAATCAATGTTGCTGATGGCATACAGATTTAGGTTTACTTCCCGGGGAAAGAGCAATCGTTCTCGTATGAGCCTGGCTCCTAGGCTGCCGGCAAGGAATTGTAATCGTTCCAAAGATGTTCCGGCACTGATCGCTTGAACCAGATGAGGTTCGCCGTCTTTCTCTACGATATCCGGGTTGCAAGTGAATCCCAGAGTCCATCGCCCCAATTCTGCATATCCGGTCAAAAGAATGTCTGTCAGGGTTGAAGAGCTTTGGGCAAATAACTCTTCTGAAATATATCTGCGTAAATCTTCTTTACGGAATGTGGCCTTGCCCATATGAATCGAAAAATATCCCGGTCTTTCTTTTTTCAAGGCAAGCAGACCCGAACGGGTGTGTATTTCCAATGTATTGTCGCGAGAAAAAAGCTGAAAATGCTCGTCGAGAAACTGTCCTATGGCCCGTATCCCATTCCCGCACATAGTCGACCAGGTTCCCGTTTGTCCGTCCGGCGAGACTCCGCGCGGCTCGAATACGTCCATATGAATATTTTTTGAGCTTGGGTGGCCCGATAAAACTAACATGGAGTCGACCAGGTCTTTCCCGGGCAGTTGTAACAAAAAAAGTGATACTATTTGATAGTCTATCGGTTGGCGATTTTGATAAAGATCAAGCTCCCATAAAGGAACAATCATAAATCTATTGCCGGTCGCTTCGTAAAAGTAGCTGTTCATAGTTGTATTGGGAATAAAAAATAAAGGTAGTTTTATGCAGAGAATACGTCTCTATATTTTCCGTTTTCTTCCAGCAACACCGCTTTTACGATCGAGCATTTTTCTGAGTCGAAAAAGATATTTAAAATTCTGAACGGTAAGCGGTAAGTCTGAAATTGTTCTGTGAGTTTTTTCAAGGCTTCAGCCAACCCTTTGAAGCGTCCTTGTGCATTTTCTTGTTGAATAAAATAATGGAATGCTTGCCTGATGTTTTGACAGAGCTGGGCAGGAGCGGTTTCCTGATTTATTTTTTCCAAGGCAACTTTTTTTGCATTGTTTATTTTTGCCCTAAGTGATTGCTGCGTTGTGATCAATGTTTCCTGCGGTTTATTTTCTTGTACAAGTTGGGGCAAAATGATCTCGTTTATAAGATCGGTTGAGAATCTCGCCGCATTTTCAACATGGTTGACCCGCAGCGCCGTAAGCATGACTTGCTGGGTATTCTGTTGTTCCTGAATGAACTCGCTGGGGTGAACGATTACATGAGTACCGCTTCCTTTGGAAAGCTGAAATACGCTGTCCAATAACGGGCAGTTGAGCATTCCCGAAGCTTTGCGTAAAAGCGGTTGTTTTCCGCCCCGCAAAACCAGCTCGCCATTTTCTTTTTGGCGAATCAGACCGCTTTGCTCAAATAATTGCAGCAGGTATCTTCCTCCTTGCAGCATATCCGATTCATTGCGAGTCCGGTCAAAAGGGAAGGGCATTTGCGATTGAAATTCATGGAACGGTATCCTCTGTTCACTGACGGTGTATTCGTCGTATAGTCCGTGATGCTCAATCTTTGTGCCTCCTTGTATGAGCATGTTATAGATGCGTAGCAATATGGAATGAATGCCAATTTCATGATCAATATCCCAGTCCCGGTCGGCATATAAAGGTGTTCCTTCCAGTGTTATTTTCTGTTCTTTGAGCTCGCCGAGATAGCTATGGATTTGCTCCAGGGCTTGTTCATTAGCGGGATTGGCGAGAAATGCCGATTCAACCCTGTCCCGCAATTCCTGGTTCAAGGATAAAAGATTACTAATAGCTGCACCTACTGATTCTCCTAGGTCTGTGGTGAGAACTGAGGCTGCTTCAGTATGAGTTGTAAGAGTACGTTCGATTGGTTCGATTGCAGTTTCCATGATCAAATAATCAAATAAAAAATAAGGCGTTCCCGTAATAGTCTTTTTCCAATTCGCTGTACATTTTTGATAAAGCTTTATATATTTATATCGATATATGTTACATTTATAACAATGTTAAAAATATCTGCCGAAGTAGCGGAGGTCGTGCGGAACAATACTTTTCTGGAATACGGGTTGCATCACAAACTGCTTAATTTGTCCCAGGTAGCCAGCTTTATCCGACCGTTGGTCGAAGCGCGCGTCAAAAAAGAGGTCAGCAACAGCGCGGTACTCATGAGTCTATCTCGTTTGCAACAACTTTTTCAAAAGCAGCAACCGCAGAACGAAGGCTTTTATGTCGATCATATCACGATCCGCGGCAATCTCTGTTCGTTTGCCTACGAACGTACTAAAAAGGTCCACCGCACCATCGACCGGGTCTATAACCAGATCCAGCAGCGCGGAGGCTCGATGGTCGTGAACGAAGGAATGAGCACGATCAATATTATCGTAGATGCCGATTCGGTCCCCGTTGTCGCAGAAGGAATTCCCGAAAAGCCCAAAAACGTCAAAACGAACCTGGCCTCTTTGGGAGTACAGTTCGATGAAAAATTCGAGTACTTGCCCGGGTGCTTGGACGGTCTGATGCAGCAAATGAGTTTGCAGCATATCGATGTCTGCGAGATTTCGTCGACGTATACCGAGTTTGTTTTCTATCTGAACGAAAAAGATATCCCGCTGGCTTTCGATACGATCAGTGGTAGATTTTTGAAGAAACAAGCCTTTGCCCAAGCAGTAACGTGAGGCCAATAACCACATTCTTATTTCTCCCGTAGAATGAAAAACCGTTTATTCTGGTCTGTTTTTAGCAAAAATATTGACTTTCATGGCTGATTTTCATAGAATAAGACCCGTATTTTTACTGTTTTATTTTCCATTTTTCCAGTGCCAACGATCAACCAACTCATCAAGAAACCCCGTAAGTCCTTAGGCCGTAAAAGTAAATCGCCGGCTCTCCAGACTACTTTTAACAGCCTGAAAAACCGGGTCGTACAATTGCGTAAAGGCAACCCGTTTAAACGCGGTGTGTGTACTCAGGTGCGTACCATGACTCCCAAAAAACCGAACTCGGCTTTGCGTAAGATCGCCAAAGTACGTCTGACCAACCAGATGGAAGTCAACGCGTACATTCCCGGCATCGGTCATAACTTGCAGGAGCACTCGGTGGTCGTTATTCGCGGCGGACGCGTCAAGGATCTTCCGGGTATTCGTTATCATATTGTGCGCGGTATGCTCGACTGCCAGGGCGTCGCCAACCGCAAACAGGGCCGCAGCCGTTATGGCGCGAAAGTAGGAAAGAAGTAAAATGGCTGTCAGCAACCAGCTATCAGCAGTCAGAAGTTCACAATGAGCAATTATAAATGTTTGTCCCCATACTTCATACATAATACTTTATACTTAATACTTGTTTCCCCTCATGGCTAAGAAAGCATCCATTATCCCGAGCTACAGCACTCCGCTACAGGAAAAATTCATCCGCTATATCATGCGCGAAGGCAAGATGGTCGTAGCACGCCGTATTTTTGAAGAAGCACTTCAGATCATTGCCGAAAAAGGAAAAAAAGATGCCTATCACGTCTTTGAAAAAGCTATTGAAAATGCCAGTCCGCTCATCGAAGTACGACCCAAGCGCGTCGGAGGAGCCGTCTATCAGGTACCGGTCGAGGTACCGGCGGATAGGCAGCTGTTTATGGCTTGCCGCTGGTTGTTGTCAGGAGCCCGGAACGGCAAAGGTCAGGATATGGCTCATAAACTGGCGAACGAGATCTTACAGGCTTCGGAAGGAGCAGGAAATGCGGTAAAAAAACGCGACGACGTACACAAGATGGCCGAAGCCAATCGTGCTTTCGCTTTCATGGCCCGGTACTAGGAAATCTTTTTTTCTTATGTAAAAAAAAGAGATATTGGTCAAGACCAGTATCTCTTTTTGTATATTCGCTTTGCGGTAGGGTATAATTTTTGTTTTGAATGTGCGAAATACCGTGCTACTGGGATGGGAGATCCCACCAACGCTAACCAGTAACGTCTTTGCAAGACAGAAAAGATTGCCACGGTATACCCCGAATTGATATTAGTCGGCTTTGCAGTATAGTAGAAGCATGTATATTTTTATCCACAGGATGATTGTTTCCTTGTCGTTTCTACATCGGTTGATTCGAGGTATTCTGCTGTTTTTGATCTTTTTTCTGCCGCTCTTTTTCGGACATTTTTTTGATCTGTTCGGGTTGCCGGGCGACTGGTTTCATACCAATCTGATTTTTACGCTTCCCAAAGAAGTTCTTTTCGTCATCATTGTGGATATAACTGCCATCCTCTTTATCATTTCCTGCTGGCTGTATCCTTCGCAAAAAATGATTCTTCCGGGAAGATCTCTTGCGATCCTTCTGTTGAGCTATATCGGAATCGCGGTGATTGCCACCCTTGTAAGCGATGTGCCGTTCATCAGCTTCGTGGGATCGTATGAGAAAGGGCAGGGACTGGCTATGCTCCTGCACTACGTTCTGTTTTTCGGCCTACTTCTCAATCTTTTTACCAAAACCGATCGACAACGATTATTCGGTACTGTTACTATTAGCGCGTTGCTGGTCTCTCTCTATGCGGTTTTACAAGGGCTGGGATTCGACCCGCTGAATACAGTCTGGAATAGCTCTACTTTAAACGGCCGGGTTTTTTCGACTCTCGGACATCCCAACTATCTGGCATTATGGCTCGTTATTACATTGCCCCTCTCTTGTGCCTATTTTTTCCAGGTATTCGTTGCCAAAAAAGTTTTCGGTACTCTGGTGGCTTCGTTATCGGTACTGTTCCAAGTACTCGCGCTCTTGCTGTCTCTTTCCCGGGCGGCAGTCATTGCCCTGCTGCTAGCTGTAGTACTCGTAGCAGCGATCTACTTGTGGTTTCATGCCCGAAAACGCTGGGTGATGATCGCTCTTGCTTTGGGAGCACTTCTTACCATAACAGTCTTCTGGAGCGGGGGAGGCGAGGCATTGCGTTTTAACGAAGCCAACAGCAGTTCTATCAATAGCCGGCTGATATTGTGGCAGGATACCTGGCGTATGATTTCGGAACGGCCGTGGCTGGGCTATGGTTTGGACACCTATAGCGTTTTTTTCCCGCGTTTCAAATCCCGGGAATTGTTATATCTGGAAGACTGGTCGCAAAATGCCGACCGGGCCCATAATTTTATTCTCGATACCGCTCAAAGCATCGGGATAGTGGGGCTTGTAGCTTTTCTCTCCTTGCTCATCTATCTCAGTTTTCTGGGAATACGAGGACTTAAAGACCGCCAATCCAATTCCGGAGCGGCGTTCATTCTGCTCGTGACCTTCTGGGCATATCTGGGCGCGAATCTGTTTGGATTTTCGCTTCCTGTGCATGATATGTATTTTTGGCTTCTAGTAGGTTTTTTTGTCCTATTAAACGATACCTGGAAACAAAAAAGCGTATGGAGATCGGCTCGATATCTCAGTATTCCTCTTATCGTATTGTTGCTAACCTCACTTTGGTTTTATAGCAATGTACTGATCGCGGATCAGGCTTTTTTCCGGGCCATCGCCCGAAATGAAAAAGAGCAGCTGGCGGTGGCGGTAGAACATAATCCTTACTTTCCCGTCTATCTACTCTCCGCAGGCAAAACCGCTGGATCATATCCCCAGAGCATCTTGGATCAGTTAGCATTTATGACCCGTGGAAAAGACTATCGCTCTTTCCTCTTGGAAGCTGTGTGGTCGGAACGTAACGGAAAGGCAGAAGAAACTCGAAGTATTTTTGAACAACTTACCCGCGATTTTCCCAATGTGCCTGCTATATGGATCGAATGGGCTGCTTTCGAGAAACGGCAGAATAACTTTATCCTGTGCGCCGATGTCTTGGATCGTTTAATCGAGATTGTCGATCTTCCGTACGTATCTTCGTTTCGTCAGGTCTATCGCGAACGGGACGCGTGCAAAATAGAATATAGAAGTTAGGAGCTAGAATCTAGGATCTTTCGACTTCTTCTAAAAAGTTTCCCAATGTTACCATATACTGTTCTGCTTCCTCCACATGGGCCATATGACCGCTGTTTTCAAAAATAACCGCCCGGGAGTTCTCAATTCCGTTCGTAATCGTTTCGATGATCAACGGGGTCGCTTCGTCAAAAGCTCCGGCTGTGAGCAAAGCAGGGAGGCGAACTTCGGAAAGCCGGGCTGTAATATCCCAATCCCGCAGCGTGCCGGTGGCAAAGAACTCGCTAGGACCCCACATGGTATAGTACACCTCGGGATTTTGCATCAATTTTTCAAACGTACGTGTCAGCGATTCCGGCCAGGGATTCATACGACAAATGTGTTTCGTATAAAAGACCATCATGGCTTCCTGGTACTCGGGACTCTCGGTGGTTCCGGCGGCCTCGTGGTTGATCAACACAGCTTGTACCTCGGCCGGCAATTCGGATCTCAAGCGGGTGGCTTCCCGTATCCATAAGGGGATACTGGAGACCGAGCTGGCAAGCGTCAGGCTCTTTATGCCCGTTTTTTTGCTCAAAAGGTATTCGAGAGCCAGCATCCCACCCCACGAGTGTCCAAAGAGGTGGACATTTTCCATATGGAGCTGTTTCAACAGATTGGAGAGCTCGTCGACAAACAGGGAGATCGTCCAGAGCGCGGGATCGTGCGGCTGATCCGAGTTCCCGCAGCCCAGTTGATCGTAAAAAATAACCTGACGGCCTGTGGCCGCAATGGCTTCGAGCGGTTCCAAATAATCGTGCGGACATCCCGGTCCCCCGTGGAGGCAGACCAAGGGTAATTTTCGTTCGTCGCTTTGTTCGCCGACGATCCGGTACCAGGTTTTGTATTCGCGAAAAGAGACAAATCCCTCAGTTGCGGGAAAATCCGGATCGGTCATAGAAAAAGGTGTTAGAAAACAACCAGGATTATACGCGCCTCACGGGGCTACTGCAATGTGGCCGTTTGTGTTTAAAAGCCTTCTAGCAGAGATCAAGATTTCATTATATTGATAGACGTTACGATATATTTTTTGTGTAGGATATAGAAAACCTGAATACACCGGGGATAAACAGTTTTCCGGTTGAAGTTCATACTTTCCGAGCCTACAATAGAAGACGGGTATTTTTTTCTCGTTCTTTCATGAAAACTGTTCTCCACCCGGCCGCCGGTCGCGGACACGCCGTATACGACTGGCTGGATACCTACCACACCTTCAGTTTTGCCGGCTACTACGATCCCGAGCGTGTCAACTTCGGCCTTTTGAGGGTACTGAACGACGACTTGATCCGCGGCGGTACCGGCTTTGACACCCACACACACGACAATATGGAGATAGTCACTATCCCGCTGACAGGTGGACTGCGACACAAGGACAGTACAGGGAGCGAAGGGGAGACCAAAAGCGGAGAAATACAAGCCATGAGCGCGGGAATCGGGGTGACGCATTCGGAAATGAATGCTTCCGGAACCGAGGATTGTAATTTTTTGCAAATCTGGATTTTGCCGCAGGAAAAGGATATTTTGCCGCGCTACCAGCAAAAGTCATTTGACGCTGCCAAACGACAGAATCGCTTCCAGGAAGTGGTTTCTCCCAAGCATGAAAACCCCGATACCCTGTGGATCAACCAGCAGGCTTATTTTTCGCTCGCAGATCTGGAAATCGATACCGAGATCTCCTATCATCTGCACATTCCGACTCACGGAGTATATCTGTTTGTCATCGAAGGATCACTGCGGATCGGTGATAAAGCTCTTACTCGAGGTGACGGAATGGGAATATGGGATATTTCCGACATTACAATCCGGGCGCTTGAGAAAACCAACCTCTTGCTGATGGAAGTTCCTATGGAATAAGCGGACACCTTCAGTTAATTCTACAGACTGGTCTTAATGATGATAGAAACATTAAATTCCAAAGAATCGAAATACGAAGGAATCCACTGTGGCAGGCGAATATCGAATGGTGCAGGTTACTGATTAAATATTCCTCCACCCTTTTCATAAAACGCAGCATATACGCGTTCCAAACTCTAAAAAATATCTTAAAAATTTGGACAAAATCCCGCGTTGCAAAGAAGTGTCTTCCTTGTATTCTTTCTTTTTTTATTGTAAAATAATATTGACGCAAATTCTGACTTTCGACAAAACGACAGAAATAGCAAACATATACCAAAAATACACAACCAAACATGAGCGAGATTTTCCGGTTCAAGCGTAAGAGTACTACAACTCTGGTTTTCGTTCTGTACACGCTAAGTGTTCTTTTGGCCGGACCGGCCGCTGTGAGAGCGCAAGCAAACCCAGCCTTGCCGGAAGTCAAACCGCACGTGCCAGCTGTGGCAGAACCTGCCCAAGATTCTATCGAAAACTTGAACGACAATATTGACAAAAAAGATCTCCCGGTGGAGAAAACCCAAGATGGCCTGGTGATCAAATCCCCGGACACGACCGACTCGCTTTTACTGCTACCCAGTCAATCGGAGCGCGATACCGGTGCGAGTGCGCCACTCCCTCTGCATACCAAAGACGAGGCTATTGAACGTGCCTATATGTTTTTGCAGCAGCAAAATACATTTGAGACGTTTCCCAAGGACCTTCCGATTTTTTCCACTCAGGACGGAAAAGACTTTTTTGCATTTCTGGAGCAAGCCCGCGAAGCGGGTATCCAGCTAGTAACTAGCGAAGTCATCGAGACCCCCGACCGCTACCGGGTCCGTTTCGGTTTGCGCTGGGACGGTATACGTATCCTGGGGGAAGAACTTGAAGTTATACTCGATAAACCGACCGGTCAGGTAACGGCTGTTTCGGGAAATCTGCACCGTCTGGTGAAAGACGATACTCAAAATTTTGTCAATCCGGTAAGGCAGGCCAAATACGATCTGATCATTACGCTCTTGGATGAACACGCGACAACCACAGGCACCTGGGACGATGCGATATCGTTAGCCGAGAAGGTATATTATGTTGTTCCGGACAAGGAGGGAGAGATCCGGCAGGGATACCTGTTTGAAGCAGAACTGCTCTATCCTTTTGGGGTATGGCAGTATTTGCGTGATGCTACTACCGGACGATCGATATGGAAAAAAAATACCACATTACTCCTGAATGAAAATGAAAACAGTTCGGAACAGGTAACCGGATCCGGCACGACGATCCCCGAGAACGAGGTGATCACGATCGTTCCGGCTGCTCCGGAAGTGAATTCGGAAACTTCCGATCTTCCCACAAGCGAAAAGCCCGAAGACTCTTCCCCCGCAAGTGCCATTTCCGATTTCTCGGGACTCGAAGTACAAACGCTCCTTTCGGGTTTTGCGGTATCCGATAAAGATTTGCTTAATACGCTCTTGCTGCCTTTGCCGTTCGTTCAGGTTTTTCTAAAAGACAAGTCCGAACCGCTTCAGGCAGGAGCAGATGGTTCCATAGCAGCTCCAGCTTCGCGTATTCAAACAGTAAAGCTCGATTCCAAGCAAGTACAAATTATTAACGGAATCGATAACAAAATCCCTCAAATTGACTATACGGCTCTGTCAACCGGCAGCGGTTCTAATCTTCCCGAAAGGATGGATAGTCCGGTTCTGTCGGCTACCAGTTTTGCTCTTGCCGATACAAACGCCTATTACTATGCGCAGCATTATCTCGACGAGATTTCCCGTATGACGGGAATAACATCCGCAAAGCAGATCCAGCTTTTCGTTAATTCGCGACTTGCCCGTGAAAACGGTCAACATTGTACCGCTTTCTCTCTGCCCACCCGTTACCAGATACACTTTGGTTCGTCTGAAGGGTGTCCGGGGCTGAGTTCAGATTTAGCTCTTTCTCCCGACGTCATTTATCATGAAATGACGCATATTCTGGTCGAAGGATTACATCCTTTCAGCGAAACGACGCCCGAAGTCGATTGGATGCGGGAAGGCATTTCCGACGGAGTAGCGGCTATTCTCAACCAGGATCCGCTCATCGGCGAAACGGTTTTTAAAGATCCGTTGCAGATAGATCGTTTTACATCTCAACCTTGTACCGGCTCGTCGGATATTGAATGTCCTGACGGGAAGACTACCGATACGCATACGAACAGCCGGTTGATTAGTTCGGCATTGTGGGAGTTGTATCAAAAAATAGGAAGGAGCGAAACCCTGGCACTGTTGTTCTCAGCTTTGCAGTACGAAACTAACACGCTTGATGCCCTGGTGATTCATTTGTTATTGGAAGATGACAGCCGCAGTCGGGGAGGTGATAACGATATGTTAAACGGAACCCCCCATGCTCAACTGATTCTCGAGACTTTCCACGACCGGGGAATAGGGCCGGGATATCTGAAGTGGCGTCAGATTTTGACTACGCAACCGGCTATGGCATTGGATGAAAAATGGTGGAAAACCGAATCCGTGTATAGCGAACGATTACATACTATTCTCGACGGACAGCACCCTGAGACGGCGTTGGTGAAACAGGAAGAAAACTGGGTATTTTCCTCGGCCAAGGATGCCGATCCGGCTTCAGCTGAGGAATCGACGGATGCCGAACCGACCACAACAACGGAACCTGCGTCGGAAAATCTCCCGGCAGCAGAACCCGGAAAAACAGCCCTTGAACAGAATCCTGAGGCTATTGCCAGTTTGACCCGCGAACTGGAAGAACGTCAAAAAATTCAAACTATCTTTGGCGATACCATGCAGGAGGGGTTTGTATACCAGATAAAAAACGAGCAAATACATTTTATACCCCAGTTCCTTCAAAACGAAGTAACCGCGGGACAAAAGACAGAAGAGGGCAATCTGGTTTTTGCCGACAATGATCTGGATGTCTTGTATCAATACGATAGTACCAGCCGGCGTTTGAAAGAAGTACTGGCCATAGAAAAACTTCCGCAGCAAACAGCTGACAGCACACAGCTCACTGTCGCTGGCACAGAGTCAACGATGACCGGGTCTGGAAGTCTGATCGAAAGTGATCAACTTACCAGTCAGCAAACATCCGGATCGGGGAGTATATTACCAGATTTTGTAGAGAAAAGAGACGACGGGAGCAGAAATTTACGCTTTTCCTGGACGGTAGAACGTGATAAGTCTCATTTGATAAAAAGTGGCTCGGAGGTCTTTGTACGGGATGAATTCGGGAACGATCTGCTCAAAATCGAAGCCCCCTTTTATCTGGACAAAGACGGACAGCGCCACGATGAGAATATCAGGTGGAATATAGGCGGAGACGAAACGGAAGTCTCAGACCGTCATACACTGACGCTGGAAATTCTGAATCCCGACCCGGATAGTTTTCCGATTCTGGTCGACCCGACCGTGATCAACGACTGGAGTTTCGTCGATCAGAATGCTTCGAGCGGTTTGAATTACGATGCTACAAAAGAAGCCCAGTTTCCACAGCTGGTAGATTTCCAGGGAGCTCTATATGCGATTTGGCGCGAGACTAATTCGGCAGGAGATTCTCATATCCGTGCGAAACGTTTTAATGGCAACAGCTGGGTATTTGTCGATGGAGGAGGGGGAAACGGGCTGAACTTTGACGTGATCCGTGATGCGCTTAGCCCTCATGCTGTTGTATTTGGCAATGCTCTTTATGTTACCTGGTGGGAGCAAACTGCCAGTGTATATCAGATCCGGGTAAAAAAATATGACGGAACTACTTGGAGTTTTGTCGATGGAGGAGGAGCTACCGGTATTAATCAGAATACGGCACGGAATGCCTACCGTCCCTCTCTGACAGTGTACAACGGCCTTTTATACAATACCTGGTCAGAAGAAAATGCTTCCGCCGTTCTTCAAATCCGCGTCAAAAAATATGATGGTGTCTCTTGGACGACAGCCGATGGTGGCGGCGCTAATGGGATCAACCAGGATACGACCAAATCTGCCGAACGCTCTAGTCTAACCGTTTATGGTACGATGCTTTATAATATCTGGATTGAGCCGAATGGTTCGGGAGTAGATCAGATCCGCGTCAAAAAATATGATGGTGTCTCTTGGACGACAGCCGATGGTGGCGGCGCCAATGGGATCAATCAAGATACCGGACGTAATGTTACCTTCGAAAATCCGTTTATGGTTCCGTCCGGGATATATCTTTATGCGACATGGGCTGAACAAAACCCTTCAGGAATATCGCAAATCCGTGTAAAGCAGTATGATGGTACATCCTGGATTTCCGTAGATGGAGGAGGCGTAAACGGATTGAATTATGATACGGCCAGAAATGCCGATGGTACAAACCTGCAGCATTTTAACAATACCTTGTTTCTAGGATGGAAAGAAACGGATGCCGGGGGGATTGATCATGTTCATGTAAAGCGGTATAGCAGTGGTAGCTGGATATTCGTAGACGGAGGTGACAGTACAGGTCTCAATATCAGCTCAATCACAAATGCCCGCGAACCAAGAATGGCACTTTTTGGCAACGCGCTCTATTTGGGAGTTGAAGAAGAATCTTCCTCTTTAGTATATCAGATCCGTGTCAGAAAATATGACGGCAATACCTGGTATCTGGTCGATTCTCCCATATCTTCAGGGACCCAAAATACCGGCTGGCTCAATCTGACAACATGCAGCAATAATACTGGAACCGGTACTGCCGCCTGGGGAACCACGGCCAATGCTCTTGCCTCGGACAATGCATATAGCAGTGCAACGTTGGGAGCAAGCGTTACGTCGAATTATCTGGTATGCACTACGCCGTCGGGAGTTTCCATTCCTTCGGGGGCCGGAATCACGGGGATTGAGGTTAATGTCGAACGATCGAGTAGTAGCGGCGCAGTCGGGGTCAATATTCTGGACAATGCGGTATATCTCGTCAAAAATAATGTAATTCTCGACAACTTAAACAAAGCGCAGGCTACAGTCTGGACAACAGGTGATACCGTGATTACTTACGGCAACAGCGCGGATCTTTGGCAAAACACTTGGAAAGTTTCTGATTTTTCAGGCGCTTTCGGAGTAGCGTTTTCCGCTAAAAATACCGGAACCGTTTCGGCCAACGGCAGAGTTGACCACATTCAGATTCGTATCCACTATACCCAAGATTTTGACAAAGGGTTAAACAAGGATGCGACCAAAGACGCGTACAATCCCGAATTTGCTACGTATAATAGCGATCTGTACGCAACCTGGTACGAGCACAATGCTTCGAGTATCGGGCAGATCCGTCTGGCCCGCTATGATGGCATCCAGTGGACATTTGTTGACGGGAATGGCACAAACGGCTTGAATATTGACGTCAGCAAAGATGCCCAGTCGCCGCATCTGGCTGTGTATAACGGATTGCTTTATGTAACCTGGAGTGAGGCGGATAGTGTAAGCTCTATCCAACAAATACGTGTCGGAGCTTTTGACGGGAGCGGGTGGGAGATCCTGGACGGGGGAGGTGTCACCGGGCTTAATGTTGATGTAAGTTCTCCGGCATATACACCGCGTTTTCAAGTGTACAATGATCAAATATTTCTGTTATGGTCGGAACATTTTACCGACACCATAGACGGTCCCGTATATCATATTCGGGCCAAAGCTTCCGACGGTATCGATAACTGGTATCAGGTCGAGCCGGGAAACGGTATTAATCAGGATAATTTTTATAGCGGTGAATTTCCCCATATGGCAGTGTATAATGACACGCTGTATGCCATATGGACGGAAAGCAACTTAACGGATAGTATCAAATTGATAGCTAAACAGTATAATAATGATGAAACATGGAGTTTAACCAATGATATAGCCGGATTACAGCAGTCTGGCGGATATACCTATCCATCCAATCCCGACCTGGCCAGCTATGACGGATACCTCTATGCTATCTGGTCGCAAACGAACGCATCGCTTTCGGCGCAACATATTCGGGTGAAACGGTATGACGGAACAACCTGGTCGAGTTTTGATACCAGTAACACGTCGGTGGTATATATCGCCGATACTTCAAATAATCGTATACAACGCTGCCGTCCGAATACGACGTGTACCGTTTACGCTTCAGCCGGTGCCTCTCTGGGGCAGGTCAATGCCCCGCAGGGCGTTGCCGTCTACAATTATGATACCGTGTATATCGCCGATACCACGAATAATCGTATACAAAAGTGTACCGGATCTACGCCTACCTGTGCCCTTTATGCGGGTGCTGGAACTGCTTTGGGACAAGTAAACGGGCCGGAAGCAATAGCCGTTGATAGTTCAGGAGCTGTGTATATCGCCGATCGGAGTAATAATCGGGTACAACGTTGCACGGGAGCCACCCCAACTTGTACATTATATGCGGGCAGTGGTACCGCTCTGGGACAGGTAAATCTGCCGGAAGGAATTGCTGTCGATCAAAACGGTGTGGTATACATAGCCGATACCGGAAATAACCGGGTTCAGCGCTGTACCGCCGCTGCGACGTGTACCCAATATCTGGCAGCCGGTACTTCGTTGGGACAAACCAGCTCCCCAAAAGGAATTGCGACAGATAGTAGCGGCAATGTATATGTTTCTGATACAAATATCGCCAATCGTGTTCAGTATTGTACCGCGGCATCGACTTGTACTCTGTATGCCGCTTCCGGAACAGCGCTGGGAACAGTGAATGCCTCGCAAGGATTAATGGCTGATAATGTAGGTGGTTTGTATATCGCTGATACCGGAAATAACCGGGTTCAATATTGTACCGCAGCATCGACTTGTACGCAGTTTGCGGGAGCCGGTACGAGTCCGGGACAGGTGAATAGTCCCCGCGATGTTGACTTTGCGTCCAGCGGGATCAACTATGATGTCACCCGCTCCGGGGCAAAACCGCGTTTGGTGGTCTTTGGCGATAAACTGGTGGCTGCCTGGACCGAGCACAACGGCAGTTTTTTCCAGATGCGTATGAAATACTTTGACGGTACCGCTTGGTACACCGCGGATGACAATACATCCCAAAATTACAGCACCTTGAGGGGCTCAGACAGCCCGGCTCTCGTCGTCTACAAAAGCTTTGTCTATGCCGGCTGGTATGAAGGTAACGGCACCGCCAATCAGATTCGCGTCAAAAAATATGATGGCAAATCCTGGCTGTCCAGCGATGGAAACGGTACTACCGGGTTAAATTTCAATACTTCCAATACCCCGGTATCGCCCCAGTTTACCGAGTACAATAATAAACTGTATGCCACCTGGGTAGAAGACTCGGGAGGATCGGTTTATCAGGTACGCGTTAAACGCTATGACGGTAACGGAATCTGGACCTTCGTCGATGGAGGAGGCTCGACCGGACTGAATTACAACACTGCCCAATCTGCCTTGGGGGCTAACGGAACAGCCTCCCAGCTGGCAGTATTTAACAATCAGCTTTTTTTGATCTGGAGCGAATTCAATACGACCGGCAGTGTCAACCAGATCCGTGTCAAAAAATACGACGGTACTTCCTGGACAAATGCCGATAGCGGCACGGTCGGTATCAATCAAAATACCTCGCGGTATGCCTATTATCCCCATCTGGCGGTCTATGGGAACGAACTGTATGCCGCATGGTCGGAAGCCGTTACCGCCGGCCCGGCCCAGTATAATATCCGGGTCAAAAAGACCAGTAACGGTTCGACTTGGACATCGGTAGATGGTGGTGCAGCTACCGGACTCAACAAGGATACGACCAAAGAGGCATTCTATCCGCAGCTAATCGTATTCGGAGACAAATTGTATTCTATCTGGCAGGAACAAAACGGGACCGGAGTTTGGCAAAGTCGGGTACGTCGCTACGACTCGGGTTCGAGCTGGACATTTGTGGACGGGAATGGAGCCAATGGAATCAATACTAATACGGCCTCCGACGCTATCTTCCCGCAACTTGTAGTGTATCAGAATCAAATGTATGCAGCCTGGTCCGAGTTTAACGCTTCTATCTATCAAGTTCGGGTTAGAAAATACGGTCCCACTGCCAATACGTGGACCACGGTGGATGGCGGAACCACCACGACCGGCTTGAACTTTGATACCACCAAGAACGCGAATGCTCCACGTATGGCCGTGTTTGACAATCGGCTCTTCATTACTTGGCATGAATCGGCCGGATCGTTTGATCTGGTCCGTCTCAAATATTTCAACGGTTCGACCTGGTACAACGCCGAAAACGGCTCGACCGGTATTAACTATGATACAACCAGAGATGCCCAACGTCCCAAACTCACCATCTTTGGACGGAAACTATACGCTATTTGGCGCGAACACAACGGTACGAATTATCAGGTTAGAGTCAAAGAGCTGACTAACGAAAGTTATATCAATGTTTCTCTGCCCAGTGATACTATCAATTTCGGGACGCTGACATACAACACACTTTATAACTCGTATAGTACGACACTTCAGGTTGAAACAAATGCTGCTAACGGTTTTCAAGTCTATGTTTCCGATAACCAAAGCGGAAGCAATTCGGCACTGCAGCGCGGCATGCTCTCGAGTTATATACCCGATTACCCGTCTGCAATTGCTTCGCCGACCCAGTATAACTCCTGCGCCTCTCCGCCTTGTTACGGACTGGGAATTTGCGTAGTTTCGGCAACCGGAAAAAATACGTCCACCTGGGGCAGCGGAATTTCTGCATCCGACAGTAACAACAAATACGCTGCCGTACCGCAGGCAGACAGTCTCATCCATAGTGCTCCGGCTGGAACTATCAGCGACGAGGTCGTGATTGGATACGGGCTAAAACATGCTTTCTCTCAAACACCGGGAGTATACAGCGGTATTATCACATATACGGTCGTAGCGGTTCCGTAAGTCGGAAAGAAGATTTGGAAAATACCCGAATAGAGGAGATGATATATTCCTGAAGCTAGGTTGTTGGGCATATTTTAAAAGCGTCAAGCCTTTGACCGGAAGAGGTTTTTTATTGTATAATGATCAGACCACAAATAAAAACACATGACTGAAAATACTAGCGCACCGACCGCTACGGCACAAGCCACTACAGGCGGATCGGCCCAAAATTCGGCTTTGGGGCGTTTGCAAGCCTCGAATATCAATATTATCGAAGTCATCGACGATATGTTTCGGACAGCTGTGGAGATGAATGCTTCCGATATTCATATCGAACCGTGGGAAACCAGTATCGTGATCCGTTTTCGGGTCGACGGGAAATTCGCCCAATATAAAAAGCTTGATGGGAGTGTCAAACAACAATTTGTCACACGTATAAAAATACTTTCCGGTCTCAAAATCGACGAAAATCGTCTTCCTCAGGACGGCAAAGCTTCATTTCCGGCCAAAGATCAGACCGTAGATCTGCGCGTCTCAATTTTACCGGTAGTATTCGGCGAGAAGATCGTTATCCGTATTTTGAAAAAATCACAAAAAAAATTGAGTATCAAAGATCTGGGAATCATGGGGACGTCTTTAGAAAAAGTAGAGCGGGCTCTACACAAAACCTACGGTATTATTCTGGCAACCGGACCGACCGGTAGCGGAAAAAGTACGACACTTTATACCCTCCTGGGAACCTATGACGTTGCCCAGCACAACATCTCGACGCTGGAAGATCCGGTCGAATATTCGATGCAGGGAGTCAATCAAAGCCAGATACATGCTGATATCGGGTTCGACTTCTCGGACGGACTGCGTTCGCTTGTACGTCAGGATCCGGACATCATTATGGTAGGAGAAGTTCGCGACAAAAAAACCGCCCAATTGGCGATCGAATCGGCCCTGACTGGACATCTGGTATTTTCTACACTGCATACGAACGATGCCGCTACCACAGTACAACGTCTGGTCGATATGGGAGTTGAACCGTTTTTGATTACATCATCGATTCAATTGGTAATCGCACAGCGTTTAGTACGTAAAGTATGTCCCTTCTGTCGAGTACCCATCCGTCTGGACGGCTCGATAAAAACCCAGGTCACGCTCCAAATCGGTAATATGGTTGATAAAGATGTCGATCAGATTGCTTTTTTCAAGGCGAAAGGCTGTCCGCAGTGTAACAATCTCGGTTTTAAAGGACGTATCGGTATTTACGAGGTACTCGAAATAACCCCACCGATTCAGACGCTGGTGCTTAAGGAAGGCGTAGACAGCAATACGATCAAAGAAGAAGCACTCAAAGAAGGAATGACTACCTTGCTGCAGGATGGACTGGTAAAGGCTGCTTTGGGACTTACTACCGTCGAAGAGGTCTTCCGAGTAGTTGGAGTATAGATAGAATTTTCATCCATGTTTATCCGTAACGTTTGAGATTCTTCGCTTCGCTATCGCTCAGCTCAAAATGACTTGTCCCTAATACTCGATACCCCATACTTTATACTAGATACTCATCTCACAATGTCCGACCAACCAGCCAATAACGATCATCCCACGACCGAGCAGAAACTTTCCCAGCTCAACGATGCCGTACTGGTAAGCCAGTTCAAGGATTTTATGAATCGTAAAAAGTATGAAGAATTGATCAAGAGTTATGAGACCCTGATCCTGGATCATCCGGACCATAAACCGTCCAAACAGATTTCGGGATTATACGAAAAAGCCAAAGGAAAACTGGAAGAAGCTTTGATGAAAAGCTGGTTCGAGAGTGCCAGTAAGAATATCGGAAAATATAAAAACGACCCCGGCGCGGTGCAGTCGATCGACGAAGCAATCTACTGGGTCAAAGCTTTTTTCAAACGCAAGCAATATCGTAAAGCTATTAGAGGCGCCAAAGAGATCCTCAGTATCGACCCCGGTCACCGTGAAATAAAAGATTTGCTGGAACAGGCTCTCTATCTCTATGACAAACAGGAGCATACCTTCAAAGGCGAATTCGATTACGAAAAACAGAAACAGATCGAAGAACAAGAACATGCTTGGAGCACACTCGAGAAACTGAAGTTCGAGATGACCAACGCGCTCGATCTGGAAAAATATAAACGGGCCGAAAAACTGGCTGACAAAGTTCTGGCGCTGGAACCTTCCGACGAAGATGCGCTCAATGTGAAACACCAGCTGGAACGGGTCAAGAATGCAAAAAGCGGCAGCAAAAAACAGGTAGATCTCTCTGGCATGAGCAAGCTCAAAAGAAGCCTCGATATTTACCGTTTGAAACTTGAAAAAGCCAAAGCCAGCATTATCAAGACCATTTTTTCCCGATTGCGGGAAAGTGAAAGCGAAAAACTGAAACGTAAAGCACTGGAGCTGGTCAAAGAAAAGAAAGAGGATAACGTACTGGCCCAAAAGTTGCAGAAAAATATCATTCCACAGATCGATAAATATACGCTGCCGGGATTTGACGTGTGGGGCGATACGTTGCAGTCGGAACGCATCGGCGGCGACAGTTTCGGATTTATCCAGAGAGATGCCGAAAATATTCTCTTTTATATCGGCGATGCTTCCGGTCACGGGATCCAGGCTTCGCTGTTTTCGTCGCGAGTTAACTTGATTTTACGGGAATGTGCCCGCGAAGGTTTGGGATTGCGCGACACCGCCGTACGGCTTAATCAGCGAGTCTTTGAAGAGAAAGTCAAAGAAAAAGACAAAGATTTCATGACGATGATTCTGTTCAACTGGAATCTGAAAACCAAGACCCTCTCTTTCGTCGGAGCCGGTCACGAGTATATCATTCATTATAAGCACAGCGAACAAAAGATCGATCTGATTCCGGCCAAAGGGATTGCCATCGGTATGATCGAAAAAGCCGAGCCGTTATTAACAGAAAAACAGATCAAGATCGGCGATCAAGATATCATCGGTCTCTTTACCGACGGGGTCATCGAAGCCGTGATGAAGCAAAATGAAAAAGAGCTTTTCGGTATCAACCGACTCAATGACCTGCTCGTAAAAAATCTGGGGGCCAAAAACAGCAGAGAGCTCTACAGCAGCATCGTGCGCAGTGTCGGCGAACAAACCGTGCAAAGAGACGACGTTACGCTCCTGGTTTTACGTCGTGACGAGCATACCGATTTGATTTTCGAAGATGATCTGAAGGGAATCGAATCGATCGACCTCAATACGCTCAAAAATCTTTCACGCGGAGAAGTCGAAAAGTCGATTCAGGAAATTTCGCGCGAAAACAAAGTCAAACACCTGCTGTTAGAACTGAATAACCTGCTGCAGCGCGGAGAATTCCAGATGATCGTTAACCGGTGTACCGAAGCGATCGTGAAAGACGAAGTTTATAACAAAGAGATTAACAATTTTTTACGCAAAGCCAAAAAATATCAGGTACAACAACGCGAAAAAGAGCGTCGCGATCAGATCGAGGCGATTTATCGTCTGGCCCGCGACGAATTCAAAGCCGGTGAGTCCATGAAAGCGAAAATGAGCCTGCTAAAAATCATGAAGCTCGACGAAAAAAATCTGAAGATCAAAACATTATTCAAACGGGTCGAAAAGGCGGTAATAAAATACGGTCCCCGGCATTTGCATAAGAAAAAGCAGAATGTCTGGCTCGATAACCTCGTTCGAAAAATAAATCTGGCGCTCAGTCCGGCCAACAAAAAAGACAATGTCGATTTCATCGTACGTCTTTCAAATCTGGTCAATTCCGGAATCAAAGTGAAAGAATCCTTATTGATCCTTATCAAACAGGCCAAAAAAGATAGTCTGAAGATCATGTATGCCAAAATGATCGAAAATCTGGAGAAAGGGTTCCTGCTTTCCTTTTCTATGGCGCTGTATCCCCGGGTATTCACTTCACTGCAAACCAATCTGGTGCGTGCCGGCGAGGAAAGCGGTAACTTGGGACCGATCCTGGATGACCTTAGCCATCAATTGATCGAAGAACGCGATCTGAAAAGAAAAATCAAGGGGGCGCTTATTTATCCCGGCTTCATTATCTCGTTCAGTATTGCGCTGGTCGTGGGGATGATGCTCGGAGTAGTTCCCCAGCTTGCTCAAGCCTACAATGATGCCAAACTTACGTTACCTGTTCCGACCCAGGTGATCATTGCGATAAGCAATTTTATTCGAGATTTTTGGTATGTTCTCGTCATCCTGGGCGTGGGCGGAGTTATCGGCATGATCTCTTTCGGCCGAACCTTACCCGGGAAACTGTTTTTCGATCAGGTTAAGATTAAAATACCGATTTTTAAAGATTTGACCCGTAAATCCAACGTGTTTCTGTTCGGCAACAGTCTGTCGATGCTGGTAGACAGCGGTATTCTGCTCCTGGATGCCATGAGCATTACGTCGGATGTGGTGCAGAATATTTACTATAAACGAGAAATCGTACGGGTCAGAAACGATGTAGTCAACGGAAAGGCCTTGTCTTCCGCACTTGGAATCGATGCTTTGAGCGACAAGACCAAAAAAGAGAACGAGTATTTTCCGCTGGAAGTCCCGCAGATGGTACAAGTAGGCGAGAGCACCGGTCAGATTACAAAAATGCTCCGTCAAGTAGCCGAAAACTATCAGAGAGAATTGAAGGATTTTGCCAAAAACTTTTCGACCATTATCGAGCCTGTGCTAATTGTCTTTATCGGTGTCATGGTCGGAGTATTGCTTGTTTCGATCATGTTACCCTTCTTTGAATTCGGCAAAGTCATCAAGAATCAATAACCCACGAAAAATTTTTACGTAAATATCCGATCCACGTACCTAAATATTTTTTTATGAAGATCAACCTGGACGCTTTGAAGGAACAATTTCAACCGACACCTCCTGCCGGCGGTAATCCTGCCTCCGTTACGTCAGGATCTCAGTCGCAGGGAAGCGGAAACGATCCTGTCGCGAATTCATCCGCAGGGGCAAAAGCTACTATTGGCAGTGTTCCGGCTGGCAACGACAAACCTGAGATAGCGCCTTCCGCGGCTTCGTCAAGTACACCCCTACCTTCACCTGTTTCTAACAATACCCCTGCGCTTAAGGAAGAAGAAGACACCCCGCCCAAGGTAGTGCTAAAAAGTACTGCATCCGAAAGTAACTCTGCTACTGAAAAAAATAGCAGCCCCGAGGCGACGCCGATCAAGATGATTTCTCTCAATAGCAAAAACACACCAGCCAAAGCTACCGGGGTAAAGCTTTTGTCGGTCGAACAAATGAAACAACAGAAAAAAGAACAGGAAGAACGGAAAAAAAATGTCCAAGTCGCGCCGGTCGACAAAAAAACGACCCTGGAAGTTGTTATGGAGGAAGAACCGCTTCTGTTCGGGAACCTGAGCTCCACATCTCATCAGAAATGGCACAAAGAGAAGGAAAAATTCCGTAACTATCAAAGCAAGAAAAGAAAGCAAGCTGTCAAAATGGTAACGCCCGCCATAGGACTCTTTGCTTTGGCGTTAATTCTTTGGCCCGTTGGCAATAATTTTATCGCTTCTCTGTCGGGTACCACTTCTCAACAAAACACAAACGGAGTACCCATCAATGGAAATTCTTATCAAGTCACTCAAACCAACGATAACGCGCTACATGCCTCGGCCAATCAGAATAGCACCAATACGAATGAAAATCACTCGCTCAACAAAAATGCCAACACGCTTGCGCAGACCAATAGAAATAATAATCCGGTGACACCACAAAAATTCGTGACGAGTGTACAGAATGTTGCTCCTCAAATTTCGACTCAGAATGTGGAGGATCTGGAAAAGGCTTTTTCCAATCAAAGGACATTGACCGTTTTTGAAGCGGTGAAAGCCAGTATGGAGACTTTCAACATTCCCAGTCTGATTCCGCGGAATAAATTCAGTCCAAAGGATCGTTATGTTGTAAAATTTTCTCTCAAAAACGGTATCGTCGCTCAGGAAGAAGATCTGTATAAAATTCTGGACGATGATACGCTTCACGATATCGAAGCCACGATGGTGCGGTATGTGACGAAATAAAGACGGGAGAACGGAGAGGTGAGTTCTCAAAGGCTTGCAGTTAACAACAAACAGATCCAAAAAGCCTCCTTGGGTTTTACTACAAAAACAAGAATCAATAAGAATTATACCTTTAAAAAGCACTCTACTCTCACTCTGAACTTTGCATTTTTAACTTTTCATTCGTATGCCCGATCCTATTGTTCTGACCCCAGTGGTTCCAAAAGAAGAAATAGCGTTTTCCGAAGCAAATTCTGTTGTCGCCGAGGCATCGTCAAACGAATCGCCCGAAGAATCGTTGGTAGAAGAATCCGTAACGGACGATGCGCCACAAAACGACTCTCAGGCAGAGAATTCGTCGCCGCAAACTCAAGAAAATACTTCTAACGATTCCTCGTCCGTGCAAGAACAGGAACCGGCAGACAAGACAGCAGTGATCGAAACTCACATGGAGAATATCGTCACAAGCGAGGGTACGAAAGATTACGGAAAAATTTTGCGACGATTGCTGCAGGTGATGATCGACAACTCGGTTTCGGATATGTTCGTGACCGTTGGAGTCCATCCGATTATCCGCGTCTATGGTGATCTGGTAGCATTGAGCGAAGGCTTGGATATTCTAACACCCGACGATACTGAGGGCATCGTCCACGAGCTGTTGGCTACCGAGGAACGACGCGAAAAGTTTAAAATCCTGAAAGAACTGGACTTCTCGTTTGCCGTAGGAGACGAACGTTTCCGTGTGAACGTATTCCGTCAAAAAGGCTATGCTTCGGCCGCGGTTCGCTATTTGCCGGCCAAGATGTATTCGATCGATTCGCTCGGTCTTCCCGAGATTTTTCGCGAAGTAACTACGCGCAGCAGCGGAGTCATTCTCGTCGCTGGACCGACCGGTTCGGGTAAATCGACGACACTTTCGGCTATGATCGACGAGATTAACAGCAATTATAAAAAACACATTATTACCATCGAAGACCCGATCGAATATGTTCACAAGCATAAGAAATGTATCATCGAACAACGCGAAGTGGGGGAGGATACCGAGAGTTTTTCCAAAGCTCTGCGCTCTGCGTTACGCGAAAATCCGGACGTCGTGCTGGTAGGGGAAATGCGTGATCTGGAAAGTATTCGCAACACCCTTACCCTGGCCGAAACCGGACATCTGGTCTTTGCCACTATCCATTCGCGGTCGTCGGCACAGTGCATTACCAAAATCGTCGACAGTTTTCCAGCGGAACAGCAGAACCAAGTGCGTCTGCAACTGGCGGAAGCCGTTGTAGCTATCTTTAACCAGCGTCTGCTCAGAAATGTGGGCGGGAACGGCTATGTTCTGGTAACCGAGGTAATGATCGCCAATAACGCCATCCGCAATCTGATCCGCGAAAATAAAATATTCCAGGTAAACAGCAGCATCCAGATGGGACAAGCTGACGGAATGCATTTATTGGAAGACGATATTGTTCGCGTCATCCGGGAAGGACGGGTTACCAAAGAAGAAGGCGTGAAACACGCGAATGATCCTACGGCCATCCTACGCGCAGTTTAAACATATACTTTTTACATCGTTACACGCTTTCCAGTCTTTACGAGTCAATGGCGTAAACTCAAAGTTCAAATGTCAAAATAAACTCAAAAGCTTATACTGAAAGAAAAGAAAGCATCAACGTATGAATCAAAGCATTTTCTCGTTCAACGAAAAACAGCGCAAATTGATCCAGGCGATGAACGTTCCGGATATGATCGAGCTCTTTTCGCTTACCAATCAAAATGTAGGCGATTTTTTGTACGCTATGCATCGTGAGCCAAAAGAAGTATATATTTCCAGTGCAGCCTTTGAACTATCCCATTTTAGTTATGATATTGTCGTTCGAATTGAAAAGCGCCTGCTATCGCATAAAGCCGACGGTCGATGGGTTCCGCTGGGAGAGAATTATCGTATTTTAGGCATATACCTCAGCGAGCACCTGGGCAAAGACCCGTTTCTCTTTCTCAAAAAACCGGAAATAAAAAAACCGAAACTGACTATGATCGATATATTCTTCGAAATGAGTCTTTCGCAACTGGGTCAGACAGCCGTAACGGATTTACTGCAAGCCGAAGTCTTGCCTCCGGTGAAACAACGCATGCTCAAAAAAACACTGGAACGCTCCCAAGCAGAAAGAAGTTATACTGTCAGTGAAATTTTTACTAAAATGCCGCTTTCCCGTGTCGGGAATCTGAAAGTATCGCAATTTTTCGGTGCCGAAGTTTTTCCTGCCAAAAAATCTCCCCGGATACGAAAAAAGTAGAATTTCAATGCCTTTCAAATTCAGCTACCAAAAGAAATCACAATATTAAAAAACAAGACGGATCAATATTGTAACGGATGCTGGATAAGCCTCCATGACCGTAGAGGAGTAAAGGGATATATACTTTCGGACAGCCTTAGAAAAACGGATGCGTCCAGTTCGTTGTGTCATTCGATCTTTTTTGAAGGTCACATAAAATATTATAAAAACATATATTGAAATTCTGTCATTTTTTTGTTACTATGAAAGTGAGCTAGTATTCGTGAGCTCGACTTTCGGGGACGTGGCATCGAACGGACGATCCGTTCATGGATACATTCTTGGATACACGCTTGCCAGGAGGAGAATTTCCACGGGATACATCCCGAAAGAAAAACCAATACACAAGGTCTTTGAAAAATAGGCGAACAAGGAAGAAAGGAGTCGGGAGAGGGGAGTTCAGAGAGCAAAGATCATCCGTATTCATATCTGCCGAATCTCTATAAAGCGTAAAGAGTTAGAAAAACTCCTTGCCTGACAGTTCATCCATCATTCTTTGTTCGAAAGATGTGTTTCTTTATATTTTTTGAAAACGAAAAACAAACATGGAAAATGCCATTAAAAAGGCTCACGCCGGTTTTACTCTGGTTGAGCTGATCGTCGTAATTGCGATCGTTGCCATTCTCTCGACCATAGGGTTCGTATCGTATAACGGATATATCGCCAGTTCCCGCGACACAGTCCGCAAATCCGACCTCGGTGAAGCGACCGGTGCCATCACCGCATTTATAGCCAGTCAACAGAGAGCTCCTCGTTGTAAGGGCGGAGCCGCAGTATGTTACTTCGCAAAAGATACGGGAATAGATGCCGCTAAAAAACTGGGGACAGATGCCAATATGCCCGGAATCGAAGATGCCGACTGGGATAAGCTCAATATCAAGAAAACTCCGGAAGATCCCAAGAAAGCCTACTATGTCTTTGCTAACGGAGCCGGTGACAAATTTGCCGTCTTCGCCACTCTGGAAGAAAACAATAAAGCTTCTTCTTATGTGACCGGTTCCGACGATTTCTCGACCAGTCTGGGTGGTATTACTGTGAACGGTTTCCCGGTAGATGCAAACGGAGCTATCCAAACCGGAGGCGCCCCCGTAGCTATAGCCAAGAATGGCGATACCGCAGCAGTTCCATATAAGTTCCCATAGTCGATCCCGGATAACAATACAAAAAAACCCCGCTTCTTACGGGTTTTTTTTGTATATATGCCAAAATACCGTCTCTCTTTCCGGCTTCTACTCCTCTTTTTCCAGTGTGGGTTCCCGCAACCAATCACGTGTAAGTGATCGGAAATAATAAGGATCCCCTAAGTACAATGATCGAGGTAGCGACAGATGAGATTACGTGTATTTGAGCTACTCAGAATCTAGTACGAATACAAATTGTGTTCAATATTTTTATACACGAACCGCTTGCATAAAAAGATAAACATTACGTGATAATGTAACCTATTCTCCAAGCGTTGGGACAAAGGGGAATTTAATAAGGATATTGTCTATTCTAAGGCCTATGATATGATTTCCTGTCTCGTATTTGCCCTTCACGCGTATGGATCAAAAGTTCCGTCCTTTGATTTCTAGCAAGATTTCTTCCGTATGCTATCGCCTCTTTTTGATGAGTAAATATTCTCGTAACTTTAGAGCTGTCGGCTCTCTTTACAGCCCATTGTCCATCTTTCGGGATAACATGCTGATTTTGAGCAGCTAAGCGCGCTGCTTTAATATAGGCAGCAACCTGTTCATTAGATTTGCCTGAAACTTTAAATTTAATTCTATCCATTTTATAAAACCAATTTGATAATTTCTTTCTGAGTATATTGGATACTTCTGAGGTAATCAAACTTTTCCGGTCTGCTTACAAAAGTCTTTTCAATAAAATCCATTGTATCACTATTCGTATTAAACATACTTTCGATTATTCTCACATTCACCGTGGGATAATAAGAAAAAATTTCAAGAATGGTGTGTCTAGATTCGCTATGAGTTCTATAAAAATGCGTTTGATTGAACTTCCTTTCTCTGCCCAGAAAAACGAGAAAAGCTTTTCGAAGATCTCGCGGAAGTATAAAGTGAATATCCAATTGACGATTACAAGCTAATACATGATCTATTTTGATACATGCTCCTTTAAATGTTGGTAAAGTTCCATCAAAGAATATGCCATAAGCATGTATTTTGACATATTGAGAAAGGTATTCGGTTTTTCCTGATGCACTTCCGCCAGCCAAAACTAGAACTGGCGCAGGAATTATTTCAACTGCAGTTTTAAACCACTTATCGGCAAGTTTTGCGGATTCAGTATGAAACTTTTCTGCCTTGTCAGGAGTATAGCTTGGGAAAAAAGTTTTAATTTCATCCGGAGAAATGATAAGAGGGGAAGCCATAAATTATTATTGAGGGAACATTTCTACTTATGGTACTTATCGTGTACTTCTTTCAGTTTCTGATTCGTCACATGCGTATAAATCTGAGTGGTCGTAATGCTGGCATGTCCCAGCATTTCCTGTACCGAGCGGATGTCGGCCCCGGCAAACAAGAGCTGGGTGGCAAAGGTATGCCGGATCGTGTGCGGGGTGACTTTTTTTACTAATCCTGCCATGCGTGCCGCAGAACGCACGATTGTTTCAACACTGACGGTACTCAGGCGGGTACCTTTGTCTGAAACCGCATCATTTTTTCTTTTCTTGAAATTGATAAATATGGCCGGAGATAGGTCTTTTCGCTCGTTCATATATTTTTCCAGCCAGGTCCTGGCGCGCTCGGACAAAAACACGATCCGGGTCTTACGACCTTTCCCGCGCACCATAAATTCGCCGGTTTTCAGGTTCACCTGATCCCGATTGAGCGACACGATCTCGCTCACGCGCAATCCGGTACTATAGAGCATTTCGATCAAAGCGCGGTTGCGTAACCCGGTCAGCTGGTCAGTATCGATACTCTCCAGCATTGTTTCCAGCTCTTCGCGTGTAAGAAAAGACACCTCTCGATCTTCCTGTTTCATGAGATCGATCTTTTCCGGAGCCAGTACCTGGTAGTCCTGCCTGGTCAGATATTTGAAAAAAGCCCGTAAGGCGATCAGATGATAGTTTTGGGTTTTTCGACTGAGCGTGCGTCCGTTCTTGTCTTCATGGCGATTGAGGTGGAGGCGGAATTTGGCTACAGTATTCAAATCGATCGTTTCGATAGCGGTTTGAGTCCCGGCAAACTGTTCGAACCGCCGGAGATAGTGACGGTAATTGATCACCGTTTTTAGAGACTGATTTTTAGCGATTTCGGCATGTTCCAGAAATGCCAGGATTGCGTCGCGTAATATCATAAGACGGACAAAAAGATGAAAAGTATGTTCTCTTATGGCATAAACCATACTATATTTCAGACTTTCTCTCAATCGTTCGTTCTTGCACGTACTGTCATATACGATTATCCCACGAAAACGAGCAGTGAGTTTGATCATCGCAAACCGCTTCTATCGTGCCGAATTGATCGGTCCGGTAGCTTTGGATATCGTGTTCCTCGAATCGGTCCAGAATTTCGGTATTGGGATGTTTAAATTTGTTATTTTTGCCGACAGAGATCGTCGCAAACTTTGGGTTCGCGTTATATAACAACAAGTTACTGCTGGAAGTTTTGCTGCCGTGATGTCCGGCTTTCAGTATCAGACTTTGAATATCGTACCCCTGATAGAGGAGTGCCTGCTCGAGCGGTTCTTCCATGTCCCCGGTAAATAAGACGTGGGTATCTCCATACAAAAGCCGAAAAACGACCGACGTATCGTTGATCATATCGTCCCGCACTTTCCGATTCTCCAAACTGCGTACCGGCGCCAGAATATCCAAATACAGACCCGGCTCGATTTCTATATCCCGCCCGGCCCGCGCGATCAATATGCGGCTTTTAGCGGCTAACTGTTTGAATCGTGCATAGGCTTTAGTATCGCTTTCGACCCCGCTATACAGTACCATGGGGATCTCGTACCGTTCCATAACAGATATCAGCCCTTCCACGTGATCGGCATGCGGATGCGTGAGTACGACCATATCGATTCGAGAGCGAAAGAAACCCAGTTTTTCGGGAAGTACTTGTAAAATCCCGTCCCCCGGTCCTCCGTCTACCAGAATGTATTTTCCCCGGGGTGTCTGAATGAGCGTGGCGTCGCCCTGTCCGATATTGAGAAAGTAGAGATGCAACCGTCCGTCGGGCAGTGTAAACTCGAATACGAGAAATAGTATGAGCAGCAGGGAAGCCAGCACGTACGGGATCAACCAACGACGGGGGAGAAATGAGAGTTTCATTTTCTTTTTAACATATGGAAAAAAGATATCTGTGCGATGATCAGATTATCAGGAAGATATAAACGAATTCTTATATTTGAAGAAAAAGAGTGTTTATTGTCTTCAAAAAGACAAAACATCAATAAAAAAGACGGAAAATCATAATGTTCCGTCTTTTTCCTGTAACTTGCAAAAGAAAAGAGTGTGTATTATTTAACTTTTTCTTTGCGTCTCAGAATGTACCCGGCGCCAAAAAGACTCATGATACCGAAGGCGGCCAGAGCAGCGGGACCGCTTTTGGGAAGTTCCACCATTTTGATAACGCCGGCACTTTCTTTGCCGGTAGCATCCTTAGTTGTAATTTTAAAGAAGTATTTGCCCCCTACCAAATTTTTGATCTCATAGGTCGTAACGCTCGGAGCCAGACTGGCGATCTGGGAAAATACGTTGCCGTCTAAACTTTTGTATACCACCTGGGAGACGATATTCTGGACATTCTGAGGCAGATTCCAAGTAAGTGTAACATTATACGTTGAGGCGACACGTTCAAATTTTGCTACGAGGTTCGTGATATCCTGCGCAGTAGGCAGACTGTTGGACGCAGAAGTAGTAATCGTAGTAGTGACCCCTTTGCTCTCGCTACCGTTTTGGTCACGGGTCACAAGCTTAAACGCATATGAAGTGGTCGGCAAATAGCTGGTCATGGTATAGGAGCTGGATGTTCCTAAATGTCTCCCGCTATCATAGGTTGTACCGTTATCTTTTGATGTATAGAGCATCTGGTCGATAACTGCGGAAGAGCTATTTGGTTTCCAGGAAAAATTCAATGTATTGTTATTCTCGGTAACGGTGAAATCGCTCACTTCGGCTGTATTGCTACCAGTGGTGGGATTTCCGGTGGAACTGTTGGCGTTATCAACGGTACTGTTGGTATTGGCAGCCGGGAGGGCGGAATTGGCATTTCCCGTATTCGAATTTCCGCTGCCGGAGGAACTGCCGGTAGTCGGCGAACCGCCAGTTTGAGGTGTGGCGCTGGATTCGGGACTGAAATACTCACTTTCGTTGCCGGCCGCATCCAGAGCGGTAAGAGCAAAATAGTATTTGGTGCCATTAGTCAAACCGTCTATGGTGGCCTGCGTTACGTTGTCTACTTTTTTAAACGTATCGTATTCTTTGCGATCGCTACTATTACTATTCTGCTGCTCAGCCAACGAAGTAGTACCGTAATACAACTTATAGCCGGTAGTCCCGACATTATCCGAAGCAGGTTCCCATTGCAGGGTTACCTGACCGTTGCCGCTGCTGACGACCGTAGGAGCTTCCTCCAAATCGGCAGGCGGAGTCGTGTCACTGGTCTGGGCTAATCCGGCGGGAGTACCCAAAAGCAAAAAGGGGAGAGCCAGCAGAACCAATAAAGAGCGATTTGTTTTTCTCATGATCCTTGTGTATTTATTTGATAAAATATGTATTTGTCCTATCACTATACCCGATTTCATCCAAAAAAACAATATCAGCCCGGAACTTTTTTGTAATCCGGATGGCAACAATGTATAGTAGCAGTATCTGTTTTTTTAAACCATACTGTAATGAAGGTTGCTGTTTCTAGCTTTTACTTGTGTGTACTTCTTGTCATCCCCACGGCCTGTGGTAACAGCTCATTCCCCGAAAACATAAATAAGAACGCGGCTTCTGCGAATATCACCCTGAACCAAGAAACAAGATCATTTTGTGCTGCCTTATCGGAAAAAAACATTACCGAAGCAGGTATTGCTAAGCCACATATAGTGGCTGCCGATGAAATAAACAACTCGGTATTTATAGAAGAATGTCAGTACAGTGAAGAAGCCCCCATCTGTTATTACTTTAACCTCGATAGGTTAGACCAACTTATAGCAAGAAAGTACTTCCGGTACGCATTTCTGAAGCCCTACATGAATGCGTCTACGATTTTGGCTATTATTCTGAGTCAACAAGAGTGTGGTACCGCAAATTTAGCTCATTTATTGAATACGGGTGACACCAAGGTACTCCCCGATCTTCTGAAAAAAGCCGAATTTGGCTTTGATCTGGGGCTGGATCATCATACAAATATTGGTGTTTTTGGTATCATTAACTTTAAACTGTCTTGGTCAGATCAATTAACCTATCATACGATTGCATCTTTAAAAAAACATGGCGCTACTTGCCAGGAGGACATTCCGGTTGAAAAACATGAGTCGGAGTGCCGGATTTGGATGTTTCAACGGATAAATCTCGCTGAATTCCTGGATTTTATGAAAAATTTAACGGATGCTGAGCTGCCTGCCGCAATATGGGATACGGGAGATTGAACGTTGTGGCATTTTCCCGACCGCCCCCGAATAGTAATAAAATATTAATACTTAGCCCCAAGCTCCAATCATTGGCCCTGGTTATCGATGTGCCGGTTATGGTTGATATTTTTCAATCGATGTTTGAAATCATTTGGGATCAAGCTCAACCGTGATTGATTGTTTGTATACTGCTATCTCAGAACACTTTGTACAAGATACATTGTACAAAGTAAAAGACAAAGAAGGACTGAATCCTTCCCCATACTGTATACGTAATACTTTATTCTAAATACACTGCCTTATCGATAAAAACACGGCCGACAAACCCCGGTATCGACATCGCACGATCCCGGAACCGTACCGGGTAAAAACTGGGTACCGTCGAAATTCCGGCAGGCGCAGTCTTCATCTTTCGTGCACGCCGGTTTTTTACCATCTGTAGCATTCTCATTAGACGCTGCCGGCATAGCAACTTGCTCAGTAAACGTTTTTCCGGCAGGAGTTTTACATTGACGCGGATAGCTTTCCATGACCGGATTTCCGGCTGCAACACAATCGTCAAACGAAAGAATATTCTCGGCGCTGTTCTTCACACAAACACCGTACTCGTCGGTTGTCGTGGGAGTTTCTCTACAAAATAACCCGTTGGCGCATTGTATCTTGGCAATACCTCCGCAGTTTTGTCCTTCTTGAGCCGCTGCGGGAGCTTTTACGCAAACCCCTCCGGCATCGGGATAATTTCCGTCATATTGACAAACAAGTCCGGTATCACAGATAAAACCCGCGATACCTCCACACATCTCCCCTGCATGTTTTACTCTGGAAAAAGTAGAGGCATTCGTATTAGTAACCTGACTATTTAGATTTAGATTGGATTGACTGTTCGCGTTACTATTTACATTGACCGTGTTCGTAGGCGTGCAGCCGGCAACAATGAGAAGCATACCGGCCAGAAACATGTTTTTTTTCATATACAAAGGTGACGATATATAGGACATCATTTACTATAATGCCGTTTCTATCATATTCTTACAAATTATTCGTTTTTTCGGCTTTGAACTTCGAGACAATATCGAATAAAACGATCCCGACAGCAACGCTGACATTCAGCGATTCCTTGATTCCGTGCATCGGAATGCTGACTTTGTCATCGCAGAGTTCTAGAATTTCCCGGGAAATCCCGCTAATCTCGTTCCCGAAAACGAGACAAATCGGAAAAACAGGCGTAAATCGGGTATACGGCACTGTATCGGATCCCGTATCGACGGCGACTAAGCGCACTCCCCTCTCTCGAAGCGTCGTTAACGTATTGACCGGATCGTGCGTATGTTCAAACGGTACGGTATGTTCGGCTCCCAGAGCAGTTTTACTGATCTCTTTATGCGGAGGAAACGGAGTGTATTCAGACAAAAGAAGCTTTTCAACGTTGGCGGCGTCGCAGGTGCGAAAACAAGATCCTACGTTGTAAAAACTGCGAATTCTGTCCAGAAAAACATAGACCGGGTAACGATCCTTTTTCAGCTCCTTCATACGGTTCTATATATTTTTTAAAAGTTCTTCGACTTTGTCGGTTGTTTCCCACGAGAACGACTGCTCTGGTCGACCGAAATGCCCGTATGCAGCGGTTTTCGTATAGATAGGGCGCAAAAGTTGCAGGTGTTCGATAATGCCGCGGGGGGTTAACGGAAAAATAGTCGGAATCAGGGCCGCTATGTTTTCGTCGGGGATTTTTCCGGTTCCGGCAGTGTTTGCATATACAGCCACCGGATCGGCAATTCCGATCGCATAAGCAAGATGAATTTCGCATCGCGCGGCCAAGCCGGCCGCCACAATATTTTTGGCAATATAGCGAGCCATATAAGCGGCGCTGCGGTCGACTTTGGTCGGGTCTTTTCCGGAGAAAGCTCCACCACCCGAGGCGACATAACCACCGTAGCTATCGACGATGATCTTTCTTCCGGTCATTCCTGCGTCCCCTACCGGCCCGCCGATTACGAAACGTCCGGTCGGATTAATATGAAAAGTAGTCCCCGTATCAAGATATTGGCCGATAGTTGGCTTGACAATAGTGTCCAGGACATCCCGGCGAATCTGTTCCTGCTCGACATGATCGGCATGCTGTAAGGAGGCAACAACCGTATCGACTCTTTTGGGGCGGCCGTTTTCATACTGGACAGTAATTTGCGTTTTCCCGTCGGGGCGTAAATACGGTAACAATTGCTGTTTCCGTACGGTTGCGGCACGCAAAGCCAGTTTATGTGCCAGCATGATCGGAAGCGGCATCAGCTCCGGCGTTTCGTCGCAGGCAAAACCGACCATGAGACCCTGGTCGCCGGCTCCGCCGGTATCTACTCCCAGAGCGATATCCGGGCTTTGTTTATTAATAGCATTGAGGATAGCGCAGGTACGGGACTCGAATCCGTAGTCCGGTTCGGTATACCCGATATTTTTGATTGTTTCGCGAGCAAGTTCGTTGATATCGACGTAAGCGTCGGTTGTTATCTCTCCGCCGATCAGGACAAGTCCGGTACCGACAAACGTCTCGCAGGCGACGCGGGCACCGGGATCTTTTTCGAGAATAGCGTCCAGAACGGCATCCGATATCTGATCGCAGATTTTATCAGGGTGTCCTTCCAGAACCGACTCGGAGGTGAAAAGGTGAGAAGACATGGAGGGAGAAGTAAAAAAAGTGTTTTTGCAGTTAACATCATCCAGTTGAAGCTTGTTTCTTCTTAGGCGATCTCCTGAAATTGGTTCTATGTTCCAAAGCCCTGTCAAGATCAGTACTATAAATTCTGCGTCCAAGTTCATAGTACAGTTCAAGATTGTCTGCAGGGTTTCCATGAATGCCAAACAGAGTTCCCAGTTGCTTTAGGCCAAATTGTTTATTACCTATTATCGGAAATTTTAATTTTTTAATTTCAGTGGCAGGTATATTCACCCAGTGTTCAGGAGTGAGCATCGATTTAACTATATTTGCGAGATTTTGAGGCAGGAGAATCTCTTTGATGGTTGAATTTGCTTTGCCTATCTCTTCATATCCATATATTTTTTCGCCAAGTATGATATGAATTCCATGGTTACCGCATGGATCTCCTGAAATACCAAAGAGTATGGCAATTTTTGCAAGAGACTTTTCTCTTCTGTTCATCTTTATTCTGATCGCATACTTTTCTTTGGCGGTCAGAAGTATCCACGTTATCGGATCATACCAATCCTGAATCTCTTTTTTCCATAGGTCGGCATAAGAATCTACAATTCCTGTAAACTCGGCTTCCCCAAATATTCTTTTTCCCAGTCTATGAAAGTCGTCTTCGTTATCACGGGGATTCCCTGCAATATGCAACAAGCTGGCGATTTGCGCTAGTGTCTTAGATTCATTTTTAATAGAGATCTTAAATTCCCTTTTCTCTTCAGCGTTCATCTCTAGCCAATCCAGAACAGAATAACTTTCTTTCACAGCTTCGATCCATACTTGAGCATCTTTGCGATTCTCTTTCGCTGCAAGCAGCTCTGCTACTAATACGTTCCCATAGATTTTTTGACTAAGAGCTACAAAGATATTCCAGTCATCGCGCGCATTGCCGGATACTCCCAATAAGTCAGCTATGGCAAATATTGTTAAGGAGTCCTCCTCGCACTGAATAATGAGACTTTTTCTGCTATACGTTGATAATGCCAGCCAGTCCTCACAGGAAAACCTTTTTTTGACAGCTTCAATGCATTTCTGTTTAGTAGTTTCAAGTATTGTCTCGATTGTATTTTCTGAGAAAATATGCTTGGAGAGTAAGATGAAACAATCATAATCCTCAACCGGATCTCCGGGAATATCAAATATGGTAGCAAGCGCGTGCAATCCTTTCTGAGTATCTCCGTACACCACTTTAAGTTTTTTTCTTTCTTTGTTTCCCAGTTTTAGCCACTTCTCTGGTTTATGTAACTGGCAGATACTATTTCTCCATTTTTCTTTTCTGCTGCGGAGTGCCTGTTCTACAGCTTCTTCGCCAAAGATCTTTTTGCCAATTTGAATAATTACCTTGGCTGACAGCCTTGGATCAGATTTAATACCAAGCAGGTTTTCAATATTTTCTATCGTTATGCCCTCTATGTTCAGCTCGCGAGCTTTTTTAGGCATGAGCTCTATCCAGGTGTCAGGGGTATATCTTCCTACAAAAATACGTTTTAATTCATCTGTATTGGATATTGTGGGGGAAGATGGATCCTCAGGTAGGTTCTTCTTTTGTAATAATTCCATGACCTGACTTCTCCATTCTTCCGCATTATCATTCCACCGCACAGCATCTACGCTGGGATGCATTCTCAATTGATCTTTTGTCATCATTATATAGGTCTTGGGATCTGAGCCATCAATAATAAATGTGCGATTATGCTCTTCGTCACAAACAAAAATCATTTTATGCAAAACCGGAATGACAATGATCCGATAACTTGCTGACCTGACCATCTCGGGACGATTGGTGCCTTCAATCATCTGACATTCTGATAAACGGACGCCCAAATCGCCGCTTATAATGTCAAGAAGCATCTGCGTCCGGGGAATACCCCCGGGATATTCAAAACCACCACTACCGCGTTGTATTATTCTTCCCGTGTTCGGTGGTACGATCACATCATTAATTTGTTGGTACGGAATTTGCTTAGAAAAACCTGGCGATTCCTTTTGAATGGCTGATTCTACTCGCATCTTTATATCTAATCTGACTCCGCTACGAAATTTTTCTACATCAAATCCCAAAATAGAGCCTATCTCTTGTAAGCCTAGTCGTGAAGCTGGGATAATGTCTGATAAAATTTCTTCGATTCTTTCAATATCCAAATCTGGATCACGCAGCATCTTTGCGACGTTTTTAAGTTTTTCTCTGTCATTATCGTAATATTCAATCATATTTACACAAAATTACAAAGAACGTACCGGCACTGGCATATTATTATTCTATTTCGTTTTCATTTCAAATACTCCGTCCCAGTCTGCTCCAAGCGGGTTTTTATTGAAGTATTCACAACGTTCGATATAGGTCTTGGAAGGTCCATCCTCCGGATAGCCCGTTAAAATTTCCTGAAAGACAGCTCTGGCCAGATCCCATTTCTGCTCATGGTAGAGGTTAAAACCTTTTTGGAACAAGTCCAGTTTTTTGCGTTCCTTATCGCTCAGTTTCCCTTTTTCACAAAGAAGTTCGAAAATAGCCACTGGCTCGCGCTTTCCCTTTACCCGAATGATGTCCAGTTTCCGGAATTCAAAACGGTCTTTCGTTTTTTCGTAGGTGTTCTCACTCGCCATAATATACGTATGATACTGTTTGTTTACTCCTTCCAGACGGGAGGCGAGATTTACGTGGTCACCGATAACCGTATAATTAAACCGGATATGTGAGCCAACATTCCCAACGATAACCTCTCCCGTATTGAGACCGACCCGCATAAACAACTCTATATTCAGCTCTTCCCGAAAACGGGCCCGGATTTTCTCCATCTCTCGTTGCATGGTGAGGGCCGTAACGCATGCATGGTAAGCATGGTCAAGATCTTCCAAAGGAGCTCCCCAGAAAGCCATAATGGCATCTCCCACATATTTATCCAGCGTTCCGCCCTGCTCAAAAACAATATTCGTCATCTGAGTCAGATACTGGTTCAGCATAGACACCAGTTCTTCGGGAGGCATCTTTTCTGACAGCGAGGTAAAGCCTTGGATATCCGAGAAAAGAATGGTTATTTCTTTGCGACTTCCACCGAGTTTGAGAATCTCGGGATCCTTCATGATCTGATCGACCAGTGCCGAGGATACGTACCTGGAAAATGCCTGCTTGATATATCGTTTTCGACTCGATTCTACGACATACTTATAAATGATCGAAATAATATAGGTTAGCAAGTAGCTGAGCGGAATATAGAACATGCTCACCAGAATACCGTTCTCAAATGCCAAGATCGAGCTGACGATAAATAGAAAGGTTCCCAGAATAAGCACAATGCTGCTTACCCAGATCGGCGCAAAGATAAACAATGCCGTAGAACACAGTATAACGATCGCAATCGACAATAGCTGTTTATTCGGGTTCTGGGGTTCCAGGAAACGACCGCTTAGAAGCGTTTGAATGGTATTGGCATGAATCTCAACCCCGGGCATCTCCACTCCGCGGGAAACAGGCGTGTATTCGACGTCGTGTAACCCCGTAGCTCCCATTTCTCCGATCAGAACGATTTTATTTTTTACCATCCCGGGATCGAAATTATTATTGTACACATCGACAAACGACAATCTGGAAAAACTGAACGGCGGACCGAAAAAATTTACATACATTGAGCCGTGATCGGCCAAAGGAACTTTGATCGGGGCGAAGGAACGACTTAAATCGAATGGCAGCCTGATACGGTTTTGGGTCACCATATAGCGGTTACCTTCCATGGGAGCAGCGTCTTTGGATTCGTTTGGTTCGTCCAGAAATTTTTTTGCCAACGACACATCGAAAGATTCGAAAATTCTGCCGGTATGCTCTATAAAAACGAACATGCGGCGCGCAATATTATCGGGGTCGATGGGCACATTGATAGGAGCTATTTTACTCCAATCGTTGCCGAAAAAGTTTTCGCGCGGGAGAATGAAATTATTATGATCAAAGTCGTATTTACTCGCCAAAATAATATTGTCGCTGTTTTTAACAACCTCGGCCAATTGATCGTCGGCCGCGCGATTTTGAGAGTCGTCCAGAAACAATACGTCGACGCCGATGGCAATCGCTCCGGCATTTTGCAGATTTTTGAGAGTTTGGGCATGAAAATCTCGCGTCCATTCCTGCCAGCGGCCCAGGCCGCCTTCTTCTTTACCCTGCAAGCTCTTTTCATCAATAGCTACAATTAGGATGTCTTTCGAAGTTTGATTTTCACTTGTATAGAGATTATCGGTCAACCGGTAGTTCCACGAATAGAGAAAACCGCTCTGGATTATGCCATAAAAAAGGCCAAAGTTAATGATGGCAATAAGAAAAATAGCGATGAGCCGTCGCTCGAACAAACGTGCTATTTTTTTCTTTTTCAGAAATTTCATGGATCCGTAAAGTTGAAAGCGAAAATAATTATGGAAGAATTAATACCAGAAAAGAGGGCATAACCCTCTTTTCTATGACAAGCTCCAGTGGTCAGAATCCGGTCAAGCTGTTTACAATACTTCGAAGCGCTCCAATTTTTCCTTCGATACTGGAACGCTGGCCTTTCAGACCGGTTCCTACTGGACCGGTCAATTGTCCCGGATCAAGTCCCTCTATTTGGTTGATAACCGAATTCAACTCTTTTTCCAGATCGGCAATGGCCGACTGAAGCACCGATTTGCACGAAGCGGCTTTGGCGCTGACCGAACTCTTCAAGGCTGCTTTATTGGCAACAGAGAGAGATGTTCCTTGCGACAATATTCCATTAAGTTGTGAAGCCAGCGAGGCGCTCTCACACGAAAGACCCGCAGCCTGTCCTTGGAGTTTATTCAACAGAGCCGCCTCGTCCACCGGAGGCTTGGTATTGGCGTTGGGAGGGGTTCTGCGGTTGACATTGGTATTCGGTCGCACGTTGGCGTTTCGGTTCGAAGTCGTATTGTTATTGTTGAGATTTTCGTTCGCATTGTCATTACTATTTTCATTCGTATTTGAATTGTCATTTGCGTTTCCGTTGATATTTCCATTCGTATTGTCATTTGCGTTCCCTATGGTGCACTGAAATTCCGTCGGTACGCTTACACCCAGTTGAGCCAATTTCTTTGAAATACGCTGCAAGATACGACATTCATAGGTTTTCAAGCCTTGAGTTGCCAATTTAGCGAGTAATTCGTTGTATTGCTGCAGAAGTTGCTCAAGTTGCTGAGCCGACTGGCCATTCTCGAGACCGTCGCTCATCAAAAAGAAGTTGCGTGTTCGTAGTACTGCTTCCAAAGCTTCCCGGTCGTCTCCGGAGGCATCCAAAGCCAGTGTCTCGAAAAGATCGGTCAGAGTTTTTTCTTCTCCGAAAAGAATTCTGGTATATTTAAGCCACAAGAGGTTCAGGGCTTTTATTTTTGCTTCCATACTATCTACAAAACCGCTATCGGAAATGCCGTTTAGCACATCATTGAGTTTGACAAGTGTATTCTGGTACAGACTGACTTCGTTACTCCCCTTCCCGGTATCGCCTTCGGTATAAGCAATGATGCCGGCATACAGATGCTGTTTTGCCAGAAAAAACAGGATTTGCGCTTTTTCCTGAGGATCTGTTGTACTGTCGGCAGCTTGCTGTGTCTTGAAACTTTGTAAAGAATCGTCGTTCTTGCCCAGATCGGATTTTATCTGATCGAGCAATTCTTTTTTTAGCTCCCGATCATATGTGTCGTCCTGGGATTCGTTTTCGGTAACCCATTCACTCTCCAGATACTTTGGATCAATCTCTTCGACAATAGGCCCACTCTGCGAAGCGTTGACGTTGTCATTTTCATTTCCGTTACAATTCTCTTGAAGGGTTACTTGTTCACCATCTACCACATCCACATCTTGATTCGGCAAATTGACCGCATGTTCGAAGACGTGCATCGTGACGTTACACCCCTGTCGTTCAAAATCGAAGACCGTTCCGCGTATACCGGCTACGACATTGCCCGACTGCATCGAATAAGAGGCCTTGTCATTCACAATATTCATAGCCTTATTCCAGACTTTTCCGTTAAATAGGTTATATTTGATATCGCTGTTGGTAGGATCGTTTTTGTCGATAGTGAGTTCGGTAATCTGAATCTCGCTTCCGGGAGCCAGACGGGTCACCGAGTCGTCAGGCCAGGTGATGATTGCCTCTCCGGCAGGATCAGTTTTCACAGAATCCCCCTGTGCCAGCGTGATTTTGCCCGAGACCGGTTTATAATCGGCGTCATTTGTTCCTTTGAGAGATACGGTATCTTTTTTTACCTCCAGAGAAGTCTCTTGTACGAAAGCCGCAAAAGTGACATCCTTATTCACTTTTACCGAAGCATATAGATACCAGATAACTGCGGCGGCGATAATAATCACCCCCAGAACAATCCCGGCGGTAATTTGTAGTTTTTTACTCATAGATTGACAAAGGAAATAGAAATAGAAAATAGTACAATCAAGTGTACTATTCTTTGAAAGAAAGTCAAAAAAAGGCGCCAACTAGTCACCGTCATCTTCACGGTTTTTTCGACCTTTCCACTTTTGAATCCATGACTGGAGCATCTGCAGGGGGATCTTTACGAATTCTTCCACTCGTCCGGCCAGATTGTCGGCGCGCTGCGTTATTTTTTCGACATTGCGCATCACTTGAGAGATTTGCCACAAAAAGATCGCAAGCATAACGGCGATCAAAAAGATCGCGAAGGCCAGAATAAGATACAAAAGATCCAACGAGGTAAGTTGCATGATCGATTTTTTAAAAAATGAAAAAATATCTGCTGTTACTATAAAGCCTTGTCCTTCCAAAGACAATATTTCGTATGGTATACCTCTGAATACTATGTTGCAAATCTTGTTTTTTTTGCTATTGTATCACTGTTTACTTTTCGTCTATGCCGTATTATCCGCGCCGAAAAAACAACGGGAACGATCTGGCTAAAAAGATCGGGTATCTCCTCAAGAATTTGCGTTTTTACCATAAACTTGAGGGGATAGGCATCCTGATAACGTTAATCGGACTTTTCCTGCCATGGATCAGTTACGACGCCGAAAAAAGTACCAACGGCTTTCAAAACGTTGGGTATCTTATCGGCTGGATTATTCTGATAGTTATCGGCGTTTTAGCTTTACTTCTGATTCTGCGTCTATTTGATCGTAAACCTCCGAAAATACCGATAAAAGAATATACGCTTATATTTATGTCGGGGGCACAGATCGTATTGCTCTCGTGCATAGCGTTTTCCATTTATAGTTCTTTTTTTCACGTTACCGCCAGCTATGAAACCCGCTTCGGCATCGGGATAACCCTTTTTGGAGGCGTAGTGGTCGCTTTCGCTGGATATCTGGCCTGGAAAGAAGAACAGGAAGAAAATAGTAAAAAGACCTTCCTGCATCTGCCGGACGATGAAGAAACGGTACACGATCTGGAACGGTATCTACAAAAAACCAAGCAGGAACACAAGCTTTTATCGGTTGAAGATGAAGCCATACAATCGGGGAGAGAATCGCATACTCAAAGCGACAACCGCAAAGAACCGCCGAATCTGAGTATGTTCGGATAGGACGGTATTATAGAGCAACACCGTTGCTTTGGGGTTGTATTTATTGTATTTTTCCCAGGATACACAGAATAATATAGCTTTCTTTCATCCTAATCTCTGTCCCTCTGCGGGGTTTCTATTTTTATTACTCAACAGTACACTATGCTCAGGCTCGTGGCAGACATACTTTTATTCGGCACCCTTATCGGTACGATTCTGCTTCTTCTGACAGCTTTGGCCGGACTTTTTTTGCGTGTTCCTTTCGTTCCGTCCGACCGTCGGGCAGTACGCGCTCTGGACAATCTCGATCTATCTGCCACTAAAAACATCGTCGATCTGGGTTCGGGCAGCGGAACGGTGTTGTTCGCATTGAGAAAAAAATACGAACACATTCCTCTTACCGGGTACGAACTAGCGATCCTTCCCTACTTGTATGCCTGCGTGAAAAATTCTCTACGGAAAAGCCGGATCGATTTTAAATTAAAAAATTTCTTTTGGGACGATCTGACCGGCTATGACACGGTCTTTTGCTATCTCATGCCGGAAACCTTGGAAAAAGTGATCAAGAAACTGCAATCTTATGACAAGCGTTTTACACTCATCAGTAACGCGTTTTGTAGCAATATTGTCAAACCGGAACAGGAAATCCCGATCCAGGGATCGAAAACAAAGATCTTTGTGTACAAATTGTAAAAATATGTTTCCTGTAGAGACGCAATGCGTTGCGTCTCTACAGGAATAAATCTATGCCTCCTTCTTGGCATCAAATTTCAAAGAACAGGAATTGATACAATAGCGAAGTCCGGTTTTGTCTTCCGGGCCGTCGTTAAAAACATGTCCAAGATGTGCGCCGCAGCTCTGACACATGACTTCGGTACGTTTCATGCCAAGAGAACTATCGTCCGCTTCTTCGATGTTTTTAGAATCGGCTGGAGCATAGAAACTGGGCCAGCCCGTCCCGGAATCAAATTTTGTATCTGAAGTGAATAGTTCGGCATTGCAAACGGCGCAGCGATACATTCCCTTATCATGGTTATCCCAATAGGCTCCGGTAAAGGGATGTTCGGTCCCTTTTTCCTGGGTAACATGGTACTGCTCGTCGGTAAGCATCTTCTTCAGCTCCTCAGGACTTTTCTGAAAGGTTCTGGCCATAAAAATAGAATAAGAATATAAATCTGAAATAAGTATAAAAGATATGGGCTACTTTTCCAGTGATATGCGTCACATGCCAAGCCCCCTTCGCTTTTCATATACTCCCTATATGCTGCCGGAAAGATTTATTTCTTATCTATGAGTAAGCTTTTCAGAGCCTTGAGACACCTATACTATTCTCGTTACTATGTAGTAGGAGTTTTATTCCTAAATTTTTTCTTAACTTCGATAAAAATTGTTCTATTTTCTTGCTGCACTAAAACAGGGTCACTATACTTTGATCAGATAATTTCGAATAAATGGAACTGATATGAAAACAGCTGCTACATTACAGAGTATATCAGATCTTCTGGAACATACCATTGTTCCTCATCTACAGCGTATCGATGCAAAGTTAATGGAGCACGACCGACGGTTTGATGCAATCGAAAAAAGGTTAGATCAGCATGATAAGCGTTTTGAGAGAATTGAAAAAAGATTGGATGAACATGACCGGCGCTTTGATCAACTTGAGAAAAGGTTGGATGAACATGACCGGCACTTTGATCAACTTGAAAAAAAATTAGACGGGCACGGTAAACAGTTTGTCCTTTTGAATAAACAATTAAAGGAAGTAAGAGAGAATCAGGACACTCTGGAGTTTTTACTACGTGATACTCATGCCCGGATGATCCGTGTCGAACAAGATGTGTCCGGATTGAAAGACGAACTTTTTTCTTTGAAAGACTGGGTGACGGGTCGCATAACCATCCTGGAAGACGAACTGAAACTGGTAGTAGCTCGATTGGCCGATCTGCATGACAAGCTGGAAGGCTTTACTGTACAGGATTATCGCGAAACGAGACACCGCGTCTATGGGTTATCGTTGCGGTTAGATGTACTTCAAAATGAGGTAAAAGCGCTGAAAGCTAAAAAAGCCGAGGACTAGAAGTCTTGCATATGTCGAACAGTTTTTTGAATGCGCACATCGGCTTCCAGGATCTTTTTTTGTTTGCGCTGATCTTCTTCCTGCAGAAGCGTATAGAGCGTTTCGAGCTGATCCGAGGATAATGAAGATAGACGCTCTAGTAAAGTCTGCTTGGCTTCAGGGTTCAAAGAAGATTGGTACAGTAGTTTGGCAAATCGAATAGAAATATCGGTTTTCATGGAAAGCAACGTAAAAAGTTATTGAACAGGCGGTGCAGGCGCAGCCGGAAGAGGGGTGGGAAGTTCGGGATCGGCCTGAATCTGTAGAGACGGATCGAGCTCGTGGGCCGGCTGGTCTTTGGTGTCGAAAAAATATTCCACGCCGGTCTTTGCCAAAGCCAATGCGTCAACCGCAATAGTACCCGTAACGGCCATTCCGGAGATTTTTTGAGCCTTAGCTAAGTAATCTTTGATTTTTGCAAAACCTCCAATATCTTTGGCGAGTGAAACAATGCGAGGAAAAACACCTTCGGCCGCCCGGATGATCTTTTCTGATTTTACACCGGCTCTCACCAGAGTTTCCCCAAGATTAAAAGCGGCATATCCGGCTACACCGCCAGCACCGGCAGCGGGACTGGTAGCTACACCAAAAAATGTCGACAGTGTGTCCGTTGCCAAACTATAGGTACCAAATGCGACTCGCGACCAGCGGCTCCATCCCTCGACCTGTTTCCCTGTGACAATTTCTTGTCCTGTAATGACGGTGTACCAGTCGGATACACCGAAAGGGCTCATGACATCCAGAATAACTTGTAATACATCCAATCCAACTTCTTGAATGATAGATCCCAATTCTTTGACTACTTTATCCTCCTTTGATTCTTTATTGATATTATATAAATCGAAAGCAACCGTAGCGGCACCTAATACAAGCGCCATTTTACCGCGACCTTTCATTTCGCGCATCAGGGCCTTCACCCCTTTGCCTTTGGCCAGGTCTTCAGACAAAACTTGCTGGAATAATTTCTTCTCATCGGCAGTCATGCCGGACACGCTGCGATTGAGTGATGTAACCGAGCTATTCATGCGGTTACGAATAGATTTCAACTCATCGGAGACCTCTTTCTCAAATATTTTTATCTGATCTAGCGTTGCTCCGTTCGATACTATGCGCGTTCTTTCCAACAAAGCTTTTTCCAGGAATATATCGGCTTCCTGGGAAGCGTTTTTTAACGCATTGATCCGCTCCTGCATCGGGAGCCGTTCAAACGCGTCGGTATCGTGCAAAGTTGAGGAGAGAGATGTTTTCATGGTCTGATAGTCCCGTCCTAATCGACCGGAAGCTCGCAGCTCCTGATCACTCATTTCCCGCAACATATCATCGGTAATCTCCGCCTGGGTAATGTTGGGGTTGCCGGTATGAGCTTTGGCCTTATCCAGAAGATCGGGGTCGGTTTTCAATCGCTCCATGTGGTTTTGAACGAGTCTTTTCTCGGTATCGCTAAGAACCTGCGATCCGGGCAAGTTGCTCTGCAAGACGTTCGTCGCTTTGAAGGAATCATCGTTCAAAGCTTTGGCGAACTCTTGGTCTTTTAATACATCATTTATATTGGTTTTGGCCCAGTTTTTGTATTTTGCCAACTCTTGTTCAAGTGCGGGACTGGGAGAAAGTTTGTAAGCTTCTTGTAATGACCTTGTACGGGCAGAGATAAAGTTCTTGGCGTATTTCATCTTGAGAAGCTTAAGATCATCCAATGAATAGGCCGATGTAGCGTAATTCTTTAGTTTTCCGGCCTTCGTCGTCTCTGCTTCAAGATCTTTCCAGCGAGCATTGAATTTTTCATACTGATTTCTATAATGCTGAGCCAGATCTTCATAGCCCTGCAAGCGCACTTTGGGATTGCTGAACTTTGCCTGCATCCAGGCGTACGAATCTTGTGGGACTCTGTAGGCACGTTCGGCCATCCGGATATTGCCTTTCACAAACTCGATGGGGAAGATAAGTCCTTTCCCTACTCCTTTTACCAAAGCTTTCGGTAACGATTCCCCTGCCCTGAGCGCTTTGCTGCCATCTTTGAGACTGTAATACATAATAAACGGAGCCGTATTGGCTACAGCAACCCCAGCCAGTGCGGTATAACCGTACTCCTGCCCGTCGGTACGCAATTGAAGTACATCGCTGATGGTATTGGTAAGTGCGCTCCAGGTGGTAAGGTACAAGGCTTTTACGCCGTCAAATAAGACGACGGTTCCTCCCTGTATGGCGATATAAAGACCATCTTCCTCGCAAGCTTCGATCAGATCGGCAGAAAACTCGAACGGATGTTCGGCGATACTGCCGGGCCCGTACGGATATTTTTCGGACAGTTTTTTAAAACCAGGCTTATCTCCTATCACATTTTTAACGTCACTCCACATATCTTTGCCCATTTGGATATATGGATCCAGTGATTTGAAAACGAAAAGAGACACGAATTCGGTACTGAGAATATCCTGGGGGATCTCTTCCTTTTTGATCTTCCCGTCCTGATACAGACAGTAGAGTGAAAATATACCCAGCCCAAACAGAAACGACTCGGTTTTACATTTTCGTAATAGCAGATACAAGACTCCGGCTTTGGCGCCGGTTTTGGCGATATCGGCAACTTGTCCGGTGACTTCCTGACTCGTAAAACCTTCTTTGAGCATATGCATCAGCAGAGTTACTACATTCAGGCTCTCGATATCTTCGCGGGTCGGTACCATGCTCCCGAGCAGCGGAATTTGCTTGATATCTTCGTAGAATTTACCGGTTTTATCGACGAGATAGCTTTTACTGTTCTGTAAGAATCCGTTCAGCGCTTCTACCAAGGTTCCGTCCTGTAAGAGAGTGGTGATCTCTTTCCCTATGCCGGTCAAAAATTCCTGGCCGTTAATAACTTTCAGTGTTTCCTGCAGTTCTTTCGGGAAAAAATCGTCGGCTACTGGGACCGTAATTCCCAGAATCTTGAGCCCGCAATAGACTCCGAAAGCCACGGCAGTATATTTTACACCCTTTCCTGCCACACCGACGGCTTTCTTCCCAAGCGATGCGGCCAGAAAAGGAGCATCCAATAACTTTTTGCCGATCATGTAGAGCATCACTCCCCCACCAGCAATCCCGGCGGTATTGACGATACCCTTGAGTACTGGCGGGAATGCGAAACCGGGCACTTCTTTGCCTGCCAGGGCAGTACCTACTTTGTCTTCACCCAGTTCTTTTACGACCGTATCGAGGTCTTCCGGTTTGATGTGATTGAGAACCTCGGCATCGACTCCGACTTTCCCCAACACACCGGCCAATTCGGTTTTACTCGCTTCAAACGATGTTTTGAAACCATCGCTTTTGATAATTTCTGAACCGGTTTCTTTCAAATCCGCAACGGAGGTGGGTACGGCATCCAGTGTACCGGTGAGTTTTCCCACCCGCTCGGCTGCCGCTTCGACGCCTAATACTCCCATGGTCGAGCCCAAGATCCATTTCCCCAGATCGTCGGCATAATCCCCAAATATATCGGTAAATCCCAAATATTCGGCCTGGACATATTCCCATAACAGATTGGTCTTAGCTTCTTTATCAGCTTTGTTTGAAGACATAATGACGCCTGCTGTTTCCATAAACGTCAACTTCAGCGAATCGGCTTTCTGTTTGACGAGTTCGCCTAGCGTCATGGAGGCTTCGGAGCCGTTTTGAAGTTTCTCGTATTCTTCCTGAACTTTGACCGGATCCAGTACGTTTTTGGCTTCGACCAGTTTTTCAGTTTTTTCTTTGAAAGATTTTCCTTTTTCGACGATGGAAGTAATGGGGTTGGACATGGGAAAAGGAGAATTACAAATTATTAATTATGGAATTATTAATGATTTTCAAGTTCAAATGACAAAGCTCAAATTTCAAAATAAACCCGAAATCCAAATATACAATGGTACATGAAGATCGAATACTGAAACATGTGCGATAGAAACTTATGGAAATTTGTAGAAATTTATAGAGATTCATTGTTTTCGTTTCAACTTTTGACATTTGAGCTTTGAAATTATTTTGTCATTTGGATTTTGAACTTTGACATTCTTGTCTATGTTATCTTCCCCCGGCTACTTGCTTGAACTTTTCCATCATCTCCTGTTCGACGACTTTTTGACGGATCAGTTCTCCCAAAGTTCGCAGGTTTTCGCGAATCAGCGTATCTTTCAGATCAAGCAGAATGTCATATCCCAGTATAGGTAAAGGTTTCACATAGAGCTCTTTTTTAGATTCGGAGAGGAAGAGCGAATGCCGGATGATTTTTTCCAAAAACTCGCGCATCTCTTCTTTTTTCTTCCGGTCGGTGGTGTCGTACTTTACCGCCTCGGAGAGCACGGAAATGGTTTGGCGGATGGTTCCTTTGGCGATAGACATGGGGAAGAAGTTAGTATTTAGTATGGGGTATTATGTATTAGGTATAGGGCAGGCCAGACTAGGTTGTCATGCCGGCTTGTGCGTGACTTGCTGCAATTGGTCATCCTGGCTTGTCCAGGATCCGGGTAGGGGTTGGACAAGCGTGAATGGGAATAGTGTTCGCTGTATTGCCTTGTTAGGATGCGTACTTTTTAGATACCGCTTATGAGAAGATATATCTGAACTGTAGAACGAGGCTGGGACCATTGAGAAAAGGTATAATGTGCCAATAAAGCTTTCTATCAAGCTACGAGAGTCTAAGGATTCCCCACGCCACGAGGGCGGGGCAGGCGGGCAGGCCAGAATAATAGATACTGTGCTTTACTAACGCTCTTAAACCTTCACGAATGCAGCATTTTCTCCTTCGATGGTAATCTGTGATTCTCCCTTAGACATCTTTGTCAAATTGGAGTCAAAGACTTCTTTTTTTATCTGTGGTTTTTTATCAATCTTTTGATCACCGAAAAGCGGAACACTCACATTTCCCTGAACATGCAGCATGAGTGATCCGTCATTCTGAAAAGTTATTTCGGTAATACTTAGGGCACTGCCCAAAGCCTGTAATTGATACGTATTGTTATTCATCGTTAATTTCGAATCACTAAAATTGAAAATTCCGACCCGTGACGTCCCCTCAAGAGATACCGCAAATTTTATAGTCCCCGAATTAAACGTCTTTCCTTTCAAACTGTCGAGAGTAACAGCATCCGATAACGCCTTGATCTGTTCTCGTTCGCCTGCCGTAGCTTCGTGGTAAATCCAGGAGTTACCGGTTTTTTCGGCGACAAAATAATTCTCGGCAGGTTTTTTGCGGTGGGCTATAAAGCGGTTCTCGTCCCATTTGCGGTGATCCCATTCGTCATTCATGACCGTCCATTCGTTTTTATCGTATCCGGGTGGAAACTCGCTCGGGTTCGTTTTTATTTGTAAGTGGGCCAAAATTTCGGTTTCGACTTTGGCGGCATCGAGTTTTTCGACCGGTTTCTCCTTGCTTTCAAGACGGAAGTAATCAGTAGTGGTGCCGGTAACGCGCCTGGCGTACAACATATTGTTGTGAAAAGAATATTGATACGGTTTGTTGGCGACATTCATCCAGGCAGCATGTTGCTGGGACTCCCGGGTCTTCAGGTCGGTAAGTTCATCATTACTGAGAAACGCTTCTTTCTGCAACAGATCGTTTTGCAGCTTTTCGACAGTAAAGTCATTGAGCGAGGCATACGATATCGCATCGCCTTCTTTTTTGGCAGCCAGCGAGGTGGATTGCACGGTCAGCGGATTTAGTTCCTGGATATTCAAACTTCTGTCGGTTGCATCGCTTTTGATCCAAACTTTAAATTGACGCTCTCCCAGCCGAAACAAGAGATTGAAGTATCCGTTTTCCTCGCGAATATTGTTCGCTACGTCTTTATAATTGAGATGGCCCTGGAGTTTGGCGGCAACGTCTTCGAACAAAAATTCATAGACTTTCTTTTGGGCATCGTTGAGCTTCTCGGCCTCTATCGCCTTACCGGGCAATTTATCGGCATCCGGCAAGGTTGCATCGAACTTATCGTCCCCCGGGTCGGCTCCGCCGGTCTCTTTATCCAGTCCGAACATTTTAAAAATGCTTTTGAACATGGCGCCGATGAACGGGAGTTCTACCAGCGTTTTACGCAAGTCAGCCGGAATCATATTGTTTAACCACGATTTTCCCACGGCAAACACATTTTTTATATCACCGATAAACCCGCGAATCTTGCCCTTGAAATCAGTATTCTCGACCACCTGGTTTTCGCTTTTATCTCCTTCACGCGTCGTTTTTATGACGGGATTGGGTATGTCAGTGTTGGTTTTGGCTAAAAAAGCATCCAGGCTTTTTCGATCGCGATCATCCTGGACCGTTTTGTCGAGGCGATAGTAATGCGTCGCTTCTTCACCGTGTTCGTCGTGAACCATGCCGAATACATGGCGCAATTCATGCTGGAGCGTTCTGGCAATATTCTTCGAATCTTGGTTGATATAAATACGACTCGTTCCATTTTTTTCGGTAACCGTCATGCCGTCAAAGGCTTCTTGTTCTCCATTTTTGAAAAGGTTTTTACCTTGAGGATCGTTTCGGTCTGGCGGCGCCATAAAAACTGTAACCCGGGCATTCTCGTTTGCTTCGGGCTGCATGATAGCTTCAAAGCGATGTTCTCCCCGCTTTGTTTGTCCGAAAGAAAAAGTCGAAATATCCGGGTCTGTGAGCAAGGATTGTAAGCTTTGAGCCGAAGGATCTAACTGGTATTGAACTCCATACACAAATTGCAAGGTAGCATCGTTCCGCTGTCGTACGTCAAAAGTATCAAACTGAATGATTTCTTTGGAAACTCCTCGTACACCGAGTGCATAATAACGCCCCTGAGAATCGATACCGTCGATAATCGGTAAGTTATTGCGCAAAAAAGCCAGATCCTGGGAAGTCAGATCCAGCTGGAAGGTATTTTTAAACAGCGCGATCAGACTGGTATCGATGATTTGTTGACGTTCTTGCGGCGACTGAATGCCTTTCAACTTTTCACGCAATTCGGTTTTATACAAAGATTCGATTTCGAGTTTCTGCTGATTGACAAGTTCCTGTTCGACTTGATCTCGGGATGCCTGTAAGGTAATCGATTGTTTGAGACTTTGAAGTTCGTTTTTCTCAAGGGTAATAACCTGCGCTTTTTCCTGTTCTTTCAAGTCGGTCACTTCTTGGCGAAAACGCTGATAAATCTCCTTCAAGGCTTGCTTGGGAGCTGTCGTTTGGGCGACCACTTCAGATAATGACTGGGTTTCGGGTTGGGGGGACATGATTCGTAAAAGAAAGTTTAACGATTATGCAGCGATTTGATCGGATTTCGCATCAATACGGGTCACATAATTTCGAGTTTCTTCCCGTAAATGAGGATGAAGCTGGGCATAGGTTTGGGGACGATAGGTACGGATCTTTGCAGCGACTCCATTATGCCCATTGTTATAGCCTGCCAGAGCAAACTTCCAGCGTTCGTCTTCGGAAGGGGTAATGCCGACAATGCGCAAAGCATTATCGGTCGTATCTTTGACGATCTCTTTCAAATAAAACATGCCCAGCGCAATATTCAATTCGGGATTTGTGTGCAGAGGATTGCGGGATCTATCACCGGAAAAAAAATCCTGAGGATTGACCGTACCAAACTTTGCTCTCAAATCAGCTGGAAGTTTGGAAAAACATTCTTTGGCGGTTGCCGGAAGTAACTGACACAGCCCACGGGCATTGGAGCTGCTTACCGCATCGGTGCGAAAGCGGGATTCCTGCCATGCCAACGCCACTGCTGTTGGAAGAGGAATCCCGAATCTACCGGCGTATTCTTTAAACCACGGCGCATATTTCTCGGGAAGCGTTTCGGAACGAACATCATTGAAATCCCGCTTCACCTCTTGTTTGACTTGTTTTTTTTGCTCAGGAGAGAGAGTCGTCTCTTTATCCACTGTTCCCAGTAATTCATTCAGGCTGTCTTCGGAAAATAACTTCTCAAAGTCCAGTTCATCGCCGGAAAGAACTTTGCCTAAAAAAGCCACCATGATACTCAAAACAGCCGCACCAGACGAATCGGATTTATCGACGTCTTCTTTGAGGTTTTGCAGTTTTCCTTCGATAAACTGCTGGACCGGCTTAAACGGATTCTTATCGCTCGGTTTCAGCGTTTCTGCGGGATTTTCGACCGACATGATTTTTTGTTTTATAAAGATAGCTTTTATTCTTTTCATTATACCAAAAAAAGGGCTTGAGTAAAAGCGGTTTTCGAGGAAGATAAAAAGGTGCGTTTTCACACGAAGCAAAGTGGCAATAGGTCTTAGAACGATATGGTTGTCTGTCACGTTTGCAGTTCTGGCTTGTCCAGAATCCGGAAATGCGTAGGTCATATCAAACCCCCTTAGTGACGCATACTTCCAAATACAATGAACACCGCACTCGTTCACCACTGCCAAAACCGTAACCGGATTCCGGGCAAGCCGGAATGACGCGAGACAAAGTTAATTTAACCTTCTCCTCCGACCTCCTAGCCCTCAGTTCAGTGCATGCTTATCAGGGGGAACAAAGCATATATACCGGAGGGCAAGTCTTTGAATTCTCTGCATTCTGAACTTTCGACTAAGGACTAGGTACTTTGTGCTCTTGCCTTTAGATGACCGTTCTTTTCCCGGGCAGACACGTGGGTCTACCCCAACAGGGTCTGCGGCTACGGTTTTCCCCAATTCATCATTCATAATTCTGCCTCCTATCCCCGGTAGGGCGCCGGCTTCGCGATCCAGGTCACTGGACACGGTTTTTTATCGCCGACTTGCTCATGTGAAAGGTTGTATGTTTTGATATTACCAACCTTATTGGCTCCGGGACAACTGGCGATACTGGCCAGACCGGTCGATTCATCCTCCCAGCCCAGAAAAATGCCGCTGTGATTACCCTTGGCATCAGAACTGTTCTGATTGTTGAGAAAGATCCAGTCGCCGGGTTGCAGCCGACCTCCCCGCAAATCTTGTACCGAAGGACAGTGATCGCGCGGACAGCCATACCTTCCCGAATAGCCCAGATTACGAAAGACCTCACGATGGGTGAAGCCGGCCGCCTTATACACTTTATCAGCCCAATCCCAGCAGTGAGCGCCTCGGAAATTCTCTTTACCCGCCAGACTTTTTGCAGCCAACACGATCTTTTGACCATATTCGGAAGTCGATTCTAAACTTCTGCGTAGTTCTTCATCGGTAAAGAGGTTCGTACTGGCAAGTGCGGTTTCGTTCAAGCCGGAAGCCCGAAGCTCTTCAAGAAATTTACGATCGGCTTCGTTTTCGGCATCCTGATCGTAGAGAGTATAATTGAGATTTTTGGACGCATCGCTACTACGAAACTTCTGTTCAAACGATTGATCTACGTTGCCAAAAGTTACCATATCTCCGGTAAATATCGGAATATACCCTTGTTTATCGTAAAAGCCGCGATTGGTTTGATTTTGCCCCTTGAGACCCAATCTTCTCTCACTCGTACGGACTTTGGTACGACTTTTAGCTTTCTCTTGAAGACGGTTCAGTTCTTTAGATGAAAGCGTGTTATCTTCGTCTACATCATAGGTATCGGGCAATGAAACGCTGATCTGTCGGATGGAAGGAGGCAAAAAGTCGGCGGCGCCGATCTCTTTTTCGGCCGTGTAATGGCCCATAAAATCGATTTTTATGCTCTTTGTGGCGTCAGGATTTTTGTAAAACTCCTGCATTTGTTCAAAACCGTTCTTCTGAGAATTTCCCTTCTGATCTACCAACTCGGCATACAGATAGAGCAAGGTTCCTTCGTGGCGGTCTTCGAGTCGTATTAGCTGGTCGGCGCTCAAGTTAAGCTCTTTCACGATATCGCGATTGCCTTTTTTAATCTGATCATGAAGCTTATCTATGACCCCTTCGTCATATTTCTGCACGATTTCTTGTTTGAGGGCAGTCAGAGCTTCGGAGGGGACAACTGTTTCCTTGCTATTCGCCGGTTTCTTCACTTCGGAAACCGCCGAGGGTGTTTCTGGAGACATAGGCACGAAATCATAAAACAAAAGATGTCTCCTCAGTATATCACAAAAAGTCGTTCAAGACCAACTATGGCAACGATTATGAAAGGCCATTTCTTTACGACAGATTCCATATTTTTTCCGCGGGCAATTTTATATTCTCCGGGCTGATGAGGTCCAGATGTAAATGGATACCGCTCGGGCCATGAACATGTCCCGTATTGCCCATAACTCCTATAGGATCGCCCCGATTGACACTATCTCCAACATTGAGCTTTGCCAAAATACTATCTTCGGCCAAGTGTTTATATATAGTCTTATAGCCATTACCATGGTCAATCTCTACCAAATTGACCGGTCCGCCTTTGACTCCGCCTTTTTTCAAACGCGTAACCCTACCCGAATGCATGGCAACAATAACAGGAGTTTTATCAGATTTGGTAGAGACAATATCGCAGCCGGCATGTACGTCGGGCCCGGTTTTTCGATCGCGATGGTCATGATAGGTGCTTGTTACACCAGCCGAAGAAGGAGATTGTCCTTGTACTGGCCATATGAAATTGTGACGTAAAAAATCTTTGATTTCCGGCGATATCTTGCCATCGCCTACGGCATACCGTTTTACTTCGGTGACGATCGCATCGGGACTGTTTAAAGGTACAGAAGAAGTATCCGGTGGTGATTTCTTTTCGTCGCCAAATCCAAAAATAGACGCGATTCTGTTAAGAAAAAGAAGGAGCGGATTCTTCGCATTTTCGGGATTGGAACTTCCCTGTTTCAGATTCTCCACATGTTCTTGTCCGATCAGTGGAGTCAAGATCATAAAGAGCAGTCCGGTAAGAGCATTGTGGGTTGAATTTGTCACCTCTTTGCGTTTTTCCGAAGTTGTTTCAGGCGTCGGATTATCTTTTTCGGGCATGGAAAAAAGTAAGTATCGTTTTAGTATAACGGAAAATACTTCTTTTTTGAAGAAGATCGAGGAAAAATGGAACATTTCTTACTAACTAAAATACAAGAAACGCTCAGTCGAAATACGGATTCGACAGCCAAAAATACAATCGTGGTGTCATTGAACCCAGTGAACATGCCATGAATATCACCGGATCCTAGTCAGGCCTGGATGACGGATTATGGTAGTATTTTCCAGCCTCATGAAGTGTAACCATCGTTATCAAATGGTGAAGTTCTAGTTAAGACCTGCATGATGGTCTCCCTCCCAACTTTTAACTTCTCACGGCGCCACTAACTGGACATTTAGCTTCTTCAGATATTCTTCGATCCCGGGAGGGGTATCGGAAACGACACGGGCATCGTAATTTACCTGAACGCTGGAGATATTTTTATCGACTGAAGGATCGCCGACATAGGTACGTACTTCCAATAATTTATTTTCACCGATCAGCGAACCGTTAATCGTGAGTTGTTTGGCAACTTTGTCGCCGGTAAATGCGTGTCCCTCTCCATCAATGATAAATATACCGTTCATCTGGGATACTTTTTCGCCGATATAGAAATCGCCTTTAGCAATAATCCCGAACGAGGCCAAGCGTCCCTGACTATTGCGTGTTGAGGCATACCGGATATCGCTCAGGATTCTGACATTCCCGTTCACGATAATCGTAGATCGTTCACTCAATCGTTCGTTTTCGCCAAGATCGATTGTCAGGTCTCCGTTCACCGTATAAATCCGGGCATTATCAGGACGTTTTCCTAGCATTTCAAAGTCGGACTCGCTCGTAACCGTATTGGTAAAAGATGTTCCGGTGTTGCGGGTAATATTGGTAACCGTATCGCTGACATTCGATGCCAGTTTGGTAGTATCGAATCCCAGATATTGGCCTACGGAGCTTAGGTAGGTCGAAACACGATCGATTGCTTGTCCGGGAGAAATGATCAGACCGGCTATATTGCGGGCGCTGGTGAGATCCGTACCACCGCTCAGGGCATTGCTCGCCGAGGAGAACATCAGGGCCAGATTTTGAACGTTGACCGATTCGATACCATCGGGACCTCCGACAAAGAGATTTCCCAGATTTCCGGTGGTCAGAACCGGCTTTGAAACCGTTACATTCGCATAATCGTTATTCGTTTGTGTCCGGACTTCATTGGTAATATTGATAAAATCGGTATTGGCTCCCAAGGCGTGACCTTCGAACGTAGTGCGGGCAACGCCTTCATAGGTGAAAACGATTTGTTCTCCCGGATCCAGATTGGCAACGGTGAAAGAAGGAGTAGTCTGTACAGACGAATCAGTAGGATTGGCAACATTGAAACCCGGATGGTAGGCAAAACAACCGCTGGTTAAAGAACCGTTGACCAGCGCGGAGCCATTGTTTTCACTGATACAGATCTGATCGGGATATTCGATATATCCTTCAGTGCTGAACGCATCTTCGACTCCTTGAACCGGATCGTTATTCCGGAATTTTTTCTTCTGGTAAATATAATCCCGTATTTCAATCGGGATCACTTGTTTCCCAGGGATGCTGGTACCGGAAAGATTGGATTTATTTGAAATAACCAGACGGTATTGTACACGCTGATTGTCGCCGGCAATAGCCCGGTCGACGGTTTTTTCGACACAACCGCAAGCTTGACATATTTTATTCTGTAAACAATCGTTCAACACATTACAGGACCCTTCCATATTGCCATCGGGGCTACAGGAATCGGCGATACGGTCGCCGTTGCTATCGTTACAGCGGTTCTGAAACACCGATCGCAAACGACAATCTGCGCTGCAACCGTTTCCATCGTCTCGTGTATTGCCGTCGTCGCATTCTTCCATCTGTCCCTGACTGTTGGGACGTTGCAATCTGCCATCGCCGCAGCGGGTCACCGGACCGCACTGGGAATCGAACTGCGCATTGTCCTGACAGGAGCCGAAGCTGGAAAAACAACGCCTACCGGTCTGGCGTTCACACTCGGACTGGGAGGTATACTGGTTGCTGCTACACTGCTGGTTTTGGGTACAGTAGTAATAGGTTTGGGTAAACGGCCGACAATCACTATTAAACGTACACTCGTTCGAACCGGAACCGCTTACCGTCACGCATTGTTCATTGCGACATTCGCGATGCGACTGTTGGAACTGGCAGTCGGAATTGAATGTACACGAATTCGATCCCGGTCCGCTAATCGTCACACATTGCTCATTGCGACATTCGCGGTGCGATTGCTGAATCTGGCAATCGCTATTAAACGTACATAGATTAGAACCGGCGCCACTGACCGTGACACACTGTTCATTACGACATTCGCGATGTGATTGTTGTATCTGACAATCATTATTGGAAAGACACAGGTTGGCTCCCGCCCCGCTGACCGAAACGCATTGCTGGTTCCGGCATTCCAGATGAGATTGCGTAACCTGGCAGTCGCTGTTAAACGTACATTGATTACTTCCGGGGCCGTTGACGGTGACACATTGCTGATTTTGACATTCGCGATGGGTCTGGATTTGACAGTCATTATTGGAAGCGCATTGATTGGTGCCGGGACCGTTGACGGTAACGCATTGCTGGTTCTGACACTCTCGATGCGTCTGCGGCGCGCAATCGCTGCTGGAAGCACATTGGTTGGTTCCGGGGCCGTTTACTATGACGCATTGTTGGTTGACGCATTCTTTATGCGTTTGTATCTGACAGTCGCTACTGGTGGCACATTGATTTGTACCCGGACCGTTTACCAGGACACACTGCTGATTCACACATTCTTTGTGGGTTTGAGGAGTACAATCTCCATCGAATAAACATAAGTTTGATCCTGCGCCATTGACGACCACACATTGATAGTTGATACATTCTTTATGGGTCTGAGGAACACAGTCGCCGTCAAAAGCACATTGATTGGAGCCGGGACCGTTACGGACAACGCACTGATAGTTAACGCATTCTTTATGGGTTTGAGTCTGACAATCCTGGGTAAAAGTGGAGCACGATGGACCGGTGCCATTGGTAGCACACTGGTCAAACGTTCCATCATAGTTACTGTCCAAGCACTTTTTCTGAGGGGCCGGACAATCTTGAACCGAGGAACAACTGGGTCCGGTTCCGTTGACGCTACATTGATCGAAGGTTCCATCGTAATTGCTGTCCAAACACTTCTTCTGCTGGATCGGACAATCGTTGACGCTATTACACGAAGGTCCCGTACCATTGGTCGAACACTGATCAAAAGTTCCGTCATAATTGCTGTCAAGACACTTTTTCTGCGGAGTCGGGCAATCCTGGACCGAAGAACAACTGGGCCCGGTTCCGTTCACGCTACACTGATCGAAGGTTCCATCGTAATTGCTGTCCAAACACTTCTTCTGCTGGATCGGACAGTCATTGACGCTATTACAGGAAGGTCCAGTTCCGTTGGTCGAGCAGGCATCGAATACCCCGTCATAGTTGCTATCAAAGCATTTCTTTTGAGGTGGCTGCGGACATTGAGAAAGATTATCGCAGGTTTGAGGCAGATTTCCGTTTACCTGACAAGCATCAGCGTAGCCGTCACCATTATTATCATGACAGCGCTTCGGAGGTGGGAGGCATTCATTCACATTGTTACATAGTGGTCCGGTTCCACCTGTTGCACACTGATCAAAGGCACCATCATAGTTGCTATCAAGGCACCTCTTCTGGGGTGGCTGGGGACATTGGGAAACGTTCTCACATGTTTGAGGAAGGTTTCCATTTACCTGACAGGCATCAGCGTAACCGTCACCGTTATTGTCGTGACACCGTTTCGGCGGCGCCGGACATTCGGACGGAGCATTCTGGAGACAGGTGGATTGATTATTATAACAACTCTTGCCGGGATTAGCCGATTCACAGGCAGCTTTATCCGGATAAGATTGGGCAGTGAGAGGACAAGAATTACTAGTTTGACAGATGTAGAATTGTTTCGGCTGGGGAGAAGTTACTGTATCCGTATAGTCGTTCGAAAGAGAAGCATTAAATCCGCAGTTTGAGGTATAGGTTCGTGAACAGGAAAACGAAGTAGATCCTGATACTCCGGCCGCAGCCGAAAAATCAGCCCTTACATCGAAACTCCCACTAGTTAATGTTCCCGTAAATGTCTGCGAGGTGCAACCGTTGCCGGAACACGCAATGCCCGAAGATTTAGAAGTAGTGACAGTAATCGAGTAATTTATTGGACAAGTACATGCAGCAGGGTAAATTACGCCACAACCGTGGGACCAGCTGGCCGGAGCAGTATATTCTGCGGCTTCGGACAGGGAAGGCGTAAAAAAGGTTATCAAAGCGGTAACGAGCAAACCTGCAAGGCCGATGAAAAATATACGTGCTTTCATTCTGATATTTTAATAACTATACAGAGAACCGTCTTCGTTTTGTTGAAACTGATCTTTGGGAATTTTTATATTTTCGCCATTGATATTTATATTAATAGTCGTTTGAATATTCTGATTGGTAGCCGTAGGTGCCGAAGGCGCTACAGGTTGTGAATTGCTACAAGCCGTCAATGACAATAAAGTCATAAAAGATAAAATCATCATAGCCCTCCTGAAAGAATACTCATTCATAGATTAATCCCTAAAATGTATAATCGATTGGAGTACAAGTCGGACAAGTTTTTACTCTCCAGCCAATTCCGAGTTTATACGTTAAGACATATGTTCCCAAGCTACGACGTACAGCCATTGATCCAGATGAACGCCCGCTTATTATACCGGCCTCTTTCGCATTTAACGGAATAGGAATTTCGATTGGCTCACTTTCCAAAGTAACTCCGGTATTCACGGACGTTCCGTCATTGGCGCAGCGACTGAAAGTGAAAAAATCTACCAGTGAATTCACTTTAAGATCAAGAGGGACCGTAATAGAATTTCCCTCGGTACTGACACTTACGGCGTCATTACCCTGTCCTTTCTTCAGATCAATCGGAACATTGATGCGTAATACTTTTCCATTCAGCAGAACGGACTTCATAAGGTTAGAACCTTCTTCAGAACCATCCAGAAGTTGACTGATTTTTATAGTACTACCCTGGCTATCATCTTTCAGTCCAACGGTAATATCCGGATTTGTCGCGGCAAAGTCTTTCAGAACATTTCGTACCAGGATATATCGCTGGTCATTTTGTACTATCTCTTTTTCTCTTAATTGTATGCTATTAGACTCGGAAGGCAATCTATCGGAAGAACTATTGGCTAACAAAAACATACGTCTCCCTACCTCATTGGCTTTTTGCTGAGCCGAAGAGTCATTCTGATTCGTGGCCAAATTTTTAAAGTAACGTCGCTCGCTGTTTTTGCCTTTAGGTTCAAAATAGTAATCTCCGCTTTCATCGACGCCGATAGACCAGGTATTCCTTTTAGTATAATGAGAAAGTCCGGGCATTTTCTTGGTGCCGCGTTTATTATTGTTATTCTTGGCTTGACGCAGGGTCATAATGTTGACGTTTTGAGCCGGGTCGATTGCTTCTTCCACGCCGGTTCTTTCGAAACGTTCTTTGAAATCCTTATAATCACTCCCCTGGACCGTCGTATAGAAGCGCGACATGATCTTATACTCTTCGATATCTTTACTACCATTGCCGTTTTCGGGCCAGTACCCCATGTCTCTCAAATAGACCATTTTTCCACTTTCTTGTCTTCCCTTTAGGCTGTTTCTGAGCATACTTTCTTGCAGTTTTCCATCTTTGACCGCGTAAATACGCGTAAAGCAGGATTCCTGCACCAAAGAAAGCATCAATTCGTACAAATCGGGATGATTCTTCAGTGTATTGAAATCTTTTATAGCCTCGGTACCATCGACAAATAAGTTGAACGGTTTCTTAGCAAGTTCGGCGAGTAAACCGTTCACCAGTGCGGCCTGTTTTTCATTTAATCCGGTCGTAACTTCGCGTACATGCATAAAATTTTCCAAAAAATCCTTCAGCCGTTCCTGATTATTATTAATGTACGGATCGACTCCTTCAACTAAGAGTCTCCTAATCGACTCCTTGGAAAATTCCCGGAATTCGGCAACCGGCGGATTGAGAATGGAATCGAGGTTTTCAGGCAAAGATGCTGAAAAGTTAATATCTACCGTGGTAAACTTCTGCTCTTTGACCGCATCGGCGGAAGATATTTTTTCGGAACGAACCTGACGCACGACAGTTCCTTTTTTTGGAGCCAAACGCAAAACCGAACCGGCTTCTTCTACTTTCACCGGTTTGTACTTCGGGTCATGCGCAACATATAATACAATGACTCGCTTATTCCCTTGTTCAAAATAGATATCCTGTTCGGCAATCAAACCGACCCGTCCCTGAACCGATATTTCGCCTTTGGAAGAATCGAACTTGGTACGCACGCCATCGGATACGATGTGATACTCGGCATCGGGAAAGGCGAGTTGAAAATTGGTTACGTATTCATCTTGACGGTTGATAATATTTTCCGGATCTTTTGCCAGGCGAATCGATTGAGGCGCCAAATAACGATAGGCATCCCTCTGGACGGTTCGACGTAAATCGTTCAAATCGACACTGTTGGTATTAAAATTTTCTATTTGATCTTTAATAACCTCGGCAAAGTTGGTAACTTTATTTTGGACCTGTGCGACCTTGACATCCACTCCTTCTGGACCAAAAACCGTTCTGCCATCGATCATGAGACCACTTATGCTTTGTCCAAGCGTTAAGGTTTTTTCACCCGTATTACGTTGGATAACTCGTTCTTCTTCGGACCGGGCGTTTTGAGCATCGAGTTGTCCTTGAAGATCGGAACCAACGCGCTGAAAGACTGCGTTATTATGGGCAAAATCGACGGTCACCTTTTCGATTGTACCGGTCGACTGTATTTTTATAAAAAAAGTTGGAAAGAACCCACCCAACAATCCCACACCTACTCCAGCCACGGTAGTACCGGTTTTATGGATGGCAAAATGCTGATCCGCATACTCTTTTAACGTGACGAGGCTCTGCAAAAAAGCTGCCCGCGCAAACGAAGCCTTTTGAACATTGTTCAACTGCGGACGCACTGGATTTTTGATAGGATCAGAAGGCGAAGCTGCGGCTGTGTCCACAGATTTATCCAAACTAACTGCCAATTGCAGAGTAGCAGCCGGGTCTTTCATTTTTACCTTGTCTTTATATTTGGTCACTAACTGTTCCAGCGATAGGCCCAAATCTTCTTGTTTCTGGAGCTTCAAAATCTTCAACATATCCCCCAAATGGGAAACATCCATATATTTCTCGAGATTCCGCACATAACGCTGACCGGCATCATTCCAATCGAAATCGACCATGACGCCGTTATATGCTGCAATGAAGCGAAGCTGCAGATTCTCATTCCCAATAGGAGGAAATTCGATATAGCCTAATCCGATATCGAATCCTCTATCCTTGAGAAATTTTGGGTTAGGAAAAAATCTGATACCGGCGCTGCCAAACGATACTTTATCGAAGTTGTAATTGTTCCCGTTCGGAACAAATGATGTATAAGTCACCCCATCGATAATTTCCTGCTTGGGGACGAATTGAGGAATTTTTTCGATCTCTAGGACAAAGGAAGCATAGATTTTAAGTTTATCGTCACGATCAAAGAATTTGAGATTTTTCAGTACCTGCGACAGCTGTTTTCCGGAAATCGGCTGGGAGGTATCGATCGTCTCCTTGCCGGCTTTGACAGTAGCAGAAGCCAGATTAGGATTGTTTTTGAGATCGGCAAAGGGAAACTCACCTTTCAGGACAGCTTCAACGCCGTTTATTTCAAATCTGAGGCTTTCGTTGATGGCGGTGCTGGTACCCAGATACATTTGAAGCTGTTCGATCCGTTTACTTTTCTTGGCATCGGTCCATTTGTCTTCCTTGGCCACTGCTTCGAGCTCACTCAGAGCCTTGGCATAGAGAGGGGAATTTTTACCTTTCTCCTTAAATTCTTCTTTTTTAGCCTTTAAAAAGGCAATGATCTTTTGCTCCAATTCAGTACTCTTAGTATCAATTTCTGTCTGGGGTTTTCCTTCCCGTAGCATATTTCTCAGGACCTCGTTTTTGCTGGCTTCCAAATCAAAATAGCGCTGTTTAAAAGCTCCCAGAACTAAGTCGTTGCGCAAACCTCTCAAATAAAACAGTTTTTGTTCCTTGGTAACTTTGTTGCCGAACTCCAATTTTCTCTTGGCAGAATTTTTACCTTCCAGGGCAGTCTCGCTCAGATCGAGAGGCAGTCCGGCCACCCCCTGGTTAAAATCAAGAAAACTGATCAGGTCAGTAAAAAATACGCGTCCTTCTTTAGAATGATATTCTCCGTATTCTTGCTCTGTTTGAGCACTTTCGATCTGGTTGCCGTCTACCAAGATACGAGTTGCGTTTGGATGAGCCATCACTGCCGGTGCTACGGTTGCTCCCAGGAGCACTGAAGAAACAGCCGTGACGGGAATAGCCTTATTCCTGACAAATGACGTAACCGGACGTACGGCTTGTCGGGCCGAAGCGGTCAGGTCGGAAAAATAATCCTCGATCGTGCGCGCGGCTTGTGTATCTTTATCCTTAGGGCCGGTAAGATATTCAGTTGCTAAACGAAGCGTGCGGGTAACCGGATTATAGGTACTCGAAATACTGTCGGGATCGTTGTATCCTGACAAGAAAGCCAGAGAAGGGAGCGGCTTATTACGAGTCTCCAACGACTCTGATCCCTGCAGATTGTCCGTACGATCTACGGGATTTAGTGTTTTGACTAATTCATTTCTGGGAAGCGCATCCTCGAAAGTGGTGTTTTCGGGCGACATATTTGAAATATTTTAGAAAGATACGTACCGATTTCAAATTTCAAGATTTCTAAAAATACTATCGAGAACCTTCGATGTCAAGTCCATATTAGATTCTTTTGACAAAACGAACAAGTTTTTTTCAGATATTTTGTTGAATCTTATCTATCAGCTTTTGAACGCAAGATAGGCTTTCCAGCACCGTTAAACTCCAGATAATAATCCGTATCATCTTGATTAACTTCGATATCTGTAATAAGCGAGGGATCTCTGCCAGCTGATTGGCGAACTAACGGACTGTTTTTTATATTAACTGTTTTACCATTATTAACAAATTTTTCTACCTTAATTTCGTTTAATCCGGATGTGAAAGTAATATTTATATTATTGTTTGTTGAGGTAAAGATCAATTTTCCATTTTCTTCTTGTACAGAAACATCGAGAAAACGAGTCCATCCCGGCAATCGCAGCGTTCCTGAGAGAACATTGTTTCGTTCCACGGCATTCTGATTTGCTTCAAAAAATTGGAGTAACGGATTTTCGTTCAGTTTATACTCAACAGAGCCAATTTTAAGAGACTGCAATTTGGTACCTTGTTTCTCTTGGCTTATTACCCGATCTAATGTATCCGCCGGTTTCTCTCTGACTCCTTTGAGTGCGGACATAAGAGCCAGAAAGTCACGCATTACTCCGCCTCGTTCTCCTTTTAAATCATTGAGGAGCGCCAGATTTCTCACGTATGATTTCCAGTCTATTTTTTCATCTTCCGGAGGAGCATACCGACTGATTTGGATCAATTCTTTCATCGTAATCTTATCATTTCTGCCAAAACGAAAGAAGCTGCTACCACTTCCTTTGCGAATCAGATCCTCGGTATCAATTCCCAAACGCACACATAAACTGAGAACCTCGCGTTCCAAACTCGGAAGAAGCAGTTCGTTATTCTGATTAAGACTGGCATTATCCTCGCGATTCCCTTGGATAAGGTTAAAATCTCTGGTTTTTCGTATGTCCCTGGGCAATTCGGCTTTTTCATCCAAAAAGGTTTTGATCGCCTTCTCGGAAACATCATTGCGGGCTATGGCAGCTTGCGTCAAGAGAGTACGGATTTCGGTATAGCGTTCTTGATTGACATCTTTATACCTACTCAAAAATTCTTGCTGTAACCGATAGGCCGTAACCGGTTCAACAATCAAATCGTTCAATCGCTTTACCACATCGTAGGGCTTGGGGTCTTTTTCGCCTTTTCCCTTATTTAACTCTTTTTCAAATTCCGTTAGCTGCAGAATATCCTGAGTAGCCTTTTTTCCAACTTCGCTTTTTATTTTCTCTAAAGCCTTTAGTACAAAAGCTTGTTTGTCTTTATCCTCTACTTTTACTGTTTGTGTCTCGGTCAGAGCGCTTATTATAGTATTGATAAGGAGATTCTCTCCTTTCTCATTCTTTTTTATTTCACCGATAAGATAGTCTATGTATTTCTGAAAATCGCCGGCTTTGCGGTAGTCAAAACTATCGCGGCCTTCGTAGGATCGCAAAAAACCGGCCAGAGTGGTATAGATCGCTCGCAAATTATCGTTGGAAAGAGCCGGCTGTTCAAGATTCGGAGGAATAGGAATAGGTGTAATAACAACCTTCCCCCTATCAATGGTTATGTCTTGAGGAGAGGTTTGTAGTTCTAACTGTTTACTGCGGTTAACAGTGAGCTCCCTACTTTTGGTCTGAGATATTTTCTTAAGCACCACGCGGTAGGAGCCATACTTGTCGGCTTTGGCCGGGTCACCGATAGTCCAAGTATAATAACCGTTTTCAGGGTCGGATGGATTGTTTATTTTGGTAAGTGCCACGGGACTTCCGCTAAGCAATATTCCTTTGAAATTCGAAATATATTGCTTGAGGCGGCTGTCACGATCTTTTTTGAGTTTACGACTGTTCCAGTCACTGCTTTTTTCTTCCGGATCGTTCAGGTAGCTCCATTCGGGACTTGCGGGATCCTTTCGAAAACTCTGCCACTCCCGGCCAAAGAAGTCATAGACCTGAAGATCGACCTGCGTGATATCATTTGACTTTAAAAGATCCGGGCCGAAGGATTGCTCAATTTTTTCGGTCGTTTCGTTTTTCAGATCGATCGGCTGACTTTCAGTGGTACTTTCAGGATCACTTCCATTTTGGTTTGCGAAAGAATTGATTTTTCTGTGCCAGATCTGAGGACCGCAGCCAAGTGTATGTATTTCAAAGAAAACGGACATTTTGTTTTATTCCAAAATAGAGAATATCGTATTATGATATCACACTTCTTTCTTTTACAGCAACCTGAAAATAAGCAATCTTTCAGAAGGATTTATTGAAATGACTAATCATTTTTGGGCTTAACTTTTGTACCATCAACCGTAATGGTAATTTTGGGCTTATTGGAGGGAATCGGCGTGGAGTTTGGAAGAGGAGTAGGTCGAGGAGTCGCTGCCGGCCTGCCGCCAGTGGCCGTACCTGGTCTGGCCCCGGGAGGAGAGGAACTTCTGATACGTGCAGGATCATTACCGGTAAGTCGCTTATACTCAAGATCGAGCAAATCCCGCGCGTCTTCGTGGGTATTAAAGATAACTAAACTTATTCCCTCAAATTGGTTCTTCTCGTTGACACGACCATATCGTACTTGTTCAATCACAACTCCACAAAATCCTTTGTTTCCTCCGCTCGTTACAAATACCGGTCCGCCTGATATACCTCTAAGATCATAATTGGGATCTATCTTGAGGCAAAAACGATTTGTCAGGGGACGATCGAGGCTCGATTGGTTATTACTACGATTTTGCGTCTGCGGTTGAGATTTTTTGATAATATACGCTAATTCATCTACTTCATTGACCGTATATAAGCATTTTCCGGTTATCGTCATAAATCCCTCATCTCGAAAATAGCCGGATATCTTGGCTTGCTGCCCATTTACATCAGGGATGTCACGGAGGGAAGCTGTCGGATCATACTGAAGCGCTGAAGCTAAATTAAGTTGATAGTCCGGATTATTTTTATAGCAAACACAACTCATCAGGGCCATATCCCTGGCGCCGGCCACCGTGGTATAACGATCCGGCATATTATCGGCCACATGTTCGGCGGTGAGTATATAGAGGTTATTGGCAATATTTACAAAACTGCCATTACCGCTACCGCCATTTGGCCCTAGTAATTGTATATTTGGAAGATTGTTTGCCTCTGCTCGAGTTATTTTTGGAAAATTCACCTGGGCCATCGGTAATTTCTCATAATTTTCCAACCAACGTCTTAACCTTGCCGATAAAACTGCTTCTTGCGCCAATGCTTGTTCCGGGGTTAAGCCCAGCAGAGTCAGGAATGCTACGACTCCGGGCACATCCCGGGTCAGAAAGTTTCTTCGCAAAGGGTCAAAGTTGGCAGGTCCTATACTCTGCAAAATCCACTTCATGATGTTTTCAAAAGGCGCCCTCAAATCCGTTAACAACCCGGAACTTATTCCTTCTTTATCAAGAAGACTTTTCGGTGGAGAGACTTCTTTACAAGTGCCCGTACTTTCCGACATATCAGTATGTTCAACAAGAGGTAAAACTTTATTTTCCGAATTTGTCTTAATTTTAGGACAACAGTGACTTGTGTCAAGCCAACATGACATAACCTGTAACCGTTCAGACCTTGAGGCATACCTCCAGCGGTTTCATTGACAAAAAGTGTACACTCTCCGTATAATTTCGGTGTCTCTAGCTCGTTAAACATGCAACGCCTATGGAGCCACAAATCATCGGCATGAAGGCACTCAGGAACAATTTACGGAAAATTGCGGAATTAACTCAAAAGGGACATTCTTACATTGTTGTACGCAATTCAAAACCTATTTTTCGTATCAATCCGCTCATCCCAAGTCCGTCAAAAAAGTACACCCTGGCAGACTTCAAACGGCTACGATTCAAGAACAGCGACAAAAACCTGAGCAAGAACGTTGATTTGTATTTATATGGTTCCTGACCATCCAGCCTCTGGGCAGGGCAGACACGTGGGTCTGCCCCAACCAGGGGCCCGGATCGGCCCCAACGGGAAACGGAGGTACTCCCCCACGGAGGGCTAGATTCCAACAGTCGTATAGCCAGCTCCCCTGGCCCCACCTAGCTCCTAACGCCCAACCCCAAACTCCCTTCTCCTTTCCCCTGCTTCTGCTGTAAACTGTTAGCTGTCAGCCCTTCCCTTCCCCAACTCCTAACTCCGTTCTCCCCTTCCCAATAATTCAGGCAGACACACAGGTCTCCTCTAAGGGGGGCTGCCCTACATCAACCCAACACTCCCCTCTCCTAACTCCGCTCTCCCTACTTCCATGTCCACCTCCCACATTCGCAATTTCTGTATCATAGCCCATATCGATCACGGCAAATCCACACTGGCCGACCGTTTTTTGGAAGTCACCGGCACCATTTCCAAACGCGAAATGAAGCACGAACAAATGCTCGATACCATGGAGCTCGAGCAGGAACGCGGCATTACGATCAAGCTGCAACCGGTACGGATGAGCTGGAAACATAGCGGTCAGGGAGAAGGAGCTAGGGATCAGAAGCTAGAAGCTAGGGATTTCAAATCCCCTCTAGAGAGGGGTGGCCCGGAGGGCCGGGGTGTGTACCTCGAAGGCACGAACACACAAGTAACTAGCGGTCAGCGGTCAGCGATCAGCGGTCAGTTGGGACAAGAGGCCGACAGCCGACAGCTGACAGCTGGCAGCAGTGCCCCCTCCCCTAACTCACAACTCCTAACTCCCAGCTCCTACCAGTTGAATCTCATCGACACTCCCGGTCACGTCGATTTTCAATACGAAGTATCCCGGTCGCTAGCCGCTTGCGAAGGAGCGATTCTGGTGGTGGATGCCACCCAGGGCATCGAAGCCCAAACCTTGTCCAACACCTACCTGGCGCTCGAGCACAACCTCACCATTATTCCAGTGATTAATAAGATCGATCTGCCAGCGGCTGATGTGGAAAAAGTAACCAAAGAACTGGTCGAAGTGCTGGGCATCAAACCTGAAGAAGTTATTCCGATATCGGCCAAAGAAGGCACCAATGTCGATAAGGTGCTCGACCGGATCGTCGAACTTGTCCCGCCCCCCTCATTGCATAAAGACGCCCAAGAAGTAAAAGCGCTGATCTTTGACTCGGTGTATGACAATTACAAGGGAGTCGTGACGTATATGAAAGTGGTTTCAGGTTCGATAAAAAGAGGAGACACCATGTATCTGCTTTCCAACCACCAAAAAATGGAGGTGCTCGAAGTCGGCTATTTCAGCCCGAAGTATAAAGCATGCGATACCTTAGGCGAAGGCGAGATCGGGTATATCGTGACGGGACTCAAGAGCGTGCGGGATGCGAAAGTCGGCGATACGATCTGGAAAGGCGCCGACCTGAACACCGCGGTTGCTCTGCCGGGGTACAAAAAGGTGGTGCCACTGGTGTTCGCTTCGGTATTTCCGATTGACGGCGAAGAGTACCCGGCGTTGCGTGATTCGATGGAAAAACTGAGTCTCAATGACAGCTCGTTTACGTTTGAACCCGACAACTCCCCTGCCCTGGGGCATGGTTTCCGTTGCGGTTTTTTGGGACTCTTGCATATGGAGATCGTGCAGGAGCGGCTGGAACGCGAGTATGATCTGAACCTGATCGTCACCGCACCGAGTGTTTCGTACAAAATCATTACGATCAAAGACGAGGAAGTCACCATCAGCAACCCGTCCGAGCTCCCCGACCGGTCGGTGTATCAGACGATTCTGGAACCGTATACCAAAGTTGAGATCATTACGCCGACCAAGTATCTGGGCGGGATTCTGGAACTGATCAAGGATAAACGCGGAATTTATAAAAACACTTCCTATCTGGATACCGACCGGGTGTTGCTGACGAACGAGATTCCGCTGGCCGAGATCATTATCGACTTTTTCGATTCGCTCAAAAGTATTTCTTCGGGATATGCCTCGATGAGCTACGAGCTGCTGGACTACCGGGCTGACGATCTGGTAAAGCTGGACGTGTTGGTGGCGGGCGATAAGGTGGAGGCTTTAAGTAATATCGTGCATGAGAAAAAGGCGGTTTCGGTAGGAATCGATATTACCAAACGGCTGAAAGACTTGATTCCGCGGGCGCAGTTTCCGATTCCGCTGCAGGCCGGTATCGGCGCGCGGATTATTGCCCGCGAAACCATTCCTGCCTACCGCAAGGACGTGACCGGCTACCTCTACGGCGGCGACGTGTCGCGGAAAAAGAAGCTGCTCGAAAAGCAGAAAAAGGGGAAAAAGCGCATGAAGCAGATCGGCAAGATCGCTATTTCCCAAGAAGCCTTTTTGGCAGTGTTGAAGCGGGGGTAAGTATTATTTTTAAAAGTATCAATGGTGTATAACGCTTCATGTACAAACTAGTTATCTAAAATAAGAATTTTTATGGATATCAACTTAATTACAATCTTATTACCAATACTAGGTATTATAATTGGTGCGCTTTTACAATCGTTGCTTTCTCGTAAAAACACAAGCTATGAAAGTTTTTCAAATTTAAGATATGAAGCTTACAAAGATTATATAAATGCTGTAGCAATACTTGCGAGGTCTCAATCAGAAGCTGAAATGGCTACTGTTAATAGTAAATTAGCCGATGCCAAAGCAAGAATTGTAATATTTGGTTCAAAAGAAGTAATCCAGAATATTGCTGAACTAGAACGAGTAGGCAATGTTTTGATAAAATCAAAAGCACTTCTAATTTTTGAAAAGATTGTAAAAGAGATGAGAGCTTCAAAAGTCAAAGTTCCAGATAAAGACATGCGAATGCTCTTATTTGGTGACCATAAATAAAAAAACTCCCTCTTTTGCGGTAACAGGTTCCTGAAAGAACCTCTGTCGCAGGAGCAAGAGATCCAATAAGAATCGCAAATTCAATACATTAACGAAGGAAATAGAGACATTTGAAAGTTTTGTTTATAGACCGAAACAGGTCAGGAGACCTGTTCCTGCGAATGAAGAACGCGAGTCACATAAAAAAGGACTATAAAATAGCTCTTCGCCATAGCACCCCTTCTGGTTCCAAGTTGTACTTGGAACCCCACTGTCCCGTACATTACCATCGTTTGCGTGCCCAAACACCGGAGTTCTATGCACAACACATGATTGTCCAGAACGTTGCCTTTCTGGTTCCAGGTTGTACCTGGAACCTCCATGTTCCGCGCATAAACTATGTTTGAGTGCCAAAACATTGAAGCCCGCTTCTGGTTCCAAGTTGCACTTGGAACCTCAATGTTACACACCGCACCATCGTTTGGGTGCCCAAACATAGGAGTTCCATGTACAACATGGAACTAGAAAACAAAAGAGAAACCAGAAAATACCAAAACTAAAATTTTCATAACTTTTCCCATGAGAATCTGGTTCCAGCTTGCAGCTGGAACATTTTTGTCTTACGCTCAGAACAAATTCTTCTATATTTCCACTATGCCTTCACCGCGCATCAGCACATCTTTTCCAAATGACATCTACTTTCTCACCTGCACTGTCATCGAATGGATCGATATTTTTACCAAACCCGAGTATTTTCGTGTGCTAACGGATAGCCTAACATTCTGCCAGAAACAGAAGGGACTGATTGTTTATGCATACGTCTTTATGACCAACCATATCCATTTTATCGCTCAATCAAATCAAAGCCCTTTGCATGCAATCATACGAGATTTCAAAAGACATACCACAAAAGAGATCAAGAAGCTTCTGCTAACAGACAATCGCCACTATATTAATACACTCCTCTCTCATTCCTACGCCAGAAAACATGGTTCGGATTTTCAGATCTGGCAGCGCGAAAACTTTGCCGAACACATTCAGAGCGAAGCCATGATGCTTTCCAAAGTAGAATATATTCATCAAAATCCGGTCAAGAAGAACTATGTTATACAACCGGAAAACTGGTTCTATTCATCGGCACGATTCTATACGATGAATAACGAAGATCTGGTGAAATTGCATCGTTTGAGTGGTGAAAACATAGTAGTTCCAGGTACAACCTGGAACTAGAAAATACGCCAGTCCCTGCCGGCAGCTTTTCACAAAAAACGACTTCAAAATTCCACGTACACAAAAACACCGACATATTGTCAAAAAAATATCCCTCTCTGGTTCCAAGTTGCACTTGGAACCCCACTGTCCCGCACATTACAATCGTTCGAGTGCCCAAACACCGGAGTTCTATGTACAACACATGGCGGGTTCAGGTTTCTTGATTGTATCGAACCAAGTTTTCGAATTATCAAGATACTCAGTTGTAAAAGATTGAATGCTAACTTAGAATGCTTCACTATAGAAAGTGAGATTTTTTAACACCTCTTCTTTAATGAAGCACCGAAACTCCCCCACTCAGCTCCCGGTTACGTTGATGGAACAACGAAACATACTCGAAACCGACGCACAACGGAAGCTACCGGACGAAAAACAGTATGTTCATTATCCAGACCTCGGTTTGCTCAAAAGCCTTCTGGAAAGCTGCAAACTCCCGACCGAGATTTTTGACCAAACCTATGCAGACACATTGCACATTCGCGAAATCCTGGATGATCCCGAGTTGAAAGTACTTGGTCGTGTCGAGCAAACCTTGCAGGCTTCTCAACAACTGATTGATCAGCTGGTTTCAATCATTCTGGAGCATCCCTCAAAATATAAGGATCACCTTGATATACTCTACCAATACTTAAGCGAAGAGGACGACTTGGAAGAGGTAGACGTCATCCTGGTATGCGGATGGAAACACCTGGATCGGGCCCAAAAAGCGATTGAACTCTACCGGCAAGGCGTCAGTCCGATACTGCTCTTTAGCGGCGGACATCCGAGATACGACCCTCGACCGGCCGAAGCGCTGATCTATCGAGATTATGCACTACAAAACGGCATTGCGGCAACCGCTATTCTTACCGAAGAAAAATCGATTTCGCTCCCCGGGAATATCATTGCTTCGTTGAACCTTTTGGAAGACCGTCAAATACCTGTAAAAAGGATCAGGCTGGTCTGTTCTCCTTTTGCCCAAAGGCGGGCCTGGTCCCATCTCAAAAAGTTTACTCCGGACAATCTACGGATTGTTCGGATGAACGCTACTTCCCTACCAGAAATGACCCAGGAGACTTGGCTTCAGACAGAAAGTTCATTAAAACGCATCCTCAACGAATTTTTCAAAATGTTGGCGGCCATGATGTTCAATACCGCTTAACATACAAGCAGTTCTGAACCTTTTATAGTTAACATTGCCAACTGGTCTTGTGCTCTTTGATATTTAAACATCGTTATACGCTATGTCGCATTTGACCTGAAAGAGAACGCGGCGTTGTTTTTTCGGACAAGTTCTGGTATGATAATGGGATATATCTTTCCTTCAAAGCGGTGAAAAACATTTTACATTGCCATATCTATCGCGACTTTGGACGGTCTGGGAATGTTGTCTATGACAGAGATAGCCCTCAAAGCCAAGAAGTCCAGCAGCCATCTACCGAAATAGAGAAGCAGCAAAATAATTTTGCGGCAGATATTGAACGATACAAGACGTACGGATATGCATTGGTATTCAAGCCGGAACCAGGGAATGCCGATAAAGGTAAATTTGAGTTTCAAACGACCAATACAGCCGAAAAAACGTATAAGGATGAGGCTAAAAAATTCCTGCAACGAATAAACGATCAGAAAGATCTGTATATTCCGCTTTTTAAATCAATTCAAGCTGAGAATGCACGAATACTTGCGGAAAGAGAGAAAACCGAAAAAGATACAAAAAAACGATTGAAAGAACATGGAGAAAACATTGAAAACGAAGAAGCGACGAGAGTACGCACATTTTTATTAGAGAAAGCCCAAGAGAAAAAGGATGCCACAATCGATGAGAAAATCGACTTTTATAAAGAGCTTACCGATAAATGGGAAAAAAGCATATGGGCTCATTATCTTGTAAAGGAGCACATCTTTCTGGAAGGACAGTACATCGCTTTTGACGAGCAGGGAAACATGTCAGTTGAACCAAACGCTAGCGAGGATGACAGGAAGTTGCTGAACGCTATCAGCCGAAATGACATTTTGCTGACATTGATGCCCAATAGAGATATAAATTACACAAAAACAACGCCCGAGAAATTCAGGAAGGACATCGATAACGCTTTGAAAGATTTGGGAATCGAAACGGTAGTCAATGGGAAACGTGCCGATATAGAGGCCATAATTGCTAAGATCGAAGCAAAGGTCTCGGCAGAAACGACTCCTGAGAAAAAAAGCAAGATATTGGCTTTGCGTTCCCTGTACGAAAGTATGTATAAGGCCGAAGAAGGTTCCGGGATCATCCTGGATCAGGCCATCAAGAGTAAAGCCGAAACCGATTTGGAAGGTTTTAAGAAACTAAATCAGGCGAAAATTAATACAAATACGATTGAAAATGCCGAAGTACGAAAAATAGTGGACGCACAGTTTAAAAATGCCAGCGAGTATTTCAAGGTAAATCCGGATGGTTCGATTACGCCAAAACTTAACGGAGAAGCTTCCGGAAACCAGCCAGATAAAAAAGTAACGGTCGATTCTTTTCTCAACGATCCCATCGGCGCTTTGGTTGATCAATTTGCCCAGATGCACCCTCTGGCAAAAATGGCCGTTTTGGCCGGAATTTTGTATGGATTATTCAACGACAAAGCCCGTCCACGGATTATTGGGAGCGTCGCAGCTCTAGGATTTTTGGGAACGGATTTTGGCAAGAAGCTGACCGGTGAAACTATCGATCAGACAAAAAGAATTACAAATACCGTCGAAAATGTTGGAGTTGGCCTAAAGGAAAAATTAAAAATGAGTGATACGTATAAAAAAACATTAAATTACTTAAAATCAACTTTTCCTTGGTTATATAGCACTGTGATTGAACCCATAGCAAATACTGTAGAGGAAGTTCCTTCTATCTATGCACTTGGTATATTATCTAACAAAAATCCAACCGGAAGAGACGTAGCCGAGATGTACCGAAACGGAGATACCCAGGATTCTTCTAAATTAACATTTAAAAAGCTATGTGATGAACAAGCCGGTGAATTTAAACTCGATAATCAAACCTACAAAGATGCAGTTGATAAGTATATCAAGAAGAAGATCAACGATGATAATACCTGGCTCACCAAACTGGAAGGAGACCCCTATGGCGGGAAAACTTTTACGGAAATACTAACTACGCTGTATCCGAAAGAAACGACGAGTACACCATCATCAACACCACCAGTTGTTCCGACTATTCCAACACCTGAGAACATAGAAGATACAGATAAAGAAAAGGCCAGTTATAAATTTCTGGAACGAGTTGCAGCAGTACTACCAAATGACAGCTCTCCTGCTTACATAAAATCCAACGGCTACTATAATTTGTGCTTCACCATAGCTGGCAAACACTTCAAAGCGCCGATATCCATAGATAATCCGGTTAATAACGAAGAGTTCGGCATTTTTGAACTAAGTCAAGCCGGCAATGTAGCCAGTACGAAAGCACAAGGCCAAGGTTTACAGAAAGCATACAAGACAATCGAAAATTTTAAAAATAATGTTGTGAATGATGTAACGACAGCTTCAGTGACACCCCCGCCTGCCCCGACAGCAGCAGCTCCCAAGCCTAGCCCTGAACAAGCCATTGCGAGCGGGATAGCTGCCGTAGAACGATATAATTCAGGGTGGTCGGACAAGACCTTAAATTCAGGTCAGATCAACAACATTCAAGTCGATCGTTTCTTGGGGACGTCAAGCGCCGGAGCCGATTATTACATCGTAAAATCAGAAGGAAAAGATTGTCTCTTAAGAGTCTATAGTTCGGGAAACGATGAAATATCGATTTGTGAAATCAATAACGGCTCTGTCAAAGATGATGATTGGGCAGCATATATTAGCGGACTAGAAGCAGAAAGAAAGTTCCAGGACATAGAGATTGATGGTAGTGGCTGGGCATGGGGAACATATGTCCCCTGGTTTGATGACGATTTGACAACGGAAGATCTAAAAGATCCCCGATTCCGTAACCTGGCGACAGCATTGGCTGCTAAAAAAAGCGGAAAATAGTTTCACTATACAGGACCAGGCCTCCGACTTGGTATTTTCATTGTACAAAACATACTCTTTGGCCCAATCAATGAGTTAGTATCCGTAACCATTTTTTAAAGCTCCACCTATAATCTCCATCGGAAAAGTATAACACCCGATCCTACCTGACCGTTATGTAAAAGAATAAGGATCAAATCAGGAGATTTGATCCTGCGGAAGTTCTTGGTCATGAGTTAGCAGCCAAAAAGAATCAGTAGATCCTTTATTCCACCACCTCGCCCCCAAACAGCTCGGCCACGTCTTCAGGCGTCATCGATTTTTTCGGCATAGGATCAGTTTCGACCAAAGCCGGAGTCGGTTGAACAGAAAAAGGTTGAACGTTAGCCGCCGGATCAGGCAGAAGCGTTTCTATCTTTTGCAAAACAGGTCGAATCTGGAACATTTGAGAAAAGCTCTCCTGCAATACTTTCTCCACCTCGGCGAGCGCGGCCGGAGCTTCCAACACCTCCAGATACATTTGACTCGAAACCTGAAGGGTCAATTTATCCCCTTCCAAAGTCACCGGGGAGGCATTTTTAAAAGCATGCCGTACCTTCGGTCCCATTTTACCGGCCAAACTCCCCCACTTTTCGCGTAACATGTCGACGGACACTGTTCCAGAAAATGCCGTTTCTTCTTTCTCTTCTCGGGAGGGAGGAACATTCGCCTGAACATTCGGTGCGGAAACGGCCACTTGGGGTTCAACAACAGAACTCGCCTGGCTCTTTCTTGAAGCAAGCAACTCTTTGGAAGAGATTTTCTTTTCTGCTCCGTCTTCGCCGGAGAGTTCCTGTCGTTCTCCGGCAATCTTCACCACTGCAATTTCCAGTGGCAACTGCGGAATCATCGCGGTCTTTATATCCTGGCTGGTATTTTCTAAGATCTCGATCCAGCGTACCAGTTCCCCGGTATATTCGGGATCTTTATCCTGCACGCTCAATAAAAACTGGTCCCGCACATATTCGATAAAATCTTTAAGGAATTGCGTCAGACTCGCTCCCCCTTCATACAGATCGTTTATTTTGGTCAATGCGTTGTCTACTCTTCCCGCATACAGATCGTCAAACAGTCCTTCGATCACATGGGCAGACGTAACTCCCACATGACTGACCACATCTTCATACGTTATTTTGCCGTCCAAAACAACTTTTTCGAAAAGTCCGAGCGCATCCCGCAAGCCCCCTTCCGCCACTTTGGCAATCAGGTTCAGCGCTTTGACATCCGCCTGGACGCCCTCCTGCTCAGCCACAAATTTAAGCCGGTAGACAATATCCTTTATTTCGAAGCGCTTGAAATCAAAACGCTGGCAGCGCGAGATGATCGTATCGGGTACTTTGTGTGATTCGGTCGTAGCCAGGATAAAATGCACATGCTCGGGCGGCTCTTCCAAAGTTTTTAGCAACGCGTTAAAGGCCGATTTTGAGAGCATATGCACTTCGTCGACGATATAGACTTTTTTTTGGGCTTCATTCGGCATAAAGCGGGCTTTATCAATCAGGTCGCGCACATCGTCCACGCTGGTGTGACTGGCCGCGTCTATTTCGATAATATCGACCAGGCGGCCTTCGGTGATCGCTTCGCATATCCGGCACGCATTACACGGGTTCCCGTCCTCTTTGAGCGCCGTACAATTGATTGCCTTGGCTACAATACGGGCGGAAGATGTTTTTCCGGTTCCGCGCGGTCCGGTAAACAAATACGCATGCGACAATTTCCGTTCCCGAGACGCATTCTTCAAAATAACCCGGGTGATTTCCTGGCCGACCAGGCTGTCAAAGTCCTGCGGACGGTATTTGAGGTAGAGAGTTTGAGGCATGGAGGGATCACGTATTTAGTATGAAGTATGGGCACATATTACCGATTGCTCGTCTTTATCCAGAGTGGTTATTACTAACCCCCTTTCATTAGGCGGAACGAAACATTACCCGCCGGATGCCACGCAGGGGCTCCTTTAGGAGTATAACTGCGATGACTAACCGCTCACCGCTAATTGCCTTTTCATTTTAAACAGTTCTGGGCGATTTGCAATCATCCGAAATGCAATTCTTTTCCATGCATTCCCCGCAGGAAATCTTCAAAGGAAACCGGGGTCTTTCCTTCAAGCTGTACCGTTTGCGCAACAAGTATACCGTCAACGGTTTGAATTCCCTCATTGTCAATGATTTTTCCAGGCAGTTGTTCTACTTTTTTGTTCAATACCGCAGCTTGAAGTATTTTGAAACGCTTCTCTTCCAAAAAAGTGTATACACCCGGCCAGGGAGTAAAAGCTTTGATTTTGCGCACGATCTGAACGGCCGACTCGGTCTGCCAATCGATTTTCCCCATTTCTTTCTCCAACAAGCGGGAATAAGTAGCCAGGGCAGAATCTTGAGGAACAGGCCTAATCGTGCCTTCGACAAATCCTGCAATGGTATCGCCCAGCTTCTTAGAGCCCAGGGTAAACAGTTCCGGCAAGAGAGTCTGACTCGTCGCATCCGGATCAACTCGAATCTTGGTTTGCCACAACATATCGCCTTCATCCATGCCCGCGCTCATTTGCATAATAGTCACTCCCGTTATTTCGTCGCCGAAGAGAAAGGTATAGGGCACCGGGGTCGCCCCGCGATGACGCGGCAGCAACGACGGGTGAATATTGATAAAACCAAACCGGGGAATATCCAGAATATTTTGAGGAATGATCTTTCCGTAACTTGCCACGACACAGATATCGGGGTGCAGGTTCTTCAGCCAGGCCTCAAAGTCGGCAGTTCTGATTTTTTCAGGCGTAACAACTGGTAGTACTAATTCTTCCGCACGTAACGTAACCGGCGACTTGCCGACTGCGAGTCCCCGACCTTGGGGTTTACCTGACTGGCTTACCACAGCTACAAGTTCAAAGCGTTTATCTCGAAAAAGTGCTTCCACAACAGACAGAACAAAATCCGATGTCCCGAAAAAAACAGTACGTAAGGGGTCTTTCATAAAAAACGATTGTGAGAACAGGATACTTTGTTAGAATAAGCAAGTAAATGCAAAATTCGGGGCAAGCGATCAGCTCCTTCCTCACTCCGATCTCCCAACTCCTAACTCCCATCCCCATGCCTTATACTTCATACTTTACACCTAATACTAGATACTTGCCTCTATGTCCCATCGTATCGATAAAATAAACAGTCTGATCAAAGAGCAGGTAGCAGACATCCTTTTGACCTCGATTGACCGCGAGCATTTTCAACTTGTAACGGTAACACGCGTAATTACGGCCCGCGATCTTTCTACTGCTAAAGTCTATGTTTCGCTCCCCAACAATTCGTTCAAAAATTTTTATGAATGGTCGAAAGGAAATTTATACGACATTCAAAAAGAGCTGAATCATCGTTTAAATCTGCACCATGTTCCCCGGATCAGTTTCGTGGAAGACACGACTGGCGAATACGTTAGCCATATCGAAGATCTGTTTGCCAAGATACGCAAAGATGAAGAGAAAGGAAATCAGGTTAGTCCAGGGACAAATTCAACCGGCAGATCTTGATCTGTTGACGAGGATTTTTGTGATACGGTTATTGTCTTTCCGTACACAATTGTTAACAAATTGATCCTGGCGTACCGTTCAAAACCTTTTCTGCGGTTTTTCCGTTTAGGGCCAACCAGACTAGGTCTTTTTGGAGTACCCATAGAGACACCGTTTTTGATACTCATTTAAAACAAGAGCTATAAAATATTTTTAAAACACAGCAAGATATTTAACATAACCAGCTTGCACTGCATGTTCGGTTTGTTATAGTTATTAACTCTTTCCATATCACAAAATAAACAAAAATCTATGAGAGTTTCGATAAAAATACAATCTATCTCGATCGTTATCCTTCTTACTATCAATGGTTCAAGATATCTACACTCCCGAAGAGGTCGTAGCCGCGGGTCGCAAGATCAAAGCAGCGCGACGTATCGCCGTAATTTCTCCCAAAAACCTGGACGGCGACAGTCTGGGCTCAACCTGCGCACTCAATCTTGTGTTTAAACAGTTGGGAAAAGAGTCCCAGCTGATCTGTCTCGAGGATATTCCCGACAATATGAAGTTTATCCCCTCGATTCACGAATTTATCAAAGAACTCGACACAAACGCCTACGACCTTTTCATCATCACCGATTGCGGCGAACCAAAACTGACAGGATTCGAGCAAACCCATCCCGAGATGTTTGACGGGACAAAAGAATTTATCAACATCGACCACCACATTTCCAATACCAAATTCGGCACACTCAATATCGTCAAACCAGGCACAGCGGCAGCATGCATGGTTGTTTACCGTCTTTTGAAGTACTGGAATGTGAAAATCACACCCGATATAGCCACGGCGTTGATGGTGGGAATATATACGGATACGGGCAGTTTTATGCACAGCAACACAACCGAGGAAGTCTATCGAGTGGCCGGAGAACTATTGTCCCGGGGCGCCAGCGTCCGCAAAATATCGAAACATATCTTTAAGAACACGCCGCTTTCGACGATGAAACTGTGGGGACGAGTCATGGAACGTGCCCACAAAACGGAACAAAAAATTACCATTTCGTATGTATTGGAGAGCGACTTTATCGAGCTGGGTGCCAAGCCCGACGATCTGTCGGGAGTCGTGGATTACATCAATGCGGTACCCGATAGCACTTTTTCGGCTCTGATCACCGAATTCGGCGGAAAAATAAAAGCGTCCCTGAGGACGCTGCGCGAGGATATAAATGTTTCGGCAATCGCCAAGCTCTTTGGCGGCGGAGGTCATACCAAAGCGGCCGGTTTCACGATTCCGGGACGGCTGGGTATAGCTCAGATCGCTGGAGATATCTAAAAGGACAGGAATGTTCATCACACTGACAAAAGCTGCGGGCGCGAATTGCAACATGACATAGATAGGAAATATCAAAGCTCAAATGTCGAATATCAAACGTAGAAGATATACACCATACTTGCTTATCATCGGTTCTTTGAACTTTGATATTTGGCATTTTTTTGTTCGCCGTGACGAATGAACTTTGTGATTTCAGCTTTTAACCCTATACCAACGAATCTTACTATCATCTAGACTATTATTAGATTAGCAAAGACACGTTTTTTATTTTGATTTTTGAGATTTGAGCTTTGACATTTGAGTTTTTTTCAAAAATCAGTATGCTGATATTTGTTGATCGCTTTTAGATGCGCCCGTAGCTTTCGCTGGATAGTCCGCCGCGGCGGATCGACCCAGGTAAAGACTTTAGAAAGTTACCTGAAAAATACTCATCAAAAAAATACCTCTGCGTACTATGCGCCCGTAGCTCAGCTGGATAGAGCACCTGGCTTCGAACCAGGGGGTCGTGGGTTCGACTCCTGCCGGGCGCACCAAAGAAGGTAGTAAGTATTTTTTATTTGGTATTTGGCATGAAAAACCAAAGTCGCTTTATTTAGCCTTTTCTATTCTTAAATGCAATTCCGAGCTACTAAAATACGAAATAGATCAATATTACTTCTGTAGCTTGGATTTTTAGACGTCGTCATTAAGAATCTTCCCATGCTGTTCACGGCCGACCTGCATATCCATTCCAAATACGCGCGAGCCGTTTCGCCGCGCATGGTTTTGGCCGAGCTCGATCGTTGGGCACAAGACAAAGGAATTTTGGTCATGGGCACCGGCGATTTTACGCATCATGCCTGGATGCGGGAACTGGAAGCACAACTGGAAGAGGCGGAACCGGGACTCTACAAATTGAAAAAAGAGTACCGACTTCCTACGATCAGCGGAAAAATTCCCAAGACCCGTTTTCTACTGAGTGTCGAAATCGCCTGCATCTACTCGCGCGGCGGCAGGGTACGAAAAATTCACCATCTGGTATTTGTCCCTTCTTTGAAAAGAGCCAAAGAGTTCAATGCAATTCTGTCCAAACGCGGGAATCTCGCGGCAGACGGACGTCCTATCATCGGCATGGACTCGCGAGAACTGGCCGATATCGTCTACCATGTGGATCCGCAAAACGTGATTATTCCGGCACACGCCTGGACGCCCTGGTTTGGTATATTCGGCTCCAAATCGGGCTTCGACAGCCTGGAAGAATGTTTCGGTCCGTTTACTCAAACCATATTTGCAATAGAAACGGGGCTTTCGAGCGACCCGGCCATGAACTGGCGCCTGTCAATACTGGACAAGATTGCCCTTATTTCTAATTCGGACTCACATAGTCCCGAACGGATCGGGCGGGAAGTAAATATCTTTGACACAGACCTATCCTACCAGGGCATCATGGAAGCAATTAAAAGCAACCATCCTGGCAAGTTCAAGAAAACCGTCGAGTTTTATCCCGAAGAAGGTATGTACCATATCGACGGACACCGCGCAACATTGCTTTTATACCGGCAGAATCGAAAGCGCATAATTTTCTATGCCCGGTATGTAAGCGCCCCCTGACGATCGGGGTCATGAACCGGATCGAGCAATTGGCCGACCGGCCTGAGATTCCGCCAGCCGGAGACCGGGTTCCGTTCACGCATATGATTCCCTTGGATGAGATTATCAGTGAATCTTTACAGGTAGGTAAAGCCAGTAAAAAGGTGAAGGTACTCTATGACATTTTGATCAAAGCTTTTGAACAAGAATTAAAGATATTGCTCGACCTGCCACTTACAGAGATTGCATCAGTAGATACTCGCGTAGCCGAAGGAATCGGCAAAGTACGAAAAGGAGAGCTACAGATTTCTCCCGGGTTTGACGGTCAGTATGGGCAGGTGCATATTTTCAAAAATGTAGCAGAATTCCCACTTGCCATACAAAAGGAGCAGAGAACAAGCTCTGAGAGTTCGCAGCCAGGTTTATTTTAGAGGGCCTTTGACATTCGCAGATCTTTGGACCTTGCCCGCCTACCTCTGGACGTAGCGAGTCCGGTGTGGTTCATACAATGATGAACGAACTTGGTGTTCGCTGTTATGAAAGCCTCACACATCCTCAAGAGACGATTCGGCGTTGACATTCCCGGATCTAAAGGCTAGAAAAGAGACAGTATGTAAAAATAATGTTTTATGCGCCCAACTGTCAAAAATCAGATAGAAACTGACCAGGACTTAATCCTGGCCGTTTATGCCTGCCGCAACAAAAACGGATCAGAACGAGTCCATCCAGAGGAAGCCGATAAATTCCGGACCGATTTTCAACGCGACCGCGACCGGGTCTTGCATAGCCGTAGTTTTCGAAGACTGCAGGGAAAAACCCAGGTATTTCGCGTCGGCGAGGGCGACCATTATCGCAACCGCATGACGCATAGTCTGGAAGTACAGCAGATCGCCCGGGATCTGGGGCGATCATTAAAACTCAATGAGGACTTGATCGAAACGATCGCGCTATGTCACGATCTGGGACATCCGCCTTTTGCGCATGCCGGACAGGATAGTCTGGAACATATCATGAAAACTTTCGGAGAAACGTTCGAACATAATCAGCAAAGCCGTCGTATCGTCGAGCTGCTGGAGCATCCCTATCCGCAATTTTCTGGATTAAATCTGACCAAAGCATCGCTGGACGGTTTGTTAAAACACCTCCCACTATTCGGCCACGATAAAAAAGTCCAAAAACTGAATACGTTGGAATCGCAGGTGGTAGATATCGCCGACGAGATTGCTTACTACCATCACGATCTGGACGACGGATTCCGTTCCAAGATTTTGGATATGACGCATATGCTGAAAAATGTCTATTTGATCCGCGAGGCCTATGATTATTTAGAACACGCGTACAAAATGAAACTGGACGGAGTTTTTTTGCGTTCCAGACTGTTGAAACGGGTTGTAGACCGTTTGGTCCGCGATGTGTGGGAGGCCAGCCTCCAACGGATCGGTCAAAAGAAGATCAAAACCTTCGACGATCTGCAGAAAATTTCCGATCCGCTGATCGGTTTTTCGGCCGAGATGGCACCGCAGGTAAAGACCTTGAGACGCTATCTTTACGATAATTTTTATTTCTCTTCTTATATAAAACAACAAGCAAAAGAAGCCGATACGGTTATTACGACGCTGTTCGAGTATTTTCAAAAACACCCCCGAACTCTTCCCGATGAAGAACAGGCCCGGATCAAACAGGGCGATACGGTACCGATTGTCATAAAAGACTACATTGCGGGCATGACCGACCGGTTTGCGCTCACTATCTATCAGGAAGTGAATCCGAAGCGAAAACTTTCGGCCACGCAGTTGAGTCTGCTGGAGAAGCAGGAATAAGCATCAGGATACCTGTCACTTTGAGTGAGAGCGAAGAGTCTCGTACTAGCTTTTAGCACGAAATTACTGGCTGCCTTGCTACCCTATTGTTCCCCTCGCACCTCGATAATGCGGGTAATGATTTTGGCGGTCTGTTCGCGGGTAACGGGGTCGTTGACGCCAAAACGGTTCACATCGTAGCCGATCATGATCGCGTAGCTGTTCATCGTGGTAATAAATTCGCGGGCCCAAGAAGCCTGTTCGATATCCTGAAAAAATATTTCCGGTTCCGTCCGGGGAGCCAAAGCAGATGCACCGGCAAAAGCCTTAGCGGCCTGGGCCCGAGTCACAGTATCGGCGACACCGAATACGCCGGTCAGATTACCGTTTGTATCTTTGTAACCGGTCATGAGGTTATATTTGGCGGCAGTAGCGACATAGGTATAAGCCCAATGTTCGGGTGTAATATCTTTAAATTTGGGTGCGTCGGTCGTATCGTAATCGTTGATCAAACCAGTATAGAGAGCCATCTTGCAGACCAGTTTGGCCAGCTCGGCCCGGTTAAGATTGCGGGTGGGATAAAAAACCGGCTTGTTGTCAAAAAAGCCTTTTTCCACGGCTGTCTGTACATAGCTGTACGACCAGGCACCGGGAGGTACATCACTAAAAGCGGCGGCCTTTATTACGGGAAAAAGTCCCAGGATGAGAGCAAGGATAAAAAAACGAAAAATGGGAGATTTCATGAAAAATATGTTACAGAACTTAGCTCTAGTTGTAACAGACCGATCTCCACTTTGCAACTGGCAAGCAAGATTTCCGAAGAAACAGAAACCATCCGCGGACAATACCAGCTCCCGGACATTACTGCCACAATACCGGTCTTGTCTTTTTTACTTTTTGTGTTTCCTTCGGGCAACCTTTAACTGTGCCAAAGCACGTTCCAGCATCGCCGCGGCACCGGCGAATTCCTGATCAGAGAGGGTAACTTTATGCTGCTGGTAATCACGTAATAATTGTTCGGCTTTGTTTTTGGCTTCCATGGCTTTTTGTTCGTCAATCGAGTCGATGCGCAAAGCGCTGTCGGCAATAATATTTACCACGCTGCCGGGTTTGACCTCCATGAAACCGCCCGAAATAGCGACATAGATGATATCTGGGGCGTAAATTCCTTCTCCTTCGTTGACTTTAAGCTTTACTTCTCCGGCTTTGAGCTGGGTGATCAATGGCAAATGATTAGGCAATACCGTTATTTGTCCCAAAGCGGTGGGCGCGCTGACCGCCCGTACCCGGCCCTTGAAAAGCGGATTATCCAGCGTCACAATGTCCAAAGTTAAAAAATCGCTATTTTCGCTCATATACCAGATGTAAAAAAACAAAATCGGCCATCGCGAGAAAAACGTAAGAAAGTATACCACGGTACGAGACGGGAGCTCAAGACCTTATTTGAGAGCAGTAGCAAACAATCGGGTCAGGTCGAAACCGAAAGCAGGATACTGATTTTTTCAGCCACCCAGTAGATCACTGTCCCGATAATCGAGATATGTGTCACGTATTCAAACAGAAGAATCGTTAAGAGGATGTAAGGCCCTACTCGAAAATACTCGTCCATCTGCTCATCGAATTTATGCGGAACGAAATAGCGAAAAACTTTGGCGCCATCCAGCGGATGAATCGGAAAAAGATTGAAAATGAACAGTAACAGATTCACGCCATACATACTTGAGAGATAAGGATAGAGTGGCGAGAGGTACGAGACGTACTTAAGGGGTATCGCCACAAGAAGGGCCAGGAGAAAGTTGGATACAGGTCCACTCAAAGAAATCAGAAAAGACCCCAAACGGGGATTTTTCAGATAGTACGGATTGAACGGTACGGGTTTGCCCCAGCCGAAATGGACAAGTAACAACATAATCGTCCCGACAGGATCGAGATGTACCAGCGGATTAAGAGACAGGCGTCCCTCGTATTTTGCCGTGGGATCGCCGAGATAATTGGCTACCCAGGCGTGGCAGAATTCGTGAATCGTAATGGCTATGACAAGGGCAACAATGTTGGGTATAAAATCCATTTTGGCTTGCTTTTTAATGATTCTCCGCGTACGATAGTCACCGTACAATTTTCATAGTAAACGTACATTTACCTTTTTTCAACCTAAATATGGCTGCTCGCTGTGAAATGTGCGGCAAAGAACCCAGTTCGGGACACAACGTATCGCACTCCAACCGTAAAACCAAACGCCGTTTCATGCCCAATCTGGTGCAAAAACAGATCTTCGACTCGGCGCATAGTGTCATGGTGCGAACCAAGATCTGTACCCGCTGTTTAAAGACACTCGGAAAATAAGAATTGTATTCCATACGACAAAAAAAGAGAAGTCAGGAAATGGCTTCTCTTTTTTTTTGTAGATTCCCAGTATGGTTTCATATTGGTTTTGGCCATCGTTATCTATGGCCGTCTTCAAAAAATTACCCCTTCATCGTCAGCGGATTCTTTTTGAGCAAGTGGGCATAATAGAGAGTATTGCGCGCCAGGTTTTTAGCCATATGCTGGGTTGCCTTGTTTTCGCGACGTCGTTTGGTACTGTCAAAGATACCGACTTCACCGACCCAATAAGCAGCACATTCTGGAGGCAACGTAAATCCCAGCCAGGCTAATACCATCATAATCGAGCCCATAACGTGGAGCGCCCCGTCTTCGCTGCCGGTAATTACCAGTCCTGCTACTTTGTTATATAAAGCGCTGCGGCCATTGGCAATATACTCTTCATCCAGGGCATCCATCCGCTCGATTACCCGCTGCATGAGACTCGAGCGCTCTCCCCACCAGATAGGCGTGGCAAACAAAATAATATCCGCGGCTTTGATCTTGGTAACGACATCCGGCCACTGATCCCGCTCGTTTTCCCGAAACTCCAGTCCCACCGGAACCTCCAGATCAGACATGCGTACGATTTCTGTTTTTACATCCGCATCGATCTCTTTCATAGTATCCAGTACCAGCTGAGCCAGTTCTCCGGTATTAGAAAATTCGGGCTCATGCTTAAGTGAGCAATTCAAGACCAAAACGTTTAGACTTTCCCCGCAGTGGTGCATATTGCAATCCAGCGTCGGTTTAGGTTTGTACATAAACAGAGATAAAAATATAAAATAACCTGTACGCCAGTATACCATCAAAAAATACAGAATCGAGAATTTGAAATGATTTTTTATTTTACTCCTGCTTTTTCAGATTTTTCATCATCCTGTCTTCGCATGAGCATCTGTATCTGTTCTTTGCGAATAGCTTTGGTCAAAATCAGCAGTATGACGTAGATCAATCCGCCGAACAACATCAAAAGGACAATACCTTTATTCTGAAAAGCAGCGATTACCGGATTCTTGGAAAAATATACCGCCAATCCCATACCTATGCCGGCAATACTTATCTTTAAAATACTGGCCCAGTCGATCGAGAAACGTAAATAGCGGCGGCTGACCCAAAAAGTCCAGAACAACACAAATACCTCGGACACGACCGTAATCACCGCCGAAGCCTGAAAGCCCCAGAAGGGAATAGTACAGGCGTTCAGCAAAATATTCAGTAACACGGCACCGCTGTTGATCAACAACAGCTTTTTCTGCTGGTCTACCGAGACGAGCAGATAAATAAACAAGTTATTGATAAACGAAACGAACAGCGCGCCCGACAACACCTTTAAAGCCCAGTCGGAACCAATAAAACCAAGCGCATAATCGGTCAGATATTCGGGAGAAGAGATCAAGTAAATAATTTGATACGACATAACGGCAAGTCCGATAAAGATCGGCAGCCCGAGCGCAAATAAAAAAGAGAAAGAATACCGTAGCAATTCCCTGATTTTTTCGTTTTTATCTTCCAGATAGCGGGTCATCACCGGCAGGACCGTACTCATAAACAGGATCGGCAAGACATTGATCACTTCGATCACCTTGGTCGCAGTACTGTAGAGGCCGACTTGGGCACTAGCTTTTTCGCCCAGCAGCAGTGAGAGCATCAGACCGTCGACACGAATATAAATAGTCCCCAGGATAAGGGCTATACCGTAGGGTAAAGATTCTTTCATTAAGCGCTTCCACACATCGAGATTGAACTTATACGTAATCGTGACAATCCGCTTGGAATAGAAAAGTGTCACTAGCACCATCGAAATACTGCTGACAATACCAACCAGGATCGTCAGATAAAATCCGTAATCGGCCAAAATGGGATTGGATACGAACTGCTCTTTGGGCAACAGGCCAAAAGCAATCACGGCCAAGCCGAGCACGCTGACGACTTTGCCGACAATCAAACTCAGCGTGGCATACTGCATTTTCAGATATGTTTGAAAGACACTTACCAACACACCGTTGATCAAAGCAATCACCGTTCCTATTCCAGAGATCAATATTCCCAGCGGAATAACCGTATTTTGATACTGCGGGATGAAAAATGCGGCAAAACAAGCTCCGCCGATGCTGAGTGTCGCCAGCAGTGTGCGGATGCTGAGAATATTACCGATAATCAACGGAACTTTCTCTTCGTTTTTGGCCATTTCCCGTACCGCGATCGTATAGATACCCAAGTCGGCGATAATGCTGAAAAACGCCAGATAGATATAGACGGTGTTATATTCCCCGTACGTCTCGGGGCTTAGATAATTCGTCAGGATTTTAACCGCGAAAATGCTGAAAACCGCGATAACAACTTTGCCGAGAATCTGAACAACGGTATTTGAAAAAATTTTACGGGCGGTAGACATGGGAGCAGGGTAAACGTATTACGGAGTATCTATGAAGTATGGGCTACCAGAGATTGGCGGCCAGCAGCCAGTTAAAAAACCAAAATTTTGTACCAATTTCCGCAAATCCCGATCAATTTCTCGAATACCGCGTAACTCTAGCATGAAAGCTGGAAACAAGACAAATATTTATCCTTAATCCCGAGAGGGTATTTTTATCTGTCTATTGATTTTCGTTGCTTGTCGTGATACAAGTTATATGTTTTTATGAAAACAAACGACAAGAACAGCTCGGCTTCTGGACAGATTTCTTCCCTGCGTTCTTCAAAAGGTTTGGCAGGTGTCGCACTCGAATTTGCTCTGCTGATAGCTCTGCCGCCTGTTATATTAGTCTTTCCGGCAGTATATCTGGATCTGCAATTCAGAACACAACCGATTTTAATACTGCTAAGCTTTGCTTTGTCAGGCTTTGCCTCGATAGTACTGGTAGCCCGAAAAATAAAACAATACCAACGTAGTTTGTAAATTTACATGGAAATCTCTCTCAAAGCCGAAAAAATAACACAAATAGGTCCTTTCGATATAACCAACACGATGATTTCCTCGATAATCATCGTGGTTTTTTTTGTAATCCTGGCTTTTTTGATAAAAAGAACACGCTATGATCTAAAAAATACGCTATACCATCTTGTAGAAGTATTTGTAGAATGGTTTTATGGCATAGTGTCACAAATGCTGGGAAAAGGCAAAACCGCATTATATGTATTTCCACTGGTAGCAACTTTTTTTCTGTTTATTATTACGAACAACTGGTTCGGACTTTTTCCGGGTGTAAATTCGGTCGGGATCTACGAACCGAAACATCATCAAGAAATTTCCCATGTTGAACCTGATCAACGGGATATAATTTCCCCGGGAGAAAAAGCTGCCGGAATCCTCGGAGAAGCCGTCCATACTTCAGAGACATCTACGGCAGATGAAGTATCTGCCGACAAAGAGGAGTTAGTCTTTGTTCCCCTTCTGCGTTCTGCAAACAGCGACATAAACATGACGCTCGCGATTGCACTAATTTCAATTGTCTTTGTTCAGATGATGGGCTTCAGACAACTGGGTGTCAGAGACTATGCCGGCAAATTTTTCAATTTTAGCAATCCGATCAATTTTTTTATCGGGATTCTTGAGCTGATCAGCGAAACCATTAAAATATTTTCATTTGCGTTTCGCCTGTTTGGCAATACGTTTGCCGGAGACGTTCTTTTGCTTGTGGTTTTCGGTCTTGTGCCGTATCTTATTCCGGCACCTTTCATTGCTTTCGAGCTGCTCGCCGGGTTTATCCAGGCTCTGGTTTTTTCAATGCTGACACTGGCATTTATCAAAACCGCAATTACCTCGCACCACCCGCCCCACGAGCAGCATGCCGTAACGGCACATTGACGAAGGCTTAGAATATGTTTAGTTAGCCCCTGACAAGACCCATGCAGAGCATTCCGACTTTATAAATTACCATTTATTTTATTTCTTATTTTATTCTTATCTGTATGACCAAAGAGTTTGCGATTGCATTTATGATGATGGCCGCTTCAATCGGTCCGGCCATTGCTATCGGCTGGATGGCTTCTGCAGCATTCAATGCCGTAAGCCGTAATCCAGAAGCAGCCGACAAAATCATGGGAAACTTTTTGCTCCCTCTGGCCTTGGCCGAAGCGATTGCCATTTATTCGCTGGTAGTGGCTTTGGTGTTGAAATTCGTTGCCTAGATTTTTGCCTTACCGGTCTGGTTGGATGTTGATCTTTCCCGCCGCGAGCAGCTACTGCTTTGCCGGGGGGATTGATGAGCAGCCAAAGACAATGCAAAGTGGAAAATGCAAAGTTTTATCGAATAAATCACAAATAATTTGTTAACCTTCAGATCGTCACAAAACATAAGGTTTCTCATTTTTGCTTCTATTATGATATAAAAAGGAATTTTTGAACTTTTCACTTTGCATTTTTCACTTATGAATGAACTTCTCAACCAATTCGGCATTCAGGCGCATGTACTGATCGGACAAATACTCTTGTTTTTTATCGTTTTTTTCGTTTTGAAACGATATGTATTCGGTCCTGTACTACAACGACTGGAGGCACGACGCGGTACGATCGAGAAAAGTCTGGAACAGGCCAAAGAATTGGAAAACAAAACCCGTAATCTTCAACAGCAAATAGACCAGCAGCTCGCCGAAGCAAAACTACAAGCAGATCGGATCATTCAGGATGCCAAGCAGATCGGGGAACAAGCACGCAACGAAATCCTGATCCGTACGAATAAGGAAATCACCGCGATGCTCGAAAAAGGGCGATTGGATATTGCCCGGGAAAAAGAAACGATGATGCAGGATATCAAAAAATATATTACCCAGACCAGTGTGGAAATAGTCAAAAAGATTTTGGCAGAGAAGCTGGACGAAGATACCAGTCAGAAACTGATCACAGAATCACTCGAAGAACTGCATCGTTAAATCCTCTCACTCTACGTTACAAATGACCACGGCAAAAAACTATGCACTGGCTCTATGGGACATATGGCAGCCTGAAAAGCTTAATCGCGTGAACTATCATATCGACGTTTTGCAAATTTTAGAGAGATTATACCGCAAATCGCGTGATTTCAGAACTCTGCTGGATACGCCGACACTATCGCAGCGACAAAAAGAAGACCGTTTATCCCATGCGTTCCGAGAAGTCGATTCTGTGAAAGTAATGAAGTTGTTATTCCTCCTCATCGAAAAAAAAGAGATGCGTTTACTGGAAAGAATAATCCATGAACTGAAGCTCCTCAGAAACACCGGTTTTTCGTATCTCCCTCTCGAAGTAACAACACTTCGATCCTTGCAGCAAGATGAAATAGATACCATAGAAGTTAGTTTGAAAGAAATTTTTCACGTGGAGCACGTCTCAATAAAACAGAAACTTTCCGAAAAAATTCTGGGTGGGATGGTATTCGAATTCGAAGGCCATAAACTGGATACCAGCCTGAAAGCGAAATTACACAAAATCGAGACGAAATTACTTCCCTGACAGAACCAATCGCCCCTTCTTTTATTCTTAAAGCCCCCAGTCTCTTATGAATCATACCGCCAAAGAGAAACTCGGAATTTTGGTAGAAAACATCAAAACGCAGCTCAACGAAGTGGACTTGTCGTCGCATATTGAAGAAGTCGGGTATGTCCTGGAAGCCGGTGACGGCGTTGCACGTATCTATGGCCTTAGAAATGCGAAAATGTCAGAGATGCTCGTTTTTGGAGATAGTGGGGTGTATGGGCTGGCGCTCAATCTGGATGAAGACCTGATCGGTGCGGTAGTATTAGGCGAATTCGAAAAGATCCACGAGGGCATGGAAGTTCGACTTACTGGAAAAATTCTTCAGGTCCCGGTCGGCGAGGCATTGATCGGACGCGTAGTAAATGCGATCGGCGAACCGCTGGACGGCAAAGGTCCGATCAAGACCAAAACTTTTTACCCGGTAGAGCGGATCGCTTCGGGAGTCATTACGCGTCAATCGGTCGATACGCCTCTACAAACCGGCATAAAAGCCATCGATAGCATGATCCCCATCGGGCGTGGTCAACGCGAATTGATCATCGGAGACCGGCAGACCGGCAAGACGGCAATTGCGATCGATACGATTCTCAACCAGAAAGAATCCGGGGTTATCTCGATCTATGTCTGTATCGGTCAGCGCGAATCCAAGATCCGGCGTATCGTCTACGAACTCGAGCAATCGGGAGCGCTCGATCATGCGATCATCGTCGTAGCATCGGCGGCAGATCCGGCGCCGCTCAACTATATTGCGCCGTATGCCGGCTGCGCGATGGGAGAATATTTCATGGATAACGGCAAAGACGCGCTCATCGTCTACGACGATCTGAGCAAGCATGCGGTCGCCTACCGCGAAATGTCTTTATTATTGCGTCGTCCGCCCGGGCGCGAAGCGTATCCGGGAGACGTATTCTATCTCCACAGTCGTCTATTGGAACGTGCTGCCAAGCTGGGACCTAAATACGGCGGAGGGACGCTCACCGCCTTACCGATTATCGAAACGCAGGCCGGAGACGTTTCGGCCTATATTCCGACCAACGTTATTTCGATCACCGACGGACAGATATTTTTGGAAAGCGATCTGTTTTACAAAGGTATCCGTCCTGCCATCAACGCCGGAATTTCGGTTTCCCGGGTCGGATCGGCCGCTCAGACGAAAGCCATGAAAAAAGTTGCGGGGAAATTGCGGCTGGAAATTGCCCAGTTTCGTGAATTGGAAGCGTTTGCCCAATTTGGTTCGGATCTGGACGAAGCGACCCGCAAAAAGATCGAACGAGGACGGCGTTTGGTCGAAATTTTAAAGCAAAAACAATATCATCCTCTCCCTTTTGAGAAACAGGTTTGTCTGATCTATGCGGCTGTAAACGGTTTTTTGGATACGGTCAATACCTCAGGAATCGACGAATACGAAACCAAACTGTATGAACGACTGGATACGCTGCATCAAAACCTGTTGGAACAATTGCGTCAGGAAAAACAGATTACCCCGGAGATCGAAGAAAAGTTGCAGGGAGTTTTGCAAGATATGTAAGAAGTGATCAATTCTATTTTTTTTAGGCTCTTGTCATGGCTACCGGACTCGATATACGACGTCGCATCAAATCGGTCAAAAATACCCGTTCGATTACCCGGGCGATGCAGATGGTCGCTGCCAGTAAAATGCGCAAAGCTCAGGAGCAAGCTTTGAAAAGCCGGTCTTTTGCTGAAAAAGCCCTCGAGATGCTTTCGACGTTGTCAGAAAGTATTCCTAAAAATTATACGCATTATTTGCTGGAAAAGTCGCCCGGAAAGAAATATCTGGTGCTGATGATTACTTCCAACAAAGGCTTGTGCGGCTCTCTGAATGCCAATGTCATTCGTAAAGCCCTCGATTTTATGGAAAGTGCGAATCACATTGTCATTTCGGAAAAGACCGAGCAAAAGCTGGAAGCACAGCTGGAAGAAGAAATCTTTCATTTTTCTACCCTGGGCAAGAAAGGAAGAGACAACCTGTTACGGCTGGGGCACGTTTTGAGAGCGGATTTTTCCGATATTGGAGATCGCATGAACTCGCTCGATATCGCGCCGCTAACGAAACATTTGCTGGATGAGTATAAAAACCACGAGTACGACGCGGTTTATATTGTTTATACGCATTTTGTATCCGTTCTGGTTCAAAAACCGGTCGTGAAACGTATTGTGCCACTGGGGAAAGATATTTTGGATTCGATTCAGGAGATTCTCAAAGGACAAGTAAAAACCGCACCGGCATCCTCAAAAAAAACCGAATACATATTTGAACCAGCCGCCAAAACCGTCCTGGACGAACTTTTGCCGAAATTTGTCGAGATCCAAATCTATCAGGCAATTCTGGAAGCTAATGCATCCGAACACAGCGCCCGGATGGTTGCTATGAAAAGCGCTACCGAAGCTGCCAAAGACCTCATCGACGACCTGACTCTTACCTACAATAAAGCTCGTCAATCAGGGATAACGCAGGAGATTTCCGAGATCGTCGGAGGGGTAGAAGCATTAAAAATCAAATAAATAAGTGTAAAATGCAACCTTTGGACTGCCCATAGATTCGAGTCTTTTATCGATACGTATACATATTTAAGAAGAAAAAAAATACAAAGAAATCTCTAACCTTGAACTTTACACATTTCACGTTGCATTATTTATTAACCTAGCCAGCATGGAGCAAACAGGAGAACGTTATAAAGGTACCATCACCCAGATCATCGGCGTGGTTGTCGATGTCGAATTCGATGAACATATCCCCCCGATCTACAACGCGTTGGAAGTTGTAGGGGGCGAAAAACGGGTTATTCTGGAAGTACAACAGCATGTGGGAGATAACAAAGTACGTGCCGTTGCCATGACCTCGACCGACGGACTAACTCGCGGCATGAGCGTGGAAGATACCGGTCAGCCGATCAGTGTTCCAGTTGGCGAAAAGGTGTTGGGACGGATTTTTAATGTACTGGGAGAACCGATTGACGGACAAGAAGCTCCGAAATCGTCTGAAAAAAGGGCGATTCACCATGACGCGCCGCCATTTATACAGTTAAGCGTCAAGGCCGAGATCTTTGAGACCGGGATCAAGGTCATCGATCTGATCGCACCATTTGTCAAAGGCGGAAAGGTCGGACTGTTCGGCGGTGCGGGAGTCGGAAAAACCGTACTTATTCAGGAGCTGATTCACAATATCGCTGCCGAGCACGGAGGTTATTCGGTATTCGCCGGAGTGGGAGAACGTACCCGCGAAGGCAACGACTTATACCACGAAATGATCAATTCGGGAGTCATCGATAAACTGGCGATGGTCTTTGGGCAAATGAACGAACCACCCGGTGCGCGTTTAAGAGTGGCCTTGACCGGACTGACGATGGCCGAATACTTTCGCGATGCAGAAGGACGCGACGTTTTGCTGTTCATCGATAATATTTTTCGTTTCACCCAGGCTGGTTCCGAAGTATCCGCATTGCTGGGACGCATGCCCTCGGCGGTAGGGTATCAGCCCACCTTGGCGACCGAGATGGGTAAGATGCAGGAACGGATCACTTCGACGCAGAAAGGTTCGATCACATCGGTACAGGCAGTCTATGTCCCGGCTGACGATCTGACCGATCCTGCCCCGGCTACCACGTTTGCCCATCTTGATTCGACGGTCGTGCTTTCGCGAGCGCTGACCGAGTTGGGAATCTATCCAGCGGTCGATCCGCTGGACTCGAGCTCGACCGTGCTCGATCCGAATATCGTGGGGGAAGAACACTATCGGACGGCGCGTGAGGTCCAAAAGGTATTACAGCGCTATAAAGATTTACAGGATATCATCGCTATTTTGGGTTTGGAAGAACTTTCGCCCGAAGACAAATTGGCAGTATCGCGGGCCCGGAAGATCCAGAAGTTCCTTTCCCAACCATTCTTTGTCGCCGAAGTCTTTACCGGCTCCCCCGGTAAGTATGTATCGCGGGAAGAAACGGTAAAAAGCTTTCAGGAGCTTTTGGCAGGGAAATACGACGATCTGTCGGAAGACGCTTTTTACATGAAAGGCGGCATCGAAGAAGTCGAAAAAAGCCATGCGGCTGCTTAGGGATAGCTAAAACGTTACGCGCACTGCAATTTTTTAGCTTTTTAAGCATAAATTAAAAGCTCTTTCGTTCATTTCGAGTACGAGCCCGGCCCTGTGCTCTAAAACGCAGTGATGAATCCCGTCGCGTTCGCTTTCGTACGCTTGCTGTACGAAAAGATCTTTATTCGTACAATATCTCAGGCGCAACATAAAAAACTTCCCCCACGGATTGTTCGCGGAGCTGATTAGAAATGACTTCCGTCCATAAATTCTTCTATTTTTTTGAAAAGTCAGGCATATTCCGTTGACTACTTATTCCTAATGTCGTAAAGTTGCTGCCTTACACATCTACGTATGAAACAGCCAAACGCAAGCACTCCCAGTAACGAGAGACCAGCTTCAGAACCGCCAGAATACCCTGCCTTAAGCCAAATGATCTACAGAGCGTCGCAAGCGTTAAAAGAAGCGGCTCAGAAAGCCGATCCCGGCTTTGGGTTAAAGTATCCAGAACTATTACGCATAGGGATTGAGCTGGTACAAATGGACATTCGTAACGATGTTGAAGAACCTGCAGAATTGAAAAATCTGATGACGGAATTATGGAATTATAAAGAAGCTATCCTGACAGAACAGAAAACTTTGGAACAAGGAGATTTTGAAGGAGAAGATTCTGAACAAAAACGTGCCAAGAAAAAATTGAATCAAGGACTAAAGCAAAAACCTAAGAATCAAAAACAATACCTGGCCATTTTTTTTAGGACGGCTGGTACAAGTAGAAAAGGATGCGACAAGCAGAATACGGAAAGAACAGGCCAAAAAGGGTGCCAGTCGTTTGGAATCGTATCTGGCAGTCGAAGCGTACATTTATCAAAAATCCTGGCGGCAAAAATATATCCGATCGCTGTATGTATTGTTAGGTCTGGCCGAGGCAAGCATCATCGGAGACTGGAAAGTTAACCGAGATCATGAAGTTGGCGACATGCTCGGTACGATTCCTCTCCCAGAAGTACTCAAGCTCGTATTATGTTTTTATCTGGAAAGCGGGCTGCTAAAAGATACCAATCCGATCCAGGACGGAAAGCTAGTCTATTTTGACGGCGGCTGCGGGAACGGAGCTCTCATCGAGTGGCTGCGCCGTAATACCGACACAAAGCCGTTTGATCAAGAAAATTTACGCTTGATCGATTTTTATGGTCATATCGGATTCGCCGACAGGATTTTGTACGATCTCAAAGAATTGCTACGCTCTTTGATCAACCCTCATCTGACAGAAGGGGAACGAAAGGCCGTAGATGAGTTTATCGAAATCGTCTGTACGCTGGTTCTCCAGCACGCCTTTTTTTATAAGCAATCCGGAAACATAGCGCCTAAAGCGATTGGGAAGCTGGCGAAGGATCCGAATCAGATCAAGACAATTTTCAAGGATTTGACGAAATTTATACCAAAAATTCTCAATCTGGATAGTATCAGAGCCGACGGAGAATTCATCGGAGACCGCCAGTTTACTGTTTCTCATGAGTGTCGTACGCTGCTGGAAACATATTTTTACCCAAAAGGTCAGCAAGACGGTACAGATTTCATGAAGCGGTATTTCGTGCCTGATTTTGAAACAATAAACCTCGCCGAAAAGATTCCCATTAACTTTCATAATGTCATCTTGGGACGATTCGAGACCATAGATAACCAAATTCCGATCGAACCGCTCTGGAATATTGCCTCTTTCTGCCGTGCGACGTCGCATTTACCAAACGAAGAATATGCGAAGTTTATGGAAAAGGCATGCAGGTATTCAAAACCGGGAGGACTGATCATCGATGACGGTATTGTGGAATCCCAGACACGGTATTTACGTTTGCAGGAAATACTCGATATCCAAGCAACGCTGGGAACTGAGTTTGCCTTCTGGATTATAAAAGATAAAACCAGTCATCGGATTTCTCTCCTCATACAGCGAGGATTGCAAAATAGCCAAAAACCCGGTGACTATCGTTTCTTCGATACGAAATATCTAAATCAGTTGATTGCCAAAAGATCCCAAATTTTTGATATTCAATCATTCGCACTAGGACAAACTCCTACGAATCGTGTTATAGCGCACGTCATTCATAAGTTGAAAGAACTCTTTACTACCACTCCCTTTAACGGAATTTATTTGAGATCGACCGGATTTCAGGATCTGCATCCTCTGATTTTTGATACGGTAAAAAGGCATCTTCCCCACGGAGAACTTGATAAAACGAAAACCGAAGCTACTGCCTGTAACGTTGTAAACGAAATCAGTTTACTCATCCCGGAAATTCGGAAAAAAATAGTACAAAGTCTCTCCATTTAGATGCACTTCCCCAGAACCATTTCAATAATTTTGGCATAACGCTGGATAAAATCGTTGTCGAATATCTCGAGTTTCTTCTCTGGCGAAACGTATAAGCCCAGGCTTCCCACCAATTTCCCTTTCCATTGCAGCGGTATAACCATCAGCGATGACAGATTATTCTGCCGGGCCAGATGCGGCGTCTGATAGTAGGGATCTTTCGTAACATCGATGATTCTAAGTACGGTTTGTTTCTGGTAGGCTTTTTGTACGAGACTCTTTTCGTATTTTATAGTCGATTTGCCATACCACTCGTTGCCTACGCCAAAACACGAAACCATTTCCAGCGTATTCTTTTTCTCGTTATAAATTCGCAAAATACACGCATCCACATGACTAAGCATGACGATCGAGCTTACGATAAAATCAGCCAGAGCTTTTTTATCCAGCGAACGGGCAGCATCCAGCAGGTCAAAAATATAATCCATCTGACGCCGCATGATGCCGAACTGATTATAGGCCTCTTTCATCTTTTGATAGCGCATGGCCAGCTCTTCCTCGAACCGGCTTTCCTTACTGATATCCCGACCGATCAGAAGAAAATGGGTGATCGTCATCCGGTCTTCGGCAAAAATAGGCGTAATGGTCGTTGCTATGGCAAATGAATCTTTATTTTTGTGCTGACCTTCAAATTTATCCGTATAGGTACGACCGATACTGCTCTCATGATATTCTTCTATCTGTAAAGTCGGCAAAAGCCGGTCGATTCCCATGCCGACGATCTCTTCCTGGCGGTAGCCGAAAATAACTTTGGCGCCCTTGTTCCACGAAAGAATTTTGCCGGCTTTGTCGAGAAAAATAATCGCATCCGAGGCGTATCGAATAGCGCTGTGGAGCATTTTTTCAGTTTCCTGACGTTGCTTGAGCTCCGTGATATCGGTCAAAATAGCCATAGTACCTCCGTCGGGCATAGGCGTACCGTTCGCCAGAACCGGGATTTTGCGACCGGATTTGCTCAAGAGATTACCCTCGTAGGAAGAGGTTATTCCTTTTTTACGATGATGTACGTTGATATATTTGACACGTTTGGCGCTTTCTTCGTCCCAGAACTGGTACGAAGGGATACCGATTATGTCGTTCAAATCATATTCAAGCATCGCACAGAAACGCGGATTGGCATAAACAGTGCATTCGCGCGCATCGCCCATCCACAATGCCTCGCTCATATTGTCGACGATCTGTTTGTACTGCGAATCTTTTTTCTTTATCTCGCGCAGATCGGTCATCATGCCGATTGTATTGCCATTGGGCAGCGCCGCTCCGTGGACGAGTACCGGAATACCATCTCCTAGTTTGGGAACCAAGACTGCTTGATAGGTTGAATTTAATCCTTTTTTACGGAAGTTTTCATTGTTATACTTTACCTTTTTGATGCTTTCGTCATCCCACAAAAAATACGCCTCTTTGCCTATTATTTCATCGGATGTATATCCGAGCATCGAGCAAAATTTCGGATTGGCATAGAGGGTTCGTTCGTTCGGATCTGCCATCCAGACCGCCTCGTTCATATTTTCCACAAGTGTCTGATAGAGCAGCTCTGAACCGGTATTGTCTTTTTTGGATGTCATATCGAAGAATTCAAGGAAATCAGTATTTTTTTATGCGTCTCGCGATTGATCCGGTATGCCAACCAGCGTCTGGAAACTTGTTTTTGAGAAGATCCTAAAACCGTAACCTCATCGCCATTCCTGAGCCGGTATGACAGGCGCCGACTCATACCGTTTACGATCGCACCGGTAACGCAATCGCCCAGATCGGTGTGAATCATGTAAGCCAGATCCAGAACTGTAACATCAGGGTCAAGAATAATGATATCACCTTTAGGAGACAGACAGTAGATTTTACGGTTTTTTTGGTTGAATGCGCTAACTGTCGGCGTGGGCAATAGCGATTTTTTGTGTCGCGCATAAACCCAGTGCACCGCGCCACCGTGTTCGGCATATTGATCCATTGAATATGTACGGATTTGAATTTCGACCGCTAGAGTCAAATTAGGAATAATATCTTTCAACCCGGTATGCAGGCTACGGTATCCGTTGATTTTGGGAATACTGATATAGTCTTTAAAAAGATGTGGTAGCGGTGTAAAGCGATCATGAAGCAGGTTCATGATTTCGAAACAATCTTCGCTGCGTTCGTGAGAAAGAATGATTCGGCACGCGAAGATATCGTTGAGGTCAAAAATATCAATTTTCCGTTTTTCCCGCATCTTTTTAAAAATACTGTAAATATTTTTATATCTGCCGATAATCAGGACAGGATAGCGGGGTACTATGAGATCACGCAGCTGCTTCAAAATCCGGTTGATGAGATGACGGGATGTTTGTTTAAAGGCTCGCAGAGCAAGGTCGAGTCTTTGATAATCTTGCGGGTACGCGACTCGAAAGCAGTACCGGTCCAGAAGCGCTCGCTGTTGAATAAATCCGAAGCGTTCGGCCAAAGGAGAGAGTACTCCAAGGTAGGCGGAAGCTAGTTTCTGCTTCTCATCGTTTCTTTTGAGCCGGGCCAGATGGATATGAAAATAGCTTAAAAAAGCACCGAACACACTGACATCGTTGGCTACGCCGTCCAAAATATACTGAAGCAGCCGGTCGCGATTACGGGGATGCTCGTTGGCTTCTTGCAGAAAATAGATCCAACGTGCCGAAAGTAAATCATTCATCGATGGGTATCCTGAAATTGACTACTTGTCACCAGTCTATCCGAGAAAACTACTTTGTAAAGCACAAAACACACTATTGTCAATATTATTTGTTGGCTTATTGTAACAAATAATGACATTGCGTTTTTTTTTCATATATTGCTTAGGAATTAGGCATATTGCATTTGACTCCCAGACATCTTCTATAGCGCCAGAAAGACTCGTCGGGAAGGGAATCACTCTTGACTTTGAAATACATTTTTGTATTATCAACTCCTTGCCAGGGATACAAACACAATCAAAAACCAAAGCGTTTCTTTCTTCTGATTTTTTTCACATGAAGCGCTTCTTAACGTTTGTATTCTTGCTTGCCTTAACCGGAGAATTTGTCTTTCTGGCTGTTGTCCGGGAAGTCAATCAGACCGAACAAAAGATACGTCTGACCAGATTGTCCGATATTTCAGCGGTACCGCCGCCATCGGAAAAGATATTACCGGACCAAAAGAATGGATCACCGGATATACGTTCAGTCGCATTTGAAACGGATTCCCTCAAAACCAGCGATTCTTATCCGAAAATCCGTTCTGCCGCGCCGGTAGTCGTACCTTCCGTGCTTCGGGGCGCCAAAAGAACGTTCACCAATCGCGATTTTGCCCGTAACTTCGACCGGATGGTACGCGAGAGCACTGTTGTAAGCGGCGCCGAAAAGAAAGAGGAAAGTGACCGTGTCAAAACCCTTCTATACAAGACAAGTCAGCAACTTCCGCCATCACACCAAAAAGCTCTCCAGTATTTCATGTTACATCTGGATTATAACGAGACCCGCGGGCTGGCCGGACAGAATACGATGATCCTGCATACCGGGACGCTTCCCGACCGGGAAATTGAGGCGGTATATATTCACGAAATGGGACATGTGGTCGATACCGGACTGTTTTTAGGCAGCAACGACGCTTTTCCCAGCAATTTCAGCGACGGGAAAACACAAGTCTTTTCCAACGATCCGAGCGTCAGTTTTTACAGCATTTCCTGGAAATCCAATCAGGAACAACATCAAGGAAGCACGAAGCGGGATTTCGTATCGGGATATGCCATGAGCGATCCGTTCGAGGATTTTGCCGAAAGTTATGTTTTTTATGTATTGTCGGGAAGAACATTCCGGACTATGCTCCCCAGCAGTCCAAAACTTGAGCAGAAATATAAATTTTTACAAGAGATTGTCTTTCAGGGGCGGGAGTTTGACACAGGTGTCCCAGCCAGCGATACCGAGACACGTGTTTACGATGCCACTAAAATAACTTCGTAAAAACAGTCTTGTCTTCCCGGCTAAGAGTATTTCGCATTTCCCTTGAATGTGCTGATAGGCTTCGCTATACTCAATCTCGTTTTGGCGAGAAACGTTTTACGGTTTCTTGCAATGAATAACATGGCGGACGTAGCTCAGTGGTAGAGCATCTGGTTGTGGCCCAGGGGGTCGCGGGTTCGAGCCCCGTCGTTCGCCCCAGTATTGTTCAATCTCCAACAGTCACACACGAAAAAAGCAGATTCATAGGAGAATCTTCTGTTTTGTGGTAGAAATATCTCTGGTTGTGGTCCGCCGCGGCAGATCTCGGGTTCGAGCCCCATCGTTCGCTCTAGTTTTTCATTACTCTCGAATACATGGCAAAGACTTATTCGTTATTCGTATTTTCCGCATATAAGCTTTTGGCACCTCCAAAAACTGTCTCTTTATTCAGAGGCAGGTTCGGTAAAGCTATATACAATCTTTCAAATACACTCAACAGACTTTAGAGCTTGCTTGAAAAGTATATATAGATTGTTTCTTGTTCGCTGTCATGCAGGATTGCCCAGCATCCGGGGATACACGAAATATATAAATAAGACGTAGTGACGATGAACTCTATTAGATGCATGCTGCAGGTAGTTCAGTGAACGCCACTCTCTTTCAATCTGTACTTCCCAGACCCGGATTCCGGTCAAGCCGGAGTGACAGATACTAGACTTTGAAGACTTTTCAGATACCCTGTTAGATTTCCAGTTCGCGCAGCACCTTATTGACTATGTCGAACGAAAAACCGCGATTACCCAAAAAAGCGGCCAGTTTTTGTCGTTGCTTTTCTTTTGGATGACGGGTAAGGCTCTTCTCTTTTTTACTCGCTATTTTGAAGGCGTCTGCAAATTCATCGACTTCTGAGAGGGACGTACTGATAAAGCGGGCTTCCACTCCCCTTTTCTGTAATTCCTGCCGCATAAAGAACCGGCTCTTGCCTTTTTTTCGCAGCGACCGCACCAAAAGCTCAGCGAATCGTTCGTCGTCTAAGTAATGAAGCTCTAGCAACTTCTTCAACACTTGTTCGACCTGCTCCGAATCCTCAAATCGCTTCAACAGTTTGGAACGGAGTTCATAGATCGAATGATCGCGCAGCGAGAGGATTTTGAGAGCGCGGTTAAAGATATCAGTGAAGGAGACCGGAATCGATGGTTTCATATAAAAATACTTTTTCCCCCCTCATCGTCTGCATTTCTATCGTCTTTGGAAAAGATACGGCCACAAGGCACGTTACTCCTTATTGGCCATAATAACTTTTCCCTCGCAGCTTTCAAGATAATCATAACCATAATATTGACGTTGTATGATTCGACGAAATAGTATGAAACTGGTTTCCTGACAATAGAGAAAGGTTGGCATAAAAAGCCTCGTGCATTTTCGCGAGGCTTTTTGTATACAATTTTATTCTTCCTCTTCTTCCGGCATCTCTTCTTCCTCTTCGGCTTTGACCGCAGTGACGGGTGCTTCCTGCTTTAATACATCACGCAATTTCTGCTCAAGCGATTGCAACAATTTCGGGTCGTTTTTGAGTGAATCTTTCGACTGATCGCGACCGACACCCAGCTTCTTATCGCCAAGAGAATACGTATTTCCGGTCTTTTTCACCAGACTGAAGCGAATACCACTATCTAGCACATCAGCTACGTGATCAACCCCGACGGCATAGATAAAGTCATATTCGGCGGTTTTAAATGGAGGAAACACTTTATTCTTGACCACTTTGATCTTGACCCGGTTTCCGATAATCTCTTTGGCATCACCGGTACCCGATTCGATTTTGTCCCCTTTTCGGATATCCACGCGCACTGAAGCATAAAATTTCAAAGCATTCCCGCCCGTAGTGGTTTCGGGGTTACCGAACATCACGCCGATCTTCATGCGGATCTGATTCAGAAAGATTACCGTCGTGTTCGTCTTACCAATAGTCGCCGTCAATTTTCGTAAAGCCTGACTCATTAGACGAGCTTGCAGCCCCATATGTGAATCGCCCATATCACCCTCGATTTCGGCCCGAGGTGTCAGCGCGGCCACCGAGTCGATCACGATAATATCGACTCCCCCGGAACGTACCAGCGTTTCGGTAATCTCCAAGGCCTGCTCGCCGTCGTCGGGTTGAGACAAAAGCAGGTTATCGATATCTACGCCGATCTTTTTGGCATACTCGGGATCAAGCGCATGCTCGGCATCGATAAAAGCAGCTTGTCCGCCCTGTTTTTGAATATTGGCAATGACGTTAAGGGCCAACGTCGTTTTTCCCGAAGATTCGGGGCCGAAGATCTCGATGATCCGTCCGCGCGGCATGCCGCCACCCAGAGCTAAATCCAAAGAGATAGAACCGGTCGGAATCATGTCGACGTTGAGGCGCTTGGTTTCGCCGAGCTTCATGATCGATCCTTTGCCAAATTGTTTTTCGATCATCGAAATGGCGTTCTTGACGGCCTCGTTTTTGGGATTGGGCATGGGGAAGAAGTATTAAGTATAAAGTATTACGTATTCGGTATAAAGAAGAACAATCTCAAAGTTCAAATACAAAATTTCAAAATAAGTTCAAAACTCGAATATCGAAATATAGTCATGAATTTATTTGGATTTTGGGCTTGGAGATTCTTTTGTCATTTGGTCCGCCGCGGCGGATTGAAATTTGATATTTACGAGATCATTTCATCGTTCAGAGAAACGGTTCATCCTTTCTTCTCTATAACCTGTAATAAGACCGTATGCTTTGTTCCGTCCCGAAAGCGATATCGCTGCCTTTGCAATCCGGGCAGGCATACGTATATTTTTTGCCTTTTCGTAGGGCTTCGACTAATTTTTTGCAGGCCTTGCAGTAAAAAACAATGGGACCGCGCTGCAAAACGACCGCCTCTGCCAGAGGAGTCTCCACAACGTCGGGTATGGCTTGTTCAGCTACGATAGGCGTTTGATCGGCTTGATCCATGGGGAAAAATCAAAAATACAAACCCAGTCTATCCGACTGGGCCGGAAAAGCAAGACGAGGTAGCTTCCAAACATCAAAAAACGCTAAATTATGAACAAAATAAGCCTTAGAAGGCTGCATGCTGCCGTGCATAAGCTTCTACAGTATTGGAAAGCAGCATGGCGACAGTCATAGGACCGACACCCCCGGGCACAGGGGTATAAAAGCTGGCCCGCTGTCCGATTCCGGCTGGGTCTACATCACCATATACCTGCTTTTCTTCAAAGGTATTGCCCACATCGATTACCACGGCGCCTGTTTGAATCATATCTGCACGAATGAGATGCTTGACCCCGGCGGCTACGACCAGAATTTCGGCTGTACGGGTAATCTCTTCCAATCGGTAGGTTTTACTGTTACAAACGGTGACGGTAGCACCGGCATTGATCATCATGAGCGCCAGAGGTTTCCCGACTAAATTGCTGCGTCCGACAATCACTACTTTCTTTCCGGCAATATCGATGTCATAGGCATTCAGCAGCGCCATGATCCCCAGAGGCGTCGCCGGAGCCAGAGTCGGCCGTTGTAAAAAAAGGTTTCCAACATTCAAAGGATGAAATCCGTCCACATCTTTATCCGGACGGATCGCTTCGATGATCGTAGTTTTATCGAACTGGACTGGCAAAGGCAATTGAACGATCAAGCCCGAAAACGATTCGTTGGCATTGACGCGTCGGATCGTTTCCAAGACTTCGGCCTGTGTAACATTTTGAGAGAACTGGAGTAATTCAAAACCGATACCGATTTTTTCACAGCTTTTACGCTTCAAACCGATATAACTGAGCGAAGCGAGATTATCTCCTACCAGGATCACCCCCAGTTTAGGCGGTGAGGAAAAAGCGGCCACGCGTTCGGCCAGTTTTTCCAAAATAGCAGTAGAAACACGCCGTCCATCTAATAAAATCATGTATACTATAGTAAAGAGATCAAAATTCCGAAAAACGACGAGTGTCTCGTTAAGCTTTTTTCTGGTTCTTAGGACTGTTTAAACAATCTACTATCTCCCGAAACAATAGAACCGGAGATGAAGACAAACCTCTACCTCCTTTCAAAACTTGCAAATCGGTCAATTTTTGTTCTTTGCAGGATATAATAATGTCTTCGTCCGTACTGTAGGCCACAAGGAGTATTCTCAAGTTTTTAATACAATCTCGAACGGCAGATAGTCTTTCCCAAAAATAAGATCCAGCACTGTCGGTTACGACAACCGCTTTGCAGTTAGCAAAATGGTTTTGCAGCAGATTTCGTCCGTTGGCAGGCGAAAGGACGGTAAAGGAAGATTGATGAGATCGATTGAATGCTTTCCAAAAGGCGGGATCTTCATCTCCGACAAGACATACTGGCAGGTATTCCGTTTCTTGATTTGCATCGCCTTCCATAGCGATAGTATAAAATTGCGGTAGGAAAACAATAAAATATTGAAGCGGGAAAAAAAATATCCTGAAAAATAAAGGCAGCGATGAAATTGTGTCTTCTAAAAAACAATGATGATCAAGGGTATTGCGGCGTTTCGAGAAAATGGAACGGCCATACCACAAACCAGGTTTTTCCGATAATCTGGTCGAGGGTAATAAACGGTGTAGCACCCGGAAGACGACAACTGTTAAAACAGGCGCGCGCATCGGTACTATTGTTGCGATTGTCTCCCATGACAAAATAGGAACCATCCGGAACCGTAAATTCCTTTTGCGGCAACCTCGTATAATCGCAGGTATTGATTTTTTGCCCGTCCTGAATCTGATTGCACTTGAGATAAGACTCATCGAGCACCAACCCCTCGGGATGTTCTTTATTGGTAATCACTACCTGATTTTGTTCGAAACGGATGGTGTCACCGGGAAGACCGATAACGCGTTTGATGTAGTATGTGTCGCGGTCGATCGGCGGTTTCAGAACGACTATATCGCCGCGCTGAGGTACTCCGAAATGAAAACCGAGCAGTCCGTGGTACGACCATTTGTCGACCATAATAAATTGCTTATCCAACAAGGTGTTGGTCATGGAGGAACCGCTGACCTGAAAAGGCGACAAGATATATGTACGCACAAACCAGACCAGCAGAAAGATCAGTACCAGATCCAGAAAAAAGTCGAGATACCCCAACAGACGCTGTTTCCAGGTTTTCTCTGGTCTTATCGGTTGAGGCGTCAATTCGGGGATAAGGGGTGATCCGTTTTCGCCAGAAGCGGCAGAGGTCTCCATACTCATTACGGGGGTAAGACAGTAAAACATCAATCTCTTTCACATACTACGTCCCAAGAGAACATAGTATTGCAATTATAATTGGCTTTGGGATGAGGTGCAAATTTTAAAAGACGCGGTACCCCGCTTTTTTGATTTTTTGGAGCGCATTTGTTATACTGTAAAGAAATATTCGCCATGCCCGTAAACCAAAATCAACCCCAAACCATTACCGCCGATCAAAAAAACGCGGCCGCCTTATCCTATGTATGGATCATGAGCATCCTTATCTGGACGGCCCGCCGGGATGATCCTTTTGTGCGATTTCACGCCAGACAAGCGATAGCCTTGTTCCTGATCTCTCTCGTAGCCTGGTTTATCCCGCTTCTCAACCAGGGACTGGAACTGTTTCTGGCTGTTTTCATGATTATGGGTTTTGTACAGGCAGCTCAGGGACATTATGCACGTCTGCCTCTGATTTATTCATTGGTACATACCCAAAATCCGGTAAAGAGCAACACGGTTCAACTTGGAAAGATCATAACGTATATTTTTCTTTTTGTACGCGGCACCATCAGCAAAGATAGTCAGATAGGGCTGAAACTGGCAGCGTTGCGCCGCGAAATAGTCAATCCGGAAACTATGGCAATTCCACCTTCGCCTGCAGGAGAGGAACCCCGTACCGAATCGGAACGACATTTAGCCGCCCTGAGTTATGTATGGATACTGAGCGTGGTAATCGCGGCCGGCAAGAACCGTTCGGAGTTTACGCTGTTCCATGCCCGGCAGGGAGTAGTTTTGTTTACTCTGTCGGTATTTTTCTGGATGCTGGGAAGTCTGGGATTTTATCTGAACATCCTGGTTTTGTTTGCAATGCTGGCTGGCTTCATCATGGCTCTCAACGGAGAAATGCCGCGTCTGCCGCTCGTCGCATCTTTGGTGAATCGATTCCCTACCCTGGAACATCTTTACCTGATGGTAAAAGCCCATGCGATATACGCAGGATCTTTCTTCACAGGTGTCGAGAAGAACACCCCGCCCCGCGGCCAAGCCCGGAGTGAAATCGAACGGGGTGTCTTTGAAGCGTTCCAGAAAAAAAAAGCGCTTCTTCCCAGTATACCGGGCGACGATCCGGACATAGCCGCCGTTTCGTATGTAGGACTTGCCCCGCTGATATGGCTCATTCACGGGAAAAAAACTTTTATCGCGTTTCATGCCAGACAGGCCTCGCTCCTGTTGGTGCTGGGAGCTATGTTTCTGCTCTTTGAACCAATGCGGACCATGACCTGGCTCGTTGTCGGGTTATTACTTCTTGGCTTTCTCAAAGCGCTCAAAGGCGAGTGGTATACGATCGCGTTTATCTATGATGTTTCCACTTCCCGCGTCACCATCCGCGACATCCTGCGTGGGCTTTCAATCATTCTGAAAAACGGATTTACCTTTATCGGTCGCATCCTAAAACCTTCCTCAAAAACCGACAACAAAACGCCCGATTCCTCCCTACCTTCCTAAATATTACGTGTATGGACCGTCATATGCTGAACCTCGCCCAGGAACAAACCGATGCCGACGATACCGCCTCTTTGCGCGGAGCTTATAATAGCGCCGGACTCGAACTGTCCGCGGTCACCAATAAAATAAAGCTCGGATTTTCACAGTTCGTAAAACTGATGGGGGGCAAAGATATCGATAAAATTCTTCGCAACAAAGAGCCGAAAAGCAAAGAAGAGGAGATCATCGTGAGCGGAAAACTTCTGACAGAGATCACGACTGCGCCGTTAAGCGCCCAGCGGAAAAGCCGTAACCTCTTAAGCGGCGTATTTATCATCGGCGTGCTATTGGGTGGCTGCTGCAGCGTCTTTTTCCTGCTATTATTACAAAAAGGTCAGATCGAAATCACCCCGACCCTTCTATCCTATATGGGAATCGGTTTTTTCAGTGCGCTGGTTTTGATGGTCGGTGTCCCCTTGTTTCTGGCGGCACTGGAGCCGTATCTGAAAAAAATTCAGGAGAAACACCACGACTTCGTAGAACGCCTGATGACCCTCTTCCAATGAAAAACATATAAACCGTCTTTAAAATATGCTATAATTTTGACGAAGAGCATAAAAACGTCCAAGGAAAAAAATAAATATAAATACCCAATACTCTCTTATGAATACAAAAGGATTTACGCTGGTAGAATTAATTGTCGTGATAGGTATCGTAGGCATCCTGGTCATCGGGCTGGTCGCTTTTTTGAGCGGCAATACAAAAAACGCCCAGAATCAAGCAGTCGAAAATCAGATGGATATTCTGGAACAGCAGGTGAAAGCTTTTAAAAACGTTCACGGTACCTACCCGCATAACATTCAGGTCGGAAACAGCAACCTCAATGGGTAACGGATTACAAGCGTTGTATCGTAACATTCAAGTTCGGGGCCCATATAATTCTGGTGAGAAATCGAAATTGTATCCTCCACGTCGTGTTCTGAAACAAAGATTCGGAAAGTCTTTCACACTCATGAAACATTTAGGAAGTCGAATCCTACCAGTATTAGAAAGCATTTACACCGTTTAATCTGGCAAGTCGTATGTATCGCTCTCCGAAAAATATAAAAACGAAAGCCGGTTTTACGCTCATAGAACTGGTGGTAGTGATAAGTCTGATCGCCATCTTGACGGTTATTTCGTCACTCTCGTTCTCCTTTAATCCGGCTTCTGCGGCAAAAACTTACGCTTCCCGACTTATAACGGATATGTATACGCTGAAAAAAGAAAGTCTGTTGATTTCTTCTTTTCCCCCCGGAGTTTTCACGATCTATAACAACGATCTTGGTTATTCGATGAGCGGCAGCGATACCGCGCATATCCGAATGGTACAGCAGACCCCTGTCAGCGGTTCTTCGCAGCAGGAGAGAGTATTTACATACAAATTGCAGCAACCGGGAACAAACGGATTTGTCGATTATCCCTACAATCCAGATACGGATCCCTTGCGGATACAGTACCGAAACCCTGCCGGAACGATCATCACGCCGGCTTTGCAGAATAGCGGAAGTACATTGACAATCGATATTCCTCAGCCGACTCTGACCCGGACTATGACATTTTATCTGCAAGATCCGCAGAAAATTCAAGAAAAAACGCTGGAAACCACCTATACGTTTCTGGACAGCTCGAACTATAATACCGACGAAGACGACAATATTGCCCTCGGTCTGCGCGACGTCAATCAACAACCGATCGAAGGGATACATATTTCCTTCGATTCGCTGGGACATATCGTTATGACCGATGTGATAAATACAGCGAAAAGCTACGACAAAGTAGAAATTCAGTTTATCCTCAAAGAAACCGGAACCGTTCTTACGACCTTACAACTCCCGAATGACCTCGCCAAGAACCCGTAAAGCGTTTACGCTATTGGAAACAATTATCGCCAGTTTTATATTCCTGATCGTATTGGTCGCTTCGTTTGCCATGTACCAGTATCTTTTCCGTATAGGCGCCGAAAGCCGCTACCTGTCGGACGTGAACAATGTGGAACAATCGGCATTTGAGGTTATTGAAAGTATCGTGCGACTGGATGGTTGGGAAAACTTCTATAACAATTTCGTTCTGGGACATGAGAACGAAGAGTTCGCACTTTCTCTGGTCGACGGAAAATACAAACTGGTAGCCGCGGATAACAACGGCAACAACCAGGTTCCCTATACCGATCAGGGACGGGTTCTGTCGTGGAAGTTCGAGTTCAAAAACGACGATACGCACCTGGGGCCCTATTTAAAAAAGATAAAAAACGACCCGGCCGGGACGTACACATTTGAATTTTCGCAGCCTATCACCACGACCGCTGCAAGCGGGCAATTGGACGAAATCTTGCCGGTCACGACGAATCCGGCGCACAGCTGGACACCGGAAAGCGCGTATATTACCGGTTCAAACGAATCCATTCCTCCCTTTACGCAAACACAATCGGTCACAATTAAGGCCAGCAACGCCACTACCGTTGTACCCGGCGACCGGATTAACCCTTCAACCGATATCTTTTTTACCAATAGCGATGGAGGCAGACTGAGTGATATTACCTATGCAAAAGGGGTTTTGATCCCGCAGGCACAAGGGATATCTACAGGATATCCGCAGGCTTTTCGGGTCTGCGTAACAACCGCCGTACAGGAAACCGACGTAGATCGGCGTACCTGTCAATATATACGTTATCAGGAATAGATTTCAAATCACAAATATCAAATGACAAAAAAATACCAAATATCAAAGTTCAAAACGATCAATTGCTTTTTATCATTTGATATTTGAACTTATTTTGTATTTGTGATTTGAACTTTGGCATTATGTAGATCTATACATGTTGCGGCAATATAACCCACTATTGTAAACAAATTTATATCACTCTGAAATGTGAAATGGTATGAGAAGTATCTCTCTTCACAAAGGTTTTACGCTCATCGAAGTTCTGGTAACGGTCGCTGTGAGCAGCGTGCTCTTTTTGACCATTGCCAACCTGATGACGACCATGGTAACGACCAATACATCGATCAAAGACAATATCGGTATAAACGACGAAAAAGAGACAGTCTTCTTGACGTTAAAAAATCATCTCGACGAGGCTGAACAAGTTGTCTATCCGACAAGTCTTACCGAAAACGCGGAAAATTTTTTCATTGTCCAGAATAGTGTCGAAAGCGACTTGCTCCCCTTTACGGCCTTTGTAACGTCCCAGGACAATGTAAATGCGGCGAGGAACCTCAAAGTCTATAACTTCGGTTTCTCAACCCAGACACAGCAACCTGTCAGCTCGATTGCTTCCCCAAACGAAGGCGGCTATTGTCTCGATTTTTATAACAATCGAGTACTGAAAAGCGGTTCGTGTGTGAAGACCGATACCTTATGCCAGGACGGGAACAGTACCGAGTGTGTGATTGCAGGCGGCTCAGATGAAAATTTACAGTTTGGATTGCGGGCCTTCGCTCCGTATATCCGGATCCAAAAACCGACCGATCTGAGAATTTCCGGCAATATTCTGTATATTCTGTCTCCCTACGAGCAGCGCGAATACCAGATCCAGCTGGATACGCTCCAGGTCTCCGCTATATCACTAAGCAACGACGGATTTTATTATCGCTATAACGGAACGACTCCAACCAAGGCCGATTTTTCGGTTCTCCCCAATTTCACAGGGATAACTCCGCTCGAATCGCGTTATAGTTTAACACGACTGTCGTTGCTGAGAAACGTCTACGCATCGACTTCGCCCTATTACCAGCTCGATCAGATCATTTATACTCTTGCCAAACCGGAGAACGATAACGTAAATAGTGAAAATGGTACCAGCTTCTTTTTATTCAAGTTGTTTCGGAGATAGTTGGGCAAAAAAGGAAGGGATTGGATTGAAGATGTGACCAAAATCTTTGGAAATGGTTATTACCCCCTTTCCGATAGCTAGATTTTCCGATCCTTATTTATAAATCTGTTTGCAATTTGATATTGGGATTTCCTGTGTCATCATTGTTTTGAGAAACTCCAATATCCGGATTTCGCAGCATAGGAAGAAATAAATATATCACTGAAATTACTATTTAGATTTATTTCTCCAGCATCTTCTTGAGCCACTGACCGGTATAGCTCTTTTTCTGCTTGGCCACTTCTTCGGGAGTACCCTGGGCGATAACCTGTCCTCCCCCGTCCCCGCCTTCAGGTCCCAGATCGACGATATAATCAACCGACTTGATCACATCGAGATTATGTTCGATCACCAACACCGTATTCCCTTTATCAACAAGTCTTTGCAAAACATGGATGAGCCGTTTCACGTCGTCGAAATGAAGACCCGTGGTTGGCTCGTCCAGCACGTAGAGAGTTTTTCCGGTAGCTTTGCGAGCCAGCTCGGTCGACAGTTTCAGCCGCTGAGCCTCTCCGCCGGAAAGCGTCGTAGCTGATTGTCCGAGTTTTATATATCCCAGGCCGACTTCGCGAATTGTATGCAGTTTATTTTCGACGTTTGGAACCGCTTTGAAAAATTCGTAGGCTTCATCTACGGTCATATCCAGAACTTCGGCAATATTTTTCCCGCGGTACGTGATCTGCAGCGTTTCGGTATTGTACCGTTTGCCTTTACACACTTCGCAGTTGACATAGACATCGGGCAAAAAGTGCATTTCGATCTTCTTTACACCGTCTCCCTGGCAGGTCTCGCAGCGTCCGCCTTTGACGTTGAAACTGAACCGTCCCCCTTTATACCCACGCAAACGGGCTTCCTGTGTCAGGGCAAACAGTTCGCGGATATCGGTAAAAACATTGCTGTACGTGGCCGGGTTACTCCTTGGCGTACGGCCTATCGGCGATTGGTCGATATCGATAATTTTATCCAGATACTCAATTCCCTCGACGTCCTTGTGTTTGCCGGGAGAAGTTTGGGCATGATTGAGTCGCGCGGCAAGTACTTCGACCAGTATATTGTTGACCAAGGTCGATTTTCCGGATCCCGATACGCCGGTCACCGAGATAAACGTTCCCAGGGGGAAAGAAACAGTGACCTCTTTGAGATTATGCTCTGCAGCTTCCTTCACCTGCAAGAAAAGACCGTTGCCGGAACGGCGTTTCTCCGGAATGTCGATACGTTCGGTCCCGGCAAGATATTTGCCAGTCAGCGATTTGACGTTCTTCTTGATCTGATCTGGAGTTCCGGTAGCAATGACATACCCGCCGTGCCGTCCGGCACCGGGGCCGATATCGATGACATGGTCGGCAGTATTGATCGTATCTTCGTCGTGTTCGACCACAATCACGGTATTGCCGATATCGCGCAAGTGCTTCAGAGTTTGGATCAAGCGGTCATTGTCGCGCTGGTGAAGCCCGATCGAAGGTTCGTCCAGGACATATAAGACGCCGGTCAGCTTCGAACCGATCTGAGTAGCCAGACGGATACGCTGGGCCTCCCCGCCCGAGAGCGTGGCGGCAGAGCGATGCAATGTCAGATAATTCAATCCTACGTCGATCAGAAATTGAGAACGTTCTTTGATCTGTTTCAGGATGGGTATTGCAATGATTTTCTGACTTTCGGTTAAAACTATCCGGTTGAAAAAATCCAGGAAGTCGGCAACCGATAACTCGGTGGCGTCGATAATCGATTTTTGCATGATCGTCACCGCCAACATCTCTTTTTTTAAACGTTTCCCGCCGCAGGAAGGACACGAAGACAGCCGCATGAATCGCTCGATTTTTTTCATGGCGTAATCCGAGTCGGTTTCCCGGTAGCGACGTTCCAGATTGGCAATGACGCCCTCGAAACGAGTCTGGTAGGTCCCGCTAAAGGCCGAACCGTCGATATCGATGGTATAGCTCTGATCCTTTGTTCCAAACAGAATCAAATCGCGCTCCGATTGGCTCAATTTCGACCAGGGAATATCGAGCGAAAATTTATGCTTCGAAGCTACAGCCTCGAGTATTTTGCTAAACCAGCTGAGCTGCGTACTGCTAGTCGCCCAGGGCAAAATAGCGCCTTCGTTGATACTCAGTTCGGGGTTCGGCACTACCAGTTCGGCACTGATCTCCAGTTTGGTTCCCAGACCGTGACACTCGGGACAGGCACCGTGGGGGGAATTAAACGAAAAACTGCGCGGTTCTATTTCGGGAATATTGATATTGCAGTGCGGACAGGAAAAAAGTTCGCTGAAGAGTTCTTCGGTATTTGCATCGGGATCATAGATAATAACGATTCCGTTACCGTGTTTCAAAGACAATTCCAACGAGTCGGCCAGACGGGTACGATCGGGATTGGCTACCTCGATCTGCTGATTGCTGGTCTCCTCGAATTTGCGGGCAAAATCTTTGACCACGAGACGATCTACCACAATTTCTATCGTATGCTTTTTGTTCGCATCCAGGGTTAACTCTTCGGTGGCGGTATAGACCTGTCCGTCGACACGATAGCGAACAAAGCCGTCTTTTCTGATCTTTTCCAATACTTGAACATGTTCGCCTTTTTTATCGCGGATAATCGGGGCAAGCAGCATGATTTTTTTCCCCTGCGGATAGGTCGCGATGTGATCGATCATCTGGTCGACGCTCTGACGGGTGATTTTCCGGCCGCAATTGGGACAGTGCGGTTCGCCGATACGGGCGTACAGGAGACGCAAATAATCGTAGATTTCGGTTACGGTTCCAACCGTCGAGCGCGGGTTGTGCGACGCGGTTTTCTGGTCAATCGAAATAGCCGGAGAAAGGCCGTCGATACTTTCGACGTCGGGCTTCTCGGCGATATCCAGAAACTGACGCGCATAGGTGGAAAGACTGTCCACATAGCGCCGCTGCCCTTCGGCATAGAGCGTGTCGAAAGCAAGCGAAGATTTTCCCGACCCCGAAAGACCGGTAATCACAGTCAATCTATCTCGCGGAATGACGACATCTATATTTTTGAGATTGTGGGTTTTGGCACCTTTGATCGTAATTTGATCCATAGATTTCTGGAAGAATAAAAACCGTATTGTTTAGTATAACGGTTTCTCGACAGAATTCAAGGCGGGGATTTTATTATTGAAATAAACATTTTTTTAGTTATTGTGATAAAGTCGTCCGTAAAATGAAAATTTATAGATTTTGAAAGACTTTCGACTCGAGACTTTATAGACTTTTGACTCCTCTCCATGCTTCCCCGCTCCATCCAAATCCTTATCGACGAACTGCACAAATTACCCGGCATCGGGCCGAAATCGGCCGAACGGCTGGTCTTTCATCTGCTGCGTCAATCCGATCGCGAAGTAGAAGCCCTGGCAGGAGCTGTGAAAGGATTGAAAGACGGGGTGAACCTGTGTCCCCAATGTTTCCAGTTTGCCAACAGCGACCTGTGCAGCATCTGCGCCGACGCTACTCGTGACAGAAATGAAATATGCGTCGTCGAAACGATTCTGGATCTGATGGCGCTGGAGCGCACGAACGAGTACCGCGGACTATACCACGTATTGCACGGCAGAATCGACCCGCTCCATGGGATCGGGCCGGAACAGATCAAGCTGCGCGAGCTGAAACAACGACTTCAAAAAGACGGACAAATCCGGGAAATCATCCTGGCTACCGACCCCGACATTGAAGGCGAGGCAACCGCCATGTATATCGCCGACCTGCTCAAAGACCTCCCGGTGCGAATATCGAGACTGGCCCGAGGACTCCCCTCGGGCGGTAATATCGAATTTGCGGACGATATGACGTTGCGCAGCGCTTTCCGCGGCAGAACCAGCTTTAGCGCGTAGCCGCGGCGGTGTTCTCATTGCCGCCCTCTCCGGAGTTGGTGAGGTTCAGCATATTGTCAGGAGGATTCCACTGATTGTCGGTCAGCACTTCGATATCATTGCCGACCTGTACGGCAATCGCGGCCTGTCCCGAGCCGGTTTCTTTGGGTACTACCCGCAAACCTTCCCGGTCGACCAGGTTTTTGAATTCTTCGGCCGAGAGATGTTCCAGCGGACTGGGACTTCCGGCAGCGGTTTTGAGTTGGTTATGCTTGATAAGTTCGAGCAGCTCGGGTTCTTTTTTGGCGGTAATCAGTTTGTCAGCGGTCTTTTGAATGCGGGCGGCGTCATCTTGCAGGTTTTGCAAAGAGAACTGCGCGCCGAACAGGTTGGCATTCAGATTCACGCCTAAAATGAGCGAGGTCATGATGATCAGCGTCAGACAAATCATGGCCGTCAGGATAACCGTACGATCGTGGAGCAGTTCGCTCAAACTATTTTTTGTATTTTTGGGTTTTGGCATAAAGCAGATTCGATGATCCATCTTTTATTTTACTACAAAATCGCTATTTTTGCAAAAATGCCGCATACATACTACATGCTACATCATACTTTAATACTCGCCCATTGTCTCCTGTTCCCCTTCGTGTATACTGAACGACAGTTTACTTCTTTTATTCCTACAGTTATGAACTCAAAAGGACGTGTTGTTCATTTTGAGATCCATGCCGACGATCCGGCTCGTGCCGCAGTATTTTACAGCGCCGTTTTTGGGTGGGAAATCAATAAATGGGACGGCCCGCAGGATTATTGGCTGATTATGACCGGAGATAAGAGTAAAGCTGGTATCGACGGCGGTATTGTGAAACGCATGGGTCCCGCGCCGGGCCAAATGAACCCGGTATCGGCCTATGTCTGTACAATCGATGTAACAAATCTGGACGAAATGATGGTAGCGGTCAAAGACAATGGCGGCAGTATGGCTCTGGAAAAAATGGAAGTGCCGGGTGTCGGATGGCTGGCTTACTGCAAAGACAGCGAAGGGAATATCTTCGGGATGATGCAACCTCTTCCACAAGTATAAACTATGATGAGTGTGACTACAGCCGGCTATTCGGAAAAACCGTTAGGTCAGAAACTCGGCATCAAAGCAGGCGCAGTGGTCGAAGTGATCGATCCGCCTCTTCATTATCGGAAGCTTTTGGAACCGATTCCTTACAATGTTTACTTTTATACGGGAATCGAAAAAGCAGACTCGCCCGATATCATTCATCTTTTCTGTACCAAACGCGCAGCACTGGAAACATTTTTTGAGGATATTGTGAAACGTGATCTTCCGAAGACGAGTGTGTGGATTTCATGGCCGAAAAAAAGCGCAAAGATACCAGGCGAGCTTGATGAAAATATCATTCGTGAAGTAGGGCTGTCCCACCATTGGGTCGATGTAAAAGTCTGCGCTATCGATGCAGTATGGTCGCGACTGAAGTTTGTGCAAAGAAAATTGAAAGTATCCTGATCCATCCCGTATTTTTTCAACGTAGTTATACATAATATTATTCTTATTCGAAACTTTAACGATTTGTCGCAGCGGGGAATCAGCAGGGAAGATCCTTACGCCCTGCCTGTCTGAGAAGCACGATTTCGGCTTTATACTCTGGGATACTGTATTATTGCAATGTAAGATTTTTTTGAAACAGAATAGCGCCAAAAAACGTTTTAAATTGATACGATACAATACCCGATTGTTTGTTTAACATTTTACTGTATTACTTTTTCTCATGCAGTACAAACGTTATCCCGACCGTCTTTGGCGGCATCTATTATCAGGACCGTTCATCTATATGATGATCATCCCGCTGGTCGTAGTGGATGTGTTTGTCTTTTTCTACCAGCACATCTGTTTTCGACTGTATGGAATACCTCTGGTAGAGCGAAAAAAGTACATCCGGATCGACCGGCACAAGTTATCCTATCTTTCCGGCTGGGAAAAGATCAACTGCATGTACTGCGGTTACGCGAACGGCTTAATGCACTATGCCTCGGTCATTGCCGGAGAAACGGAAAAATACTGGTGTAGTATCAAGCACAAAGCCGGAAATGAATTTATTCCTCCCGCCCATCACCGGGATTTTCTGGAATACGGGGATCAAGCCAGTTACGAAGCGCTAGAACCTTCTCATAAACACATCGAAGCAGATGACTCAAATTATGCAAAAGGTTCGTAAAGACTTAGAATGTATTCCGGGAGTCGGAAAATCGATTGCCCTTGATTTGATCGACTTGGGAGTAATCCGTGTGGAGGATCTGGCAAACAAAGATCCGCAAAAACTTTACGAAGATTTGTGCGCACTGCGAGGAACACATATCGACCGTTGTATGCTGTATGTCTTTCGCTGCGCGGTCTATTTCGCTTCGCGCAAGAAGCACGATCCCAAGTTACTCTTGTGGTGGAACTGGAAGGACGAAAAAAAACGCGAATTATGAAGCATGACGTATGAATAAAATCAGCCAAGAAAGACCGAAACTCCTTGAGTATCCGGGAATTGCAGGGGAAATTGGTATAATGCATCGGGAAGATCAAACGATGCGCAAAAATTGGAGGCTTGACCCGAAGACCCATCCTTGGGATGAAGAGATCGATCGCAGGAATACTGTCCGTATGAAAGAAATTGTGAACGAAATGGGGGTACTGACCGTGTCAAAAGTAGGTCAAAAAGGGTCTTTTCAAGCATGGATACTGGTTCAGCATGCCGATCACGATATTGATTTTCAGGAACAGTATCTCGGCCTTATGGAAAAAGAATCCGAAGCAGAAATCGACCGAAGAAATATAGCGTACTTACAAGATCGGGTAGCAGTAAACAGAAATCAACCGCAACTATTTGGCACACAATTTTTCCGGGATACAGATGGCAATATGAAACCACGTCCGATTGCGGATCCCGAAAATTTGGAAAAGCGGCGCAAAGAGATGGGACTTGAGCCGTTTGAAGCGTGGGGTTCCAGGCGGTAAGCGCGAATCTGACCCCTCTAGCCCCCTTATCAGGGGGGTACAGACAACAGGAAGCACTTCAATTACGCTCATCGCAGGCCTTATTAGCTAGAACGAGACAAAGCCTGCGCTTCGAATACGCTTGAACGGGACAGAAGTTCACTTCGCTCAGTGCATGTATTGATCAAGGAGGCACGGGAGACGCGGGTCTATACGGATTATCTGTCTACGACTCCGAATTGCTCACCCCCGTGCCCTGCTGATCGCTGACTGCTGTCAGCTGTAAGCCTGCTCCCTGCCCCCACTCCGATCTCCCGTCTCCCTACTCCTAACTGGCTTTCCGAGGGACAAAACGCCAGAAAAAAATGGTCCCTGCAATAGCCGAGAAAATAAGCAACAGCCCCAGAGCTACAAATATTAAGGGTAAGGGGACGAACTGAAACAATAACCCGCCTACCAGTCCCCCCAGGATCTGTCCCAGATTGATAATGATCGAAATGATACCCGCGCTTTCGGCTTCGTCGTCGTTGGTGGAGTTTTCGGCACTCTGAACCGCCCCCGGTATGGGTGAGTTTTCAACTGGGCGGGAAATAATTTTTTTATATTCCTCGCCGATAATTCCGACCGTAGAAGGATAGATGATCGAGAAACCGCAGCTGATCACAAGAAACAGTATGAACAACAGTAAGCCGGTTTCTACTCCGGCAAGGCATAGCAACGCAATCCCGGTAATAAATGTTCCCAAAATCATCATCTTACTTTTTCCCCAGCGGTCGGCCAGTTTGGCGATAGGCAGAGAGAGCAGAAAAGTCGGAATGATTAGGGCTACCACGAACATTGCGCTTTCGAAAAAATAACGCGGTACGTTATCGATGATAAAACCGTACCCTTGCGTAAAGATCTCTTTGACGAACACAGGTTCGAAATAGTTGATCAGCTCGAACCAGAAATAGGTCAACACCAGGAAGGCCATACTGATCAAAAGCATCGGTGCGGGAATTTTGAAGCGAAATAAATCGTAGAGTCGAAAAAAGGTTGTCTGGAACTTTTCGCTTAATTCTTTCCAAGAAAAAGGCGGCGGATGTATTTCGTTTTCGTTGGCAAGAGGAACAGCATTCTTGCCCGGCTGTACAAGTTGATCGCCGATAGACACGGCAGTTTGCATCAGTTGCTTCGGGTACTTTAAGTCGAAGATATGCTTTTCGAGAGCGGTATAGTGCTTGCGATCGAGGAATTCGTAAATAAACACGATGGTGAGAATAACAAAAAATGCCAGGACTCCGCCCGCCAAAGCGTTTTGAGCGCCGACAAAGCGATCGGCCATGAAGAGCAGGCCTCCCAGAGTCAGACCGATGATATCGCCGGTGTTGTCGGCCATATCGCCCTGGGCAATATTTTGGGCATAATCTTCCTTACTCGAGAGTCGCAAAAGATACGTAGTAATGCTGATGAAATAGATTTCCATACTCAACTGGTAGAGAAATACGGCTACAAATGCCAGCCATACCCCCAATGTCGCAAAGAGAAAGATCAGGTTACTGATAAGCAGAAAAAAAGCTGCTAGCAAGAGCACAAAGCGCATGCGGACATATTTTTGAAAAATGCTGAGCGGAATGTCCAGAAAAATGAATAAAAAGTTCGAGATCGCCAGCATGGCCCCGATGATCAAATATTCTTCGCCGATAGAACCTTTTAGAAAGCGGATCAGTGAAAACTGAAACAGCGAAAAACAAAGCCGATAGAAAATAATGACGATATATACCATCAAAATGGCTTTGGTACGAATCGTCGTGTGTTTTTTCAAGAACCGCAGAATACCGTCAAGCATAGAGAAGAGGTATCAATCAGGATGCGTATGGCAGGATAGCATTACCAGCTCAATAAGATCTTATAGATATACAGTTTCTACTCGAACAAAACTAATGCCTAAATTCAAAATTCCAATCACAAATGAAGTTCAAAGCCCAACATCCAAATATAAACTTTGTGATTTGAACTTTCTTTCCTCATACCGTTATTTTTGATCATATGCGGATTTGGAATTGGTATTAGATCGATCAAAAGCATCTGTCACGCTTTTCAAAACAAGCCTTGCTCGTTTCCGGAAAGACTTGTTTTGAGGCAACTTCTCGCCTGGACATCTTGGTTTTTCGACATTATTTTGACGGTTAGATGAGTCCCGCCTATTTGCCTTTTACTTGTTTTTTGATTTTAGAAAACTCTTTTTGAAGGGCTCCGGCAGCCTTTTGTAAATTTTTGCTGCCTTCTTTCATCAGAGTAGATCCTTTTTCTTTGGCCATCTCTTCCATTTCGTGAGCTTTTTGGGAAAAATCTTTGGAAAATTCTTCAAATTTTTTCTTGAGCTGCATCTGTACTTCCTGCCCTTTGGATTTGGCCATGTCGGTAAGATCGTCGATACGCATTTTGCTCTCTTTCATAAATTTTTGGAAACTGTCGGATTCGATCAATTCTTTGACGGCTTCCACTGACTCTTTACCGGTCATTTGGAGTTCCTTGGCGATGACTTGATAGACTTTTTTACCTTTGGCATGAGCTTCACCGAGCTCTTTTCTGAGCTGCGAGCCTTTTTTTTGCGCAAACAGCATACTGTACGCTCCTCCCAACACTGTTCCCAAGAGTATCCCGCTCAGGAAATGATTGTTCTTTTTTTGATGCATATGATAGAAATAAAAGATATATATGCTAAGCGTAGTCAAAAACGTAGAGACTGTCTAGAGTATATCACAAAAAAGGAATCCTGGGGTATTGCGAAATTCCTTTTTTGTTTTTTGAAAACAAATGAGCGAGAAAGCAGAAGTTCTGGACATGTTGTCGATTATTTCTGCACCCGTTTTTGATCGTCGCCGTTAAAGTTCATAGTCTTTTCCCACATCTGAAGATAATAACGGCCATTGCGACCGTGCTGGAGTATTGCCCTGGCCAAGATGCTGGTGACGTCGTCGCGCCGCAGATTTTCCTGAGGATGGAACGTATCATCCTCGTAGCCTCGGACGATTCCGAACAATCGGGCATAGGCCAGATACGGACGATAGAAAGCATCGGACGGTACATCGTCGAAAACTGCCGAACCGTCGTCATAATACTGATAGGGAAAATTACCAGAGAGTACCATGATCTTGACCGCATCGGCGCGTGTCACGCAAACACCCGGGTGGAAATATTCTTGAGCGGTGCTCAATACGGCAGTATTAACAGCCCGTACCACATAGGTAGTAAACCAGGCTCCTACCGGCGTATCCTTGAACGGCTCGAAGGCATAACCGGGAGACGGAATATCGAACGATCCAACTGCCATTTTCACCAGCTCTGAGCGCAATACGCACTGCTCAGGCCCGTACCATCCGGGTTTGGCAGCATATCCAGATACGATATTAGAACTACTCAGATTGTAAATGTTCCGATTGATTGGATTTTCATAATTTTCGATCACGTCGTTGTAGCGTCGCAGGTTGCGATTTATTCCCACGTAATATGTATCCGGCGTGTGAGTAATACCTTTTAGCTGACGCGTTTCCGGGTTGTAAATAGTCGGAACAGCGATCATCTGCCCTTCGACGATCCGATAGAAGACCACGTCGTAGAATAACGTATCGGGAACACTCTCCGGCATAGGCATATACAGGTCTACGGGGCGGAAGAATGAACGTACGGCCCGGTCCGCAGAATTCATTACCGTAAAACTGTAAGCATAGGGAGTGATCGGAACAAAGGGCGTAGAACTAGTTCTGACACTCTCAGGGGTAGGCTCTTTAAGGTACGATTCATTCTCAATCCGCATTACTTCAACTTTGAACAGCGGATTATTTTGTTTGTCGGGACGATTTAAAATGGTACCATCCGGAAAGCCCATCGAGAATTTTCCAAAATTCATAATCACGTAGTGGACTTCCTTGGAAAAGTCGGAAACGGCCATATCCTGTTCTTTCAGGACGTTGTACTGTTTTTCGGCCAGCAATGTATCGCCGGCTTCCTGCACATCGCCATCCCGATCGATACTAAACATAAGGCTGTTACCGTCTTTACTCTTGAGCAGAGCGATCTGGTTGTTATTTACAGGGTCGATCAGCGTCCCTACGGCAGCATTGAAATCGGTCTCGTATCCGCCTTGGGCAATATCGCTATAATGACCGGGCAAGGAAGTCGAATTACCGTTACCGCCGGGAGAGGAAGAATTAGTTTCTTCGGAAGACGATCCGGAACCGTTGCTGCCTAGAATAATACTTGATCCACCTCCTCCACCTCCGCCAGAACTGGGAGCAGTCACTACAATCCGGATGACTCCCTGACTGCTGTTTACCTGGCCGTCATTTACTACATAGGTAAAGGTATCTTCTCCCAAGAAATTAGGAGCGGGGGTATAGACGACATTTTGCCCGCTGCCGGTTAGAGTACCATGAGCAGGCTGTGTAACTACATTCCAAGTTAGAGGATCGCTATCGGGATCGGAGCCCCCCAGTACGATCGGCAGGCTTCTGTTTTTGAGCGTAGCCAGAATTTGGGAGGAAGCTTGTGGTGCGGTATTGCCGTTTTGTACGGTAATCCTGACCGTAGCCGAAGCGCCCCCCCCGTGACCATCGGAAGTAGTATATTCGAATTGATCGGTTCCGCTAAAGTCGGGGTTAGGGGTATACGTAAACGAACCGTCCGAATTTAGCTGAAGAGTTCCATGCTGCGGTTGGGTTTCAATCGTTACGGAGAGCACATCTCCGTCGTCATCTTGGTCGTTGTGCAAAACTCCCAGCGTACTGTCTACTGTCAATTGTCCGTTTTCTTCCACGGTATACGAATCGTCTAATACCAGCGGAGTATCGTTGAGACTCGCGATGGTTATCGAAACTGAAGCGGTGGCAGTACCGCCATGACCGTCAGTAATAGTATAGGTAAAACTATCCGCACCGCTGTAATTGGGATCCGGGATATACGTCAGTGTACCGTCTCCATTCTCAAACAGAGTACCATGCCCAGGAAGAGTCAAGGTAGTCACGTCCAGAGTATCCTGATCCGGATCAGTATCATTTCCCAGCAAGTCCGTGGGAGAAAACGTCAGAGGCGTATCTTCGTTGACATTCAGACTATCGTCATTAGCTACCGGAGTATCATTGAGCGGATGAACGGTGACAGTAACCTGCGCAGGCGGTGTTAAACAACTGCTTTGCGCATGGGCGGTTTCGATCAGCCCCAGGGAAGCAAACGGACTGGTATACGGAAGCGAAGTCTGAGGACCAGGGTCTTGTTCGAAACAGTAGGTAAACGTGTCCATACCAGCAAAATCGGCATCAGGCGTATAGGTTAGCGAGCCGTCATTATTCACACTCAGCGTTCCGTGCGCAGGCTGGGTATCAATATGTACCGCGAGACTCAATCCATCCGGATTTTCGTCATTGCCTAGGATTCCCGGGGCGGCTACGCTCAATATGCCGTCTTCGTCGACTTCAAAATCGTCGTCGTTGGCAACCGGATCGTCCGTGACGCTTGAGACGTTAAGAATAACTGTTGCATCGCTGCTAACGGTACTTCCGTCGCTGATATGATAGGTAAACATATCGGTACCATTGAAGTTTGCATCAGGTGTATAGGTAAACGAACCGTCGCTGTTCAATACTAATGTTCCGTGCGTGACATCATCCACGAGTACCGCAGTGATACTGTCACCATCGGGATCGGTATCGTTGGTCAAAACTCCGGCGGCAGATTCGTCCAATGTTCCGTCTTCATCTAAACTATAGCTATCGTTATTAGCGATCGGAACATCGTTAATCGAGTTTACCGTAATGGTTACGAGCACGATATTGCTCAGAGCTCCACCGGAATACCCCACTTCCGGATCTTGGGCCTGATAGCTGAAAGTATCGATACCATGAAAATCGACATCGGGGGAATAACTGAACGAACCATCGTTATTGAGCACGAGCGTTCCGTGCGTGACATCGTCCACGAGTACCGCGGTGATATTGTCTCCGTCGGCATCAGTATCGTTGGTCAAAACTCCGGCGGCAGCTTCATCCAGTGCTCCGTCTTCATCCACAATGTAACTATCAGTATTGGCAATGGGAGCATCGTTAATGTTATTGACGGTAATAAAAACCGTTGCGGTATCGGTTCCACCGTTGCCGTCTGAAATACTATAGGTAAATGAATCGGAGCCGGAATAGTTAGTATCGGGTGTATATTCGATGAAGTCGTCACTCGAAAAGAGCGGAGTTCCGTTATTGTTAATCGTTGCCGTGCCATGAGTAGGTGGCATGAGAATATCGACCAGGATTAAGGTATCGCTGTCTGGATCGGTATCGCTTCCCAGAACGTCAATCGTATTGGATATGCTATCCTCATCAACCGTGACAGTATCGTCGTTCGCCTCCGGATCATCGTTGACCTCAGTAATATTGAGGGTAACAGTTACCACATTACTATCATCATTACCATCATTGGCTTGGTAGGTGAAACTGTCCGTCCCGTTAAAGTTCGCATCCGGTACATACGTAAAGCTGCCATCAGAGTTCAACGTCAGCGTTCCATTCGTTACATCTGTGATCAGGATTGCACTTAATGTGTCACCTTCCGTATCCGTATCGTTGGTTAATACTCCAACCGCCGGTTCACTCAATGTTCCGTCCTCATCCAAAGTATACGTATCGTCGGTTCCAAAAGGTGCATCGTTCACCGCACTTACGTTCAACGTTACCGTTACCACATTACTATCATCGTTACCATCGTTTGCTTGGTAGGTGAAACTGTCCGTCCCGTTAAAGTTCGCATCCGGTACATACGTAAAACTGCCATCCGAATTTAACGTAAGCGTTCCGTGCGTTACATCTGTGATCAGGGCTGCACTTAATGTGTCACCTTCCGTATCCGTGTCGTTGGTTAATACTCCAGTCGCCGGTTCACTCAATGTTCCGTCCTCATCCAAAGTATACGTATCGTCGGTTCCAAAAGGTGCATCGTTCACTGCGGTTACGTTCAACGTTACTGTCACCACATTCCCGTTATCCGTTCCGTCATTAGGATAATATGTGAAACTGTCACTTCCGTTAAAGTTCGCATCCGGTACATACGTGAAACTGCCATCTGAGTTCAAAGTAAGCGTTCCGTTCGTTACATCTGTGATCAGGACTGCACTTAATGTGTCACCTTCCGTATCCGTGTCGTTGGTTAATACTCCAGCCGCCGGTTCACTCAATGTTCCATCCTCGTTTAACGTATACGTATCGTCAATTCCAAAAGGTGCATCGTTCACCGCACTTACATTTAATGTCACCGTCACCACATTACTATCATCGTTACCATCGTTTGCTTGGTAGGTGAAACTGTCCGTCCCGTTAAAGTTCGCATCCGGTACATACGTGAAACTGCCATCTGAGTTCAAAGTCAAAGTACCATTCGTTACATCTGTGATCAGGATTGCACTTAATGTGTCACCTTCCGTATCCGTGTCGTTGGTTAATACGCCAGCCGCCGGTTCGTTCAATGTTCCATCCTCGTTTAACGTATATGTATCGTCAGTTCCAAAAGGTGCATCGTTTACAGAACTAACCGTAATCGTCACGCTTCCGGTTGCCGTCTCTCCCAATTCGTTCTGGATCACATAGCTAAACGTATCCGTTCCGTTAAAGTTACTGTCAGGTGTATAC
>JBDHUY010000003.1:0-180049 GCA_039809385.1 Candidatus Altimarinota bacterium
ATCTACCCGGGCTGATTTTGGTGTGTTGTCGAAGGAAATAAAATATATTAAAAATCGACATTATATAATTTCCGTTTTGCATGTCTTTCTCTCTTCCCAGGTTCAGGAAAATATCCTATGCTCCCTTGTCCGCACCGCTTGAGCCGCATGAAAGTTATGACCGTGTACTGCTGCGCGATCTGACGATCGACAAGGGCGATCTGAAGGAGATTGCTTGTACGGAAGCGAAAATAGATCGCAGTCGGTTTTTGTTTTGTACGTTATCCGGAGGGCATTTTCGCGATTGTATGTTTCAGCATGCCGATTTTTCGAATTCTGTTTTTCAAAAGAGCCGATTGAAGAGCTGTTTGATCGACCGTTGTCGGATGACCGGTACACAGTTTCATGAAGCTTCTTTTCAGAGTACCTTGTTTGAGGAAACGCATTTTTCATATGCGCAGTTTCGTTTTGCAAAATTGCACAAGACTCTTTTTAGACAGTGTCATCTGACCGATTCCGATTTTTATCATGGCGAGCTTGAGGAGGTGGTCTTTGATCACTGCGATTTGTCGGGCGCTGATTTCTCGCAAGCTGTCTTGAAAAATGTAGACTTGCGGGGATCGGTCTTGGAGGGCGCCAAAATCGAGATGCTTCAACTGAAAAATTGTATCATGGAGCCGCATCAGCTGACCGTATTGGCGGCTGCTATGGGGGTACGGTTGAAATACTATGGCGAAGAGTAGTATGATATTTCGTGCGAGCCACTCGCTCACGGGTGGCTTCGTCAAGATAAGGAGCGCTATGTCGGGTCATGCTCGTCCGCAAGGTATTTTTTGACGATTTCAAAAACGCGTTTACTTTTAAGCATCCAGGGGTGAATCAGTACCGGGAGATCGATATTCACGGCTCCCGGTATTTTCGAGCTGCTGCTGGGAAAGATCATCAGGTCGAACGGAGTCCTGAGCGAGATCCACGAAATTTCCGAGAGTATATCGATACCTTGTTCCATTTTTTGTAAAAAAGAGCTGCCGGGTCGCATCTGCCGGATAGCGGGCAGGTTTGAAAAATAGGCGGTCCAGGTGCCGCGGTGCGGGCCGGAGATCGAGATGAATCTTTTTACTCTTTTGTATCCTTCCAGGTATTGCAGATAGTATCGGCTGACAATCGTTCCCATGCTAAAGGCGACGATATCGAAGGTAACAGGTTGAGGAATATGCCTCTCGATGTAGTCAGCCAACTGTTCCGCCATTACCTCGATTGGGATCTCTCCGCCGTTGGGAATGAGACTGATCGCGTGTATTTCATACTGCGTTTGTCCCTCTTGCAGAAAATCGATCATACGATCAAAGGCGGATCGATCGTCATGGATGCCGTGGATGAAAAGAAGGCTGTGTTTCATGGCAATCAGGAGCTATGAACGGAGAATCATACAAATCATCGCTCTTTCGGTATCAGTTGGTATCCTTTTCATTACCTCTCCACTGGGTAGTGTACTCTATAACCAGGCCTGTTTGATTCTCTAGAATTGTAACATCGAGGTGCGGCGGAATAATCTGAAGATACTTGATCGGACTAAATTGTTTGGTGCTTAAAGCCTTTGGACTTTCTTCACTCGTTACTGCTGCGCAGATACCCCCACCGTTCTGCAATATGCCTTGACAACTAACGGCCAGTATCGGATAGAACATGTCACTTTGAGACCAGGTTTCCAGTGTTAATCCGGATTGAGATAGTGTTTGTTCCAAGAGAGCTCTATCCAGGAGTATTCCTCGGCCTGTGAAGCTCGTTCTGCTGCTCCCTCGGGATGGAATACACATATACTGAACATTCCGGAACGGACCTATCCTGTGACCATGCTCAAACTTTCGCAGGTTTAATTCCTCCAGTAGGAGGTCTATCACCTCTCTGAGTCTCAGATTGCGGATATTGTTCAATACTTGTTTCCACTTGGGATACCCCTGTTCTTGCGTATCGGCAATTGTCACATAATTATTCCTCCCAGAATCAGCTGATACAGACAAAACCGAATGGTTCACAGTCATGATCCGAAAACCGGATTTAATACTGAGCGGAATCTTTTCCACCGTCTCCAAACCCGCTGCGTCTCAGATTTCCAGAAAAGCCAGTTCCTGGACTAATAACTCGGCGAGAACTCTGATTTGATCCTCTTCTCTCAAAGTATCTTCCAATATAGTAATCTGTCTAGCCTTCTTTTCGTAGTCTTGATGCGATTCCGGAATCGGGTTCAATCGGAGAGATTGCATGGCTCGGTTCATGGCTTGTTCTATAGCTGTTCTTATCTGGTCGGGAGCGATCTTCAGTGCTTGTCCGAGTTGCTCGGGGGTAAATATCGATCCGCCAACTATTTCTTGTAGCCGTTGTTTGTGTTCGATTAACTTTTTATTTTCCGGAGAAGCAGGAGGTGTCAGCATAAATGGCTTGTAAAAGGAAGAATAAAACAGAAGGTCTGATTATAAATATACGGTACTTTTTGTCAAAACATAGAACGTTTTTTCGACAAATGTTCTCTCCGGGAGTATACTGCCCCGTAGGATTATTCTCTTATCCATTTTTATGATCCACCGACGTTTGTCCGCTCTGGGGTTGTTCGCAGTAATGGTTTGTACCCTGCTCGCGGCTCCGCCTGTTTCGCTCAGGGCCGAAGAATCCGAATACGGCCCGCTCGTGGTCGATGCGGCCATCTCGTTTGCCGCCACGCTCAACAGCGACGGAACGGTCAATGCCAGCTGGACGATGTATAATCATGCCGAAGAGTTTATCTATTATAAACTCGTCCGTTCCCAGACCAATTCCGCGCCTAGCTATCCTGAGGACGGGTATGTTTTTTATACCGACAATCAAAATGTGCTGGCCTACCGCGACAGCGAAGTTCCGCCCGGAACCAGCTACTATCGGATCTGCCAGATCGCCCTTTCCAAACGGTATTGTTCCAAGACCGTCGTAACGATTAAAAAAGAAGGAAACACTCCTGCGACTCCTGCTCCGAGCGCTGTTTCCACCGCATCTTCCTCCTCAGGCGATTTTATTGATATCAAAGGCCACTGGGCCGAACAATATATTAAAGACCTCGTAGCGCATTGCCCTTCGATCCGCGGATTCGAGACCAAAAATGGCCGCGTTTTTCGCCCCGACGCTACCATCACCCGCGCCGAACTCGTTACGATGCTGGTCAAATGTCTGGCCGACAATGTTCCCGAAGAGAGTGCAAGCTTTAGCGATGTCAAAAAGACCGACTGGTTTTCGGCCTTTATCGCCTATGCCAGGAAAAAAGGTTTTGTGGGAGGATACCCCGACGGTACGTTTCGCCCCCTGCGCTTTGTGACCCGTCCCGAAGGCCTGAAGATGATTTTAACCGCCAAATATACTCTGGATGAGATTGTGGACGGCGACGTGCCGTTCAAAGACGTCCCCGCCGGCAGCTGGTTTCGGCGCTTCGTACGGTTCGCTTATCAAAAGGGGTATATCAGCGGGATCTCTGCTGACCGTTTCGGCGCCGACCGCTTCATGACGCGAGCTGAAGTCGCCAAGCTGGCGGTTCGAATCCTGTTCGGCCAGGAAGATACTCCCGCCAATACCAATGAAAATTCTCCCGCGCCTGCCAACATAAACCGTAATACAAACGCCCCGGCCAATCGGAATCAAAATACAGCCGCTCCCAACAGCAACAGTTCAGGGTCTGTCGGCAATGCCACGCTGCTCTCCGGCTGTCCGGTCTTTCCGGCCGACAATCCCTGGAATCAGGATGTTTCGGCGTTGCCGGTTCATCCCAATTCGGCTAATTATATTAACAGTATCGGATCTTCCACGAATCTGCACGCCGACTTTGGCGGGAATGGCGAATACGGTATCCCGTTCGTGGTCGTGCCCCAGAATCAGCCGATGGTAGGAATCAACTTTACTGCCTACGGCGACGAAAGCGATCCCGGCCCCTATCCGGTACCCGGAAATGCGCCTATCGAAGGGGGAGCGTCTTCGGATGGAGATCGACATGTCCTAGTCTTACAACAGGGAATCTGCAAGCTGTTCGAACTCTATCGCGCCTTTCCGCAACGCGACGGATCCTGGAATGCCGATTCGGGCGCGGTCTACGATCTTTTTTCCAATGCGCTGCGTCCCGATTACTGGACCAGTGCCGATGCGGCCGGCCTGCCTATTCTGCCGGGACTGGTACGCTACGACGAAGTGGCTGCCGGGGCGGTGACGCATGCTTTGCGTTTTACCGTTTCGCGCAGTCAGAAAGGCTTCATTCATCCGGCTACCCATTATGCGTCCGGTTCTACCGACGCCAATTTGCCGCCCATGGGACTGCGAGTTCGTTTAAAGGCAGACTTTGATGTTTCTCCGTATAACGGACAAACCCGCGTGATTTTGGAAGGACTCAAAAAATACGGCATGATCGTGGCCGACAATGGTTCTAACTGGTACATTACCGGAGCGAGCGATACGCGCTGGGACGACGAGGATCTCAATCAGCTCAAGCGGATTCCAGGCAATGCCTTTGAGGCGGTCGATACCGGCCCTGTTATACGATAAATAGAGGATTTTGGGTATTAATGTGAATCACTCCATAATCTACTGGAGCAATTTCGCTGTTTCCAAAAGCCAGCTAATGATGCGGTTGGGTAAAGGATATTCTTTGTTTTATCAGGTAAGGTACTTTCATCGTAAAAATGTTGACAATTTATTGTTGACTTTTTAGAATTACGCTACGATAAAAACAATGCATACTATATTGGAATGCGGTTCATTTTGTAATGCGATTGCTATAGATAAAACCTAATTGTACTTCTTATCATGATCCTAGTGCTATGTATATGAAGCGAAATGTACGACAAACTCTTTTCATCTTGTTTGGGCTTCTATTATTCGCTGGTATATCTACGATGGATACAGCTCAAATTGCTTATGCTGCACCTCTCACTGGTACTTATGATATTCCAGAAAATGGCAAATTTCAACTGACGAATGATTTGCTGGCTATTGTCCATAGCCATCTCCCAAATGAAACAAATCTAGAAACAATCAGAATACTTTCCGATACATTTGATAAAACCTATCCCCCCCTGGAATTGTATAGTTTTTATGCTATAGCAAATCGCTTTGTGATACACTATCTGGATCAAGGAGGAAAATCGTTGGATAGTTCAAATACAGCTTTTGATAATGTCGGGAGGGTATATCTTAGCAGTTCTTATATCGGTATTCACCGCTCTCATGAGGGGAAAGAATATTTTGTTGTCAATGGTGTAGAATATGGTCCGTTTGACTCTATCTCTTCGGATGGAAATGTTACCGTGTCGCCACATGGCTGGGGTTTTCAGTATTATAATGGAAGCAAGCGAGGTTGCATGGTGAATGGCCAGGATGTGAATCCCCAGTACGGATGCAAGAAGCTTGCATTCTCATCCAATCAATGGGGCATTGTCTATGACAAGTTAGGTTCGCAGGACTATATAAAAGTCAATGGTCAGGAACAGGGGCCGTTTGACCCAATTCAAGCTAACAGTTTCTCTCTTGGCAATAACGGATTCAGCTTTCTGACAGGATACTCCGGGGCTTCCCAGACAGTCTTTGTAAATACACAGACAATCGGTACATTCCAGAGTCCGGTTAGTTATTTAACCACTATGGGGAATGTAACATTTTTTGTATATCAAAGGGAAGGCAAGGACTATATTCGGGTCAATGACAAGGAGTATGGCCCTTACGATTCTTATACAGTCCGGCCCAAAACAGATGGGAATATCTGGGGTTTTTCCTATGTCTTGGGGTCAAATGTCTATGTTAATATCGGAGATACTGTCTATGGTCCGTATCAACAGCTTCAACAGCTGGGAACAATCGATGTACTCTCGATCAAAGAAGGTGGCTGGGGATTTCTATATAAACAAAATGATCAATGGTTTTTGAATATCAGCGGACGCGTTATCCCAAATATTCCTCCAGTTGTTAACGAAGTTCTACTCGCAGGTCAAAATTATATGTATAGCTATAATGATTCCCAAGGAACAACAGTGCAAGTCAATGACAAAAGATTCGGTCCATATAAGAATACTGCTCATCCCAACAGTGCTTTTGGGCTTCAGGCGAGCAAAGATTATTACGGTTTTATTTTTATAGAAGACAGTCAGAGACGGATTTCTGTAGGAAGTTTCCAAGATACACGGGGTACTATCGGCAATAATAATAACGAAAATTCTCATGCAAATGTGAACAGCGCGAATACCACTCCTTCTCCTGATAACGAGACTGCTTTTCCTCTGCATACAGTCAGTTTTATTTGCTCGGCGTCTGAAGTCAGTGCATGTCAAAACGCAACTTTGGTATTGAACGGGCAATCAGTACAACAGAAAGACCCGATAACTGGGTATCCTTATATATCTGTTCCTCAGGGGACTTATACCCTCCTGGTGTCAAGTCCAGGATATATACCTTTTCAGGAAACATTTATAGTGAATGGTCCAACAGAAAAGGTTTTTACACTCATCCCAATCTCAAGCACTGCCAATAATGGCAATATAAATAATAGTTCTCCCCAATACAAAATAGGCTTTCTTTGCTCGTCCCCTCAGGAAGCTGCCTGCCAAAAGGCAACTATTATTTTCAACGGGCAGCAAATAACCCTGCAAGACCCGGACGGGTACTACTACGCAGTCATTCCGCAAGGCACGTATAAATTGTCTGTCTCAAGTCCAGGATATATATCATTGGAAGAGACGGTTACGGTACAGGGAGTGATGAACAAAAGTTTCAGCTTGCTTCCGGCCCCATTCTTTGATGGCATACAACACTTTACAGATATTTCCCTCAATGATCCCCTCTACAATGCTACTGCATACCTCAAGAAGCATGGTTGGATACAAGGATACCCCAATGGAGCCTATGGCGGACAAAATTTACTCAACCGGGCTGAATTTGCCAGAATCATAACAAATGGGATGACAAATACGCCCCAAGGTTCCCATTGTTTTAATGATGTTGCAGAAGAATGGTTTGCAAATGCTGTCTGCCACCTGAAACAGAATGGAATCATCCGGGGATATCCCGGTAATATTTTCCTCCCGGCTAAAAATATTAATCTGGCGGAAGTTCTGAAAATGACTCTCCTGGCCCGAAATATTCCTTTATTACCCAATAGTGGCACCTATTGGTATAATACATATTTGTCTACCGCATTAAAATATAGCTACTTAGATGGCATTAACCCAGATCCGGCCCATTTTGTGACCCGTGCTGAGATGGCGCTTCTTTTGTATAATATAAGTCTCAACAGTGATTCTCTGGAATAAACTGACTAGCCAACATTATTGATTCTGGGGCTTTGGGCAGGATACATCTGAATCTGCCATATTTCATAAATATTAGGATAACAGCCGGAAAATTATTGTATTCCGAGAACAAGATGTTTTTTAGAAAATATTTTTGTGTTATTATAGTACGATAAGTGATTTTCTTTATTTTTATTTTGTTATATCACATTACTATGCCTCCTGCATCTTTGTATGTTACAAAACGGATTGCATTGCTTTCTCTTGCCTTTGTCACCATAATTACTGGCTGTGGTACAAGTACAAAAGACACTACCAGCGCTGATGTTCTTCACAAATCAGCGCCGATTACCACAAATGCCCGTGAAATAAATTCTACCAAGAGTGACATTACAAAGAATAAAAATGATAATAAGAATCAGAACCCCAATAACGATGAGCAGCAGAATAGAAGCGTAAATACAGTTGGTGGAACACTATTGACAGTGTCGGCCAGTCCCGCCACTCCATCGGAAGGGTATATTCCTCCCAATGCGAATGAGGCTCCCATTTTCCGTATGCGATTGCAGTCCAATTCTTCAGCCCCTATTCGTATTGATGACCTCTATCTGGTAGTCATTGATGCTGAAAACCAGAGGCCCCGCACAGACATTGATACGCTGGTAAGTCATTTCGCACTCGACGGTGCCGGAGCTACGCAGAGAGTGACACCCAATAAGGGCGTTTTGCGCTTCTCATTTCCGCAGGGAAATAGTAACCTGAATAGTTCTCCTTTTGTTCTCCAACCTAATAGTAATGCTGAGCTTACTATCAAAGTTGCAAGTGGATCCATTACTACCGAAAAACAGACAGGTAAAGGATTTCGACTCTCGACCATATCACCACCGCATGATCTTGCCACACCCCAATATGGTAATAGTCCGATCAATGGAGTGGTCGCATACAATCTCTCGAACAATAAGCAATTGACCGAAAGGCAGCTTTCAGTTAACGCAGTTTCCCAGCCACACGCGATCGTCAAAACTATCTTTCGCATGGAAAATGTCTCTCCGAGTAGTACGCAATTGTCTCCAGATGGGACGATACTACAGGAGATATTTCGCTTCACGATTACCAATAACGGTCCTGGTGATTTCGATGTGGGCAAGGTATCTCTGGAAGTGAGTGGGAATAGAGTCAATATTAGCGATATGCAGATCTTCTCAGCGAATAATTTGACTACTCCCCTGAATACAAAGCAGAAACCGGCGCTCAATGCTTCAGCAGGGCAGGTTTCACAAGTCACTCCATTGATGCTTGATAGCAGCTCTCCCGCGAGCGGGTTCATGATTCCGCGTGGTACTACTCAGGCATTTGTCTTGAAGGCGCTCGTATCAACTGGTGTCGAAACAGGTTTTGGTGTCCATAGTGTTGGTGTGAGGCTGGTGGATGAAGTCTGTAAACAGAGTGTCACTACCTTTTCCGGCCTGCAGCGACAGAGCTGTGCGTATGCCTGGTCGGATATATCTGCCCGCTCTCATGGATTAACCAACCCTTCCAGCGCTGACTGGATGCCAATGAGTTATGTGCCTGAGCTACCAACGTTGTTTGTCAATCGTTCTTTGACGAACTAGTAGTGAAATCCTTTATCGCAAGCTTTGCGAACAGAGGAGCAAAAATAAATTTTATAGCCACCTGAGTCGAGAGAAAATTCCTATAGTACCTTTGTTTTCTACGGTATTACTCAGGTGGTATATTTGTTTTTCTACTCCTATGACAACATTTTGTTGTTGACTTATTTAGCATATGTCGTACAATGACTCACCCTTCCTCATTTCATTTTTATAGCAAGACCAATATAACTCGTCATAGATTGGGACATAAAAAAAGTTCATGGGGAGAACAACGGAGTTTTCGTCGTGTAGCCTTGGCCTGAGCCCATTTTTTCTCAATTGGATTGAGGTCTGGGCTGTAGGGAGGTAGAAACTCGACGGTATGACCTTGGCGTTCAATGATTGTATGGATGTCAATTCGCTTATGGAAAGGAGCGCCGTCCAAGACAATGACCGACCGGCTGGGCGTTGCCGGAAGCAAGGCTGTTTGTACCCATGTGAGAAAAACGTTTGCATCAATGTTACAGCTCCAGAGCTGTACTGCAACGAGTTTAAAAGCGAGAAGTGCTCCAATGGCATTTACTCTTCCTTTGGCATGCCAGTCTCTTTGTCCATAACAGCGGCTTGGTTTATGAGAATACCCATACGTTCTTGGTGCATCCAGCGCAAAACCACTTTCATCAAGGTATATGATGGAACGGGCTTCAATTTTTTCATGCCATTGCATTCTTGTTTGGAATTGAATACGGCGTATTGCATCAGCCTTTGGGTGCAACAGAGTTTTTTTTATAGCTGATTCCAAGTCGCTTTAAGGCAAACCAGATTGCTCCCTGAGTAACTCCGAATTTTGCCGCCCGTTCATACTGATACAGATCCGGATATGCTTCAATATCCTTTCGTAAAGCCTCCATGTTAATTTTTGTTGCTGGTTTGTTTCGTTTTGTTTTTGGTTCTATGCGCTTTTTCCAGCGAAAGAGTGTACGTATTGGCACCTCGAAACGTTTACTGGTTTCAGAGAAACTTATACCATGCTTCTCCTTGACCATCAGTACACGTCTGCGAAAATCTAATGAGTATGTCATGTCTCTATTCTACCACTACTTTCCATATATGACAAACTATATTAGTTTTGCTATACGACCTGGTAAGTAAACTTTTGCCCATGATCACGCTGGCAGTCGCTTCCGATAGTACACTCCATAGCTCGATAGGCGATCTTTTCATGAACGGGAAAGCAACCACTCGAGACTTTTGTATGCTGGTAGGTACCCCTCCATTCGATAAAGCAAAAAGTCAGCGGGTTGGAAAAATACTCTACGGAATAGCGAACCAGATGTTGGAGAAAATTGAGGTAGAGACATCTTCTGGCAAGCATGGATAGGTTCTGGTTCTCGCTCTTTTCTCTCCAGAACAAAGAAACAGGACATTACGCATAGTAAGTTGTCCTGTTTCTTTGAGAATCCTAAAGGTCCTTTCTACAATGCGCTCATAAACTGGTTGGCCAGTTCATCGCCGGCGCCGCATTTGGCTTTGGCTTTTTCGGCTACTTTCTTTTTGAAGGCGTCTTTGTCCGCAATGCCTTTATAGGCTTTTTCAGCTTCGTCTTCGTTGCCGAAAGAATCTTTCATCATCTTTTCCATCTTCGTTTTTGCTTCTTCTCCTTTCTTCGTAATTTCTTCTATATTCAGATCTTTTCCATCGCCTTTCATGGCTTTTTCAGCCAAATCCGATGCTTCTTTGGCCAGACAGATCGATTCGGTAAAAATATTGGCCAGCTTGTCCTCGTTCGACGCGGCGCCTCCGCAGGCTGCCAGTGGTAGCAACATGACCATACCCAACAAACCGGAACGCAGTTTTCGGTTCATAGGAAATAATAAAAAAAATAAAAAAACCAACTTTTATTCTAACGGCTGGTTTGTAAGATACAAGCTTTATTTTCAATATATACGTATAGTACTGATTCCTGTTTTATCGCGATGACTATTCTTACGTTGCAATCGATGAATAGAAGATCCCTGTCAAGCTTCTTGTCCATGTATATGACCTGGATAGCGCTTTGCTCGGGCATCTTTTTTTGCAATTGACCTGTCCTATCGGGGTATGTATGATAAGCTCTTTTCAACTTTATGCAAAAACCATCTATGAAACTCTCAGACAAAGTTCTCGTAGTTCCGGACGCGAGTCTTGTGCCACAATTTCCGGTATCAAATCGAGTACAGTTCTCCCGTCGTGAGATAACACAGATGCTTCTTACAGCCGGATTGGGATTCTTGATCAATGGATGTTCTTCTTCGGAAAATACGCACACTGCTCCTCAGGCGAAAGAGGCTCCGCCGTCGGCTATTGCCGAAAACCAGCCCATATTGTTAAGTCCGCTGGAGCAAAACGATATGGTGGGAATACCGTCCTATACGCTTACGAATACTCCTTCGGTTGTTCAAAAAATACCAGAAATTTCGCTGAATGAAAAAGAACTCGCGATCGCGGCGGCTCGGCTGGCCGAAGTAACCAGGCAGGGATTTGATACCCGCTATATCCCCAATGCACGCCAGTATCCAAACAATCTGGATCAAGTGGCTCTCGATTTTATGGACTTTCTTTTTACCAACTTTCGAAACATCCAAACTCCTTTGCCCATACGAGAGGCGATCGGGAAATATCTTTCGAATCCGGGCTATAATCCAGCAAAACTGGTACCGCGGGCGGACTTTCTCAATCAATTCTTGATTCCAGGAGGATATTATTTGGATGTTGGACCGGATTTTACCACCGGAAAGCCATTTGTAAACTTGTATACGATTACGCGGCACAGAACCGCCCGGGCTCAGCACAAAGATCTGCAAGTAACTGCGCCGATTTTTTATTTGGATCAACCCCATCTCCCGGAGGAAAAGGGAAAAAATCAGGGACCCGCAATAGCTTTGAGCGATTTGGAGCGAAAACGGATCTTGTACTATCCGTCCAGATTGGAGCGTGAAACGAGAAATATCATGATGGATCTGTCACAGTATCCTCGCTTCTCCCAACCGATCACAGACGATCAGATTTGGGAATTCGGCGAAGAGTGCTTGGGGCATGAAATTGCGGGTCACTTTATTCTGGCCCGGCTCTTTCCAAAAGTCGCCGGTCATCTCGATCCCACCAAGCTGTATCCGATTGAGACAAGGATACAGGTCGGCGAAAAAGCTCTGGATCTTCGTTATTCTTTGCCTAATATCGTGCTGCATGAACTGGCAAGTATTGGTAAGCAGCTTGCAACAAACGGAGAATATCCCCTGGCGCACGGATTTTTTCTAACGCGTACTGCCAGTGTAGCGCAAGATCAGCTCACGCCCCTCCTGTTGTCTTTTGCTACGCTGCAAGCGGCTACAGATAGTCCGCTCAAAACAAATATTCTAAGAGAGATTGTAAAAACCGGACAGATCCGGATTCCAGAGGTGATACGCTTAATGAGTACCGCACCTTTCACGATCAATGATACGCGACGGACCGGAGAAATTTTGTTTCGGTTCGCCTGTGAAAAACTCCGCCAGCTGGAAGAAAAAGCCCCGTAATTCTCTTTTTCGTACTGTCAACCTAAGGCGGATCTTTGATCTATATTACGGGGAAACAAAAAATGAGTCCCTCTATTCTACCGTCCCGAAAATCTGGTTTTCCGCAAAAATCTTATACTCCTTCCAAATTTACTAATTCCACCTGCCTAGGCGCTATCTGTTCTCCCAAAAAACGGCTTCCCAGAGCAGTGAATCGGGCTGGGTCGTCACTGGTGAAAAACTTGCTTTGTGCTTTTCGTTCCAGATTCTTTTCTACTTCGGGGTGGCGCGACAAATAATCGACCAGTTTCTCGGCCGTGGCCGTTGCGCTCGACACGATCCTGACCCGCTGTCCGATCTTGCGGTGAAATTCGCTTTCCAGAATCGGGTAGTGTGTGCAGCCTAAAACGAGTGTGTCGATATGGCAGGATTTCAGTCGTAGCAGATATTTTTTCAGAATCATGCGCGTCTCCGGCTTTTTTTCCCAACCCTCTTCTATTAACGGCACCAGCAGGGGACAGGCTTGCTGGTATACTTGCACTGTAGTATCCAGCTTTTTCAATTCCCGTTCGTACGCTCCCGATAACACGGTCGAACGGGTAGCCGCTACGCCGATGATGTTTGTTTTACTTGTTTCCAAGGCTTTCTCGACCGTCGGACGAATAACTCCCAGCACTTTCAAGGCGGGATATTTTTCGGGTAAATACTCCTGTTGTATGCGTCGCAACGCTTCGGACGAAACCGTATTGCAGGCAAAAATGATCAGAGTGGCCCCTTGCCGCACTAAAAAATCGACGGCTTGGCGGGCATAGCGGTATAAGGTTTCTTGGGTTTTATTTCCGTAGGGCATCCGGGCGCTGTCTCCCAAATAGGCATATGTGTAATCTGGCAGTCGTTCCCGTATTTCACGCAGTACGGTAAGGCCGCCGAAACCGGAATCAAAAAGTCCAATCATAAGAAGGAAATTATGTGATGAGTGTACGATCTGCATAGAAAAATGCAAGGATCTTGAATATCCTCACTCTGCAAGTAATTTCAAATGCCAAAATACAAATGCCAAAACAAATATCAAAGTACTAAATCCAAAAAGCCTTAGAATTTAAGAGCTATCTTTTGAGCTTTGGCATTTGAGATTCTTTTGATATTTGTTATGCGAACTTTGAGTTTGTGCATATTAAGGACAGATTGTTAAATATATTTTACAAATAAAAATGTTTTGCCATATCTGATTTTTTTGTAAAAAAGAAATAAAAATTTTTTATTGAGGATTTTTTGTGATACTATATATTGTGTTCGGTTTCAGTATTTGTATCTAAATATTGTGTTTATGTCTGATGGCACTCCAACAGCTGTGGAGAGAGAAAACCGTGCGGTCACTCTATACGAAACGTCTGACCGTGCTTCCGAAATGTCTCCGGATCTGGAGCAGTCTATCGAAAAAGTCCGTCAGGATCTGGCCCGGGCTTTTTGGCAGGAAAAAACTCTCTCTGTCGATGAATACCGGAGTTATCTCAAACACCTGCATCGTCTGGATTCGGCTTTGCAGAGCGTATCCCTTTCTCCTGCGCAAAAGGCCAAGCGGGTTCAAACGTTGCACGAACTGTTGACCGAAAATCTGTCGACCAACACTCAGCGTAAAGAACGCGAAAATCAGATGTTGCAATTGATCGATCAGAGCGGAGTTTTTACCACGCAGGAAAAAGAAGCATGGATCAAGGGCGCTCGCGACGTCACCGAACGATACAATACGCGCAGTGTAAGAACCAAGCAGGAATGGACTCAATTGAAAAATGAATCAATGACCCAGCTGGACGAACTGCTGGCTTTTTTACCCGATTTCGTACGTAGCGGCGTCGAACAACTTGCGCGGTTTCAGGCTTTGGAAAGTACGACCCAGACGGCTGCTATGGGAAATTTTTCCGTTCTCAAAAGGACTGATATTGTCTCTTCAACAGTCTTTTTATCCCAAGTTTACCCGTTACGGAAAGGCTATATGAAGGAGCTTGAAACCAAGCTGGGCGAAGAGTTTCAGGCCTTTCAGAAAAAATACACCGCTTTTTTGCCCCTTCCCGAACTGGAAAAGCGCTGGCAGGAAAAGGGCGAACTGCACGAGAAGTTTCAACTTCTGGCAACGTGGTACGCTCAGGCTGCGGATCAGCAACAACAGGAAACCGATAAGCAGGCTTTACTGCGAGAAAAAAAAGCCGCCATGGGAATCGCCTTGAAGGAGAGCCATCCGAGCAAAGTCCTCGAAATGTTGCAAACTCTAGAGCCCGGGGAATCTGTCGATCTCTCTCTCTCTCTCGATTTTGAAGCTCTTCGCAAAGAGGCTTCTGCCCGTCTCAAAGAGCGTGGCGTCTTGATGGTACGTGCCGAACAGTCCGCCCAACAAAACAACTTGGAGATGTCCCGGACGTTGTACGAACAAGCCGGACAGATCGAAGCCGATGCCGGTATCGGCTTGATTATTCAGGGCATTGATGCCAAAAAAACTGCGTTGCAGCATTTCGAAACGTATCTGGGACATGTCGAAAAAGGTGATTCGCATTCGGCCCATATCTTTAAACAGAAAGCTCACGAACATCCCGAAATTGCCCGGGATCCTGTTCTGCTGGAACGTGAGCGTCAGGCTCTGGATAGAGCTCGCCATGCAGAGGCGGTTCATACGCTGACCGGATTCAGTAAAAGTCAGATCTGGCAAACTTTAGGAAAGGAAGAAGAGTTGCTCGCCGCAGTTGAAAAAGATATGAAAGAACATAGAGAGGATATCCGCTCTCACACAGATACCTCGGTCAAGGCGCGTCTTCTGGAAAAGGCCGCCGATGCATCGGCTGCCGATAAGACAGCTACGGAACGTCGCATCGAACAAAAGACCTCACACCTGAATGATGCCGAAAAACAGGAGAGCGATACGGTAGCGTTGACTATTGGCGATGAGCATAACCAACTCGAACATATTACCAAGACTGTCAAAGATTTCCATGAACATACCGATCGTGCCAATCGAAAAACAAAGCATGTGCGTTTCAAACAGAAAGACATCTCCGACGATTTGACGGTGGCGGAGGCACAACAAGTACTGGGACAGAAAAAGGTGCTTGCCTTTACCCGCCAAAAACAAACGCTCGAACAACAAACCGGCACCGATCTGTCCGATGTTCACGTCCAAAAACTCGAACAGGCGGCTTAGGAGTAGGGTAGTAATCAGCCCCCCAAGAAGCGTCAGTCAGAGGCAGATTCTCAAGCGACATGCGCAATAATACGTTGCCCCATACCAAATACGTAATACCAGATACTTTATACTTTGTTTTCCTAACTCTCTGTCTCCTATGACAACCACGCTCCAAATGATCCGCAAAAGGAATGGCGAAATGGCTCCGTTTGACCCTGATAAGATTACCGAAGCGGTCTGGAAAGCCGCCCAGGCGGTTGGCGGAACCGACAAATCTATCGCCGAAGAGCTGACCCGTATGATTGTGACCGTGCTGGAAGAAGCCTATCAGGGGGACAACTACCCGAATGTCGAACAGATTCAGGATGTGGTTGAACGTATGCTCATCAAAACCGGTCACGCCAAAACCGCCAAAGCCTTCATCATCTACCGCAACGAGCGTTCCAAGATGCGCGAGGAGGAAGGGGAAGTGCCGGAAAAAGTAAAACAGCTGGTCACTCAAAGTAAGCAGTATTTTCATAACGATCTGGCGGAATTCGTCTACTATCGCACCTATTCCCGCTGGGTTGAAGCGGAGGATCGCCGTGAAACATGGATTGAAACCGTGGACCGGTATATGTCCTTTATGGCAGAAAACCTCAAAGATAAATTGAGCGAGAAAGAATATACTGAGATCCGGAATTTTATACTGGAACACAAATCGGTACCGTCGATGCGTCTGTTGCAATTTGCCGGCAAAGCGGCCCGGACTACCAATGTATGCGCCTATAACTGCTCGTTTATAGCTCCCACCCTGCTGCAGGATTTCGGTGAGATCGCCTATATTTTGATGTGCGGTACGGGGGTTGGTTTCTCGGTCGAATACCAGACCGTCGAGACTTTGCCTCAAATCAAACGGCAGACCGGTACGATGCTGACGGATTATATTATTGAAGACAGTAAGGAAGGCTGGGCTGATGCGATTGTTTATGGTATGCAGACTTGGTATGACGGCAAAGATGTGCGGTTTGATTATAGCAAAATCCGGCCGGCCGGGTCCCGCCTGAAGACCATGGGCGGCCGCGCTTCCGGTCCCGGACCGCTGCGGGATCTGATGGATTTTATGCGCAATCGTATTCTGGCCCGTCAGGGACGACGTTTAAAAACAATCGACGTTCACGATGTTATCTGCAAGATCGGCGAGGTCGTGGTAGCCGGGGGAGTGCGCCGCAGCGCGCTCATTTCCCTTTCCGATCTGGACGATCAGGAGATGCGCAACAGCAAGATCGGTACGTTTTATTATCACAGTCCGCAGCGCAGCATGGCCAACAATTCGGCCATCTATAACAGCAAGCCGACGCCTGAGGAATTTATGGAAGAATGGCTCGCTCTGATGAAATCCGGTACCGGCGAACGCGGTATATTTAACCGCGGTTCTTTGCGCGACCAACTTCCGGCCCGCCGGGTCGAACTGGTCGACGAAGGTTTGAATATCATGGGGACCAATCCGTGCGGCGAAATTATCCTGCAATCCAAACAGTTCTGTAACTTGACCGAAGTGATCGCCCGGCCCGAGGATACCGAAGCTACGCTCATGGAAAAGATTCGTGTAGCCACGATTCTGGGAACCTACCAGGCGACCCTGACCAATTTTCCGTACCTGTCCAAAGACTGGCAGCAAAACTGCCGTACCGAACGGTTGCTCGGGGTTTCGATCACGGGCCAGTGGGACTGTCCGGCGGTCCGCGAATCGGCCATGTTGCAAAAACTCAAAACCAAAGCTCAAGAGGTCAATCAGGAATATGCCAAGCGTTTCGGCATTAACCCTTCTACCTGTATCACCTGCGTCAAACCTTCCGGAAATACTTCCCAAACCACCGATTCTTCTTCGGGACTGCATCCCCGCTATTCCCCCTACTATCTGCGCCGCGTTCGTATTTCGGCGACCGATCCACTGTTTCACATGCTGAGGGACCAGAAAGTTCCCTATTATCCCGAAGTCGGCCAGACGATGGAAAATGCCACAACATTTGTCGTAGAATTTCCGATCAAATCGCCTGACGGAGCGATCTGCCGCAACGATATTACGGCGCTGGAACAGCTCGAATATTGGAAAAATGTCAAAGAGAGCTATACCGAACACAACCCTTCGGTGACTGTCTATGTGGGTGAACAGGAATGGTTTGAGGTAGGTAACTGGGTCTATAAAAATTGGGATATCGTCGGCGGTATTTCGTTCCTGCCGCGCAGCAATCATGCTTATGCCTTGGCTCCGTATCAGGAGATTACCAAAGAAGAATACGAGGCTGCCCGGGCCAATTTTCCGCAACTGGATTTCAGCGATCTGGTGCTCTATGAAAAAAGCGACGAAACCGAAAATAAACGTGAAATCGCCTGTGCCGGCGGCGCCTGCGAATTGAACTAGTTCACGAAAGGGCCGCATCAGCGGCCCTTTTTTTATTTTCTTTATTGATTCGATTTTTATGTCTAATGCTGTACTTGAACTGGAAAGAACATATCTATTGCGTTTTTTACCGAATGACCTGGATGGGGCCGAACGAAAAGAAATGCTCGATATTTATCTTCCTACGACATCCGTACATCCGCATCTGCGTATCCGTAAAAATGGTGACAAATATGAGATCACAAATAAACAACCTGTTTCTCAAAACGATGTTTCAAAAATGATCGAGCAAACAGTTGTATTAACATCGGAAGAATTCCAGGAACTGTCTGTGGTTCCGGGAAAACGGGTACATAAGTTGCGGTATTTGTACCCGTGGAATGGTCGTTTTGCCGAAGTAGATGTTTTTCTCGATGAGCTTGAAGGTTTGATTCTGATGGACTTTGAATTTCAAAACGAAGACGAGATGCGAAATTTTATCCCGCCCGAATATTGTTTATCTGAAGTTACCCAGGAAGAAGCTATTGCCGGAGGATGGCTTGCTGGAAAGAGTTTTTCAGATGTTGAGCCGATTCTGAAAAAATACGGATTTTCCATTCGATAAATCCTCTTATTTTTTCTTATAAAGCTCACTTGATCTTGTATTACATTGTATGTACAAGAAATATACAATATATTGAAATAGCTATATGAGCACAATTATTCAGGCGCGTGTTCCTCGTGACCGTAAAGAAAGCATCATCGCGAAGTTTATAGGAAGTACATGATATTATTTGCTTTTCCCACACTATGACCAAACGTACCAAATTCATCTTTTTTGGATTAACCATACTTTTCGTGGTGCTCCTGGGAGGCGTGTGGGTACTTTCGGGCAAATTGAATCCGATCGCGACGCAAGTAGTGTCGACCCATCAGACGGTTGCCCGAAAGCTCGAGAATATCGGTAATCTCGAACTGGTGCGTTTCAGTATGAAAGACGTGGTGGAAGAAAAAATTCAACGCGAAGCTTTTGGACAGGATTTCCTACTCCCCGACAGTAAGGTGCTGGTTATTGTCAGCAGCGATGCGGTAGCGTGTGTAAATTTGAAAAAGCTGGTTCCGTCCGATATCGCCGAAGATGGTACGAATGTCCGTATTCGTCTTCCCGAACCGGAAATTTGTCAGGCCACGGTCGACCATACCGCTTCCAAAATTTATGATGTAAATCTTACGGCTCGCCTGCTCGATCCCGAACTGATCGAAGATGCGTATAAAAACGCGGAACAAAAAGTAAAAGAAAAGGCTTTGGACGAAAATATTTTACAAAAGGCGCGCACAAGTGCCACCCAACTCCTGGTGCCCTTATTGCAGGGCTTGACCGACAAAACGGTTCTGATAGAATTTGCGTCTTGAAAAATTAATACTGGTTTGCAATTTGGTACGTCCGGCAGAATAGTAGTATAATACCAAAGTTCAAAATCCAAATGACCAAAGAAGTTCAAAGCTCAAAAAACCAATGTCGAAGATGAGGATTATAATTTCTTACCACAATTTTTTTGAGTTTTGATATTTGGTATTCTTTTGTCATTTAGGCTTTGTCATTTGAACTTTTTCTCTTTGATGCAAATGGATTTTACTATTCCATAGACATGGAATTAGTACTCAGTAGTAAAAAAATAAGAGGTCTGTTTTTAAAAAATATCTGGCTATTATGGAACGTCTTGCTGTCGATCCGCGCTTGCCGGTCTCCACATATCCTCCCGATGTTCGCGAGAAAGCAGTTTTCCTCGCCTCCGATATGTTGTCTGAAATGATTAGAGACCGTTTGAGCGTCGTGCTTATTCCTGCGCCTGATCCGAAGTTCGTGAATCATAATATCCGTGCCTGCGAAGGCAGTAATCCGGAATGGTATTCCTATCTGTGGAATAAATACTCCTATGCTCCCACAGGGCGTTATCGTAAAAATCGTTCTTTGATTCAACGTTCACGGGTCCAATCGGCGCTTAACAGAATCGTACAGGGAAAAGACCATGCCTTTCAGAAACGCTATGGCGGTTATGATTTTGCTATTCGCGAGATTATCTTGAACCGTATTGAAGAGTTGGAAGCAACCATTCCCGGCTTTTTCGATACCCTTGGTATTTCTGAAGAAACAACTATGAGTGAGATTCCTTTTTAATTACTGGCAAGCTACAAGATAGGTTCTCATGTTCGCTCGCTCTTTTCTTCCTGGCCTGATTCCTGCATATCACGATGTCGTTCAAAAAGGTATCCTTGATTCTGCTTCCAACACAGCCCGCTGGGCTATTGTTTTCTTTATGGATGCCGGGCCTTTACCTGTAGCAAAGACCATTAATACGAACCACCGAACTATCGACAAACTTTTACATTTTCAATAATTAGACATGCCTGAATCGATGCTCTTTATGGTCGGTCTCAAAGCGCTCATAGTCAATCCCAAAGGCGAAGTTCTGCTGGTGCGCCGCTCGGATGCGAATACCCAAAGTAATGCCTGGGATATTCCGGGAGGACGGATGGAGGTGGGGGAATCATTGACAGATGCGCTGACTCGCGAGATCCAGGAAGAAACCGGCATGCATCCATCGCATATCGGTCCTGTCGTCTCGATCAGTACATTTGAAGCAAAAAAGCTGAAGACCCAGATCGTGCGGCTCATTTTTTATGTACGGGTCGATACCGATAGCATCAGTTTAAGCGATGAGCATAAGGAATATATATGGCGTACTATGGACGAAATCGATGCATACCAATTTATGGACGAGCATTTGAAAGAGAGCTTTTTGAAACTTCGTGATATGCAGAAAAATAATCCCAGCGTGTTAGAGCAACGGTTTATTTTTAGCGATGAGGTGTGGAGCTAGACAGTACTTAGTGCGAAGTACCGAATACATAGTTTTTCCACTAATAAAAATAGCGTATACTGTGTTTTTGTATCCAGCTGTATGCTGTCCGCCGACAGCCCCCACAGGGGCCCCTTTGATTGGGCCTATTCGCCGGTCTCATACCTCGTTATCCACATTCGCGAAATTCACGTTCAGTTTGAACTTTTTCTCAAGCAGTTTGCCCAGTTCCTGAACGCCGAATTTCTCGGTATTGTGATGCCAGGCATTGATGAAATTGATCTTGGCTTCCTTGCAGGTGGCCGGGACGAACTCTTTAATATCGCCGCACAGAAACGCATCCACACCATACTGGATCGCTTTATCCAAGTATTTGCACGATCCGCCCGATAAGACTGCCACGGTTTTTATCATCTTTTTCCCTGCGGCAATTTCGTACGAATCGGTCGAAAGGATCCGGTTGGTATGTTTCACGAAATCTTTGAACGGCACTTCGCGGTCAAAATATCCCACAAACCCGACGTCGAAGGCCCGTTCCATTTTCATCCCCAATTTCCGCAAAATGGTCATGTTGTTGCCGACTACCGGGTGCGCGTCCAGCGGCAGATGATAGCAGACCAGATTGATATCGTGTTTGAGCAGGAGTTTCAGACGGTCTTTGTAAATACCTTTGAGCGAAAAGTAATCTTTGCCCCAAAACAGCCCGTGGTGCACGATGATCATGTCGGCTTTCTGACGGATGGCTATCTGGATGAGGTCCTTATTCGCCGAGACACCGGTTACTATCTTTTTGATCTCTTTTTTCCCTTCCACCTGCAATCCGTTGATACAGGAATCTTCAAAATTGCTGATATTGAGATAGTGGTTGCAAAATTGAAGAATTTTGTCTCGAACCATAGGTTGTATTGCGAAAAAATATCCTATTTGTAAAGTAGGGTAAACTTGTTATTTTGTCAAAGTCATGTAATCCGGGACGGTATTTTTCTGCGGGAAAGTTTTTGAGCCGATAAGACCGCATACCTGCTTTGTTCCTTGAAAGTCTCCTTGGTGGCGTTGATCGACGTCGCAGCAGAACCAAAAAATCTTTCAAGCGCCAATATGGTTGTCAAAAAGCGGTATTGTGCAACTTCAGAGCCTGGCGGTCTTTGAACTGTTTCAATACATAGGAGCCCAGTAAGAACAGAAAGGGAACGGTCAGAAATACCAGATCGTGTTTAAAGATCCCGCTGCTCAGGAACAGGTTAAATATAAAATGGAGTAAAGTGCTCAAAAACAGCGACTCGATAAAGATGCCGAACAGAAAATGCCCTTTTTCGGAAGGTTTATGGGACAGGATATGCTGGTAAATTGTATGAAATGTCAGTATCTCGCGTACAAAATCCTTCAGGCTGTGAAAGAGCTTTTCAGACTTTTTGATCACGTGTTTTTGACTGTGCAGATCGATCACGCCGAAAGCGACAAAGTACCCGAGAAGCCCTGTAAATATAGTATGGGCAAAGGTCGTTCCCAGCGTTCTGAAAAGATATGTAACCAGAAAGTCCCAGCGCGACAGGAGCGGAAAAAGATCGATAAAGTAGATAACATTCTCAACGAAGGCAAAGCCCAGCGCTACCGACATGCCCAGAATAATCCCGTCCAGGTATTGATTGACCGTTGCGCGGAAGCGGTAAATCAGCCAAAAGACGCACGCTCCTTTTATGCTTTCTTCCAGCAGCGCAAAAATAAAAACGATTCCGGTTTGCGATATGTCCCTGTTCTGGAGACTCTCGATGATGCTTAGTTCCGAATGGCGTACTATATACCATTGTAGTCCCAGCAGGATTGCCGCGCTGATCATGCCCCACAAAAAAGCCCGACTGAGCGTATTGAGTGGTTCGGGATCGCGGCGATCTTTGGAATAGTAAAATAGAAACCACAACAACGTCGGGATAATGGTGATCAGAATCGATAAAGGCAGCGCGTTGGTCATAGGAGTCTTAGCGATCAGCTCTGGGGGGTCGCATCAACCACCAGAGCGGAAACCAAACGTAACGCGAGAATTTGCGATACAGTCCGTATCGTCGGGTCAGGGCGTGCAGGTTTTTTTCTAATATATCAATTCGCCGCGTTTCTTTGTTAAAATCAGATCTTATTATACTATATACTTTCCTGTTTGTAACGGATTTGTGTTTTTCGGCTACCGAAAGGAGAAAATCGATGTGTTCCCGGAGTCCTCTCTCTTTTGGTCGCAAACCCGGAGAATTTCCTTTTTGCAGTTGGCGACGGTAATTGCATATACGCTCGAATACCTGGTCGGGTTTAATGATATGCGGCTGCATGAGGGCGATCAGTAGCGGTATCCGGTCGATCTGGTCTTTCAGAGCTTCCTCGATCTTTGCCTTTTCCATACTCAACTCCTGCTCAAAGAAATGATAGCTTGCCAAAAAAAACAGCCAGCTAAGCGTAAAAAAAAGGGTAACAACGATGAGAATCGTCCATATTGCCAGTTCCATGGGGATACATAATCTGTCATATTCGGTTCCCGCCTTCTTATTGTAGCTGTATCCGGGGTTTGCGGGCAAGTGGCTGTACTTCCAAACAAACATTTTTGTCAAATTTGCTTTACTTTTCTCTTGCGCTTGCGAAAGCGTTTGCTAAAATTAAACAGATTTTATTTATTTTATTTTTTGACGCTTATGTCAGAACAAACAACCTCGCTGAAACTGAGTAGGGCTACTATGGCTCTTACGCTCGTTTTGGCTTTGGGACTCACTGTCCTTTCCGGCTGTAACAATCAGCCAGGCAATACCACTACTACTACCCAAAGTAATAGTACTGCGACGGCGGATAAAATGACGCCCAAGATGATGATGGACGGTATGATGAAGATGTCCGCTGCTGATCAGAAAAGCATGATGGAGATGATGATGAAAGATTCTAAAATGATGGGTATGATGAAGGATATGATGGGGAAAGATATGATGATGGGGGATAATATGATGGAAATGGGGACTATGATGAAAGATGGCAAAATGATGATGATGATGAGCGATGGTTCGCTCAAGCCTATGACCAAGGAGATGATGATGAAGGATGGTTCCAAGGTTATGATGGACGGTAAAGTGATGATGAAGGATGGTAAAGAGATGATGATGGATAATGGTGATATGATGATGATGGATGGTTCTATGATGGAAAAGATGGACCCTTCCATGATGATGGACGATGAAACTTCCGACGTTATGGTAGGCGGTGCTGCTATGAAGTCTTCATTGAAGATTCCCGAGAATGCTTCCAAAGCTCCGAATCTGACCACGTTGGTTGCAGCTGTTAAAGCTGCCGGCTTGGTCGAGACTTTGATGGGTGACGGTCCTTTTACCGTTTTTGCTCCGACCAATGCTGCTTTCGACAAACTGCCTAAGGGTACGGTCGAGACATTGGTAAAGCCAGAAAACAAGGCTACTTTGACAAGTATTCTGACCTACCACGTCGTAGCTGGAAAACTCAAAGCTGCCGATCTGAAGGACGGTATGAAACTCAAGACCGTTCAGGGTGAAGAGTTGACTGTTATGCTGAATGGTTCCGAAGTCTGGATTGTCGATGCCAAGGGTGGTAAAGCCAAGGTTGAGACTGCAAATGTATTTCAGGCCAATGGGGTGGTTCATGTCATCGATGCTGTTTTGATGCCGAAATAGGTCTTTTCAAAACAGAGGTTTTCGAAATGATTCATCTAAAAGGAGTTCGCGGTAGCGAACTCCTTTTTTTGTGGCCATTTGCTCGCTTCAAACCTAAATCGTCATTGCGAGAAGGCTCGGTACAAAGGGTAATAGTAAGATATATTCTCGATGAAGCACAGTCTCTCTCCTAAAGCAGGTTTATAGCCTGCTCTTTTCATTTTCCGTAATCTACTTTTTATGTACTTGAGCGTGCTGTTTCAGATAATGCTTGGCTAGAGTGAGAAAAAACAACCAGAATTTAAAAACAATAATGATTAGTAACATATGAAAGTTACTTCATATGTATGTGCTAGTCACCCGCCTACGGGTGACTAGCACGAATCCCTATAGTTTAAGAAAAAGAGGAAGTGGTTTTGTACCTACTTCCTCTTTGATACTGCTTCATTCAGAGCGCACACCATTTCCTCTTCATATTTGAAAGGGAAATGGATTCTTATATAGGATCCGGAATAAACTTCAAACCGGCACCATTAATACAGAAGCGTTTGCCCGTGGGCTCGGGACCATCATCAAATACGTGGCCCAGGTGACTTTTGCATTTCTTGGAAATGACTTCGGTCCGCTCGCCGTCGGGATCGGGGCGAAATTCCACTGCATCCGGATTGATCGGAGCCCAGAAACTGGGCCAGCCCGTACCGGAATGAAACTTCTGTTCGGAGGAAAAGACCGGTTCGCCGCAATCGGCTGTAACATACGTTCCCTTAGCTTCGCTATCGACAAATTCGCTGGTATTCGGATTTTCTGTAGCGGCTTCGCGTAAGATCAGGTACTGTTTTTTGGTTAGCACCTTTTTCCATTCCGCATTCGTGCGATTGATCAATTCGGCGGACACATCATAACTCACTTTCGTAAAATCGGGCATCATCATTGCTTCCGTATTCTTCGTATTCATGGTTTCACTCTCAATTGCAGCATTTGGATTCGCGCTGTTGGCGGGAGAAGGAGACGTGTTCGTATTATTGCGATTTCCCGGTGCGGTACATGCCGACAAGAGAGATATGCCGATTAGCAGAGACAGCAGAAGCTTGTTTTTTTTCATAAACAAAAACGATTACATAATGTAAGGTATGTTTTACACAAGCATTCTACGCACCTTCGTTTGAGAAAGCAAGACCAGTGAAGTGTCGTTCAACATGAAAAGTGTATAAACTGGCGAATCGAGAATGGTATAATCTGGAATCAGGGAAAGTTCTGAAATTTGATAGAAGTTTATTCTTACTTGCATGTATTTTCTACTTTTCGAGATTTTTTGAACGAAATGGTGTAGCTCTTTTTTGCACTTCCCATGATTCTTACTTCGTGATTCTTTTTTTCTGGTTTTTGACCACTTCCCGTAATATTGTTTGAACTTAGCGTGCGGGTTACTATAATAATCAGGGCAGCAAGTTGTGCTCTTTTTGTTCTTCAGATACTCTCATGAAAATTCTGATCATGGCCGGCGGCGGCGGAACCAGATTGTGGCCGCTGAGCCGCAAAGACAGTCCCAAGCAATTCCACCGTTTGCTGGGCGACCAGTCGCTGCTCCAGATGACCTTCGACCGTTTTCTCAATATGACCAATGTCGCGCGGGACGATATTTATATTTCCACCAACAGAAAATTTGCGTCCGAGGTACACGACCAGGTAGATTTGCCCGGCGATCATCTCATCTTTGAGCCGGCCAAGCGCGACAATTCGGCTGCCTTAGGCTTATCGCTTGTCTCTATTTTGCACCAGACTAAAGATCCTTCCCAGGTCGTAGGGATGTTTGCTTCGGATCATATCATTCTCAATCCGAGTTTGTTTGAAAAAGTTGTCTACTTCTCTGAAAAAGTCGCTACTAATACAAAACAGATCGTGGTTCTGGGCGTTAGACCTACCTATCCAGAAACCGGACTGGGGTATATAGAAATGGGTCCCGAGCGAGTTCTGGACGATCCTGCTTTGGGTCTGGAAGCGGTGAAAGTTTTGCAATTCAAAGAAAAACCTGACGCCGCGACGGCTCGCGAATTCGTCGAAAGCTTCCGCTTTTTATGGAATCTTTGTATGTTTGTCTGCCGTATCGACGTGATGCTGGATTTATACAAAAAACATATGCCCGAACTCTATGCCGGATTGATGGAAATAAGCGCTGCCTTGGGAACCGAACGCGCCGAGGAAGTGATCGAGCGAGTATATCCTGCCCTTCAGGCTATTTCGATCGATTATGGTATCATGGAAAAGACCAAAGACGTGGTGGTTATTCCGATCGACAAACTGGGCTGGAGCGATGTGGGTAACTTCTTGTCTCTGTGGGACAGCCTTCCTAAAGATTCGGAGGGAAACGTCGTTCAGGGGGAGAATGTCATGCTCCACAATACGAAAGATTCTATTATCTACACTGGAAAACGTCAGGTAATATCCCTCGGAGTAACGGATATGGTGATCGTGGATAACGGCGACGTGCTGCTTGTAGCTTCCAAAAAGGAAAGTCAGCGGATGAAAGAAGTTATCGCCAAGCTCGAACAACAAAACCTACAACATTTACTCTAATACTCCTTCGCAATACAAAGTTAGCTTGGGCCGTTCCACCCAAACTTGAAATTGAGCTTATTGAAAGATTTTGATTCGTATCCCTTGACGTGGTTCGCGGCAGGCGGCTATGTTTTTCAATGCAAATTAAAGAATTGCTTTTAAAGTTTTTTACCAATTACGATTGAGCCGGTTCCCTTTTCGTCCTATAATATAAAGTACAACTTTTCCATTCCCTATTTCTCCTGTTACGAGTCTATATCTCTTTTCGTGAGGTATAAGCTCTAGCGCCTTTCAATTGTTCCCCATGTATCCTTTTGCTTCGAAACGCGGTTTCACGCTGGTCGAGTTGATTATTGCCATTACCGTTTTGGTGATCGGCGTCGTAGCGGTATTCGGTTTGTCGTTTTTTGCCATTCAGCTCAACCGCAGCAATGTGGAGCGCCTGCAAGCTTTGGAACTCGCGCGGGAAGGTATGGAAATGGTGCGTAATATCCGCGACAGCAATTGGAAGAACAATTACCCGTTTGCCGGCGGTGCTCCTCTGTGGGGGGAAGACCTGGGGCCGCAGAAATATGTAAAAATCTCGCCGCGTCTAGGGGATGAAGTTCCGTTCGCGGTGGTTACCGTCGATCCGCAGCAGAGGTCCGAATATCGTTTGAATACAGTCGACGTGTCGGGCGTACCGGTTTTTACCCACGAACAGGGCACGCCTTCTCCGTTTTACCGTCTTCTTCAGATCGAACCCTATCCGCTTGAGGGTGAAGCTGCCGACGGAGGAGCGATCAAAGTAACTTCTCAGGTGTCATGGCTTAATGGTGATAAAGAACATACTGTTTCGGTTAGCGAGATTCTGACCGATTGGCGGAAGGTATAGCAGCTTAGAGCTCACAGCTTACAGCTTACAGTCTACAGCCTAATACATACTACTTTATACTTCTTACTGGAACCTTTAGAAATTCGTGGAAATTTATAGAAATTGCCAGAAATCTATTGTTCTACTGACTGTCCCTACTGATTGCTGATCGCTAGTTGCTAATCGCTTTCCTACTTTCTATGAGATCGTGTTCTTCCCGCAAAGCTTTTACTTTGGTCGAACTTCTTATCGCTTTGACGATCTTTACTTTACTGGTAACCGTAGGGGTTTTGAGTTATTTGAACCTCTCGCTGGCTCTTAAGCGCGAAAATATTCATCGGAAGTTGTATACTGAAGTGCAAACCGTGCTCGATGATATGCAGCAATTGGGAAAATTTTATGCAATCGACTACGATTGGTATGTGCGTAATTCGATTCCGATAGAACCCGGTACCGGCAATACCGAACTGGTTCTGATCAGTCGCGACAAGCAATCGCGTATCCGATTCGGATTCATGGACCAAAACCAAGCGTTGGGAACGTATCGCGAAAAATCCGTCGAGGGAAGTTTTGAACCCGAATCCGGTTTCCTGGCAGATACGCTCAAACCTCTTACCTCCAGAGAGATTCGTATTTCGGGTTTGCGCTTTTTTCTGTTTCCTGACCAGGCCGAAGATCCGTTTCAGCAGAAAATTACTGTCGCTCTTACCGCGCAGATTGACAATCCGCTGATTGACGATCAGGAGGAATTCAGTATTCAGACCACGTTTTCTTCGAGGCTGTATTAACGGTTCATTCTAAAGAAGGTTTACGTTTCTTTAAACGTCAAAAGCTTATGCAAAGCGGAGCGAATGCCTCAAATCACAAAATCCAAATGCCAAAAGAAGTCCCGATATCAAAGTTCAAACGGATACGCAACTACTATGGTAGACATTTGAGTTTTGGTATTTGAACTTGATTTGTCAGTTGGATTTTGTGATTTGGTATTTTTCGTATAAAGCACTCCTATGCAAGAAACATATATGTACACAATGTTTTTTAAAAAACGTCCCGCAAACGCGCTACTTTTAAGTATTATTCTGGTTGCGCTTTTTTTGTTTCTGGCATTCGGAGTGACGAACCTGATCATTCAGAGCAGCCTGAGGCTCACCTCGGTCGATGCGTCGCAACGCTCTTTTTATGCTGCCGAAAGCGGGGTCGAGTTGGCCTTATTCTCTTTGAAAATCCATTTGCCCGGGTATGAAGAGGAGGGTACCGAAGAACTTGATCCGCGCACCGGCTTTTCCTATAGTATCAAAGCCCGGGTTCAGACAATTGAAGCGGCAGTCCTTCCCAATCAAACCGTTACGCTCGCCTTGTTTAAAGATATCGGTCCCCGTAGCACTGTAACGGTTCAGGACATGAGTTCCGCTGACAGCTTTGTCTTTCGTCCGCTTCCATCTGAAGGCAGTACTGCTTGCTTTCGCTGGGCCATCCTTGGTTTTGCCGAAAAAGAAGGACAGCTTGTCACCGAAAGTATGGGGGATTATGCCTGCCCCTTCGCAAGTACGGAAATAAACAGTTTGGTTACTACCGGCAAATTTAAGGACACAGAAGGGACGTTTACCGAAAGTTACACTATTCGCGATTTTCTGACCAATCATCATCAAAGTTATCTGACTGTTACCAATCTGTCCCCGCAAAATAACAACCTCCCCTTTAGCGTAACCTTTCAGGGAGAAGCACTTGCCGACCAGCAATTTACTATCAATTCTTCCGGAAAATTTCAAAATTTTACCCAGACCGAGCGAGTGAGCGTCCCGCAGAGCCAACTTCTTCCTATTTTCTATTTTGCCATTTTCTCTTCCCGTTAACCGGTATCTTTTATCATTATCCTTTTTTTCATGTCGAAACAGAAGTTCTATGCTACCACGGCGATTGCGTATCCCAATGCCAAACCGCATCTCGGCCATTTTCTGGAATTCATCCAGGCTGATACGCTGACCCGCTTTAAAAAGATGAAAGGCATCGACGCCTTTTTGCTGACCGGCACCGACGAACATGGCCAAAAAATGGTTGAAAAAGCGCGCGCGTCGGGCTTGGAAGTAGAACAGCTGGTCGAGCAAAACCGGAAGTATTTTACCGATTTGAAAGAGACGATCGACATGGACTATTCCGACTTCATTGCTACAACCCAGGAGCGTCATATCAAAACCGCTCAGGATGTCTGGACCAAGATTTACAACAAGGGCGACCTCTACAAAAAAGAATACGAAGGGCTCTACTGCGTGGGCTGCGAATCGTTCAAAACCGAAAAAGATCTGATGAACGGCAAATGCCCGGAGCACGACAAAGCGCCGATTCTGTTGCGCGAAGAGAATTATTTTTTCCGCCTGTCCAAATACCAAGATGCTCTGATCGAAAAACTCGAATCGCGCGAGTTACAGATTATTCCGGAATTCCGTACCAGCGAAATCGTCAATGTGGCCCGTTCCGGATTGATGGATGTGAGTTTCTCGCGGCCCAAAGAAAGTCTGGAGTGGGGAATTGAAGTACCCAACAACAGTAAACATGTCATGTATGTGTGGTGCGATGCCCTGACCAATTACTTGTCCGGAGCCGGCTACAGCGACGATCCGGCGCGTTTTGAAAAATACTGGCCGTGTGACGTGCATATGATCGGCAAGGATATCTCGCGTTTCCACGCGCTGATCTGGCCGGCCATGCTGCTTTCGGCTGAAATTCCATTACCAAAAGCTATTTTTATTCACGAATTTGTTACTTCCAAGGGCAAAAAAATGAGTAAGACGATCGGGAATGTGATCGATCCGTACGAAGTGGTAAATCGGTATGGTTCCGAAGCACTACGTTTCTTTTTGCTCAAAGAAGGTGTCAAAGGAGCAGATATCGACTTTACCTGGGCCCGCTTTCACAATATCTACGAAGCCGAGCTTCTCAACGGACTAGGTAATTTGGTAAATCGGGTTCTGGTCATTGCCCAAAAGTATACCGGCGGGCGTGTGCCTAAAATTTCGCGGAACGAAGATATCGAGAGTATGATCCGGCTGGCTTGGCGGGAGTATGATCAGTTTCTCGATCAGATGGATTTCAAAGCCGCTTTGGAAAGTTGTCTGAATCTCGTCTATTTTTCCAATCGTTTTATCAACGAACAAGAACCCTGGAAACTTTTTAAAGAAGATAAAGAACGCTTTTTCCACGTTCTGTTTGTCCTGCTCGAATTGCTGGCCAATATCGCGCTGATGCTCGAACCGTTCATTCCCCGCACGGCCCGGAGAGTCCAAAAAGTTCTGGGAGTCAACAGCGATAAAATTTCGATCATGTACGGCAAGGTACGTGAGGGATTCCGGATCGAACCGCTTACGATTTTGTTTCCCAAGATCGATCCGCCAAGGGGATAGGCACGAGCAGCGGTCAGCTCAACGGAGCCCCTTCGGGGCGATCAGTAACAATAATGAATTTTAAACAATTTGTATCAATTTCCGGGAGTTTCTATCTATTTTAATTTTGGTATAAAGTATTACGTATTATGTATGGGCTGTCGGATGAATCCTATCAGCTGCCCGTTCAGTCACTCTGAGCGAAGCGAAGAGTCTGTCCCCCTTCCCCGATTCCTGACTGTCTGAACTTCCGTTGATCAGTGTGCCGCCTCAGAGTAGAATCGAAACGGTCTTCCTATCTATGTTCTTATGACCTCCTTTCAATACCTTATTACGACTGCCGAAGGGAAACATCTGTCGGGGATCATCTCGGCGGATAGTCCCGAACGGGCCAAAGAAAGTTTGCACAAATTGGGGTATGTCATTATTTCTCTCGAAGAAACAACTGAACCGCTTGGCAAAACCGACCGACCGACGTTTGCTTTCGAAGCAACCGATTCTAACGGCAAAAAAGTCATCGGTACGGTCGTGGCCAACAGTGCGCTTGTAGCGACCGAGAAGCTTGAGAAAGAATATAATCTGACTATCCTCAAGCTTGAACCTCAAATTGGGAGCGTTCAGCCCGATACCCATGCCACGGTTTCCGACGAGCATTTGGTGATCGAGGAAGCCAAGCTGGTGATTGAAAAAGCGGGCAGGTTGCTTGATAAAATTACGCCATTCGATCTTGACTATAATACGTTATTTGACCGTCGGGACGAATTAAGAACGTTGCTCGATCAGGGCAATACTGAGTTATTGCGCGGCAAAATCCGGGAGATCCTGGATATTTTGCAGGAACGCGAAAAGACCGATATAATTTTTGAAAAAGAGCAAGTGCTCGATCAGATTCTGGTAGACAGCAAACAGCAACGGGCAGCCGTGAAAACCGAGGCCGAGGAGTTGGCCCAGCATACGTTCAATCATTTTTTCAACCTGACATTGACGGAAGTTCAGATTCTGTCGCGTTGGCTGATCTTGTTTTATGCTCTGTTTCTGGTAATAGCCCACGTGGCAGTCAGCAAAAGTCTTGTTTTTTTCGGGATGGATTTTTTCGGAAAGACGATTGCCGATCCCTTGTTATACCGGATTGCATTGGTCGTCCTGCTGGTTCAACTAGTCGCTTCGTTCAAACTCGCTTTCTTTAAGGCCGCGGCATGGCCGGGTATTTTGATGGGGATTCTGACGGTTGTGATTGCTTTATGGGTCTTTCTGATCGGTCCGGGGATGATTGTCGCGTAATATCTTTCCAGAGGTTACACTCTTTTCCCCCTTAGCCTTGTCGATTTTGCTATTTTGAGGATAATAACAACATCAGAAGTATCATAACGCCGGGATGGTGAAATTGGTAGACACGCAGGACTTAGAATCCTGTGGAGCAATCCGTGGGAGTTCAAGTCTCCCTCCCGGCACCAGCAGGTTGAAAAAGATATCGCTACATTTTGACAATCTTCTTACGATATATATTTATGCAACGCGTTTTTTCTCAGACATTCGGTGTAGTCGGAGCCATTTTGGAAAAAGATGGAAAAATTTTGCTAGTGCGCGAATCGCAAGCGTTTGCTTCCGGTCCCGGCCCCGACCATGGTAAATGGAGCCATCCGGCCGGGTGGATCGACGTCGGCGAAGATCCGGTCGAAGCTGTCAAGCGTGAAGTTTTGGAAGAGTCCGGCTTTGTATTTACCCCGCAACATATTCTGGGGATATACTCGCTGGTACGTCGGGATATCGAAAAGAAGCTTGAGGCTACTCCTCATGCCCTGAAGATTATATTTAGCGGGACAATTCCGGATCACTCCCAAAAATCCCTGGCCGATGACGTCAGCGAAATCGGATGGTTTTCTCCGGAAGAGATTTATGCTATGGACGCGGAAACTCTGCGCGATGTCGATATTAAACAAATCGTGCGAGACTATACGAACGGCAAAAAATATCCACTGGATGTTTTACGGCATACTGTAGCATAAATCTCTTTGAAATCTTTCAAAATAACCGCTAGGGCGTTCGTTTCACATATCCGCCCAGTTCCAGGAGAGCCGATTCCGATCTTCGGGTATTGAAATGAAACGGCGCAATTTCCGGAGGAATGCTTGCTGTTTTTTCATCGAGAGCTTCGAAATAGAGCATGATTCTTTCGGTCGTTTCGACCGGCGGGGTCACGCTCAATCGAACCGTGTCGTTCCATATCCCTGAATTCAAGATTCCGATAAAATAGTAATTGCTTTTTCTCAGGCGCGGGAGCATATCACGTATATAATCATCTTTTTGTTGTTCTGAAAGTCCCAGCCGCTCCAGTAGGTCATTACGTAAAAAAGTATTGAGTCCTTCATACTCTATAACATATCCGTTCCGCGGACGTGTGAAATCTTTTCCGGTATCCAATGTAAATTCATAAAAAAGGTGTCGAATGTTCTGAAATATATCTGGTACAAAAGGTACTGAGATTCTGCCGGATGCGTCAGCTGTGATATCCCACCGAATCCGCTCATTAGTCTCAGCGGAATATGCTGCTGGTGACGTAAAACGAATCTGTCCGGCCATGTTTTCTAAAAAAACGGTATACAAAGATGCTTGTCTCGAATACAAGTAGATAAGAGGTGATTGAGGTGTCATAAATGTCAGTTCTACATGTTCTCCGGTACAATCCAGAACGCACTGGTGAGTTGACTGCGCAGCGTAAGTATTGGCTAACTGTACTACGCCCGGGGCGGCGAACAAGTCTTCGACGCTGACCGGAGTTGTATTACTGAAATCGTTACAGAAGCTTGCTCGATTCTGTGCGTAGGTCTCTTCATATAAACGAGTGGCATCAAGGAGTAGCGGCAATGTGTCTACTATATATGCAATAGTAGGATATCGGATGCCAAAATCATCCGGTAGATGTTTTGTACACACTTTCTGAGCCTTGATTTCGTCAAACCGTAACGAGAGTTTCTCCTGGTTCTCTCCCGTGTTGCTGTCATTGTAATTTTTACCTGCTTCGAATCCGTCTTCACAACGAGCAAAGAGCCAATCCAGAGCGCCAACAACAGACTGAATCGATTCATCGCTGTTTTTCTGACACCAGTACTGAATTATTTTACTGCGTATAGCTGTTTTTTTGCGCTCAATGTCACTGCGGATACTGTCGGTCGGTACAACCACGACCGAAAGGCTTCGTCCTTTTTTGGGTACAGTACTTCTGGTTGTTGGTTCAGTGCTGCAGGCGCCGTTTGACATTACGGCGTAGAACGAATCGTCGAACTCGCCAGATTGTCCTTGAACGCCGCTCAAACTTCTACGATCTCCGCAAAAGTGAGTATAAATACCCCGATATGCCGGGTTACAGGTCCCTTGCAATGCTTGTCCCGACTGACACATTGTGTTCTCAGGCTGACGTTGGTTTAAGTTTGAATTTTGCTGTACCGGTGGAGATGGGCGTGTTTGATTCGTATTCCGATTGATACGAGGATCATTATTACTCTGGGGAGGAGTAAGTGCTTCGTTTTTATTTACGTTGTCCTTAGGAATATCGGCTATAGGGTTACCGCAGCTGCTCAGATCGAGTTGTTGTCCTCTATTCCAGAATACCATACTTGTTTTATCCTCGAACGCTTGTTCCAGATCGGCGACTCCGATCTTTTGACCCATTCGACCAAAATACCCTCGTAATCGATATACTCCAGGTGCAAATTCTCCCAGGGTGTATGTTGCCCGGCCTTGTTTATCGAGGACAATGGTTTCATCTCGGATAATCTCTCCGCGGCTTTCATCTTCAAGGATCATGAGTACGGTATGTCCCGGAAGTCCCCGTACATTATAAGTCACGCTTTCTCCTCTACACAAATCTCCCATTTCGATACGATTCAAAATAGCCCAGCCGTATTCTACGAAAAAATACGGACTTTGTTTGTCGGACATAATCCGCAAACTTTCGTTTTCTCTGGGCACACTATCAATCGGATAACGTGCCGAGAGCTGGTAGCGGAGATAGTCTTGTCCCATTAGGCCGTTTTTATTCGACAAGAGATCTTGGCCTTCTTGTGTTACAGAGCCGTTTTCAAATAACGTTATGCGCATATGTTCTTCCCGGGGAGCAATATACTTTTTTTCGATTAACGTTTTTGGAATATCTCCTTCGGTGATTCCTAGAATATTCATAGAAACTTCTTTCCCTGCCGGAGCAATAAAGTCTAGCAAAACTTCTCCTCCGTTATCCTCACAGGAGAAAGGGGTGTTGTTGCTGGCGACTTGTTCGTTTTTCAGAAAACATTCTCTCAGTTTTTCTCCCTGAAAGAGATAGTGGGTTTCAGGCGCTGGTCTCAGAATGGTCGCTGGCAATTCCTGGGCGCGTGCGATTTGCGTTCCCGGTATCAGCAGAATACTGATTGCAAACAGGCTGGTATACCAGGGAGAAAAGTTGTTCATGATTGGCTTTTTTATGAGTTGAATAAGGCGCCGATTTCTACCAGCGTCGAATCCTGTTTTTGAGGATCTGCCTGCCAGGGTGACAGGTCTGGCGCTTGGATCTCGTATTTTTTATTATGCCCGGGCATTTTTTCGATATACAACATAACCCGATTGATCCGTCCGGGGAGCGGAGAAACTTGTAACGGAAGTAATGTATCTACTTCCCGAGCGGGGATCAATCCGATAAAATAGTCGCTATCTTGTTCAAATTGCGGAGCTATCTCGTTCCAAAATTTATCGGTATGCCGTGGGTTAAATCCAAACTGTGGCAGCAGTTTCGCTTTCAGGAACTTTTCTACCTCGCTGCTGTTCTTCATAAATCCCTGTTCAGGTTTCCTAAACGTCGCCTGATTCAGGAAGGTGAAATGATAGGTCAGAGCATTATAACTCGAAGACAACCAGTCGAGCTGGCTGTCGTGCGATGCTAAAGTCTTGGAAAGCAGGTTTGCCAGATCGGAATATTGGTTTTTCCTGACTCCGCCTTCCGGTGTTCCCCGTATTGTCCACTCCATGCGATTCGTGGTTTTCATATCTGCGGACGGAAAATCGTGCGAGAGTATGCCTCCTTTATTGGCAATTCCGATGGTATAGGATGTATCTGTCGTATCGTAAACTCCGATTACCGGGTCCGAAGCCGTTATCTGGTTGAGCTGGATCACAACACCGCCGTCGCATACCAGATCTTGGCCCTGACTCGTCCAGGCATTGCGGGTATTGAGCCAGAAAAGCATCTCGGAACTGGGCGCGCTGATTCCTTCGAATTGCCGGCAGAAGCTGGCACGATCACTGCCAAATTCTCCTTCCAGCCAGTTGACCTGAGCGATTTGTAAAATTCCCTGAAATCCTGCATTGGCACCTTCGGTCGAGAAGTAAAATTCCACATCGCCGTTGATATTCAGGTTAGCGTTAAAATCGTCGCCCGGTTTGACCCGGCATTTCATACCGGCTCTTATATCTTTGTAGGCCAGATTCCCGGAAGCTCCGTCGCATGATTCGAATTGGTGCGTGAGGTTGCTGACCGAATCGCGGATATTTCCTGCAGGATTTTCCAGACTGTTACACCAGTAGAGACCGGTCGTGCTCCAGACAATCCGCATGATGTTGAAGTCCGAAAAAGCCTGATTTCCGCCGATCACAACCTGGTTGATCCGGTTCAGGTTTGGTCTAAAGGGATTATTTGGGTCGCGACCTCGATTATTATTATTGTTGTTGACGTTGCCATTCCCATTGGAATTGCACTGTCCCGATACGAACTGCGAATTGTTGTTGCCTACGGGTTGTAAATTGCACAATTGTACGTTTTGATTGCCATTCCGGCTTTGACAATTGAGACTCTGCCCGGGCTGAATCACCGCGCAGGCTCCGATGGTGACCGTGATTCCGGGATTTTTTTCTACCAGGCTTTGGGGATTGTTCAACAGGTTCTCGATATCGCCGGGACCGATCCGGCTTCCCTCGTGGCCGAAAAAAGCCACTGCCCGGTAATTACCCGGTGCCGGGTTCAGGTCCGAAAAAGAGAATGCGGCTTTGCCCTGCTCGTCGCTCAGTGTGACACTCGACGTTGCGACGACTTCGTTTCCCCCTTCCCGTAATAAAGCTACTACGACAGGTAAATTCTTTCCGGGAACTTGTACGCTGAGGTTGAGCGGATCAACCTGGTTGTTGACACAGGTTAATTGCTGATTGCCCGATATGGTTCCCCAGCCCGGGGGTACCAGAAATTCGGGAGCGGCGGTTTGCGGGGAAGTAATGATCAGAGAATTTCCTTCGGTTTCGGCGCTGGCAATCGGACAAGTGGCAGTCAGCCGATAACGTTCAAAGGTTGTATCGATCATGCCCTGGGGGCCCGTAAAGTAGCTTTCCAGATTGGCCGTGTTCAATTGTCCGTTTTCCACGAAAGGGATCTTGATATGGTCGGGAGAACCAGGTTGAAACGGCATTTCCATGCTTTGCACAAGTTGCGGCGCTTCGCCTTCGCGCAGTCCTTCGATTTTTAGTGTTAACGTATGGTCGGTGCATCCGACGGGTTTCAGGATATCGAATTCCAGCTGGGTTGCGGTGCGGCAGTTTCTTTCTACCGAAAAATCGAGGTGATCATTCCGGTTGCTTTGAAACGAGCATTGTTTCAGCATCCCTTGTTCGAACAGGTAGACGCTGTTCCACTCGGGCTGGAAGATGCGGGCATATTTTATCTGCTCGTCCGCTTCGGCCTTTCCGCTTGCGACCGCCAGCAGTCCCAAAACTATGAGAGGAACCAAAAGTAATTTTTGTTTTGGCATATGTTCAGATTTTTGAAATAGTATATTTTTTAAGAAATGGAATGGCCAGAAGACGTAATACGCCGTACCCAATGAGAATGTTGATAAAAAAATGTAATATGGCCGTTTTCTGTGATCTGCTTTCTATCGTTGTCATAGGCTCCGCTGATACACAATCGCAAGCCAATACTATTCCCCTTACATAAGGCGTCGCTCCTTTATATAAAAAGGGTAAGGGATATCCTACATAATTATCGAAATTTGTCATTCCGCTGCAATTACAGGAAAAACCGGACTCAATATTACGCGGCATAATCATTGCTATGGAGAGTATTATGACAGCACTGACTCCCATGAACCAATAGGTTACAGTGGTTTGATTACGTTTGTGATCACGCATTATCCACGGACCGATCAGCAGTAATGTGATGACCAGATAAAAGTGTGACATTGATAGTCCTTCCACTAGCATGATACTGGCATATATAAGCACAAGGCTTACTACGACTGAAAGGATAAAAATAATAAAATGTGCCGTTGGTCCAAGTTTTTCTTTTTTTCTGGTATAAATATGTTGTATCCATACATCCAAGATCCCTGACATAAGCAGTACCAACAATCCTGCAAATCCCCAAAAAATGATCGGTACAATGAACAGCTGTATTTCTATGGGAGTGAACGTTACTATTCCCCAGGTGGACAACAGGAGAATCAGTATCAGAACATAGATCACGCGGTTGATTGAGTTTATCATAGTGGAATTTCGGCTGTTTTTAGATATTGGTCTTCTTTCATGGAGCTTCTTTCATCGCATTCACCGCCACGATATAGTTGACCAGGTAGCCGCTCTCCAGCTTGGTCTCTCCGCGGAACAGATAGGCGGGCGTCAGATACTCCTGGGAGAAAAACAGCGGTTTGTAGATATAGGCCAGAAAGACATCGTCTACCCGCACCGTAGTAGCCGTAGCTTTGTTGGCCGGAAAAATCTGCTCCTGGGTGATTGAGGCGGGTGTGTCGGGACTTGGCAATACGAAACCCAAAATTCCTTTGCCGCTGTTCAGATCTTTGAGTGCTTCGTCGGCTTTTTTCAGTGGCACGGCGGGCAAGGTACTCTTCACGCGACGATGGTTATATTCTACTCCAATCAGTTTGCCCTTCTGGCTGATCTCGGCAGTAATCGTATTGAAGTCATTGGGACGGCTGTATCCGTCTGTGTTATCGCTAGTATTGACGATGCTTGGATCTTGTAACAAATTCTCACTCGACGGCGCTTCGGACGGATCGCCCGCGATCGAACCGATATTGTTCAGGATCTGCAGACCGTTCAGTTTGGGAGGCATGCCCGTATTGGGGTCGCCGGTATGGATTTCCACAAACAGGCTGGGACGTCCCTGCTTCTGATACGTTTCGGGTTTCAGATACGCTCCTTCCAGCAGTTTATTTTTTTTCAGGAACGAGAGCGTCGTATCGATCGCCTTACTTGTATCGACCTGCGCTGTTCTTACTTTTTCCGATGACCCGCCCGCGCCGGGTTGCGACATCAGCCAGTAATCGGTATCGTAGTATTTGAACGATCCCGAAAGTTTTTTGACTTCCAGAACCTTACCGCTTTTATCCTCGATCACATAGGTTTCGGGGTCTCGTTTGCGTGCTCGTTCTTTCATTTCGAATGCTTTTCCCAATTCTTCCACATCCGCATAGCTGAGGTTTGCATAGTACCGGTACAGAGGAACGGTCGAAGAAGGCGGAGTCGGCAGATCATTAGTGAACAGCTGATAGCCGACAAAATCGATTGCAGGACTTTGGAGTGCAGCGGTGGCTGGTTGGGGTTCAGTGGTGACTGGATCCTGTCCGGCCAGATCGCGTGAAGCGTTCTTAATGACCGTAGCAGTATCGGGCGGGGGAGTCAGCTGGTTTTCTTTTTTGAGCGCGGCGGCTTTTTCCCCTGCCAGCACGAGCAGGTCTTTGCAACCCGTCTCGTTTTTTTGCGACAAAACTTTTTTGTGTAAAACAAGATCCTGACGTTTCTTCAGGTCAGTCACATAGTCCGGACTGGCCAGATTGGCTATCTCGTTTTCATATTGCCAGGGCGTTTTTTTAACCTCCTCGGCAGTGGCGCCGTTAAACAAATCGCCTGCCAGCTGGTCGCACGTTTTTGTCTGAAAGGCTTTTTCCATGTTGTCTGCTTGCGAGGCGTATGCCGTCAATTCGTTTACAATGGTCAAAGCGGTCTGGTCACCCTGAGCGGCTTTCTGCTCGATGAAACGTCGTACCGAACGGAGCTTGTCGGCCTTTTGCGTATCTGAAAGGTAGCTTGCATACGTAAATTCGTATAAAGCTTGTTCTTTGGTGGCGGGATTGCTAAAGAGAGTACGCATTTCATCCAGCGTGCCAGAGGAAAAAGACCCGCCTGTGTCGGTTTTAGTATCTGTCTTAGGATTACTCCCGTTTCCGGTAGTGTTACTACCCGGATTTCCTCTCATTGCGACTGCTATGACAAGGGCGATCAGGATAAGAACCGCGACGGTAATGCCGCCGATTATAAACACCTTTTTATCTGGTTTCATAACGTTCCGACTGGTTAGAAAGTAAGTCCCGTCTTTCTCCTTTGATGGCGGGCTTCAGATAAGTATAGCACTGCTACCTTGATTTGAGCAAAAAAACCAATTTTACGTTAATTCTTTATAAATAGTAGATAGTGTCAATAAAAATAGTTGACATTATTAAAGTTGGATATAGAACATAGCCTTTTATTCATTAAATTATTTTTCACTATGAAAAATAGTATAGGTGGTACTTTGCGGAATCTTACACTTGCAGCCACGCTTGCTGCGGTTACTCATCATGTTTCGGCTGCGCCAGCAGCAGCAACAGATGGCTCGATTAGGGAGAGCCGGACTGATGTTGCAAGAGTTCTGAATCAGAATCCATCAAACCAGCCTGCAGTTCGAAAAGATTCTCTTGAAAGTTCGAAAAATCAAAAAGAAATATTGCTAAACCCTCAACAGTTATCTTCTGAGCTAGATAAGAATCCACAGTGGATTCGTAACCTTGATATGAAAAATGTCCTTTCAGATGAAAAGTTTGTTAAAAAGTTCCTGTTAACCTATATCGACTACTCAGGACCGAATGAGTCTATAATAAAAGATTGGGTAGGGCGTATCATTCATGATATTGCATGGGCCAAATCTGGAGAAAAAAATGGGGTAATGTATCATCTAAATGTTGAAGGAGACGAGTTTTTCAAATCATTGCTGGCAAGAACGAATAAACATACAGATTCTTTTGTAATAAGCCAGATGTTGAGTTGCATTCATCATGACAATGCTTTCCGGGAAGCTCTTATCATCAATCTGGTTGAGAAAGGTGGGAGAGACATTGGTCTTGATGAAGCTGTTGCGCATTTCTTGCCTACTCAAAAATATAAAACTTTGTTGAACAGGTGGAGTAAAGATCCAAAAGTAGGAGATTTCATCAGGGGTATTTGTGAAAGAAAATTAAAGGGCGAACAATTTTAGGAGTTCTGAAAGTATTGGTAATGTTATCAGAAAGAGAGACCCATCTAAATGGCGTCTCTCTTTTTAAAACATATATCTTTTTTGTTCTTGTTTTACATTATCCCCTTGTCTCTTCCTGCCAAAATGACAAAAGGCTATTGAAGAAAAAAAGAGACTTGTGCTATAATCAAACGAAGATATTACTTTTCTGTGTTTATGACGAGCGAACAGATTCGCATTGTTATCCCATCCGATCTTCGGTTTTCCAACACTATTCGTAATTTCGTAGGAGACCTTCTCAAAGTTCTCGATGTTCAGGAATTGTGGGTAAATCGCATGATCCTGGTGATGGATGAACTCTTTATGAATGCCGTCAAATACGGCTCGAGCGGTATTCAGGATAATGTGTATGTAACGGTCGACCTGCTGGAAAACGAGGTCGTTTTTTATATAGAAGACATGGGAACAGGTATCAAAAAAGTAGACCCCGAAGACTTACACCAGATTATCGGCGTCAATCGCGACGATCCGTCGTTGGCTAAAACTTCGGGTCGGGGGTTGTCGATGATCGTTTCCAACTGGACCAATGGCTATAATATCGAAAAAAGTGAAAAAGGTGGGATAAAGATAACTGTACGCAAGCAGCTGGAGGATATCGTCGAAAAACCCAAGAGCATGGAACAGGTCACGCTCGAATCGATGCCGGACGTAGCGGTAGTCAATTTCTCCGAGAAATTCGACGTTCACGATTCGGAGCGCGAAAAAACTTTGATCAGAGACGTTGAGGAATCGGACAAGGCCATGTTTATCTTTGATCTGCATCATCTGGATTATGTCAATAGCGTTTTTATCGGACTATTAGCCAAATTGTTTAATATCATCTCCAAAAAGCAAGGCCGGGTTGTGATTATCAATATTTCTGATACGATCAAAGATGCATTGAAGTTAGTAGGGCTCACTGATATAATACCCGTCGTACAAAATCTGGAAGAGGCGCGTCACGCGCTAAGCGGCGTTTAGCAAACTTACTAATACTTTTGTTTCTTATCTTTGTTCTTATGGCAACCGTTGTCACCACCGAAGTTTTTGGTATTGAAAATTACCCTTCCGTCAAAGTCGTGGTCTTTCGCGGCCAGATCGACGAGTCCAATCTGCCCGAAGTCTCCAAAGTACTGGACGCCTTTGTGATCGATCCTGCCACCAAGCAGATCAATCAGGAGACCAAATATATCGTTCTGAACTTCAACGAGTTGTCGTTTATCAACAGTAAAGTTATCGGATATCTGGCCTCGCTGTATTCGACTGCTTCCGAGCACGGTAAAAAATTGCTGATTATTGTCGATCCGAAAGAGAACGAGACGATCACCGATATCCTGTCTCTGGTCGGACTGACTACGATTATCGATCATTATCCGAATCTGGAGGAAGCGATCGAAGTCGTCAAAACCGATATCGAACAGGATAAATAATATATTTTGTCCGATCTACCGGTATTCCTCGAGCAGTTTTTCCAGCTCGTCTGTATTTTTCAGAGCTTTTTTTTCGATCTGTTCTTCTCCCAGTAAAACGTAGCAGCGATGGAGTTGGTATTGAATATTGTCTTTGAGCCAGGCTTTATAGGCCGGTCGGACCGAAATGGTGAGATGCAATTTTTCTTTAACCATTTTTTGCAAAAAATGCCGCGCATCACCCCGTTCGAGCTTGCCGCCCGGCAGGCCGTTTTCGTACAATATCAATCGATCTTGCCAGTGAATTTCCGCCAGTGGATAGCGATACTCATAGGCAGCTTTGGATAAACGTTTAGTTGCGACTGCCAGATGGGGCTGTGCGTTTTTGTAGAAATCGCAGATCTCCTGTAACGGACAGAAATGACACAGGGGGCGAGTGGTAACGCACGTGGAAGAGGCCAAGTCCATCATAGCCTGATTTACTTTGGCCGATGAAGTTTTTTTATAACCTTCCTGTATCGCTTTCAGCAGCCGTTTTCCTGCTTCCCCGGTTTCATCCAGCTTCGTGACACCCAAGAAGACGCGGCCCGTGATGCGTTTGATATTCGTGTCCAGCGGGATAGTTGGTTGCCCATAGGCAAAAGAAAGAATGGCATTGGCGGTATACTCTCCCACACCGGGCAAAGCGCGCAGATCGCTATAAGTTTTCGGGAATTCCCCGCCGTATTTTTCCATCAGTATTTTGGCCGCTTTGAGCATATTCCGACCCCGGTTGTAGTACCCCAGTCCCTGAAAGTAAGGCAGAAATTCCTCCCACGAGGCCCGCGCCAGCGAGGCAATATCCGGAAACCTCTCGATAAAACGGCTATAGTACGCTACCCCGCGACTCATCTGCGTTTGCTGCAGCAAGACTTCCGACACCCACACCTTATATGGATCTTTCACGTCGCGGAAAGGCAGGGAACGGCGGTTTTTCTGGTACCAGTCGAGCAGCTTCTGGAAAAACAACGAGATTTTAGACATTTTTAATGTGGAAAGGCGTAGAGTGGGGGACGGTATAAAGTATTATGTATTACGTATAATGTATCAGACAAAGGGGCAAAAGATATACGCATTTACCGATTTACATGCTTGGCAAGAAGCCCACAAGCTTGCGATTCTGGTGTATCAGGTAACCAAAACTTTTCCCAAGGAAGAATTGTTTTGCCTTACCAGTCAGATGAGATGCGCTGCTATATCGATCATATCTAATATCGCAGAAGGCTTTAGTCGAAAGTCTCTCAGAGAAAAGATTCAATTCTATGCGATTGCTCAAGGTTCCAATACCGAACTTCAAAGCCAATTACTTATCGCATGCGATGTCGGATTGATATCTAAATCTACTCTCTCGCAAATCACGACACAATCTCTGATTGTTCACAAACTGATTAACGGTCTTATTAAACATTGCCAAAAGTACACATAAATTATCCCATACATTATACATCATACTTTATACCTAATACTTCTTTCCCCCTAGTACTCGATCCCCTCCCGACTCGGGACGTGTTTTTCGAAATAGTGGCGGCGGGGTACCATTTCGGTAATGAGGTCAGCTTGTTCGACGAGTTCGGGGGGCGGGTTTCGGCCGGTGCATACGAGTTCGCCGCGGTGATTCCAGATAGTGACGAGGGCCAAAAAAGCATTCTTATCGACAACACCCAAGTCGATTGAAGAATTTATTTCATCGAGAATGATCAAGTCGTAGTTTTCGGTGAGCAGTTGTCGAAAGATCGCCAGTCCCCGCTCTCCTTCTTTTCTGTCTTCGTCGTTGACGCCGAAGCGGAATTTGCCGATCTTGTTTTTCTCGTTCGGTCGTTCCAGGACACGGTCGGCGCCGGTCACGAAGAAAGGAATCTCGAGTTTTTCGAGCGATGCGCGTTCCCCGCTTTCCGAACCCTTGTCAAAGAACAGAACCGCGACTTTCTTCCCGCGTCCTTTGGCTCTGACTGCCAGTCCGATGGCAGCGGTGGTTTTTCCTTTGCCAGTGCCGATGTAGAGTTGGAGGTACCCGGGGGGAGGAGTCATGGGAAAGTTTGTTAGGATTGCAAAAAAATGGTCTTCGCGGAAAGATCAGTTGTATAAAGTATAATGTAGAAAGTATTAAGTATAACGCAGTTCGAGATCCAGTACTTACTGCTTTATAACTTTATAAACTTTAGGGACTTTTAACTTTTTTCTCTCCTGTTACGTCCTATTCGAAGCGTCTACGAAAGTTGCGAGATAAAGAGCATGGGCCCTTCTTTGCTAAAGCTACGAAGGGCATCCCGCCCATGGCGGGATGGTGGGTCGGCTGGGGCTCGAACCCAGAACCATCAGCTTAAAAGGCTGTTGCTCTACCATTGAGCTACCGACCCGCAAATCTTGAACCGTTTTTTACTCTAATCATTCCTTTTTCCTTGTCAATCGTCAGATGTCTGAAGTTGCTTCTCTTTTTGAGTTTTGGTCTTTTAGATTTGACCTGGTATCTGGTGTTCCCGGCGGGACTTGAACCCACAACCTCAGCCTTCGCAGGGCTGCGCTCTATCCAATTAAGCTACGGGAACGGAAGATAAATTCTAAATCCGAATGTCGAGATTCGAAACAAATTACAAATCCTAAACTTTGTGAATTTCAAATTTAAACTTTTGCCGTCCTACTCTACCAGACAGACAAAAATTTGCAAGTCGTCCGCTTTGTTTGTAGACTGGGAAGGTAAACTTTGACAATTGGCTGTTGACTTTTAACCTTTGATATACGTTTATCCTATGGCCCAGGAAAAAAACATTACCAAACGTGACGACGATTTTTCCCAATGGTACCTGGATGTAGTAGAAGCCGCCGATATGGCGGAGCATTCGCCGGTACGCGGTTGTATGGTCATCAAACCCTACGGCTATGCGATCTGGGAAAATATCCGCGACATTCTGGATAGGATGATTAAGGCAACCGGGCATGTCAATGCCTACTTTCCGCTCTTTATCCCCAAGTCTTTTTTGAGCAAGGAGGCGAGTCACGTGGAAGGTTTTGCCAAAGAATGTGCCGTGGTGACGCACTACCGTCTCAAAAACGACCCAGACGGCAAAGGTGTTGTCGTCGATCCCGAAGCAAAGCTCGAAGAAGAGCTGATTGTTCGTCCCACTTCCGAGACGATCATGTACTCGATGTATGCCAAATGGATCCAGTCCTGGCGGGATCTGCCCGTCCTGATCAACCAGTGGGCCAACGTCGTACGCTGGGAGATGCGTACCCGGCTGTTTTTGCGTACCGCCGAGTTTTTGTGGCAAGAGGGGCATACCGCCCATGCCACCCATGACGAAGCCGAAACCGAAACCTTGAAAATGCTGGACGTGTATAAAGATTTGGCTGAAAATTATCTGGCATTGAGCCTCGTTCCAGGACAGAAATCCGAATCCGAGAAATTTGCCGGAGCGCTTCGAACGTATACGATCGAAGCGATGATGCAAGACGGCAAAGCCCTGCAGGCCGGAACCTCACATAATCTGGGCCAGAACTTTGCCAAGGCGTTCGAGGTCATGTTTGCCGACAAAGACGGCGAAAGGAAGCACGTATGGCAGACCAGTTGGGGGCTCAGCACGCGCATCATGGGAGGTCTCATCATGACGCACAGCGACGATAAAGGCTTAGTGCTGCCGCCCAAAATCGCTCCCACCCAGGTTGTCATCGTTCCGATTTATAAAACACCGGAAGAACAGGCAAGCGTTTTATCAGTGGCACAGGAGATTGAACAAGGTCTCAAAGCCAAGCAAATTCTGGCAAAAACCGACAATCGCGATTTCCTTACTCCGGGAGCTAAATTCAACGAATGGGAAAAGAAGGGCGTACCGGTACGGATCGAGATCGGACCAAAAGATATTGCTTCGGGCAAGGCGGTATTTGTGCGACGCGACACCGGCACCAAACAGGCTATTGAGATTAGCCCCCTGGCGGAGGTAATCGAAAAACAACTCCAGCAAATGCAAATCGATCTCTTTGAAAAAGCCAAAGCCTATCGCAAAGCCAAGACGTTTCATATCGATTCGTACGAGGAATTTAAAAAAGTGATCGAGGAGACGCCCGGCTTTATTTACAGCTACTGGTGCGGTTCCGAAAAGTGCGAGGCCGAGATTGCCGAGGAGACCAAAGCCTCGACTCGCTGTATCCCGTTCGATCAAACAGAAGGTTCCGGAAAATGTATCAAGTGTGGCAGAGCAGCGGAAAAAAAGATTATCTTTGCCAAAGCCTATTAATCGTTTTTATGATGAAAGATTTCTCGTTGGCAGAGATACAAAAAGAGATTGAACAGATTAAGTACCGCAACCTTCGCGTGGAATCGGATAAAGCCTGGGAAGGGAGCTGGGTGAGAATCGCCTTTATCATGCTCCTCACCTATGTTGCGGTCGTGATCTTTCTATTTCTAACCGGTAGCCAAAATATCTGGCTGAGCGCACTAGTGCCGCCGGTTGGCTTTTTCTTGTCAACTCTATCCTTGCCGTTTGTCAAGAAACGCTGGCTCTACAGGCATCGACAACCATAATACAGCATGTCTGTTATCGTCTGGATCCTTATTGCTATTCTCATTCTTGATTGGTTGGGATCGCACTCGCATACCACGCGCTGAAAAAAGATATTCCAGCCAGTCAAAAAGAATTTCTGGTGAAAAAGAAACGAAATATTCTATTGGAAAAAGCATATTCCCTTCTCACAAAAAGCGAGGCGATGTTTTTGTATCTGCCGTTAAGAACCTTATAAAATGAGTATGAAGGACTCATTGTCTTTTCAAAGGTACGCCTCATTGACGTGATTAAAGTTTCGATGAGACAATATCCAACCGGGAACTCCGATGTGTTTTCGAACGACCAGTGCCTTAACTCAAAAGCATGTCGATTTCGTGATCTGTGATAAAAACCACTGCGAGCCAGTTTTGGCGATAAAACTCAATGATATAACGCACGAAGCATATGATCGATGGGAGCGGGATATCAAAGTATCCGATATGTTTCACCAAGCCCAATTCCCTCTTTTGTTTATTCAATTCAAAGACCAGTATGATACCGAACTTCTTACCAGAAAATTAGAACAATATCTCAAACGATATCGTAAGCAGATAGTCTTATAACCGTAAGATAAAAACGAGATAAACTTTTTTGTCTTACATTGCTTTGTCTACCGCCGCGGGAATAGTATATCTTTAATACTTCCGTGATCTATCTTTATTATGAGCAGAGATAGTCTATCGCATCCTGCCAAAGATAATCATGATATCTTGCCGGCACACTCATTGCGAGAAGCAGTTCAAGGTGTTCGAACCCTTTTTCTGGCGCTCGGATTGACCGTCGGTATTGGATATGCGGCATCCCAACCTGTACACGCCCAAAACCTGCAACAGGCTATTCGTAGTGCCGTTCAAGATACAGTACACCCGCAACAGGCGCAGGAGCAGAGTTATTTGAAGCAGAGCGGGCAAACTCCTGATCACGCTGCTGCCGATAATACGCCCCAACCTGAGGAGGACCAAGTCAAGAAAACGAAAAAAGCTCCTCCCTTCCTCAGCGGAGTGGCCATTTCCGAAACCGAACCCGAGAATAACCTGACCGGCGTTTCAACCGCTCTTTTTTTCAATACCCCTAAAGTAAAAACATTTGTCTATGGTTTTGCTAATTCCGGGGGCGTCAATGCCGGATTTTATGCCGGACCTCAAATTGCGGTTCCCGGTCACGGCAACGCTTTTGTCGGGGTAGGCAGGCGTTTCTTTGCGAACGAGTCGGTCACTTATGCCGGAGCGGTTTACTTCGGCAGCGAAAAAATTCCTGCCACGGAACAATCGCTCAACCTATACGGACTTGTCGAATATCAAAATCTTCCTTCGCCTTTACCTCATTGGTTTAAACGCGGCGAAGTTCTTTGGTCCAATCAGACCGGGCGGGCGAGTTTTGTTACCGGAGCCGGAGTGCATTACGCCGATTTTCGCGGGTTCGGTCCGACAGTTGTGGTTAAAGCTCCTTTTCTTCCCAATCTTCCGGGAGTAAAGAGTGCGACGGTGCAGTATATTCAATTTTTCGGGCAAAATGGTACGGGACGGATCGTGGTACAAATCGGATTTTGATGTCCCTACTCCTCAGTCGTAGCTTATTCTCGCGGATCGAAAATCGATGGAGCCAATTTCCCGCGCTGTATAAACCGGGCGATACGGTTTCCGCCGTAGATGGAAGGCAGTATGCCGACCCCGTTACAACCCAGGTTATAAAGAAGGTTGCGGTTACGAGGTTCGGGACCGATCAGACGCACTCCCGTATTCGTGTATCCCATCAACCCGTGCCATTGAAAGGCGTATCCGTCACGGGGTGGATATCTGTAACTTGCCTGTAAAAACTCGTCGATTGCGGTGAGCGCTTTTTCCGGAAAGTCGCGTGTTTTGTCATAATGGTCTTTTTCGGGTAGCTCTTTCTCGGGACCGCCGATACAGATTAAGCTGTGATGTTTGTTCTTTTCCAGTTCGTACATCCGACGGGTTAGATAAAAGTAGGGTTCCTTCCCCGAAGCCTCAGGAGCGGTCAAATAACTGATTGCAGTTGGTGGGTGCTCCAGCGGTTCCAGATACCCCGCCATATAACCGATAACGCCCTGTACGCGTTCGTGAAAGAGTCGGTCAATATCAGTACCAGCAGTATTAATCAGTTCCAATGTTTCAAACCCGTTCGTACATAATACAACCTTTTTTGCCGTTATCTTTTTACGGTTCTCGCTTTCCAGAGAGACTTGGTCGGCTGCCAGAATCACCCGGTTGATCGGTGTATGTTCAAAGAGGGTAAATCGTGTCGGGTAGTTTTTTTGCAAACTGGTAACCAGTTCTTCGCAAAATGCGGCGCTATTGAGACACCCTTTACGCGACGGCAGAGCCGCGATATAGCGCTCGTCCTTACTTTCCAGGAGGTTCAGAATATACGATTTTGGCACGACAGTGTACACTTTTTCATACTCCTTGGGAAGTTGTCGAATATCGGTATAATCGTCCGCAATCAGCGCCCGGTTTCCGACGAAACCGGCATGAGCGCGCATATATTTATTCTGCAAATGGAGCAAGAGCTGCTCGAAGTTCATGCATCCGGCATAGCCGGTGAATTGATGGAGCGGTATTTGGATATGTTGCTCGGTATACATCTCTTCCAGCAGATCCCAGGCTTGATTGATCTCTTCCTGCGCTTTCGTGGCCAGATCCAGACCATAATGCATGGCCAGCTGGGTAAAAGGGCGTTCGAAGTAGCTTACTACTTGTCCCGCGTTGTGACCGGTAGCGCCGTGTGCTACCTTATAGCCCTCCACCAGGCATACTTTTTGGTCGGTCTGCTTGAGCAAGAAATAGGCAGTACTGATGCCGGCTATACCGCCGCCCACGATGACGAGATCGGTATCGACATGACTTTTTACCTGTTCGGTTGAGCGGGCAGGGTGCAGATGTTTGACTTGATGAAGCCAGGGAGAATGATTTTTGGTGTTTAATGTCATTTTCGAGAAGCTTATTCGAAATAAACATTCCTTTTAGTATATCATATCATGCCCCGATTGCCTGATTTTTACAGAGTGTGCTACAATAGAAATATAGATGTTTTCCCTTTCAAGTGGAGAGTTTGGATCGGGGAAAAGCCTCAACGGTCCTTACGCTTTTCCAATCCTTTCGCCAATCTTGCCCCTGTTGCTCCTTCGCGCTTCTTCCCGATTCTCCTCTTATTTGCTTTTGTCTTATGAAAAAGTCCGTTTCTCCTTTCGAGTCTAATAATCGCAGTGTTTCTTTTGCGATATTGGTATTTGGTATAACCGTGTTGATCGCGGTATTCTTTGGTATCAGTGTTTATTTGAAAGAACAAAATATTCGTGCCTTAGAGGAACAAACTACAACCTTCACAGCTCAAACCGATTCGTTACTTTCGCAGTCTTTGCGGGAAATCGAACGTTCGCAGCGGGTGGTGTCCGAAGTAAGCCAGAAACGTTTATTATGGTCTGAAATATTGCGCGATCTGTTTGCGACCTTGCCGCAAGGAATCGGGATCACTTCCTTGAACGCCGATGGTAACGGACGCCTGAGCGCTTCGCTGGTCGCCGACGATTTTCAAAAGGTGTCCCGGACGGTCGAATTGCTCTCGGTCTCGCAACGTTTCAAAGATACCTTTATCCCGTCGCTGTCGGCCGGAGCGTCGGTCGATCAGACTTCGCTGAAGGTCAATTTTCCTCTGGTGATCGAGATCGGTAAGCAGAATCAGAATGCCAATAACAGTAATCAGAACGCTTCCTGATCGTAACCTTTTTCCAATATGAAAAAAGATACATTTTTGGCTTCGCTCTTTCTGCTCTTCTCCTTAGTGTTGACGTTGCTGTATATCAAACCCACCGTCGACGCCGATGCCGAACTGGAAGCTGCGTTACGGGAAAAAGAAGTCGCGTTTGCCACGAGCGAGAGCGAATTTAATGAGCTTAGAAGCCAGAAAGAACAGTTCGATAAACTGACCGAGGCCGAAAAAGAAAAAGCCATCAAGCGTGTTCCGCGCGAAATCAACCAGCAGACCCTGATCGACGAACTGACCGCCCTGGCCCAAAAAAATGCGCTGACCCTCACCTCGGTCACATTTTCCAAAGCGGCTGGCGGGAACGACTATCGCAAAATTACGCTCGTGGCCAGTTTTTCCAACCTTACCGGACAGGATAAAACCTTGCCGTTTCTGGAAAGTCTCGAGACGACTGACCGCCTCATGACCGTACGCTCTCTGTCGCTTTTGTACGGACAGAATCGCAGCGACTATACCGTGACACTGGAAGTTTACTATCGTGGATAACGGTTAAAATTTCCATACCCCTGCTTGTTTTTCTTTTTTGTCGTTTTCTGCCATGGCAGCTCATACCCCTATCAAAAAACATTCTCGCGTCACCGTTTCTGACGGAGCTCTTAATCGTCTTAACCGTTTTGCCCTGGGCCGCCGCCGGGTAAGCGTTAAAGACAAAGCCTATTTTTACGAACTGTTTGCCGTCATGATCGAAGCGGGTATTCCTTTGTTAAAAGCTCTTTCGATCCTGGCGGAGAAAACCACGAATTTGCGATTGCGCGAAGTAGTTTTAATGATTCTGAATTTTATAGAAGAAGGTGACAATCTTTCTTCCGCTATGGCCAAATTTCCGCTGATCTTCAGCGAAGTCGAGGTCGGTATCATCCAGTCGGGCGAACTGACGGGCAGTCTCAATACGGTTATGCTGCGGCTGGCCGAAGATATGAATAAGCGTCTGGAACTGACCATGAAGATCCGTCAGGCTCTGACCTACCCGGTTACCATTATCGCGGTATTGCTGTTGTCGGTGTTCGTGATTTTGGGGGTGGTGATCCCTCCGCTGAAAAATCTGTTCGAATCGCTCAACAGCGAAATTCCGGAAGGGCTTTCTTTTCTGATCGATACGAGTCTTTTCTTACAACAAAATGCGGCGCTGGTGGTTATATTCCTGCTTCTGCTGATTTCATTCGTAGTAACGTATGTCCGGACCGACCGGGGGAGATCACAGTGGGACCGGATAAAATTGGGAACGCCGTATTTGAGCGATCTCGTCAAAAAGATCGTGTTGATCCGGTTTGTGCGCAGCCTCAGTATTTTGCTCGACAGCGGTTTGCCGCTGGTCAAAACGCTCAAAATTACCGCGGTGGCGGTCGGCAACGAAGTCTATCGGCGTGCCGTGGAACAGATTTTAATGGGCGTTCAGCAGGGACAGCGTATTTCCGAGGCCATGGAAGAATTGCCACACTTGTTCCCTCCCGATCTGACCCAGATCGTCGCAGTGGGCGAAACGACCGCCACGATTTCGACCTCGACGCAGAAAATCGCCGCTCAGTACGAGCGCGAAATCGATCATAGTCTGAAAAATCTGACCAACATTGTCGAGCCTATCGCGATTTTGGGTGTAGGATTGGTGGTCGGCTGGTTTGCCTTTGTCGTTCTCGGATCGATCTTTTCGATTACCGAACAGCTGGGATAGAAGCCTCAATTTGTTATACGGTCATGCTGGCTCCGCCCAGCATCCGGAAACGCACGGAATGCATGGAAGGTACTTCGTGGTGAGTAGCTTGATCAAAACAATCCCTTCCTCGGTCAGTGAGTAAAGCGTACACCCTTCTCATTCACCATCGTTATAACAGTCCCCGGACTCCGGGCAAGCCGGAGTGACAAGCAGAAATCGCCGGATTATTATTTACCTTGCAATTCCCTGCGCTCTCTGCCGCAGGGTGCTTCATCGACCTTGTGTTTTGAACTTTGGTTTTCTTTTGTCATTTGCCTGCCTGTCGGCAGCCAGGGATTTTGATATTTTAACTTTCTCCCTGCTTGTATCGCACTCTTTTATCTGTTTTAGCAACAGTTTACTTGTAAATAGGAATCCAGATATATATAATTTCTATATATTTTTTCAATATACTTTATATATGACAACAACCATTAACCTCGATCCAAAAATTCGTCTCAAAGCCAGCAAAAGAGCCAAGAAGGATAATATGTCCCTCTCGGGCGTCATCCGGCTTCTTTTGAACGATTACGCCGAGGGAAAACTAAGGGTCGGGATTGTGCTTTCCGATGAATCAGAATTTGAGGTTCTCTCTGTGGATTCGGATACGCAAAAAACTATGGATTCGATCGGGCAAACTTGGTCTTCTATTTCATCTCCCCATGCAACTCGTCCTGGCCAAAAGCATCGCAAAACGAGAGTTTCCAAAAGGACTCTCTCGGTCTGAGCTCGCTCTCATACGAAAAAGTATTCTCAAGCATCTCGCTACGTTTATAAAAGGCGACGCCCTGCCACCTTTCACCCGCCTGGCCAAATATTATATCACTTCGCCAAATGGCGCTCAGCGGATGGTGTGTTTGGTACATATGCAAAAAAACGATTATTTCCTCTTATTTTATCGGGATAAAAAAGATAAACTGGGAACGAATATTTCGTTTCAAAATTTGGAATTTCGTGTGTCACTGAAAAAATATTTTGTTCTGTTACAGGAGGATCTTATTCGGATGAATTTCCAGACCTATGAGTTATAAATCTACTATGATTAAAAGTTTCTTCCACACTTCTAAAAAAGCCTTTACGCTGATTGAACTTCTCATCGTGATTACGATCGTAGCCTTGATCGTCGCGCTGACGCTTCCCAGCTACGAGCTGCTGCAGGCCCGGGCCGCTTTGCAGCAGGGCGTTGACCTGGTGACCGAAACGATCCGTCAGGCCAGGACTTTTTCCACGGCAGGGTATGAAATCAAGGAGGGCGAAGGGGCTAGCGTAATGGGAGTACGAGTCAAGCAGGGGAGCAATCTGCTGGATATCGTGGCATTCGAAGCGGATCGCACCGATCCCGCAAATCCGACACTAAGAAATGAGCGAAATGTTCGGAGCGTGGATCTGGGAGGTAATGTGATTCACGAGATTACCGCTGACCAGTCGCAATCCTTACCCGAAGCGCTGATTCTCTTTGATCCGCCTTTCGGTGTGGCACGTTCGGTGTCTTCTCCGTCTTCCGCGCAGTCTTTTCAGCGTGTCGGGATCCGCATCGGTCCTCGCGGTCAAAAGGCTGAAGCAGTTAATCGCACGGTCGACTTTTTTACGCTGACGGCCCGGATCGAGTATGACTATGATAAGAGATCTTTGAACTCGAAGCTTTCCGAGGGCTTCTAAAAAAGACTTCAAAACATGATTCTGTCATTCCGGTCCCGCCCTAAAGGGCCCCTTTGGACCTTATCCCCGATCAGTAGATACATAGGACCTGTTAAGTGTGCTCAGTAACTGGATAACCACTCAAGCCGACGTGAGTTTTGAGAACTACGTGTCTTTTCTCTCCATTTCCTAAACCCGAACATCCCCGGACTCCGGCAAGCCGGAGTGACATTAAAGAGTAGTCATGCCCCGCCCCGGCGGGGCATCCGTAAAGACACATAGCTTGTTCACGACACTTAGTGAAACTGTAATAAAAATTCAAGCCTGAGCATTCTTCATCGCGGGTTGCCCTTTCGTTCGGGTTGGAGATGGGGCAATAAGTATCAAAAGATTGACTTTTAGCCTGGCTGCACCGTATAATTGTTTTTGTCGTAGATAGCAGGTGTTTTGCCCTTGTTCCGGGGCGACTATAAATCCTGCCGAGACAAGAAATACAGGCTTTTCACGGGGTAGCTTACCCTATAGCGTAAAGTCTCTTGTCGTATTGCGATAGGGGATCTTTTTATTTTCTTTACTACAAGAAGGAGGTGACACTATGGCTATTACCCGGTCTCAAAAAGAATCGATTCTATCGGAACTGAAAGACGGCTTTAAAAAGTCCGCTTCGCTGGTATTCGTCAAAAACAACGGCGTTGACGTCAACAGTCTCAACAGACTCAAAAAAGAACTAAAGAAAGGCTCTGTCGATCTGAAGGTCGCCAAAAAAACGCTGATCGCGTTGGCGCTCAAGGATCAGGGAATCGAAGATTTTCCCGAAACGATCATGGACGGTCCGATCATGGTTGCGATGAGCTTCGAGGATCAGATTGCCGCTGCCAAAGCCTTGAAGGCTTTTATGAAGGGCAACGAGAAACTCGAATTCACGGGCGGTGTTTTCGGCACGACCGTTTACGACAAACAACAGGTGACCCAACTGGCGAGTCTGCCTTCCAAAGAGGAATTGCTCTCTACATTGCTTTCCCGCCTGCAGGGACCTTTGTACGGGCTTCACAACGCGCTTCAATATCATTTGCGCGGCCTCGTGCAAGTTTTGTCGCAGATCCAAAAGCAGAAAGCGTAAAAAATCCCAATATCAATCCGCCACGGCGGATGAACTTGGGTTTTTGAGCTTTGAAACTCCACTGGAATTCCCGTTGTACGTTATAAATATTTTTTATCCTACTAATTTTCCCTTTTTATGTCCGATTCCAACATGCAAAAAATTCTTGAAATGATCGAAAAGTTGACGGTCATGGAACTCGCCGAGCTGGTCAAGGCTCTGGAAGAGAAGTTCGGTGTTTCCGCTGCCGCTCCGATGATGATGGCTGCCATGCCGGCTGCCGGTGGTGCTGCCGGTGCCGAACCTGCCGAGGAAAAGACCTCTTTTGACGTCGAGTTGACTAATGCCGGCGCCAACAAGATCAACGTTATCAAAGCTGTTCGCGAACTGACAGGTCTGGGGCTGCAGGAATCCAAAGCCCTGGTAGACGGAGCTCCCAAGATGGTAAAAGAAGGCGTCAACAAGGAGGAAGCCGAAAAGATGAAGAAGGCTCTGGAAGAGGCCGGCGCTACGGTTACTCTGAAATAAGGGGAATCATCTTGGCGCATTTACTGCGTTTCCTAGAAATATCCGCCATAGTTGCTATGGCGGATATTTTTTTCTGCGAGTTCTGAACTTTGAAAAAATTTCTCACACCAAGTCCATTTCAAATCAAGACTACACTAACTTGAATTACGAAATCTATTGTAGTCCTAGAATATGAGTAAACCTCGTCATTGCGAGGAAGCTTGTAGTATGCTTTGAGAGCAAGCTATGAACCAGACGAAGCAATCTTTGTCCTCTACCAGGTAGTATGTGAGTGAGATTGCTTCGTCTAGAAAGAACTGTCGAGATACTGTTTTTCAAAGCTTCCTCGCGATGACGCTTTAAAAGGTCATTGTAACGATATATCTATTTCGTGATTCAGGTTACACTATATCAAAGTAGATTTTGTAAAATGCGAAAAGCAGGTCAGGAGACCATGCTCTTGCGATAGAGGTTTTTCTTACTCACTATCAAATAGTAGTAATCACCCCGGACCTCTATCGTATTCGCCATTGTTTTAGATCGCAATTCGTATTACAATAATGAGGCTATTTCCCTTTCTCTTTACTTTCCAACTATGAATAAACCTCGCAAAGTTGCTGCCAGAAAACATCGTAAAAAGAGCGGCAAGACGGTCTCTTTACGGCATCGATAGAATTTTCTACCATTTTTTCTCACTAGAAATTATAAAAAGGTTAGGTGGCCTCGTCTTTTTCAGATAAATTTCTCTATAATAAGAGCTAGAGTATTTTCTTTCGTTACATGAATTCTAAAGCTTTGCAGCAGGTATATCCTGATATTTATAGACACCTTTTTTCTCAATGCCCTCTCGTGCTTTCGGCACCATTGGGCTTTTATTGGGTGGAACATCCTACCGCCCATTATAATGGTGTGATGCTCAGGCAAAAACTCCCTACCAAAGTATTTTTAGGGATAGAATTTACTCAAAAGTCCACTATTGAATTTGGTTCGTTACAATATTTCTCAAATAGCCGTCAAACTTTTTCATTTGAAAATATCAATAATTATTGGCCAAATCGGATAGAGTTCTTCGACTATCTTACAAAAAGGTTCAAAAAAGTTGTGTTGGAAAAAAAAGGAATTTGCTTTCATATTCTTGTAGAAGATAATCTTTATAGTTATCCAATTGGAGTCCAGGGCGTTATATCTGCCTTGATCGCTTCTGCTTTATTGCTTTTGTCGAATGAACTCAATATAAATCAAATACATAGGTGGAGTAGTGTATCACCGAAGCTTTTACTAAAAGATGAACAGTTAGGATTTTCTCTCGCGTTCAATCTAACACGCACTATAAATTCTATTACGAAGAAAGCTTATACCTGGAATACTGGTGTTTTTGCTGCTCTGGTACCGACACCTTATACAGTTATTGCTTTTCCAGGTAGTCAGGTAAGAATGCTAGATTACGAATTCCATAAGAACTCTGATTTTAATTCGGTAGCAACTGTCCCTTTCTGGGGTTATGATCTCAGTGATTTATACCCAGATTTACCAAAAGAGTCACCTGTTTGGCCTATCGATTTTGGATCTATATTCTCGGGAAAGGCGGTATTAGCAGGACATACTAGTTTAAAAGGCACAAAAACGAATTATGATACAACGTCACTTCAGGCTTTTATTCGCCAGAAGTTTGCTTCTGATGTCTCTTCTTCTCATATTCTTCCTGATTTTTACGAAAGCTTCGGCCCGGGTGGCAGTAGAGTTAATCATTATGATACTGACCTGTTAAGTACGATTTCCATAAGACTCATCGACCAGCTTTACAGACTTCTTGCTCATGGTTATAGCGAGAATGAAATAAATAACTTTATAAATCTCCTGCAAGCAAGACATTCTGCTGTCATGGCTATTGATGATGTTTCCGATCATATGCGAAAAGTACTTCAATCTCTTAATTCTGCTCTGTTTAAATATAACCCCTCCGGCAACTTTGCTCTTTTTGCCATGTATGATGTAACGCTGGGCGGAAGTATCGGGTTTGTGGGTCCGGTGAATATGTATCGGGATTGTTTGGAAGAGGCTGTCAAAGAATTACAAAAAGATTATCCAGATATTTCTGCCGATTATCTCAGCTGGCGTGATGGCTATTCTTCGGATGGTCTTATTGTCGAACAATACCTCAATGAAGGAATAATTTCCAATTATGTGAACCGTAGTTCGGTAAAAATTACTGAATACCGTTTTGACCGTATCTCAGAAAAAATACATCTGCTTGAGGCTGTTGATATGCAAAGATATAAAAATGATATTCTTGTGAATATAGTTGATCATACTTTATGTATTGGCGATGATCCCGTTAGTAGCAAAGAATTGCATTCTCAAATAGCCACAGTTCACTTGCTCAGTAATATCTTACAGGCTCCAGAATATCGGGTTGCTAGCAAAGAGTTGCCCCGATCTGCTTATACGATCAGCAAGAATGAAATGCAGGGAAAAATAATCGGACCTCTCTGCTGGCTTGTGGAAAAACGTTTGGGTAAGAAACTCGATATTAGATTAAGCGGAACGAATACAGAATTTTCAGTAGTGCTTCGACTATCATCCGAGATTTCGATTATTCTGCTTCAATCTCTTTTTTAAATCCCCATGGTGTCCCTTGAAACAACCGTATCTTTGGCGTATGCTTGTTGGTAATAGTGTAAATTCTTTGTTACCTCATGAATGTATGGCCGATTCTTCTATTCAGGACGAGCGTGAGTTTCGGGAGATGATGGCGGAGGTTGATCCGAGTATCAGCAGCCGGTTACTGGTGGCTTTGGATTTTGCCAAGGGTGCGCATGCGGGTCAAACGCGCAAATCGGGCGAGCCGTTTATTTTGCATCCGATCGCGGTGGGATATGGTTTGTGGAAAAAATATGAGGATCCTGAGCTGGCGGCGGCGGGTTTTTTGCATGATACGATCGAGGATTGCGAGGATGTTTCTCGCGGGAAAATCTATGAGGTATTTGGGGATACGGTCGGTTTTCTGGTAGATGCGGCTACTAAAAATTTGTATGATTTTCACTTGCGGCCGGAGGTTGTTTTCGAGGACAAGATCGAGCGGCTTCTATGGGCGGGGATGCAGGATATGCGGGTGTTGCTTCTCAAGATCGCCGATCGCGAGCATAATATTTCCACGCTTGCTCATTTGAAAAATAATCGCCAGGTGCGCATGGCTTTTGAGACTCAGGCTATTTTTCAGCCGCTGAGAAATATTTTGAGAATTGATACGAAAATGACGCTGCCTGAATCTACTAAAAATCTGTATGATTTTTTAGAAAAAAATAATCTCAAGTCACCTAAGGATTTGAAGGAGTTTTTGTACCAGCAATGTTATCAGAACTTTAATGATGATGTCTACAAACTCGTTTATGAAGATTCCGATAAGATTATATGGGAAATCGAGGATATGACTATCTATGAAAATCTTTGTAATTTATCGGATTTCCAGTCCTATATCGACGTAATATCCATGTGGACTAATGGAAGACAGTTTAAAGTTTTACTATCCTTTAAAAAAGGTTACGTAATCGACGAACCTAACATAAGCTTGAAAATTTCATCTTTTAAAAATTAATAACATGCTAATTCCTATTCATTCTTTCATTTCCGATTTACGTTTGGAACAAGATCTTTTGCGTGGAATAAAAGTTAGAAGAATTGAACAAAAACATCGTTATACCGAAAAAGGAGCTCAAAAATTTTATGAAAGCTATATATCTAATCCTAACACTGAATCGTACTTTGGATCTAGTTTGGCATGGAATGATTATTTGAATTTCTTTAAGAGATATATTACCTATGCTGATAAGTTGCAAAAGCTTGCATTTGTATTGTTGGGATGCGGGAAAGTATTGGAGAGAGATTTAATAAAGACGCTACATGATGAAGGTCATAATTTGCATTTCATTGGCGTCGACTCATCACATGCCATGCTTGAGTTGGCAAATGAAAATCTGAAGGATTACGATTTTGATAAAATGCTTATATGTGCTGATTTCACCGAAGACAATTTTACAACTGAAATTAATCGTGTAATTGGCAGTTTTGATAAGAGATTATTTGCTTTTCTAGGTGGTACTTTTAGTGTTTTCATTCCTACTGATATTGTTGACACACTGGCTAATATTGTTACAGATAATGATATGTTATGGGTAGAGGTACTACTTCGTGAAGATATGACTGAAAGAAATAATTTAATGCTATTTAAACATTTTGCTAAACGACTGGAAAGAAGTACAAGAATTCGTAATGATGCATATCCCATCGAAAAAATGGGAATTCCATTTGAGAACGGAGAAATGACGTTGGAAACTATTAAAGAGCCTGCTGTTGGAGCGATCAATTTTAAGTATGTGTTTCTTATGAAGAAAAAAACAAGAATACATTTTCGTAATGAGATGATTACCTTACTGCCGGATGAAAAAATTGAGCTTCTAAATATTCGAGCCTATGATTCCGAGAAGCTCGTTAACTTTTTTGAAGAGCACGGGTTTAAATTTATTAGCTCGGAAAGAAAAAAGAATCGCGGTCAATTCTTATTTCAATTAAAAGAAAAATAGTAGTATTGAATTTGTGATTAAACTTTTAAAGACTCTAAGAACTTTTCGATGAACTCTTCTACGTTGCAGCAAAACTATCCTGAAATATATCGGAAGCTTTTTTCGAAGTGTCCGATAGTTTTATCCGTTCCTCTGACTTTCTATTGGACTGAGCATCCTTCACACTATAGCGGTGTCATGCTACGTCAAAAGATTCCTTTGAGAGTGTTCTTAGGAGTTGAGTTTACAGATCAAAGCGGGATTCACTTTTCTAGCCTTACTTTCTTTTCAGTTCTCAAAAATACCTTCTTAGAAGAAAGTTTAAAAGATTTTTTCCCAAACGTTCCAGAACTTACCACATTTTTGGAAAAACAGCTTCGCGAATGTCTTTTAGAAAAAGCTAGAGGACTTAAATTCCACGTTTTTGTTGAAGATACTGTCTATGGTTATCCAAATGGTATACGTTCCAGTATCTGTGCTTTGCTAGCGAGTATAATTCGTTTATTGTCCGATAATCTAAGCGTAGAGCAAATCCAACGTTGGCGCGATATCTCGGTTAAATCGTTGCTTCACGATAGAAAGTATGGTTTTCATGAGACCTTCCAATTAGCTCGTACCATTAATCTGATTGATTCGTACAGTCATTCTTGGACAACAGTTTGTTTCTCGGCCATGGTACCAACAGCCTATCCAATAATTTCTTTTCCCGCTCAAACTATACGAACTCTCGATTATCTGCATCACAAAAAGTCAAAATTTGATACACTTCATGAAATCCCATTTTGGGGATATGACTTACGCGATATATACCCCGATCTAATAAGCATGATTGATAATCCGCTCGTATGGCCGATTGATCTGGCTGTAATATATTCGGGTAAGAGCATTCTTAAGGGGTATGGTAAATTAAAAACCGCATCTACTGACTTTACAATAAAGAACGTACAACAATTTATCAAAAATAACTTTGCCAATGATATTGAGGCTCTTACCGTACCCCCAGATTTTTATCAGAAATTTTATATTGATCAACCTACAGTAGACCATTTCACCACAGATCTTTTTAGTGTTATATCAATCCGTCTCATCCAACAGCTCTATAAACTTTTATCGGAAGGGTATAATGATGATGTAGTAGATGATTTTATTAATTTAATCCATTCTCGTCACGCTGCACTTGTAGGCGCTGATCCTATGTCTAACTACATGCGGCGTCTATTTTACAGTTTCAACTCTGCTCTTTTTCAAGGCAATCCTTCAGCCAATTTTGCGCTTTTTGCCATGTACGATGTCGCACTTGGGGGAAATATTGGTTTTGTTAGTCCTATTGGTACACACCGAGATATACTGGAATCTGCGGTAAAAGAATTACAACAACAATATCCCGACGTTTCCATAGAATATATGAGCTGGCGCGATGGATATTGTTCCGACGGAGTCATCGTTGAACAATACTTAGACCAATCCATAATCTCCCACCACCTGGGGAAAGATCTCGTGAAAGTCGTACAATATACAAAACGTGGACACCGCGACGAACTTGTTTCAGCGCAGGATATACGCAGATTTCATGAAACTTCGGATGTGATTCTGGATTTGATCGAAAAAGATATGACGATTGGCAATCAGACCATTTCCAGCAAAGAGATCCATTCGCGGACAGCTACCATCCAACTCCTTACGACGCTTCTGCAAAGTCCCAACGGACAAATCCAGAACCAGGACTTACCCCGCTCCGCCTATTCTCTCAGTAAAAACGAAATGCAGGGAAAAATTACCGGTCCGTTGTCTCGTCTGGTGAGCAAAAGGACCGGAAAAAAACTTGAAATCGTTCTAAAAGGAACGAACACTGAATTCAGTATCGCTCTCAAATTCCCCGAGGACTTCAACCTTACGACCATTCAGAAACTTTTCAATTAATCCTTCTCCACGCTCCCATGCTCCTCGACGTCCGTACCATTCTGGTACTATTCCATCCCGACAATAAACAGATTCTTTTGCTCAAACGCAGCCCGCACAAGAAACTTTTTCCCAACCTCGTCACCGGCATTGGCGGAAAAGTCGAACTCGAGCAAGGGGAGGGGGAGGATATACAACAAGCCGCATTGCGGGAACTGGAAGAAGAAACCCGTATTCGTTCCCAGGATCTCGTAGAAATGCGTTTGCGCCTATCCACCCTTTTGACGCGGCAAGACCAGCAAGTACTACTATTCTGGTTTACTGCATACCTTCGCGACATCCCGATTGATCTTTACTGCAATGAAGGCACGCTGGATTTTTATGACATCGAACAACTCCCGCTGACCTACATGGTGCCGACCGCCCGGGCTGCGATCCCGTTTCTGCTAACCCTCTCGCCTGACGATCCGACCGTCTACAATGGCATCTTTGATCCCGAGACCATGCGCTTGAGTACTAACCGTTAGATGTATCTTTATCGTCGTGAAGATTTTCATAAAAACAACCCACCAAAAATACGATGGGACCTTTCGAATACTTCTTCATCGAAAAGACTTACGATAAAAACATCCCGTACCAGCGAATAACCTCGTTTCCCAACACCATGGCCAACAGCATCCCAATCGCCAAAAACGGCCCGAACGGCACCTGCGAATTCATTTTCTTTTTTGCGCCCGCCAGCAATCCGATACTGATAATCGCCCCGATCGGATACGCGAACACGAAAATCGCCACAATCGTCTTGGCCAATCCCAGCACCAATCCCATAAAAATCCCGATAAATACATCGCCCATCCCCATCCAGGTTTCGTGCGAAATCCATACTTGCAGTCCGAAAAAAGCGCCTCCCAGGGCAGCGCCGGCCAATGCATCCGGAATCGCCACTCCGGGAAGTTGTAAAACCGAAACCAGGATCGCTACGACCGCGGCTACCCCAATACCGAGGAAAATAAGGATATCGGGTATTTCCAGATAGTAGAGATCGTACACAGAGATCGCCACCAGCAGAAAAACATAAAAAAGCCAAAGCGGTAGCATCCAGAGCGAAAGATTATTCCACAAAAATCCGAAGGCGGTTACTCCGAATACCGCTCCCGTTAGGCTTTCCACCGCCGGATACTTCCACGAAATAGCATGCGCGCAAAAACGACATTTCCCGCGCAATAGCAAAAAACTCACGATCGGGATCAGATCATACGGCTTAATCGTTTTTTTACAATGCGGACAAAACGACCGGCCGGTCAGTATCCCTTTTTCGCCTCCATGTAAACGAAAGATGACCACGTTGGTGAAACTGCCGATGAAGGTTCCGAGGATGGCGATGATGAGAATGAAGGAAATACTGGTCATAAAGTTCAAATGTCAAAACTCAAAGCTCAAAAGTCAAAAGAGACCCCAAAAATTACAATGTTCCAACCAAATTTCTGTTATCTAAAACGACATTACTCTCATAGACATGTTTATGGCCGAACCCGGACTCCGGACAAGCCGGAGTGACATAAAGGGGGGGAATATCGAAACTCTTTCTAGACTGCCATCCTGGCTCGTCCAGGATCCGGGTTCGGGATGTTCTGGTTTTTTACTCTCAGTGGCTTGTAAATAATATTTCTCGGATCTGTATTCCTGTAATCTGCAACGACATAACTCTCACGTAAATAGTACTTGCTATCCCTGGACTCTTCGCTTCGCTCAGAGTGACCCAAGGGGGAAAATCCTATTGCTCTCCTACCAGCTCGTTATATTTATTTCCGGCCGATACTCCGATCGAGCTGTTTTTGTCCATGAAGTAGGCCCGTTTGTAGTAATCCTGAGATTTCGCCAAGTCTTGTTTCTCCTTGTATAGATCTCCCAGATTCAGATAGACCGCCTGCAGGTTCGGATCGCGTTTTTCGGCTTCGGTCAGATATTTTTCGGCTTCTTCCAGATTGCCATTATGTAAATCGCCCCACCCGACCAGGTTATAGGCCATAGCGTTATCGGGAAATAGATCGAACGCTTCCTTGGCAAGTTCAAGGGCTTTGAGAGGCTCATTCTTAATTTCGATATAGATCCACATTGGACGTACATACAGATTGATATCCTTTATATTGGCGTCCTTGATCAGCGCCAGATATCCGGAGAGCGCTTCGTCGTATTTTTCCTGGCCCAGATACAGATCGGCCATACGACGCTGTACGTCGTTTTTCGGTTCGAAGCCGTTTTTCTCGGCCAGAATCAAATAGGTAAGGGCTTTATCAATATTCCCCAATTTTTGATGTACCAGTGCCAGGAAATACTGCGTTTCATTTTTTTCCGGATCGAGGTCGTAGGCATTGTTCAGGGTTTCCAGCGCCAGGTCGTATTTCTGGATGGCGTAGTATGAAAAACCCAGGAGTACCCAGGCGTCGCGATAGTTCTTGTTCTCTTTCAATACGTCCTTGAGCGTGCCGATGGCGAGCTGATATTCGCCGTTTTGGATAAAGGCGCGGCTAACCAGCGTTTTTAAGTGTGTCTGCTTTCCGTCGCTAAACAGGTTAAATTCTTCGATGTTGTTCAGCACGTTCTGGGCACGTTGTCCGGTAGTACTTTGAGGATCTAATTCCACGCTCTTTCTGAGGTTATTTTGCGCTTTTTCCATGTCTCCGGATCTGGCCCGCAATAAACCGATATAGTAACGGACTTCCTGATTTTCACTGTTCATGCCTAGTAATACATCCAGCGCGGTAGTAAAGTCGCTTTTTTTGATATTCAAACGGACCATGGCTAATTTAATCCCTTCATCTTGAGGATTACGGTCGAGCGCAAACTGGAAATACTCTCCGGCCTTTTCGAAATCGCCTAAGAGCGTGGCAGTCTCGCCGAGTTTTTGGTAGGGTTCGCTGCGTGTGCTTTCAAACGTGGTGGCGCGCGTGTACTCTTCGATAGCGTTCTGATAATCACCGGCCTGGAAATAGGTATCTCCGTCTTTCATCGCTGTTTCGTAGGTGGCGCTGGTGGGCCGCTTAATCCGGATCGTAGGAGAACTGTTAGTATTGCCATTATTGTTTTTCGAAGCAGTCATGGCCAGGATCGGATTTTGTTTGGCTCCAAGAGACCAGGGTAGTTTGACGATCCCGAACTGGATCGACACAAAGGTACCCAATAACAGGAGAAAGACAATGCTAAGAAAAATGGTGGTCTTGTTTTTCATAGGGCGGTACCATATTATCGGTCAGCGATCAGTCTGTGTTTATTCTAAACCTGCCATAAAACACAACCAAGCGAAGTGTTGGCGCTTGATCCGAGACTCTCGGATTTTGGAAAAAAAGTAATCTCCGGTTCCTTTAGGAAGCGATGTTTTGTGTTACGATCGTGATGATCACATTCGCCGCGAGGGCGACGATCAAACCGATCACAGCACCCAGCATGGCTTTGCGGGCTTTTTTCTGCTTTTCTTCTTCTCCGACGGCCGTGGCATACATGATACCGCCGATGATCAGTACGATACCGCTGACGCCTCCCACGACCCAAGTCAGAAAGTTTTTTACATTATCGAACAGTCCCTGAGGGGTTACGTTGGTGTTTTTGGCAAAGCCGGCGTCGGCGCCGTCGCAATCTTCGTCTACCTGGTTGCCGGGTAGATCGGTCGTGCCGGGATGGATGTCGCGTGATCGCACAGTATTGCCGTCTTTATCTTTGACCGGATTAGTTCGTTCTTTTGTTGCATCCAGATCCAGACAGTCGCCGGTTTTGATAATCCGGCCACTCAAGGTACATTCGGGTTGCTGGGTAGCTTGGAGTGCGTAGTCGTTTTGAGCCTGGGCGTTTCCGCCATACCCGTCGTTGTCCTTATCTTGCAGTCCCAAGGATTGGCAGGTAGGCGTAGCAGTTGTCTGCGCCTCTACTTTTTCATGTACCACGACTATACTAGGCAAAATACCTAATAAAGAGAGCAAGAGAACCAAATGGACCAATTTTTTCATACAAACAACGAATTAGTAGGTAAAAAAGTTTGTGTTTGTGTCCGTATCAAAACAATTGTACTGAAAAAATGCTTTTTTTTCAACGAATCTCCTTTTTAAAACCGTAAAGCTGTGTTTTAGTTATATTTCCCCTTCCGTTGTTTCCGTCAAAAAAATAAGTTTTTCTTGAGGAGGTTGGGGTTTTGTGTTACAGTCCTTCCCGCACGAGAGAGAGGTACAAACAGTTGAAAAAGAGGAAGAAGTAGAAATTTGTGGAAATTCATTGAGTCAGTATTTTTGAATTTTGACCTTTGACTTTTGAGATTTTACTTGGGTCTGTAGCTCAATCGGTTAGAGCAGGCGCCTCTTAAGCGCAAGGTTCTGGGTTCGATTCCCAGCAGGCCCACCAGGGAGAAGTTATAAAGTTTTTAAAGTCTGTAAAGTTCATAAAGATAGAGTCATGGAAATCGAAGCCGACCCGAGCGCCGAACTGGTGAGGAAGAGAGCGAGGGCGGCCGGCTGCGGAGGAGCCCGCAGGGCGGGGGAGCAGGATTCCCAGCAGGCCCAGCAGGAATAAGTTAGACATCATGCCCTGAGGAGGTATGACGAAGGAGTCGTAAAGCAGCAATCCTAGGAATCGATGCCGATCAGAGTCTAAAACCGTACGGAAACAAACGAGGGCGGAGGAGTAGAGTTTCCAATAAACCCAGTAGCAGTAAGGTATAAAGCACCAGGGAATCCGGTGCTCACGGCTGTTTGCTCTTTTCTCCAAACTCCAGACTCCAGACTCCCATCTCCTAACTCCTCTGCCATGTCTTCCCGTCTCGGTATCGATATGATCGGGGTATGTGTGGTCTACTTCTGTCATGACGGCGAAGGAAATTTTTTGTTATCCAAAAGGAGCAGCGAGGCGCGCGACGAACAGGGAACGTGGGATGTCGGCGGCGGTGCGGTGGAACTGCACGCGACAGTTGAGGAAACTCTGAAAAAGGAGATACGCGAAGAATATTGTACCGAGGTGTTGCAGTACAAATTTTTAGGATACCGCGATGTGCATCGTACCAAAGAAGGAATGCCGACGCATTGGCTGGCTCTGGACTTTCAGGTGCGGGTGAACCGGGCGACGGTACGTATCGGAGAACCTCACAAATTTGACGATCTGGACTGGTTTCGTCTCAACGATTTGCCGTCGCCGTTGCACTCGCAGCTGGGACCGGCGTTTGAGGATTACCGGCAACGGGGATTGCTGGGGGAGAGCTGACGGCTTACAGCTGACAGCCAGCAGTTAGCCTAGTTGCTCTTCCTTCGTGAACGTGTCGATAAGGGTACGGTAGATGTCCCAAGGGGCCCTTTAGGGCCATCGACTGTGAGGCTAAATCGTAGATTCTGTTTCATTTGAGGTCTCGGTTGGAGAACTCGATGTCTCAGCGCTTTCTATGTTGGTTGCTGTTGTTTCTTCAGCAGGCTTGGATATTTCACCGTTACCAACGGACACACGGGCCGGTTTGATGACACTGCCTTTGAAGGTAAATCCGGCTTCGAATTCGCTGATAACGATATCTTTTTCGCCCGCTACCTGCATCATGGCTTCATGTTTGGCGCTATCGAACTTGGTGCCGATGCTCTGTATTTTTACGATGTCGAGATCCGAAAACGTTTTTTCAAACAGCGATTTGATACCGGTCATACCTTTTACCCACTCGTGCTCTTTGAGGCCCTCTTCCAGGTGGTCGAAGGATTTTTCGAATTTGTCGTAGAGCGGTAACAGTTTGGACAGCAATATACCTTGGCCAAACGTAATAAGTTCTGCTTTTTCCTCTTCCGCTCTCCGCTTGAAGTTAATAAAATCGGCTCTTTCGCGCTGGAGCAGATTTTTATATTGTTCGAGTTCGGCTTGTAGTTTCTGAGTAGGATCGGTTTGAGCCGTCGTATCGTCTTGGACTCCTGCACCATCTCCGCTTTGCGATGTGCCAATACTCGTATCCGGAGTGGTATCGCCTGTATCTTGTATCGGCCGGTTATCTGGCTGTGGCGGGGTCGTATCGGAAGTGGTGGTAGTGGTGTCTTGGTTGGTCATGGGAGGGAGCGTATTAGGTATAAAGTATGAAGTATTAAGTATAAGATACAATGGTTGCTGTTGCTCTTTCTTGCTTTGTTCAAAAGCAACGTGTTTCTATCAGAAATCAACTCCATTTACTATAGAATTTCATGATGGCTCGGTCAAGACTGAGGTTTTTAAAAAAAATAAGAAAATATTGCCAAAAAATCTGAAATAGATAGAATCACACGAAAAGCTTAATTGAATAAAATAATTTTTGCATCATGTCGTCAAAACAAAATTATAACCTATTCCATTTGGGTGAACCCTTGGGCTTTGGCAGTTTTGTAGATGTTCGCCAAATTTCCCAATTACCTCCAGGTTTGGCTCCGGATTTACAGAAAAAATACCCCAATCGTCCTTTTGTTATCAAAGAGTATCGGGAAGACAGTATTGAAGGAGAGAATGCTTCCTATCTTTTTGGAAGTTTGGAACAGGATCTGACTGTAAGAAATAAACTTGTGTTACTGTCAGAACGACAAAAACTTATTGCTACTCACTTTATAGACATAGATGGTCTGGTTCCTGATAGCCAGTTCTATTACCATCAGGAAAGTACTATCTTTGAAATCCAGCCCAAAATAGACGGAGTGGCATTTATGGATTTTATAAAAAGTACTGATATGCAGGATCAGTTGGCTCTTCCTGAACCACAGTTTATTAAATTGTTAGAGAGGCTTGATCAATTCGTTCAGAGGGCTGAGCAGCCATTATCACAAGCCTACATTCCCGAGTTGTTCCAGGCTTGGATCGATCTGTCGGGGAGAGATAACCTGATTATTACACCGCAGGGCGATATTCGCTTAGTCGATACCAACACTCTTTGTTCTCCGGACATGGATAAACTGGTAAGCGATCGGGTATATCGTACCACCATAGCTAATATCGGGCGCATCCGTAGCTGGCTTTTGGCACAGTACAGTCTCTATTCGGTCCAACGGTGTCTGATAGCCAAAGCTTCTTAACGTTGTTGCTTTACACTATACCTTCACATCTGAATCGGTATTTTAGGAGTGTTTTTAAAACTATATTTCCTATTTTTGCAAATGGAAAGTCTTTTAAAAAAGGCTTGGGAATACTATACTAAACAGATAGTTTTATTATACCAAAACAAACACACGTGTGACGAAAGGACCTGATTTTTCCGCTAAAAAACCAAAAAGACTTTTCCACCAAGCGGTTTCGACGCTGCTTATTTGTTTGTTGCTTCTTACCCAGATCGTCTATATTCCGCCTAAAGCCTTGGGTGATCCGCTCAATACCCGGACCGATTTGGTGATCATTTTAGCGGAAAAAAATCTCTTTAGCTCTTCCCTGCCTTACCCTGGTCTGAACTTCTTCGGTACGACCACCCTGGGCGAGCGAATCGTCCGGTACGGACAAGATATCCAAGCCAAGCTGAACGATACGCGGGTGCTTATTTTCACCGTTGAGCCGACCGATACGCCCGCCCAAATCGCCCAGGTCTTGGAAAAATACTACTTTGACGGCGATACTGCGCAGAACCAGCTGTCCTCGCTTACGGGTGTCGTACTGGTGGGCAATGTACCCTTACCAAGTGTAAAAAAAGGCGATCATATCTATCCGAGTCTTTATCCGTATACCGATTTTGACCAGAAACAGTTTTTGTACAATCCCGCGACCGACCTGTTTGAAGAAACGCCTCTTTCGCTCGACCGGAAGCCCGAAATATGGCATGGTGTAATTCGTCCGCCCGCGGGAGGCGAAGAGGGAAACAAACTGCTCGCCGAATTTTTTGATAAAAATCATGCTTTTTATCAAAAAAGTTACGGTTATAACGAATTTGACCGCAAGGTTTTTTTCGGCGATTTCCGGCAGGAAACGGCCCGTATATCGACCGAATCTTTGCTCGGCTACCAGGCGTTTACCGAACATGCCGAAGATGTCACCTATCTGCGCTACACCAAACAGTTGCTTGCGCAGGTCTATAAAACGGTTATGGCACCGCAGCAGGCTTTTTTGCAAAACCTTACTGCCAATACCAACCTGGGTGATACGACCAAGCTCTTTGACCAAGTCCCGGATATTTTTACCAAACAGATGATTGGCCAACTACTCAAACGTTTCTATCAGGTCGTCGGCGATTACCCGGCGGTGGTGCGTGATCTCGTAGCCGGATCGGGGCGTTGGCGCGAAAATGATACCGATACGTTTTACAAACTCATCGCTCAAAAAGACGAGGTAAGCCTGGCAATGATCAAAAAAGCCAACGACGCACTAGAAGGAGGCGTGGACGATCTGGTTTTCCAGATGCAGAAGAATATCCGTATCGTGATCGGTGCCGATTTTGCCGAAGGCGGTTTGTTTGGCGACGGGGCCTACTTTCCCAACTATATCAACGGTTTGTCGGCCGATCAGATCCGTACCGCGCTCGATTGTACCATTTACCGCGGTAGCACCAGCGATGGTCGTATTTCAAACCAGGTTGAGGCCAATCGTGTCTATAATCCGCTGAGTGAGGCCAATCAAAATTTCAATATCAATCGCAACGGTAATGTCTGTCCCGAGTACGGCGGCTGCTGTGCCCGCAATATCACGTTTACCGATGGCAAGCTCGTTCCCTCGCCCCAATGTCATCCTCAGGATGCGGTCTTGCCGGTACTCGATCTGGGGGGAACCCTTGCCAGAGAGGGCGATACGAGCTATCGCAGCTGTCTGGTGGAAAATTATGCCATCACCCGACAGAAAAATCTTAACGGCAAAAATTATACCGACTACGATCTGGTGGCCGGAACACAACGCTATGCCGAGATATCGAGCGTCATTGCTCACAAAGAACCGACCAACGATACCGTAAAGGCTCAGCTGGAAAGTAAGGTCGCGCGCGATCTGCCGGTCGACAATCCCCGCTATGTCGATTTTCAAAACCAGAGCGGCCAGTATCAGCGGGTGAATTATATCAACCTGTTTCGCTATACCCAAAATATTTCTCTGGAAACACCCGCACAGGCTGCCGTGGCGATCCAGGCCAAAATTACGCAAAAGGAAAAGGAACTGGGGGTAAAAGATCTCTTGTTGAAACGCTTACCTGCCGATATGGCGCTGGAGACTCTTGCCGATGCGGTTTACTGGACCCAACTATCCCCGCAGCAAAAATACGAATATGTTTTTCAGCAGTATCTTTCCACTGCCGTGGCTAGTCCGGACGGCATTTATCGGGGCATCTATCCTCAAAAAGCCAAAGGGTACGAAAGTACGTATTTGCACGTGGATGGCGATGGCACTTTTTTGGATCTTTCGTTCGTACCTCAGGATATCAACCAGAATACCGACTTCGAAGAATTAAAAACCACGATCGGACTTGAGGAAACGCGCGACAAAAGCCGACAAGCGCTCGAAAATCTTTTGGGAGCGAACGGACTGGAATTGGATCAATCCTGCGGTTCGTTCGACGGAGTCAGTATTTTTGAATGGTTTCAGGCGTTGTTGTGCTGGCTGAAAAATCTAGTTCCTCCCAAGGTAGAATTTTATACCGGAGGGAAAAGTGCGTTCGATTTTTCAAAAAACGAATCGACTCCGCCCTATTCCTTTCCGCCCCAATCAAATAACAACGCCTCCGGTTCCAGCCCTAACCGTAACAGTAACCGGAGCCAGTCTGACGGAGATATCGCTCTTACACCCGAAAAGCTCGACATTGACCTGCCAGTCAGGATTTTTTCCGACCAGCGTCCCCAGTTGCTCACCGTATCGTTATTGGATCAAAACGGCGACTTGTATATTTCTCCCGAATCGGTAAACGCCGATATATTGCTGGTGGATCAGAAACCTGCGGACGGCACGGCTGGAGAGGTATTTTCGATTTCCTCGGAAAAAATCGACTTGCAGAGCGGCAGGGGGACGCTCCTGATCACGCCGTTTAGGCCGGGTACCGCCACCTTGTATGCTAAAGCAGGAAGCCTACTTTCAGAGAGCTTCAAGGTAACCGTTACGGATGAAAAAATAGACGCCTCGTTTTCGTATACTGATGCTCAGGGAAATATACGCTACGGTACTACTTTTCCGGCTGGCAGTACCGTCGATCTCTCTTTACAAATAGTTGACGCATTTAATCGCACGATCAATCAAAGCGGTACCATCGACCTGAGCATAGAAAACGAAGCAGGCGAACCGGTTTCCCCGCGTCTCACTGAGAATCAAGTAACGCTGGTTGACGGTATAGCTACTACCAAACTTGAGGTGGGTACCAAAACGGGATCGTTCCGAGTGCGCATGCGCTCTGTCCTTGATAACGGGACAATTTTGGAAGAATTTGAGAGCATTCAGGTGATTGCCGGTAGCGCTGTCAGTTTGGATATGAAACTAGCTTCCAACACTGTATTGCGTGACGATACCGTCCCGGTCGCGGTACTTTTTTTCGACGCGTATGGCAATCCTGCATCGCTCAATACCAAATTAGACCTGTTGGTTACCGAAAACGGCTTGCTACAAAATGTTACCGATCTCGACCCGGCTCTGCCCGGAACGACCGTCCAGGTTGACAATGACCATGCTCTCTTTCAGGTCAAAGCCACCGGAACCGGAAAAATAAGTCTGAAGGCTTATTCTGGGCTGCTGGACAAAGACGTCGTGAGCGGGGTCAATATTGTGAATGAAAAGCCCCGACTGGTATTGAGTAGCCCTTCGTCCCAGCTTCTCATACAAGGCGATCCGGTCACGGTGACCGCCGAGCTTCAGAATGCCCAAGGCGAGGTTATCGATATGAATAAGACGCTTACTCTGAAAACCGACCCCGATATCGTTACATTTTCTCCTTCCTCCCTCCAGTTCCAAAACGGGAAGGCCAGGTTTGATGTACAAGCCCAAACCCGCGCCGGCACTGCTACTGTTAGCTCTTCTGAATTTACCGGCGATCCTCTTGTTCTCAATGTTACGGGTCAAACGGCCACGAAACTGCGGATAGTGCCCGAAAAATCGGTGGTAAAAGCCGGTGCGCAGCCAACGTTGGGTATCCTTGTAGAAGCGCTTGACCAATACGATAACCGGGATACTTCGTTTACAGGATCGGTGAAACTCAACCTTACTGCAAGCGCCCAGCGAGTCGGTCGTCTACCGGTTACCGAATTGACGGCTAAAGAGGGAGTAGCTACTTTTCAATTGGAGCTGACTTCCCAGGCCGGAGTGTTACAATTTTCGGCTCTTGCCGAAGGTTTGCGCAGTGCCGTTGCCGAAATCCCTGTTCGTCGCGAACTCGGAAGTGACGAACTGCGGGGTATACCTTTCAACGCACTCTATACTACCGTTCTGGGCAGTCCGGTCGGACAGGTGACGCAACCGGATTATCTGGGCGGCTGGTTGCTCTTCAATACCGGGAAAACCCAGGCGGTCACTACTCTGATCGCCCCTCCTGAACAGAATCGTATTTATGCAACATTGAATACCGGAGGAGTTCATATTGTGAACGAAGAACCCGACGTAGGGTTTTCAACTGCCGTGTTTCCTCGTCCTAATCTTCCGTTACGTTTGGAAATACAGGATAAAAACACCCAAAAAAAAGTTATCACCGCATTTGTCGAAGTACCCAAAAAATTACCTAAGCAGCTGGTTTCTGACTTCACCGAAAGCCTGCCGTCAGGAATATATCTAACCGATACGAACCTGGACGATACCGTAACCGTCAGGAGCGAAGGCGACCGCATGACCGTATATCAGGATAATCAGCCCAGGGCCCGTTTATTGTCCGATAATACATTAGAGATTCTTTCGCCAATGACGATTCAGGTTGATGAAGCCGAGACTCGCTTCATGTCCTTCAATCTTCTGATAGGAGCCGAGGTTGTCGCACGTCTCCAGTACCGTTTGAGCGATGTGGGAGTTGTACCACTGGATAAAGCGACAAATATCGAAAATATTCCAGCCAAGGGGCCGGGTATCTATATCACTACTGAAAACCTCAACGATACATTTGAGCTAACACGTCTGAGGGGTGGATTTGCGCTTACGATGCCAGGTCAAACCGACCGTATCGACGAGTCGTTTCAGTCGCTGGAGGATGCTGATACGACCGAAGGAATCGGCTGGCAAGGCGATTTTAAAAACCAACTGCTCTTTGCCTCTGGCAATACTGTCGGCAACGCCACCAAACTGTTTGCCTCCAGCGTACTCGTCAATCTGGGCGATCCCGTCGTTTCTTTGGAACGAGATAATCAAACCGGTTTGAGCGGCTTTTCCCAGGATGTCGGTCAGGTCGTGGCGTCGTATCAGTCGGAGCCCATTTTGAAGTTACTATCTCTGGATTACAACCGCGATCAGCTGCCGGATCTTTTGGTCGTACTGGCTAATGGACGTATCGATCTGTTTCAAAACGAGAATGAAGGGCGTAATTTTGTCTCGCAGGGAACACTCCTCAAGATTCCCGACGGGATTCAAAGTATCGAAGCTGCCGATATCAATAGTGACGGGTGGTCGGACCTGATTGTTTCTACCGGAAAGGGCGTAAAAGTTTACGAAAATAAAGCGGGTACTTTTGTACCAAACGAGCTCAAACTGGATCTGAGAGGTGTGGTACATGATCTCAACGTGGCTGATATGGATAGGGATGGCAAAGTGGATCTGGTCGTTGCCGACACTTCCGGCGATATAAAGATCTTTTACGGTACCGGAACAGGCTTTTCCGACCAGCCGTATCTGGTCGACAGTCTGGTCCTTACCGTTACCGATCAAAACCTGCACGCCGAACCGGTCGTCTATTTTCCGGATGTTCCTGGTAAAACCACTGCCGACGATTCCCGGTTTGTCTCGATCAACGTGCCCGATCCCCGTATGTCCCGGAATGGCAATGCAAATGCTGCTGCACAGGAACCGGACGGACGCTCTCTTTCGCTCGATTTTCTAAAACTAGATCAGGTTCCCGGTCTCGAAAGCAAAAAAACGATCCGCGATCTCAATGCCGGTTCCTTACAACCCGACGACGATGTCGAGTATCGCATTGAGTTGAGAAATAACGGAACGGCTTTGAGCGGCCTCTATCTGGCCGATCTCCTTCCCGGATTTATGACGCTGCAGCAGGATTCGCTTGCTTGCGATAACTGCGGAGAATCTTGGGGTATCCTGCCTTCCTCTCACCCCGATTATCCGATTCTATTCTCGGGTATAACGCTTGCAACCGGGAATACAGCGGTAATCTCCTACCGCGCCAGGGCGAGAAAATTACCGGCGGTATTTCTCGAAACAGGCGATTTCGAAGAAGGGGCCGACGCCTATCTGGATATCTATGCCCGCGATACGGACGGTACCTCGGGGGATAGTTCCAATCTGCTGCTTTATAAATCGATTGCCGCGCGGGAGTACCGCAAAGAGCAAGTCAGTGGAACTATTACTCCCCCTGACAATTTGCCTGATACTCTTATTGATAGCGATAAAAACGGCATACCGGATGCCTTCGAAAAGGATGAAAACGGCGACGGAATCCCCGATGTAGCTCAGCAGGAGCTGGACCGTTTCACCCGCGATCGCGACGGCGACGGCATTCCCAACGGCTTCGATGACCGGGATGACAGCGGTACCTCGATTGACGATATCAGTAATACAATTCGTTCTGCGATTGACGATGCAAGCAATCTGCTTTGCCACGGCGGTGGAGGAGGCGGTTGTATCGGTCTGCCTCTGAACAAAGCATTTCTAGCGCCGGGATTGAATACAATCCCGGCGCCACCGATCCCCGCTACGTATCCTGGTCCGTTGGACCCGGGCTACCCTGTTTTTGGACTTGTACATGGAATTCCCTTCATATGTCACGGTCCGGTCGGCTGCCAATTATCTTATTTTCGTTTTTACGTTGCTCCGACCTTAACCGGAGGGGTGGGGATTTCTGTCTGTCTTGGCGAGTATTATTATGGGTTGTCTTCTCCTCCGATTCCTTTGCTGGGGAATTGTTTTGTCTATGCAGTTCCGGTTTTGGACAAAGTTGCGGGCGGTATTTGCGAAAAAATAAACCTGGGCATCAATCAGATCCTTACCCGCGCGCGCGCTTTTACTCATCTTGGAAACGGCAATTCGTTGTTTCAGGTCGGCTATAGTTTCCAGCGCGGTTCTCGCCCGGCTTCGTCCCAACTCACTTTTGACAACGGTACTTTCGATATCGATGCCACTCAGTTTAAAAATGCCCGTATTCCCGATTTTCCCGACTTCATCATGGATTGGGTGCACCGCCAGATCGAGGAGATCGAACATTCTTTGCTGGATCTGCCCGATATATATTTGATTCTTCCCGATTTCAGCGGCACGTTTGGTGATCTGCCCGAGGCCGATAAACGTACCAAAACCAAGCTAAAACTTCCATATAAAAAGAAGGAAGTGGAAGTCAAATATATCGGCGACGTGATCGATTATCTTAACACGCTCCCTTTTGTAAATCTTCGGATCGAACAGGTTCCGATCCGCTTCCCATACATCAGTTCGGAACGGATCGACCAGTTGCAAGAATATTACGATCAATGGATCGACCAGGCCGAAGACGAGCTCAAATCCTACGGCGACGACCTTGACGAAAATACCAAGATCCGAGTTCGGGCTGGCAGAGCATTAATCAATCGCGTGCGTCAGAATATTCGCACGCTCCAGTCGTATGCCGACTTTCCTCAAGAAATAGAACGCTTTACCAAATGGAAGTCCCGTCTGATCGGGCAGGTTGTTCAGTATCTGGATCGTATTGCCGACGCGCTTGGCAATTATTACTTGCGTAACAAAGCCCGCCTGATCAAATGGCAGGAACTTTATCGCCTGATCCGTGAAATTCTGAAAGGCTGGCAATTGATTCCGGATATTTTCCAGGGATATCAGAATTTGTGCAGTACGTGTCGTAATGATCGATTTAATTCAATGTACTGGAAGTTGCAGCTTCTGAAACCGTTGATTCCGGAACTGCCCATTATCCCGTTTCCGAAATGGCCCGATGTGGTCGTGGACGTCTCCAATATCAATGCGGTTATCGATATCGCGATTCCCAGTCCAAAATTCGTGCCCCAGGAAATCGTTCTTCCCCGCCTCCCGGTCTTTAATCTGCCCGAACTCAATGCCAATGTGGATGCGATCATTCCGGCCTTACCGCCCTTGCCGCGCATCCCGGAGTTATTTCCGGCTCTCCCGCCCTTGCCGATTCCCAAATTGCCGGATCTCCCGCCGCCGCCTAAAATTCCGCAGATCCTGGGAGCTTTTACCACCGTGTTAAAAGTTTTACGGCTTGGTCTTTACGTTTTCTGTATTTATAAAAAAGGGTTCACGCTGATCCCCGAATGGGATGTCAAAGGGACAGTAGAACATCTGACCGAGCGCAGCGGGTGGTTGCCGATCGACTTTTTGAGTCTCTCGTTCCCGACGCCCCGTATCCCTTCCATCGAGCAGATCCGGGTCGATGCCTTTGTCAATTTCCGTTTCAACGTCAACGCGCTTACGACGCTGGTGCGCAACGTGGCCAGTTCCTTAAATTCCTTCCAAACAGACCTTACCAGCATTCCAAGTCTGCCCTCCCGCTTTGTGCCTACGATTCCTTCCGTCCCGAGTGTCAACGAACAGATTGATCTACAAGGTTTCAGCGCCTTTTCCAAAGCACTTTCCGACTTGTCGACGTTGCTCCGCGACCACCGGGATACAATGCTCTCCGTGGACGAAATGCAGGCCTACCTGGCCCAACACGCCGATCCCGCTTTTTCCAAGGCATCCGATGCTCTTGCTGCCCATGGCTTTACAAAAGATATTGCAGAAGTTCCTTCTTCTAGTACCTATATCGCTTTAAAACGGTCCTTGGAAAATCTCAGGACCGAAAATGAACGCGATGTACAACTGATCGGTGCGGCGATCGAGCAGAAGAAAGACTTGTTTGCCGTCCGGGATCTCTCGCATTTATTTGTCCGATCCGGTATTGTCGTCGCCGGCGAAACTTCGGGTGCTCCTCTGACACGCCAAAGTCAGGTTCTCCACGGAGCCTACGATACTTCGATGCTTGACAGTTCTGCTGTTTCGTCGTCTTTCGCTCCGGCTACTCCCACCCGCTATCTGGCTCAAGCCGATACAGGCAGCAGATCCGGACGCGGTGTTTCTCTGTCGGCTTCCGCTGACGATGCCCAAGCGGTTTCTCCTGACTTGCTGGGTCTCTATTTGTTTGACGAGCAGACCGGACAGTATGAGCCTTTAATTGCCTATCAAGCCGAAAGCAATGGTACTGTGCATCTGGCCGAAGGCGATGTGGACGCGGACGGCGACAGCGATATTTTTTATGCGCTGAATAACACTGTCTTTTTAAAAAATAGCCAGAAGATCAAAAATGTTCGCGAAAATCATATTTTTGATACCCCTGCCGTGGCGGCTTTGCATGATGTAATCATACGGGCAGAAAGCGTCAACTATTTGACAGTGCAAGAAGCGGACAATACTGCCTCTCTGTCGTGGCTGGGGGCGCTAAAAGCCGACAAACTGATCGGGTATAAGCTGGTGCTCTATCGCCAGATTTATGGCTTTGATCGCGATACCGTCACGAACAGTTTCGGTCCCGATCGTATCTATTATGTTACGTCTTCTTTCTCTGAATCCGAGGTTCAGAAGCTGGCGGGGGCCGAAACGGCCAAAACGGATGTAGTATTATTAGACGACCTGACTGTTCCTGCCACGGTTTTGCCGTTGCCCAATGGCACGTATTACGGCAAGCTCTATCCGTTGGCGATAGAAGGTGCACTGGGAACGGGGATGGCGATTAATTTGATTCAGCCGCAGCGTAGCAGCAATAATACCCCGCCGCGGGCGCTGGTGTCGGGAGGGAATGTGCACGAAGTTCCCGTGCTCCAGACATTGACCCTTGATGCTAGCGTATCGCGCTCCGATGGAAGCCGGATTGTTTCGTATTTCTGGGATCTTGACCCGGACACCGATAGTGACGGCGACGGTATCACTACAAATGACCCCGATCGCTTCGAAACGTTTTCCGGTATCCGAAACGAGGATCGTAAGAATGACGATAACAACGACAATGATACGAACGATATAAACTATAATGCGACGGAAATTTCTTCTGCTGATACTTCGATGAATAATCCGCGTATCGTTTTGGGGCCGTTTACCGAGCCCGGCGAGCAGCGTGTTTTCCTGAATGTGCAGGACGAGAGCGGGGTAACGGCTTCGCAAGAGATCGTGATCCGGGTCTTTGTGCCGGATATTTCGGTTGATAGTGCCTCCAAACGTGACCGTACGATCACCGGGCAAACCGACAAAGCCGTTGCGCAAGAGCCGGTTGGTATCGTACGAGTCAGAGGTGACAATGTTTCCCCCCTCAAAACTCCTTCGTCCGATCGTAACGGTCAATATAAAACAAATGGCGACGGAAGTTACAAGGTCGAAGATTTCCAGACTGAACCGGGTATTTCTGTGAAGGATCTTCGAGGAAATGAAATTGCGGTGATCGGCGAAACTACCGGGAATATCCGCCTCAAAGATTCTACCTATCGTATCAGGGTCGAACCTTCTCTGGGGGAAGAACCGCTCCGTCTTATCTTAGAAAAAGGCAATGAGGTCTTGGCCACTCTGGAAATACGGACCGATCCTAACCGGGATGTGCGCATATTGAATACAGCCAGTGCTCAGAACGATGCAGTAGGACTTTTCGATTCTTTGCCAAACGATTCTTTCAGTGTTTCTCCTATTCCCAACACGGCTCCGTCGTTTGCCGGGGGCGGCGCGGTATATGATCGGGTTTCCCGCAGTCTGGTCGCCATGGTCGCGCCCGACGGACGTATTCGGGTCTTTGGAGACGGTGTACTTTTACGTTTTGCTCCGACCAATGATGAGAAAAGTCCGCTCTCCGTGGATATCGTCTCGGGGGATACGGCGGTGGCTCGCGTCTTTTATCCGGCACTGAAAGATGCTATAATCGTACGATAATATCAAATGACAATCCGCCGCGGCGGACAAATGACAAAAACCTATTTTGAAATGAAATACTCACCTCATTCTATGGATCTAAAAGTGCAAAGTGCAAAGTGTAAAGTGCAAAATTTTAAGACCCTATTACTTTGGTCTGTGTTCTTTTTGGTGACTCTTGTATTCATACAACTTTCAACGCATGTTCTTGCGGCCTCACCGAATCAGTTACCTTGTTATGCTTTCGAAGGAAAGGTGTTGCCCGAAAAGATCCTGCCCGAACAGAAAAAATTTCAGGAAAATATCGATCGGTTGTTAACAAAGCCGGACGTATCGCCTGCGTTTCTGGTGGAGACCGGTATTACGGCTTTTCGCATCTACCATGCCAAATTGCGTGCTACCTGCGACGAACTCATCCAGTGTCTGTCTGCTTCGGACAACAATGTAACTTCTTCGGGAAACCAGGAGCCCCGCGATTTGATCGTGGAAAATTTTCAGCAGTGCCACTCGTGGGTGGATACTGAGATAGCGGCCCAAAAGCGCATTTTTTCGCAATTTATGCTCTCCGATGCCAGCCGTAAGAAAACCGAGTTTATCGTCAATAAATATCGCGACTTGAATCGTAAAATGCGCGACTTGATCGATACGCTCACCTTTATTCAAGGAAAGGCCGAAAGTCTGTTTAACAATGTCGGCGGCCAGTGTGCCCGGGTTCAGTTTCCTTAACTTTCGTTTTTTGCATGTCGCGTACCTCTCTTATTTTTTCCGGTATCGGCGGTACTATTCTGCTCATTACTTTGCTGGCTATCTTTCCGGCTCTTTTTGGTCAGGCTCAAAACTCACCGGCTGAACGGGCTGAGTTTTCGTTTCAGGGGCAAGATGCCTTTACCCGCGAAAGCGAGCTCTATAATCGCACGATCAATTGCTACTTTAACCGCGGCGTGCAGTTTTGGTTGCAAGCCTATTCAAAGGAGTATCAAAAAGAGGTGAGCCGTGAACTGCCGTTGTCGAGCATCGAAGATACGCAATTGGGTTGCGACAATCTGGGTGTGTTCGGTCAATATTATAAACAAAAACTCGAAAAACTCCTGAGTGCTATTGCTAAAAATCGACAGAAACTGGATGAAACGGCTTTTTCTAACCAACCCAAAGGTGAAGTTCAAAATCCCTGTAATTTACCCTTTGAGCCTCTGGATTCCTCGTCTGTCAATCGCAATACGAACGGTTTGCGCGTGCTAAGACTTCCGGTCGCTGCTCCAACCGAGGAGCGGGGTGATTATTTTGTCACGTTGGAATCCCGGGTCGTTTCGCCGGTTTATGCGGTGGCCCTCGTCTCCGAATGCTATCGCCAAGTATATACCCAAAGTTTAGATCGTTACGTCAATCTTGCGTATGACTCACAGTCGATCTTAGAAGACAAAGGGGAGACCTCTCTCTCCCGGGAGGCTTTGATCGAAGAGCGGACCGCCCGTCTTAATCGCATCGAAATCGAACGCCGGCGGGTACGTACCGCTCTTGATCTGGCTCTGGCCAATTTTCTGGAATTTACCGAAAGCTATCCTTTACACGTCCAATACGAAAAGATCATTCTGCATGCTCAGAAGTTACGGGATAATGTGCGTCCGCTTCGGGTTATTTTCGACCAGCTCCAATATAAGCTGCCGAATCAGTCGACACCACCGTAAGGGGAAAATTATGAATTATTAATAATGGATGGGGGCAGGGGAGATTACGAATACATACATAAGAGCAGAATTATGAAGGATGAAGTATGAATTATGAATGAGGGACAGGGGAAATGGCGAAGTACATAATTGTCACTATTCACGGGAGACCGTATGGAAACAGGTAATAACAGATACATAACCGGTTTGAAGAAAAAGCTGCTTGTCGTAGTTGTTTTTGCTATGAGTCTTGTCGGAGCGGTTGGTGTCTTTTGGTACTCTACGACCGCAGCCTCCGATTTTCAGAATCTGATCGAAGATACGAGGTCGCCGATTGGCCTGGATTTGTATAAACACACGTACGAAACTACCGAAGATCTTATCCAGAAACGCGCGCTGACCCGTACGCTGGAAGATCTTGATACAGGAGATCCCAAGGACCGTTATAGTGCCGAAGACCTGAAAAATATCCTGGCCAATGACCCCGCGCGCGTCATCGAGAAGGGAAATACTACCCGTCCGGACCTGCGGCAAGAACTGTTTGACCGGATTCGTACAACGTATCAATTCGAACGCGACTTGGCGGACTACGAACTCGCGTTGCAGATCGAAACTGGTGCTTTGGGACAATACAGTAATGGGACGACCGACGATTCGGACTTTGATCTGGTGGTTGATCTGAACACGATCGACGTGATCTTCTTTGGCGAAAAAGCCCGTGTCCCGATTGCGCGTTGGGGAAGCTATGACGGTTTTCTGCTGGATCTCGACGGGTCGAACCCGCACAATGGCAATGCCAATAATTCTAATACCAACGGCGGAGTGAACAATGCCAACCAAAATACTTCCTTGAATCAAAATACCAATGCCTTTCAAAGCAATGCCAACGGGCAAAACCAGAACAGTAGTTCGTTCGGCAATTCCAATGTCAACCGTAATCCTTCTCTGAACACCAATAGCAATGCCTCCAATACCAATACCAACGCCGCCATAGCCCAGTGTCTTCCTGCTTCTGCCGTTACTATTCAAGATATTCGTAACGATCTGGACGGACTGCGCGATAAAGTCGCCGATATTCGTAATCAGATTGAGGAAGGCGGGGATGTAGCGTTGGGCGATGTAAATACGGAAAGCTCGGATACCCCGCTTTTGCCGCTCCAAGACCGTGATTACCCCCAAGTTCCTAAGTCACCTTCCGATTCTTCTCCTGGTTCGAGCCAGGAGATCTCGGACGCAGACAAAAACGACCAGGAAAATACCAGTATTTGGCCCTGCAACCAATTCTTCTGTATCAGAATCAGTATGCGTAACGGGGTTTCCAATACCACGTATCCGACGTATGACAATTCGATCAAGGCTCATCTGGATTATATCTATAAATTTATCAACGAAACCAATCGCTATCCGTTGGCGCTTAAAAAGAATACCAAAGAGTTTTTCGGGCTAGGATTTTATCTGATGCAACTGGCCCAGCACGTCGATATGAAGGTCATCGTGACGAGCAAACCGGTCTGGTCTCCTAAACAGCATACCTATAGCGCGTTAAACTCTCAAAAGATACGCGAAGCCGAGCAGGCGAGCCGTGGCAAGGCTGATCCGGGGCAGGATACCTTACAAAACGGCGTAACGACGGCTTCTGCAAAAAGCGAGTTTTCTAATATTCTCACCGATGCCACCCAGTCCGAACTGATCGAGCGCTTGCGTAGTTACGAAGCTGAAGTAGCAGACAGCTCCAAAGCGCTCTCTGAGACTGCCCGGCTTAGCGCCCGTTTGAATGCGGTGCAGGACCAGACCGCTTTGGTAAACGAGGCACTGCTGTTTCTCAAAACGCTGAACAGTTCGACCGATATATTTGCTCAGATCCGGCGGGTTGCCTGCTCGTTTGCTACCGAAGTCCGGGCAGTCGGAAGTGGCGGTTCGGCGGTCTCCGGGGGGAGCTCGACGCTCTCATCGGTCTGTCGCTAGACAAATTTCCCCCATTATTCGATTCTTGCCAAGAAGGCTCCTATGAGAAAATTACATACAGTACATGCAGCGGTGCTCCTGATACAAAGAACTATGTCTTCTCTTTTGTTCGGCGTCATTTTGGTTCTCTTTGGCTTTATCTTCTTTCTTCCGCAAGGGTATGCTCAGGAAAAGGAGGTAACCCAGTGTAAAACTTCCCCCAATGTCGAAGCCGAACTGACCTTGATGGACCGATCCTTGACCGAGTTATCCAAAAAGATTACCGATAGCTGTTCCAATGATCTGCAAGGCAATAAGCGGGGATATAAAGAGGCGTACCTGGAGCTGCTCAGCATCGGCGTGGACAGTGAAACCTGGAAGTATTCTTTACGCAAACTGGTCGATATCGACGAAAACGAAGCACTGTCCCACGATATGCAATTGTATTACCAAAAGTTGCGGGCTTTTGACCAGCTGGCCAAGCGTGCCGCTAATAGCTGTTCCGATATTGTCTTTGAGATCAAACGCACCAAAGAAATCTTTTACAACGGAGAATTTGTTTCCCCAAACTCCTGGAGCGGTTATCGAGCTTTGCGTTTGGCCGAGAAGTCGGAAATACAAGTTGGAGATAAGACGTTTGACAATTACTTTTTTCAACAACAACCCGGGACCGAAGTCGGCTATTACGACCGCTCGAGCCCGTTTGCCTGTAGCAGCAACCAGTACGAATTTAAGGATATAAAAACTATTTTTACCCGCTTCCGCGATACGCTGAAACAATTTCGCGAACGGGGTGAGCAGCTGAAAGCCCGCGAAGGAAGTGTCCTGCTACGTGAATTCCAGGCCCAGTTGAGCGCTTCAATCGGCATTCGTCTTATTACTGTTGAGGAGGCTAATCGGCGGTTGGCTCAAAGTTGCGGTACCGAGCGCGGAAATTCGTATCGGGCTTTGTTTGAAAATCTCAAAACATGCATCGGTAATGAACTCAAAACCTCGCCCGATATACGCGAAAAAGACTTCAATGAACTGACAAACAAGCAAAATCCTCCTGCTCCTGCGCCATCCGATACGAGCACCGAATCGCTTTTGGACCAGCGCGATATTTCCCGTCACAACGACGATCTGGTACGCGAAATATCGGCAAATAACGAAAAATATGCCCTATTGTACAACCGCGATTACTTTGCGCGCAACCACGAAATGGAAACGATTCTGGAAAGCGCTGATACCACGATCAGCGATTATCTGTGCGATACGGTCCAAAAGACCGCCGAGAGTATGCGCGCCTTTTGTCTCAAATGCGTCACCAACAAGCCTTCGGCCTGCGAAAAGATCGATCCCAAGGCGGTCTCCTGTAAATAACTTCAAATATCAAAAACCAAATATCAAATGAATTCCAGATATCAAATGTCAAATGTTAAAGGTCAAAAGTCAAAGAAACGTCATATGTCAGCTTTCATATTTGGAAAGCGATCTTTGGTAGTTGCTTTGGGCTTATGCTCTCTCTTATACGGTACTTTCTCTTTTAATAGCGTTACGGCTCAGACAGATGTGCCAGAAGGCTTTGCGGATGTTTCGCCTGCCCATCCGTATTACTCTGATATTATTGAGCTACAGCGCAAAGGATTGGTGAGTGGGTATGAGGATAATACCTTTCGTCCCGACGCGCTCATTACGCGAGCCGAGTTTGTCAAACTAACCCTGGGGGCTGGTAATTGCGTCGATTGCGAATTCCCTTCTCCCGAGGTGCGGGCGCGCTATAACACTGCTCCTTTTCCCGATATTCCGGTTTCGGCCTGGTATTTCTATTGTGTGGCCGGAGCCAAAGATGCCGGTCTAATCACCGGATATTTGGGAACCAAAGATCAAGGACTCTATCTGCCGGATGCCGAAATCTCGCGAGCCGAAAGTATTGCGATTTTGCTCAGAGCCGTTGGGACTCCTCCTCACGACAATGATCCTCTGGTTTTACAAGATGTCGATCCTGACGCCTGGTATGTCGGCTATCTCAAGGCAGCGGTTAATACTGGCTTGCTGGCCTATCATAAGGGTTTTCTGGCGCCCGAGGAAAAGATTCAACGGGGCGAGTTTGCGCATCTGGTCAATACAGTGATGCAGAGTCGGCAGTGTACCCGCGTCACCCGTTTTGAACCCGAAAGGGGGAATTCGAATCGAAACGATATACCTGTTTCGGACGCAAATCGTAATCGTAATAACGGTCTGGGCAACACGACCAATAACAATTCCGCCATTCCCGGTATTAATCAAAACGGAAACGGGTCGGGCAATGGCAATACCAACGGCAACATTTCCCAAAATCTCAATAACAACCAAGGGGACGAAGCTCAAAATAGAAATACGAATGCTTCCAGCGTTACGAACCGTAACGGTAACTCCGGGAATCAAAATGCCGGTTCTCTTTCTAACCGCAATACAAATGGGAATATCTCGTCCAATACCAACCAGTCGCCTGTCTTGAATGACAATGACAACAGAGGTGAAAATCAAAATAATAATGGCGGTACACCGATCATTTCAGCTAATACGAATCAAAATAACACGACTCTTGCCGATCGTGATCAAGATACCGTACCTGATGCGGTGGATTTGTGTCCCGATCTGCCCGGGGATCTTTTCCCGGCTAAAAACCAAAGCGGATGTCCCGACGTAGGCAATACCTCCGGGAATTTCGGCGATACTGGTCTGATCGTCAAAAATCCGGCCTGCAACATGTGTCCCTGCGCCGGAGCCGACTTTAAAGCTGACCTTCGTCCCGGGGATATCATCTTTTCGGTTATTCCCGATCCGAACAATCAACGCATATACCAAAAGAGCGAGCTGTATTATATGGTCGAATAAAATCCCGAAATTTCCCTAATCATGTTCAGTATCAGTTGTATTTTCCCTCCAAACTTGCCACAATAGCAGTGTTTATTTTTCGTATATCGTTTTTTTATGAATGCCAGGCAGAAAAAGATCATGATCGGTGTCGGCGCGGGTCTCGTCGTTATTATCCTGATTCTGGGATGGTGGTTTCTATTCCGTTCTCATAGTGGAGCTGGAAATATAAACCGCAATACTAATTTGCAGGCTGCGTTAGTAGAGAAAGAGGGAACTGTCCGTAGCAAAGGAATCACGCTGGATACACCCGGTACACACAAGCTGGAACTCGACGACGGGAGCGCGCTGTTTCTCGAAAGCAAGGACCAGTCGCTCAGCCGGTATCTCGATCAGCGGGTGGTTGTCGAGGGCGTACTGGAAGAGCGGCAGGGGGCGCTAGTCTTGTCCGTACAATCGATCAGTTTACAATTGAACCGGCTCAATGCTAACGGAGCTTCGGCGCTGCTTCGTTACAGCGGCGCGCTGGGGCTCACGTTCGCGTATTCTTCACTTTTTGAGCTTAATACCGGGAGCGCATCGCGCATAGAGCTTTCTTTGAGTGACAAAAGTGTCGATGTGCAAAAAAAAGACGACCCCGTCATTTTTATCGAGAATATCGGTGACGTTATCCCCGATCTTAAAGCCTGGATAAAAAGTACTAAAAATACCGATTCGGTAACGATCCGGGTTGGAAACCTCGACGGCGAGCGTTTGGTACTGAATGCAACTCAGAATACCACCGTGTATGTCAATGCCGGACGGCTCTACGAAATCCGTTTTGTGTCGCCGGGGGGCAAAGACGAGACACTGGTAAAGAATCGTTTTTACGAAATGCTCTCGACGATCGAGTGGAGCGGTGTCTCTCTTTCCAATACGAATATCAACGCGATGAATGTCAACGCCTCCCTGCCTCTTAATATCAATGTCAATGGCGGTCTGTATACCGGAGAAGTTGGTATTACACCCACTGTTTCGAATACCAAAGAACTGGTGCGGATGTATATTGCCGAACATCTCAACGACTTGAAACCTGAGGATAGCGAGGTACCCGGGACCGTCGCTCCTACCCGCTTTGAATTTGCCGGCGAATCTTACGTCTATGTTGAATATGGCGACAATACGGCCAAGCGGAAACTGCTTCTTTCCTACGTGGTCGAAGACAGCCAGGTGCGTGTTTCCCAAAAAGCCTATTTTGTCCCCGGAGAAACAACCGATTGGCAGATCAAAACCGGTCAAAATGAAGCGAATAAGCTCTCACGGGAAGTTTACGATGCTTCCGGAAACAAGACTGCCGAACTCAAAGAGGGATACCGTTTATATGAAAATAAGAGCGTAGGGTACTCGGTACAATATCCTTCCAGCTGGTACTATGCCGGCGTGGCAAAAGAAGCGGGTGCCATCCATACGGTTGCTTTTAGCGACAAGCCTCTGGAATCGGCACAAGACGTTATCAAGGTTTCAGTACTGAAGGGAACTATTACCTCACTGGGCTTGTCCGAAAGGAACGAAGACGCATCGAGCCTGACCGTAAGGGTCGAAAAAGAAGGGCGCGTCTATCAGGTTTCGGGTGCGACCGGATTGTCGTCTACGATCGATCAAATGGCGAACAGTTTGCGGTAGGATCCCTTTTTACAAATAGATTTGATGGTGTTTGCAGAGACAAATTTCAATGCGTCTCTATCGTGTTGTGTAATTGCAGCGTTTGCAATATCCTGTCTTTGGATCGAAATCATCTGTTTGATGACAGACTTCGCACCTTTTCGGTTCCGACTCACGACGAATCTTCATAAGATCGTTTGTGGCTGTAGTAAGATCATCCAATGAAATACCGCTCATTTGCTCTATTTCTTGACGTACCCAATCATACGCTACGATTATTTCTCGCAGCCTGTTGGGGATTCCGCTCTTTATTTCCAGAGTGGTCGCGATCTTAATTGCCGTTGCTGTGCTAATGACTGTAATTGCCAGAGCTACAACGGTACGGATTATAGCTTCCAGAAAACCTGCTAAGCTGATCGGCACATTTAATGGATCGATAAAATAAAAACTCGCATATAAGGAGACGAATAAGGAGACGATTAGTACAGGAATACTTAACATGCCTGAAAGTTCTTTTTCCATATGTTTCTTGAATGCGCTTACCTCTCTTTTAAGCTCTTGGTCGGGGCACCTATCCATTAGTGTATTAATCAGCATCTCTGGAGATCGAGAAGTCGTTATTTCCAAAGCTATTTGAATCATTTCGTTCAGTTTCCGGTTTTGTTCGGGCGTCAAGCTCTCGAGAATCTCGTGTGCCTTTCTTTCTAGAACAGCTATATTGCAAGTGCGGAGCTCCAGATTTTCGGACGTCCGACCGGATGGTAATTCATCCATGCGTTTTTTCCGTGACGAAATAAATAGATAGATTACTATACTGGTTTATGTCTCTCGATCAAGCCTTTTTAATGATTTTCAACGTTTCTATGTACGTTTGATAGATGGCCCGTACAAATGTCCGTTTTTTATTGTAAACATTCTGTACAACATTATTGAAAAAAGATAAAAAATGTTTTATAATAGTATTGGAGCGTTCAAGGGAAGGTGCAGGTAACTGCAAATTACATCAAAAGGAGGATGAGGCTACCCCATGTACCAGATCGACCATGCCGGGTAACCGCTGCATCACTTCTCTTTATAGAAAAATTCCACCTCACCGGGGTGAAAGCTAGCTCCAAATATTCATGAACGCCCCATGAGGGGGTAAAATTACTTCTTTTTTTATGAAAAACACAATGATGAAACAAAAGACCGCGCTGATGAGCCTGGTCGCACTGCTGTCTTTCGCAGTTCTGCCCAGCGCCAACGCCGCAACCACGGCTACCGTTACCTTGACGGCAACTGTACAATCAGCCTTTTCCATCTCGGTCGGTAGTGCAACTGCTGCTTTGTCTTTGACACCTGGTGCGACACCTGATACGACAACCAGCACGGTGACCGTTGTATCCAATGACGGTGCCGGATATAATATAAGTGTCGAAGCGGACAGTGCAAACTCGGACTCTTCGCTCTACAAAAGTACTGCTCCAACCGCCAGTATTGCAGCCGATGTTCCGGGAAACGTGACGACTAATTCAAACAAATGGTCCCTGCATGTTTCCGCTGCTCCGGGCAGTTGCGGTACCTGTACAACCGATGAAGCGTTTGACGGCGACGGTACAACCGATGAAGCTGTTGCCACTAGCGCCAACCGGATGGCCTTCAACTCGAGTACGACTGCGACTCAGGATTGGACCGTTACATACAAAGCGGCCGTAAACGGAGTACTTCCCGCCGGTGCATATCTGACTACTGTTACCTATACTCTGGCTTCAGGCGTAGGATCCTAAGACTTTTCTCTCCTTCCGAGCATGGTTTTTATTGCCTGCATCGGAGGGAGGACAAAGGTCTTACACTTTTCTCTGCTTATTAGGTATAGATGAGAGGGAAGCGTAGCGCCTCCCGGCTCATTTTGCACACTCGCCCCTTGCCTAAAATGCACTGTGCGAATTATACTAAAGATATATTATTTCTTTTCGTCACAACTATCGTGGAAGGAGTAAAACGTGTTTTCCTGTTCTCTTTGCTCATGGCCGTTATGCTGCCGTTCTTGTCATCGCCGTCTGAAATCGCTTTTGCACAGCAAAATCCGCCCGGCGGGGGACTCCAAGTCTCGCCGGTCATTTTCGATTACGATCTGACTGCCGGAACTCAAAAAGTCGACGAGGTCAGTATTATCAATAACGAATCCGAGCGAGTCGAAATGACGACCGAAGTTGCCGATTTCGAATACGACGAAAAAGGGGAAATGCGTTATATCGAGGAAAACCAGGAAAATCCCTCAGTCAGTTCCCTCAAAAAATGGCTTCATTACGATACAAAGGAATTTTCCCTTGAGCCAGGCGGAGAACAACGTATCCGATTTACGGTAGATGTGCCCGCCAATGCCGAACCGGGAGGACATTACGGTGTCATATTTTTTCGGACCAAACCCAAAGGAAGCGGTAATATCGGTGTGTCGGCCCGGATCGGATCGCTTATTCTGGTTACCATTCCCGGGAATGTCAAAAAGACCGGGGAAGTGGTCGACTTTAAGATAGGAAAACTGAACGATAAGAACGAAGTCGTTTCCCGCGATTTTTTCGAACGCGGACCGCTAGACGTCTTCTATCGGGTTAAAAATACCGGAAATGTCCATTTCAAGCCGACTGGAAGATTACTGATTAAGGATGGAAACGGCAAAATCCTTCAGGAGATTCCTCCCGCCGATCTTCGAGTCTTTCCCGGGTTAGGTCGCGATTATAACCAGCAAGTCAATCTCGATCCGTGGGGATTCTACGAAGCGGTTCTCGAACTGAACGATGGAGATGGTACCTCTTTGGGCACCCGCACTATCAAATTCTGGGGATTCAACTATCCCCTGGTATTGTTCTGGGCTGCCATAGCGATCGCGGTTTTGCTTATAGGGTTTTTCGGTATACGACAGTATAACCGCTGGATCGTCAAAAAGGCCACCACCGGTAAGTAAACGCTACTCCTCTTCCGGCATTCCCAAGAATAACATCGTATCCGGTCATTCCCAATCTCTTAATTTCGAATCACCAAAACAATGCGATAACCATAAGCATAATTGTCTCCATCGTTTCTCTTTCATTTACGAAATGATGCTTTCTCAAACAAAAAAAAATATCGGTTCGGTGCTCTTCTTCTGGTTGATGCTCTCATTTTTTTTTCCGGTAAAACCGGTTTTTTCCCAAAGTGACGGTGTAGACCTTACGGCCACCGTCAATGCGCCCTTACCCGTGGATGCGCCCGTCATGCAGCTGGCCTGTGTCAGTGGTATCGACACTATCCGCGCAAATCTATCCGCCGCCGGCGGGGCCGCCAACCGCGAATATCAATATGAGATCGGTGATACGGCTCTTTTTAATAATATTGTTGTTGCCTCTTCCTGGAGTCCCCAACTTTTTTATGCGTTCAATGGCGTCAATTATACTGCCGGTACATATTATCTGAGAGCTAAATCCCGCGATACATTTACTCTTGATGAAAGTCCGTATTCCAATGTCGTGGATACGTTAATTGTACGCAGTTGCGGATCCGGCGGCGGTGGAGGTAGCGGCGGCGGAATCGTGCTGTCTTCTTCATCCAATGCGAACAATACAAATCGTAATGGGGCGTCGGCCAATCGAAACTTGAATACTTCCAATGTGAACGCGTTCAATCACAACAGCAATATTGCGCCGATTACCAATGTCCAGATCAGCATCGAACCTTCCACCATAACGAATCAAACTGCGGTTACCCTTAACGTTATTGCCAACAACGCTTCGCAAATCTGTTATCAGGGCAATGGCCTTTCCTCTTCAACTGTCACGTGTATTCCGTATGCAGAGAGTGTGCCCTTGACGCTGAGCCCGGGCGACGGCGATAAATCGTTTTCAGTCTGGCTTAGAAATAATACGACCGAGACTCCGCCTCAGTCTCTCTCGATTTTCTTGGATCAGACCCCGCCGCCTATTCCGGAGGTATTTGTTCCCGAGCCTGTTACGACCGATCGATTTGTCAACCTGGGATTTGTGTTGCCGCCCGATGTGACCGGCCTGTATATAGCCGGAGATGGTATCCTTAATAATGGCAATACGTTTGAATGGATCAATCCGACTCGTTTACTGGATCTTATCTTGAGCGGCCCTGCCGGGATAAAAACAATCACCGTTACGACTCGCGATATGGCCGGAAACGTTAGTCCGCCACGGACAATTACGATCGAATTGATCGATATACCGCTGAATGAGAATCAAAACGTCCAAACCAATACCAATGCTTTTCCAGTCTTTAATACCAACCAAAACCAAAATGTCCGTCAGAATAATAACAGAAATGCCCCGCTTAACCGGAACCAGAATCGAACTGTCAATCAAAATGCCAACCGGTCGTCTTCGAACGCGAACGAGCATCCGCCCTTGCCAAATCCAAACGCCAACCTGACTCCACCCTCTTTGGATCAGGATAACGACAACGTCAATTCGAGCGATGAGACCGATGTTTATCATACCGATCCGGCCAAAAATGATACCGACGATGATGGATTAAGCGACGGCGAAGAGATCAATATAACCCATACCGACCCGTTGGTAAAAGATACAGATGGCGACCTTCTCTCGGATGCCGATGAGATAAACCAGTATCATACCGATCCAAATAAACCGGATACCGACGGAGATACGTTTAGCGATGCCTCCGAGATTCAGGCTGGAACCAACCCTCTGGATAGTAACGACTTTCCGGGCAAGGTCGATCCGCTGAAAACCGATGTATTGAGCGGGGAGGAATGCGCCTCGGATAAAGATAAAGACGGTTTATCCGCCTGTCTTGAACAAAATCTGGGTACCGATCCGTCGCTTCAGGATACTGACGGAGACTCCTATTCCGATGGAGACGAAGTCTTACTTTATGGTACCAACCCGCTTGATCCGAATGACAATCCTGATACGAACACCAATCTGAAAATCGTCAATTTCCGTCCTCCCAACCCGGACCAGGAAGTGGTTACCACAAGCGACTGGTTTATCAGAGGAGTATGTCTCTATCCTTCTACGGTGAAGGTCTATCTGGTAGATCAGAATGGACAGGAGGAGGAACTGGGACAAAGCACGTGTCTCGATACCAAGATTTTTTTGCTCGAAGCCGAAAAAAACTTTGAAGACGGATATTACAATCTCATCGCCCGGCGGTACGGCGAAGATAATACGGTGATCGAAGAATCCCGCTCTATCGCTATCGTGGTGGACAAAACCCGGGCGGTAAAGCCTCCCCGGGCGGTTGCTCTGGACGATAAACCGTTGCCGGAGGACGTAAAATTGATTGCCCGGGTCGAGATTACGAACAATGTTCCTACCGTATATTGTCAAACAGTACCCGGCGCCCGGGTTGAGGCGACGTTTCAGAGTATCGTCACCTCATCCGCGATGATTGCCGATGCTACTACCGGTAATTGCTCGGTTACCGCCGCACAAGCTTTGGAAAAGGGCGATCATCGTGTCGTGCTCTATGCCGTTACGCCTCAGGGGCTGCGCAGTTCCAAAGTGATCGTACCGTTTACAATCACGGATGCACTTGCGGCGGCCACAGAACGCGGATTTAGCTGGTGGTGGTTGCTGCTCCTGCTGGTGCTGACTTCCGGGGCTACATACTGGTATTATCTACGTGAGAAACGCAAAAAATTACCTAAACAGAAAGAACAGGGAGCAACTATATAATTCATAAATGTCACATATAAAATGTCACATGTTACAAGAAAACAGAAGTTTATTACAGGTTCAGTTTCACTTCCTCTTTCTAGTTTTCTTTCGGAACTTGATGCCGCATCAATCCGATCTTTCTGCCGTCTTTCGACAGTACTGGCAGTCGTGGCGACGGTATTTGTATTGAGCGGGTGTTCAGCCTCCGCTTCGCAAGAAGACCTTTTTGTCGACGCGACCTCCGATATTGCTTGCGCTACTCAGCAAAACAATCTCGATGTCCGCAAGGATTCTGCGGATTCTCAGCCATTAAAAAATGGGAAAGAATTAGAAGCTGCGGCGACTTCGATCGCCAAACGCTATGGTTTTGACGATCTGGAAGAGCTTAATTCGTTGGCCAGAAAATACAAAAATAACGAAGACGTCCTGAGCCGTACCAGGCAAAAGATCCAGCAGCGTTGTCCGAGTACGTAAGTCTGAGCCGGGAAAAGCGCATGTGATTTTACTGAAATCCGTCGACATTGATTGAAATTGGTAAAGATTTAAGCGAACAGCTTTGCGGTTAATCTTTATTTCAGTCGTCCTAGATTCTTTATTCTTGTCTCCTTAAGGCATCCGGCTGGTTCGGACGTTTTTTTTGATCGGAGCTTGGACGGTAGAGGTCGAATCATGGTATACTTATGGGAAACTATGAATATGCAAACCAACAATCTCGCCCGCTGGGTCAGTAAAGTCTTCAATATCTCGCCGCGCGAAGTAGTACGCGTTCTCAATACCTGGGTCCTCAGATTTCTGTATTATTTGGGATTCTTTCTCTCCTGGACTCTCTCTATCGCGCTTTTTGTCGACCGCTACGGCATTTTTTACTTGCCCTTGTTTTATATCGCCCAGGCCGGATTTTCTATTTTTGGATCGTTTATCTACAGCCAGCTGACCTATCGCATTGCGCTCGGAAAGTTATTGTTCATCACCGTAGTTGGCCTGGTCTTATCTTTGTTTCTAGCCGTAGCTAATCTGACGACTCCTTTGCTCTTCTTTGTGTTTTTGCTGCTTGCCACCGGTATATTTATTCCCCAGATCGATATTTTACTGGCCCGCTACAGTGAAGAAAACTTTTCGCCGCTGGAAAGCCAACGAGTCTTACCTTTCATCGACAGTACCGAACCGATCGGGGGTATTTTAGCCGGTATTTTGATCAGTACGTTTATCGGTTTTTTGCACGCCGAAACATTTTTGTTTTTCGTAGCCGGTGTGTTTTCTCTCCTGCTGGCGGCTTTTTTCCTGGTCGTACGCGTCCGCCGCCGCAGCTCGGTTACTCCCGACGAAAAAGAACACGGCACCATCGTTTCGATCAAGCGCGGACTCGAACATCTTAAGGCTATCTCCTTTATGCGCGGTCTGGCTATTCTGGTATTTGTCTGGATCCTGGCTTTTAATACGGTAGAGATACATTTTACCAAGACTGTTGAAGAGCTGCTCCATCACGGTTCTTCTCAGGAACATGCCGAAAGTATACCAAGTGCGGTTGAAACGGTTCACGGAGCTGCCGAGGAACACCCCCCTGTTCCTGTTAGCAATATCCTGTCCGAGGACAAGCCGGAAAGATCGGCATTGAAAGATGTGCTGGCTGAAAGGCTTGGCTCCTTCCAGATTCTCTTTTCCGCGCTGGTCTTTATCATGCAACTTTTTTTCAGCAGCCGGATTCTACATCGTTTGGGGTTGATCCGCAGTTTTTTTTGTATGCCGCTTTTGGCGCTTTTCGGCAGTGTACCGGCGATCTTTTTTTCGGGAGGACTGTTATTGCCGGCTTATTTGAAAGGTGTTTTGGATACCTTGGGATCGGTCCACAAAGTAGCCTACCATAATGCCTATTATGCTATTCCCGAACATATCCGCGAACATATTCGCGAACTGATGGAAGGCGTGGTACGTCCGGTGGGCGTGATTGTCAGCATGGCGGTGATTTTCTCGTTTCAGTATCTTTTTCAGGGTGGAGACAAGCTGTTTATCAATATTCTGCTAACCGTAGCTTTTGCCGCGATGATTTTCATTACCCGCCAATTGCGCAAAGAGTACACCTCAATCGCCAAAAAGAATCTGGAAATGTCGAAGGAGTTCGGTTTAAAATCGCATGCGATCGAGATACTGAGTCAGAAAGGACATGAAAATGCGGCCGATATTCTGAGCAAATCTCTTCTTTATCGTAAAGAGACCTCCGAAGTAAAAGTAAAGATCCTGCATGCGCTGGGCGATATTCAGGATCCGTTGTCGCTTCCCGAGATCTTGTTGTGTCTGCAAGATTCCGATCTGGAGGTTAAGATTGCCGCATGTCAGGCTTTGTCGAAGTTTAAAAATCTGGGCCAGCATTTCTATTCCCAGGCTTTTTCGCAACATCGCATCATTGTTTCTCTGACCGAACTTTTTCACCACGAAAACAGTAAACGGATCCGCTCGGCTATTATTCGTACCTTTGCGCGATTACAGCATGCCAATACTGTCCCTTTTTTAATTGAGACAATTCAAAACACCGACGACGAAGTATTGATCGCCGATTCAATTTACGTGATGGGACTTTTCAAAGACGTGAGTACCTGGCATTATGTTTCGCCGTTTTTGACCTCCTCCAACCCGCGGATCAAGGCCAATGCCATTATCGCGTTGTGGCAGTTTGAAAAATATCGACTACAGCTTCTCATCCACCTGCTCGCTTTGCTCGAGAGCAAGGATAAAAACAATAATCTTTCGGGTATTTACGCCGTTGGAGAGATCAAAGCGATTCAGGAGTTGCCTTTACTGAAAAAGTTTTTGGCTGTCACCGACGATATGGATATACGCCGCTATGCGGCCGTCGCACTGCTAAAATTGAATCAGGATGAAGCGATTGCGCCTTTGCTGAGTCTCCTGTTTGAAGAAGGCGAAGAGTTAGCCCTCAAGACGTACGAGGATATTCGAGAAATACACAATAAGACCTCGCTCAATCTGCGTAAACTCATTCACACCGAGGGGACGAATCTGGTCAACCGGCTCCTCTTTGACCACGGTCTCCACCATTCGGAATGGAAAGACTTGCCTCGCGAAAAACTTGTCTTACTGTTACGGTACTATCGTCTTCTGGATCATGAAAAAGAAGCGTTTCGGGTGAAGAACTTGCTCAGAGATATGGAAGCAAGCGGACAGCTTACGGCTCACAGCTTACAGTCTACACCGTAAAAGGGCTATTTGAGATTCCCGATGCGTTTTTTTGCTGGCAGCCGTCGACTGCCGGTTGTTCTCTCTTTGCTTTTGTGATGATCTGAAAAAACGGTATAATCGGGGTACTTGATTTTTTCGTATGCGCATTGTCTTTACCAGATTTCCGTTTTCTTCGGCACTCGGCGGACTGGAAACCGTGACGCTCCGCATGGCCCGGGGACTGCGGGAAAGGGGATATGACGTTTCGTTTATCGGGACCTGTCCGGTTTTGTCCAGACTCTTTGAAGAAGCCGGCTTTTCTACGACCTATCTATGGTTGCCGCGCGCACCTGTTTCCAAACAAAGCCTGCTGGTTTTCCTGGCTATGTGGCCGTGGCTTTTTTTCCAAAAGCGCCGTTTTTTACGTCTCTTTACAAAAGGCGATGCGGTCTATATGCTCTCTCTTTCTGAAAAAATATTGTTGACCAAGTCACTCAAACGCGACGGGGTACGTGTCGTATGGGGAGAGCACGAGGCGCTCATGGAAGATGACGGACATTGGCGTAACTGGTTGGCGAAAAATCCTTTGTTGGGTTTCTACCGTCGCATGTCTTCCTATGCCAGGGTTGTGGCGGTCTCGGATCGTCTCGGACAACAGTTTGAACAACTGGGAAACATTCGTAATCTGATCGTTATCCCCAACGGCGTCGATACTGAAGTATTCCGCCCGATGTCTTCTTCTGATTCGCTTTTTCGCGCGCTTACCGATCTGCGAAAAAAACATCCGGATATCTTTCTGATCGGTACGGTAGCTCGTTTAAAACCCGAAAAGGGGGTACGCGAGTTTCTCAGTGTTGCCGAGCGGCTGTCTTTGAAAATGCCTGCTTGCCATTTCATTCTGGCTGGCGACGGCGAATTACGTTCCGAATTGCAAGAAGCCGTTCGCGCCAAAAATATGGCAGAACGCGTTACCTTGCTGGGTGAAATCCCGGCTACCGGGATTCCGTCATTGTATGCTTCTTTGGATCTGTGTCTGTTTCTCTCGACCACCAAAGAAACGTTCGGACTTACGGCTGTCGAAGCAATGGCGATGCAGCGGCCCACACTGATTTCGAAGCATTTTGGTTTTTTATCGCCCGACTTGTTCCATGAAGAGTATATTCTGGATCCGCATGATATCGATGGTGTGGTCGCTACGGTGTTGTGGTTGGTTCAATCTCCGGAAAGTTTACAACTACTTGCTAGGAAACAACGAGATCTGGTGCTCCATCGGTTTTCGATTCAGAGTATGCTTAATGCGTACGAGCGTTTGTTTACGTCTCAATGAATCTTGCTAAACCGACTTACCAGCTCATCTACCACGCTTGAACCGTCTTTATACAGAATCGTCCGTACCCAGCGGGCCGTATTGCCTTTGCGGTTGGGACCGGTGAGTGTGACTTCCTGAAAATGACGGTTGCCGAGCATCTGGAGATTTACCACATTATCCTTGGGGTAACGAACATGGAGTAAAAGGGGCGATCCGGTATTGTTTTTAAACCTCAAATTCGGCCTGCTCCCATAGACAGCGGCGTCCAGTCCGAATTTTTCCATCGGGTAAAAACTTCGGTAAAAAATCGTATGTTCGCGCCGTTCGGTTATCTGGAGTCCGCTGCGGTAGGCCGCTTCAAAGATTGCGGTAGCTGCTCCGCAGATACCGCCTCCCACCGCTTTCTCCTCTTTCCCTTTGATAATCACCCAGCCCAATAAAAACTCGCGTAGCCCGTTATCGTAAATTTTGTCGGCAAAATTAAATTCCTCGTCGGGCATCAGTACCATTCCGTCGATTTTAGCCAAGGCAATCTTGATATTCGTTTTTCTATACGAAGGGCTTTTGCTAAAATCATATTCCGATTCGCCGACTTTTTCGCGTACTCCCAGTTCGCGTACTTTTTCTTTGACCGTATCGGACAACTCCGGATCGTACAGCAGCGGATTTTCTTCCAGCGTCGCCAGCGTTGTCGCAAAGGCATCGCGTACCGCACTCAATTGTTCCAGTTTGCGCGACAATTCTTCACTTTTCCCGGTGTCGCGCAGGCGATATACTTTTGCGTTCCCTTCGGCAAGGATCGTATTGTAGTGTTCCAGAGTTTTACGGGTACGGTCGATGTTATAGTATTTCGCAGTAGTCACTTCATAAGGATTGGCTTCCAGACCAGGGAAGTAGCTTTCCAAAACACCGTCATACGATGACAAAATCAGATCGCGGTTAAGAATTGCCAAGGCTTCGTCGCCCGAAAGTGTATCTATCGGAGTCCCTTCGCTCAAAATTCCGTCTCCGAGGGCTTCGAACAAATACGGTGCGTACCACGGACCGTACTCTCCGGCCTGTTGCGCGGCTGTCAGAAGTTCTGGCGAATTCTCCCATTTCATGGTATAGAATATTTTCAGAAAAACCGGCAATGAAATAGTACTGTCCCCTTGGAAATAACTTTCGATATTGTTACACGTAATCACTTCCATGTCGCATGCGGTCGTGACCAGGGCATACGATGTATCGGACGGCCATACGTCGAGCCAGTATTGTTTAAAAGTCGGAGGTGTAATAACATAATCGGGGTTGACGTGTCGTCCGAAATGTCCAAACAAAATATCCAGCGCCTGGTTCTTAGTCAAATTTTGTTCTTCGGCTTCTACGAAAGCGTTACTTTGAAAAAACATCGTCCCGCAGACGATGCTTAATGTAAGAATGACGACGCTATGAAGTTTCATATTTACCTTATGAAGATCACGCTCTCATTGTATGTTGTGGTTACCAAAACGCAACTGAAAAATGTCGTTTCCGCGTAATTTCATTTTTTATCCGTTCCTCATGTCGCTGATATCGCCCGAAAAACAGCAGGAAATACGAGAAAATCTTCTTCGTTTGTCTATTCGGGAATCCGATATTCGAGAAACTTTTGTGCGCGGGAGCGGCAGCGGGGGACAAAAGAAGAACAAGACCAGCAACTGTGTCGTGTTATCCTACCCGCCCCTCGATATCACGGTACGCTGCGAACGAGAACGGGAACGCGAGACCAATCGTTGGCTGGCGCGACGGTTGCTGGCCGAAAAAGTCGATCAGCAAAAAACGGGTAAGCGGGAAGATGTGCGTACTTCTGCGATCCATAAAAGGCGGAAGCAAAAGAAGCGGGCTGCCCGCAAACGGAGAGCGAATCAGGAAGTATGAATAAACATGTATTGCTCTTTTCCTATCACTCTGGCTTTGAGTTTTTTTCTTTCACTCTGAGCGAAGCGAAGAGTCTCGGATTGCCACTATCTTTCGATAAAGTACATACGAGTAGACGATCGGGACAACGGCAGCTAAAAAGAGCGCGACAATGAAAACAAGAACGACCTGCCACTGAAATGTTGTATTTACAAGAAACAATAATCCTGCCACAACGAAACACCATCCGCCCAAGCGATGCGTCTTATTCCATACCTCTTCATTCTTTAGTGTCCAGGGGGTGCGAATTCCGAAAAAATAGTTCTGACGGATTTTCCCCATGTAGTTCCCGATCAGGACAAAGAAGACGCCCAAACCGATTTGCATGAAGGGCAGAATCGATTCCTGCGGATGAAAAATGAGGTATAAAATGACACTGTGCAGGTACAGCATGAAAATCAGAAAACCGATTTGAAACATCTGCCAGGCTTTGACGAATTGCTTATACTTTTCGCGATTCGGATCTATTTTGGGAATGACCCAAAATAGTCCCTGCAACACGATCACCATAATCGGTATCAACAAAACCGACCAGAATTTGTGGCCGTATCCGTCGATCTCGCCCGCCGCATTCCAGTGGATCGGCACCGTTTCGGGGAGCAGGGGATAAAACCAGGCCGAGAGCGCCACAATCTTGGCAATGAGAACGAGTTTTACGATCAGCCACCAGTTGGGTTTCATGGGGGGGAAAGTTTAAGAAATAAGACAAGTATTATGTATGATGCAGTATGTATAAAGTATGGGAGCAAGGGATCATTTCTTTTTGCGATCAAGGAGTTTCATGCTCCAGGCGATGATCTCTTCGAACACCGACGTGTTGAGCGAATAAATAACGAACTGTCCCTGACGTTCGGCAATGACCAGCTTGGCTCTTTTTAAAATATCCAAATGGTGAGAGAGAGAGGCCTGGGTGATCTCGAAATTCTTTAAAAGATCGGAGACCGACATGTCTTTCTTTTTTAACAGCCGAATAACCTTGCGCCTGTTCGGATCCGAGAGGGCCTGAAAGACAGAATCCATAGACGAAAAGATATATAGATAATTGTCTATATAAATAATAATGCCTTGATAAAATAATGTCAATATTTTTTGCACTACGATTCCTTTGACATGTGAAGCATGATCGTATATAAGACATCTCTTAGTGTCTATTGTCTTATTTATGAATGAGTCTGCAATACATACTCTCAATGACCTACGTGTAGCTCTTGAATTAGAAAAACATCGTCACGAGAACCTCAATCCGGAAAAAATTGTTGATGCTCGATTTTCATTTCGACAGGTTTTAGAGTGGTATACATCGCTGATTGCCGAAGAACAAGTTCCTCCAGACGGAGCAGAGTTCTTGTATGGCGCCAAGGCACGTATACTTTCTAAAATACAAGCATGTTTAAACGATAATGATATCCCGGTGAATAAGATCGCTGACCAAATCAAACTTGCGTTCTCTTTTCCGATTATCGATGAAAAGACCTTTGATCGTCTGCGAGTAAAGTATAATTTCAGATCCGAAAAAGAACCTTTAAATTTGTTTATTTTATGTAAAGATTTGGAAATAATGCGACTCTATTTTTTGTTATATGATCCGTCTATTCCCACGAGTAAATATATGACAAGATGGATCCAGGAATTTCAAAAAAATCTACGGATTGATGAATCCGATGATCGACTCCAGCTTATGAAAAAAATCATGTTTCTATTGTACTCTCAAAAAACACGAATGTCCCAACACTCATTTGGCACTTTATTGTTTCCTATATGATCATTCAACAAAACATACCTCAACAGTCTTGTCCTGGCTATTTTCTCACTTTTTCTTAACCGGGTAATCTGCCGGGTTGGCTTCTTTGAATGCTTTTTCAGCCTCTGCCGCCGCGGCTTCTTTCTCAGGATCGACGATGAATTGTTCCGACAGCATGGGACGTAAGTACGAACGAATCACGGTTAGCGCCTGCGTCCGTTCTTTCTTGTCGGTGATCTTTTTAATCCGGTCGAAATAGGTGGCAAACTGGTAGTAATCGGTAACATTCCCTGCCTGCATTTTTTGGATGAGCCCGAATAACGTCGTCTCTTCATACCGGCTTACGGCGATCAACCGGTACCAGTCCAGCGGGTAGAACCGGTTGGAGATGAAATCCAGTATTTCGATATTTACTTTTTCGCTATTCCAGTTGAGTTTCCTGGTCAGTACTTCCAGGGGAGTTCGCTCCTCTTTCTTGTAGATCGTTTTGAACCGTTCGTATACCGCATCGTCGAGTTGTGTGGGAAATCCCTCCTTCAGGATCTCGAAGTGTAAGTGTACTCCGCTCGAATTGCCGGTGGTTCCGGTTTTAAACATGGGCGTATCGGGATCGCTGATGTCTCCCACTTTTACATAGATTTCGGAAAGATGTGCAAAGATAAAGGTAAACCGGCCGGTCAGGTCGCGGGCAGTTATATAGTTGCCATAGAGGGGGTCGTGGCTGGTTTCGGTGATCACCAGGGGCAGTTTTACGGTGACCGGAAACGGGGTATTGAGCGGCAGGCAGTTTACGTCGTATCCGTTGTGCGTATGTCCCTGGTTGTTGGTAAAATGGCACCGCAGCGGGTTAATTTCCAAAAACGTCTGCGAAAAACGTCTCGTTACTTCGGCGTCGGAGAGATTCCGGTACTCTTTATAAGGGTCCACATACCCGTGATCCGGAAGCATAGTCGGAGCGGTCATGAATTCTTTCGGCGGCATGGTTTCCGGTACGGCGGCAGTCGGCGTATCGCCGGTTACTTTTTCTGTATGCTGCGCCTGGAGTAGTCCCGGAGCCAACAGGAGCAGACCGAATATACTTGCCAATCCTATCTTGAAAACGTACTTCATACCTGTCATATATGATAGAGAGCGGTTATGAACAGGTTTATGGTATCGTTTTTTTGATCGGTATGCAAAATTTACACTCAAAACTTTTTTGTTTCTAAAGCCATTCGAGAAGCTATAATACTAATGCACATGTTTTGACCATCTTGTTTCGCATATGGATACATCGATTTCGATTGTGCGTGAATCGGACTATCCTGCCGATACTATGACCGGTGACCTTATTCTCGTACAGGCACTCTTGTACAAAGTTCAGACATTGTTTCAGAATGGAGAAACTGATCTGCTGTCCGACTGGTCTTTCGAGTCTATTGTCTCTGTGTTTCGCGACCGTTTGGAAGCGAGCTTCGACTACCGGCGTCTGGAGTTTTTGCAAAACGGTCTTGAACAGGTTCGCGAGAAGACTACGAGATATAAGCAACGATTGGGGATTCTACAAAATAATCGTAGATCTCAAATACTGGATACGCTCAAGGATGTTATAGAGTGTTATGACACTAAATTTATTTACGTTATGAACGGTTGGTAATCTATGCCCGAACTTCCCGAAGTACAGACAACGGTGAATGACTTAAAAGCCCATGCGTCCGGAAAAAGAATTGATGCGGTAACGGTTTTATGGCCACGCACGATTGCCCGGCCCGATGTTGATGTGTTTGTCCAAACACTTGCAGGACAGATTATTGAAGATGTCACCCGCCGCGGCAAGTTTATCGTAATCCATTTGAAAGCTAAAAAACAGAAGAGATTTTTGCTCGTGCACCTGCGCATGAGCGGTTATTTTTATTTTCAGTCCAGCCCGGACATACTGGACAAACACGCCCGGGTGCTCTTTCAGCTGGATTCAAAACAAACCCTGATTTTCCGCGACCAGCGTAAATTCGGTAAAATGTATCTCGTTTCCGATATCAGCGAAGTAACGCAACAATTGGGACCTGAACCCCTGGACATATCTTTTTCGGATTTCGCCAGACGTTTGTCGACGCGTAACGGCCGAATCAAATCGATTCTGCTCGACCAGACCTTTCTGTCCGGGATCGGCAATATTTATACGGATGAATCCCTGTGGTACGCCAAAATCCATCCACATACTCCCGGGCGGCAGCTTTCCCGTAAGTGCATGAAAGAGCTGCATAAAGCGATCCGGTTTGTTTTGCAAAAAGCCATTACGCTCGATGGAGCGAGTTTTGATCAGCACTATAAACGCATCAACGGTGCAAGCGGCCGCTACCAGAACGAGTTTTGTGCTTATTCCCGTAAAGAAAATCCCTGTTTGCGGTGCGGGACCCCCATTGTAAAAATGGTGGTGGGGCAGCGGGGAACGTATATCTGTCCGGTTTGTCAGAACGTGTAAGAACGTATGGGAAAGTATTCATATAAAAGCTGGAAAGTGAATCAAGGTCACTTTGCTCTTGTATGTAAACCGAATTTGTCTATACTCGCGAGTGCAATTATTTAAAAGCCAACCAATACATGTTGTTAAATAGCGAAGTGGTAAATAACGACCTGTCCTATAAATACGCAGAACGTCGCCAGCTTCCCGAAATAGACGCCTTGCTTTCCCATATCAAGTCCGAGTTTGAAGCGGCCCAAGATCAGTTTCGCGATCTCTTGGGTTCATTTTTCGAGATAGACGAATCCGTCCCAGTCAATAAGTCGGCCCGTATGGCACGCATGCTGCTGCTGTATGAAGAAGATATCGCCGTCGAGGCTTTGGCCCGGTTCGATTTTAACCCCTTAAAAGAGATCTGTCAGATAACTCCGCCGGCTTCACTGGCTCGTAAAAATATTCTTAAAGCTTTGATGTTTCAAAGACTTTCGTTCGAGCAACTCAAACAGATTTGTCCGCTTATCCCTGCCGACGCCACCTTCGGTCAGCAGCCGATACGGGTAAGTTTCGAAAAAATATCGGTAGAACAATTTAAGGAATTGTGCGATCTGACCGGCAACCGAGTTTTGCGTGAACAAGTTAGCGCCCGCGTGATCTCCACCGGCAAAGTGTCTCTGTCCGAGGTTTTGCATACGTCTCCCGAGGCTCCCATAGCCCAGGGTTTGCCCGAGGTCATTATTCACCAGATGTTGAATGACAATAAAAAGCTTACGTATGAAGATTATAGTTTTGTCCTGGGAGAAACGTCGCTTCATACCCAACAGGGTCAGGCGGCCGCTATTGGCATGCTGGGTAAGAGCGAAAATTATTCCCAGGCAGGACTTACTTATAACCTGGTTCACCGAAATCCGGTTTTGAAACAAGAAGCTCTGCAGCGGATGCTGCACTACGCCTCTACGTTTGAGCACTATTACGATATCTTCCAACGCTCTCCCAAGGCGTCAAAGATTTCTATCGATGCTCTGAACGCCATTCTCTTGTTAGATAATGTACCGTTTGAATTCTTGTATAACTTATATAGAGATCTCTATAAAGCCTGTCAGATCGAACGGATACGGGATAGCGATTACAAGGTAGAACAAACAGATCAGTCGATGTATGAAGTGCAATCGATCCTGCCCCTTCTTTTACAAAAACTCATTGAAACGGCTGCTACATTCGAACATATCGAATTGACTCTATTGCTGCTGCCACCCGAGCATCCAAATCGGAACCGACTTTCGGTACTCTTACCGGAACGAGCTGACAACTCCGAAGATTGGTCCCGGTTGTATCATAAATATCCGCCCCAAAGTCCGGAGCGCGAAAAGGCGGTGGTTTTCTTTCTTAATTCGATGCAGGAGAATCCAGATTTGGCGAAAACATACTACAATCTTTTTCCACAGGATTTTGTAATAAAGAATGCCGCCGAAGATCTTTTGCTACAACAAGCTGTTACTTTGTCAGGCAGAGTGCTTTTGTATAATAGCGCCTTCTCGGGAAGCTCGCTGCGCAGGCGGTTGAAGGCGCTTATTTTCGATTTAAACAAAGGTTTAAATTCTGCAGAGCTGGCGCAGGTATATGCGTTGTCTTCACCGGACAGTCAACTGCAAAACATGACCCGTGACATTATCCTAGACATTGGGAGTAAGCAAGGAAGTGCCTGGATTATATCGATAATAGAAACCTTACAACACGAGCACAGCGTGAACAAAACCCGCGATCGGGGTTTGCAAAAAATACTATACGACCTACTTTTGCTCAATACCGATGTCGGGAAACGACTACATTTAGATACTCCTTCATTTGAGCAAAAGATGGCTGCCTGCCTGAGCGGGAATTCGGTGTATCAATTTGCTGCATTTTCTTGGGAGGAGCTCAAGCGCAGTAAGGATATTCTCTCTTCGATCAATCCGGTACGTTTTAAAGAAGTTCTCGCTATAATGCTGACACAATCCGCTACCTACGAATCCAGCATGGAAATTTTCGACGATATAAAAAATGCCGGCGATCCGGCGCTGCTCGCTTCTTTTATACAAAAGATCGTAAGCCAATGTTCTACCTATGCTCAGGTAAGTTTGGTCTATCGTTCTTTTCATCGTCATCAGGCGGTGTTGGTCGTAGATGATCCGCTTTTACAGTGCATGATGGCTCGTGCCTATGAGTATGAAGAGATCTGGTCTCTCTATCATATTGTGAAAAAGCTCCCGGATAAAAGCTACTTGCGCGAGGTACTCCCAAAATTAATACCGTTCTTATCTCATCTGTTATTCGACGACTGTATTGACCTGTATCGTTCGTATCAGCCGTTGTTCGTCGATCTACCGGATGATCGTAATGTACGTTGCATCATGGAACAAATGGTTGCGAGTGCCAAGACGCTTGAGCAATATCATCTGTTGACCCTGCTGGATTCTCGCGGGTCGTATCTTTATAGTCGCGGAAGAAGCGGTATGGACACCTGTCAAAAAACAACCGATGATTGGCTAAAGCTCTATAAAAGGTCCGAGAGTCACGCGGCTGAACAAGCTTTGATTAAAAGACACCTGCTCTCAAGCGTGCCTGATTTCGCCACGGCTGTATGGCTGTATGATATGACCTTGTTCGACGCTTCTCACTATGGACTGCTTGAAAGAGATTCCGAAGCTCTCATGTTCCAGAAGGCCTCTGACATGAATCTCGCGGATCTCATTGTTACCAGTAAACAAAGATGTTCAGAAAATCGCAACTGCCTGCCGCTGCATCGGATTATTATGCAAAAAATACACAGCGAGTACGGTTTACCGGCAGATCGGGACAAGCTTGTGTCGATCTATAAAACGACCATGGGAGATCCACAGTTAAATTTTCAACTGGCCAGCTACCTGATTCACCGCTTTTCCAACCCCCAAGATCTAGTATATATGCTTCTTCATGCGCCGATTCAAAGTGCACTTTTCCAACAAGCCTGCGCTGCGCTGCGTCCCATTCGCTTTACGCTGGGACCGCGCTATGTCGAGCTTACGTATCCAGCAGTCTCTTGATCTTCTTTCATCAGTAGAAGTTCATCTGTTTTCTTTTTATATATAATGTCAAAAACAATTGACATTTTTTTGTGCGTGTATAGACTAGAGCACCACGAAGAACTTTTTTTTAGTATGCATTAAAAAAACAATGAGCAAAGAATTTTTAAACTCTACTGGCTACCTGCCCGACGATTCGGACGAAAAGAAGCCCCGCGTTGGCACTTTGGGCAAGATTGTACTGGCATCGGTTCTGTTGCATAGCCCTTTCCTCTATAAGCTTCTTCCTGCTACGACACAAAACTTTCTGTCGGAACAATGGGATCAAGTAACTGTCACGACTTCTCTCTACCACGCCAAGATAAAACAGTGGGCGTTTGCCGATGAAACTTCCAAAGCACAATTACGGGTCGAAATTGAACAGCAACTGAATTCTCCCCAAAAAGATCGGATCGATCTTGCCGATTTCTTTCTGCGGGCGGAACGGTATAGCGGTCAGTTCAGTCAGGAAGAATACTCTGCGGCGCGCGAAGAAGCCCGTCGCTTGAGCGCCGAATTTCGCGAAATGAAACAAGAAAAAACGGATCCGGTCGAAATCTTACATTATATTTTGCAAAAGCGGGAATTCTATAAAACCGGTTCTGCTTCCCTTACCAATCTGCTTCTTACTGGCAAAGGGAACTGCGAGGCAATTGCCAAATTTATTCAAATAATGGCGCAAAAAGCGCTTCCCGAAATCGATCCGGCCAGGATCAAGGTTCTTTTATACGGCGACCATGTGGCGATCCTCTTTGACGATGTTACGGGTCAGCGCTATCTCATTGAAAAGCCGACTCCTCGCCCTATCTCAAAATACGATTTGGACAGAACTGCTGAACTACCTAACGATATCTGGATGCGCCAATTTGCCGGGGCGAATTTTTCGGTCAGCTACCATGGTAGCGGGGTTAAGGTTCCTGCTGGATCAGGGAAAGGTGCGTATAGTGATACTCTGTTTAATCTGCGGGAGATTGTTCCACCCGGAATGCTTAAAAACTACAGTCCGGGACCTGTTCCGGCACTGAAAAAAGAAGAGCTAGCTGACTTTCATACGGCTCAAAAAAAGCTTGATCCCAAAGAACAACAACAGCAAATTACAATGCTTGATTTTGGTGCGTACCCGGATCTTGTGAAACATACGGAAAAAACTGCCGAAGCACTTCCCCAAATTTCGATTGATCCCAAACAGTATTTTTTTAATCGCGATCTTTTGAGAGCGGCTATTTTTCGAATTAATAGCATCGAAGGTCGTCAGCGATTCTGCAGCCGGCTCATCGAACGCGTCAAACACGATCGCGATTTTTTAAGACAGTTTATCTTGGCGCATCCGCGTTCGGTGTACAACGATCTGGATCAAATATTTTCGGTATCCGACGGCCCCGGAGACGGTCTCGGACAACTTGTTTGGTTAGCTCTTGACGTTATCGAAGCCAACGAAGATTTTTTTATGTATGTCTTTCGTACATTTCCGAGTCTTTCCAGTCGCACAATGGCGGCGAATCGTATATCCAAACAGGAGAACTTGCGGGAAATATGTTTGATCGAAAACGAACCAATTATTTTGAGAGAGGTGTTTGGGCGGATCAACGATTTTTCTATACTGGAGCGGTTTGCTTCGTTGTCGGATCAGGATTGTGACTATGATAGGGGGCGTACACCAGAAGAACAAGATCGTCGCTTAGATAATAGTATTAATCGGTCCAATGCCCGCCAAAGAATCCTGGGCCTGCGCAAAGGAGAAGTATTTACCAAATTCCCGTAAAAACGGCTCCGAGCAGGCATACTCCCAGCACAATTCGGTACACGATAAAAACGAAATTCGAGCGGGTTTTTAAGAATTTTAGTAAAAAATCGATCGCAAAGAATCCACTGACAAATGCCGTAATAATCCCCATGATATAGGATACGGCCAGTTGCTGATTCAATAATCCCAGACTGTCTTTCAATTCCAGTAATCCGCTAGCAAAAACAGCCGGGAGCGAGAGCAAAAACGAAAAACGCGCCGCGGTTTCGCGTTCGAGCCCCAGAAAAAGTCCGGCAGTCATAGTGGTTCCGCTCCTGGAAGCGCCAGGAATCAGCGAAAAACACTGACCGATACCCACGACCAGCGCATCTTTGAACGTAATCTTTTTCATGTCGCGGGCATGACGGGCGATCTTTTCTGCCAGAGCTAGTAGTAGCGCAAATACGATCTGTGTCACTGCAATTACCAGAATACTTTTGGTCAGATTCCCTTCAATCACTTTTTTCAAAGCCAGGCCGATCACTACTACCGGAAGGGTTCCGGCGATCACATACCAGCCCATCCGGCTTTCAAAGGATTGCTGTGAGAATCCTTTTCGCTTCAACAGATTCTCCCGCACAAAACTTTTGATAATTGTCGTTATATCTTTGGCGAAATAGATCATTACCGCCAGGAGCGTCCCGAGCTGTAAAACTGCAATATACGCGGTCCATTGTTCCGGATGTTCGGGTGAAATAAGTCCCATCCAGTGACCAAACAGCGTCAGATGCGCCGTGCTGGAGATCGGGAGAAATTCGGTGATACCCTGAACGAGGCCGAGAATGATTGAGACGAAAATATCCATGAGAGAAGCAATAAGCGGTTTACAGGAAACAAACATCATGTATTTTATTGTTTTTACATGCTTGTTGCAAAGACTTATTTGCCCAACCCGTACATGCTTACTTTTCTCTTCTGATGTGACATGTGGTATAGTGAATTCTGATTTTTGATTTTTATGGAAACTAAAGTTCACCACCGTTTTTTGGAAATATTACCCGGATTACTGACCTGGACAACGCTCATCCTGCCAGTGATATTGTCGCTTTTTTTCCCCGTCGGCGTGGCGATTTTTCTGCTCTTTTTCACCACCTTCTGGTTATACCAATCGCTCGAGTTTTCAGTGATGATTTTGCGAACCTATTTTCAGTATAAACAGGCTTTGTTGTTTCCCTGGTCGGACGCACTGCGGTTGTTGACTGCCCACTCTAACCAGAATGGTAACCTCGATCAACCTGCAATTGCCAAGAAAAACATGAAAAGTTTGTTAGAGAAACATGCTCAGATTATCGCTCTAGGCCAGGCCAAAGATCCGTTTGCCATTTTTCATCTGGTTGTGATCGCTACCTGCGGGGAAGATTTGTCAGTACTACGACAGTCGATTCAGAAGATAGCCGACAGTCACTACGATCTTTCCAGAATCGTAATTTTGCTAGCCGGAGAAGAACGGGACCGTGAAAGGGCTATCAGAAATGCCGAAGCTCTAAAGCTTGAATTTGGAAGTCAATTTGCACAATTCTATTTCACGCTGCATCCGGCAGATACCGTTGGCGAAGTGCGTGGAAAAGGAGCTAACATTGCGTATGCTGCGCGTACAACCGTTCCCGGTTTTTTGAAAGAATTCGGATGCGATCCGAGCGATGTTTTGGTGACCACGCTGGACGCCGACCACTGCGTCCATCCCGAATATTTCGCCTGTCTTACGACTACGTATCTTACGACGCCTGATCGGGGCAAAAAAGCGTATCAGCCGCTGCCACTTTTTTATAACAATATTTGGGATGTGCCGCTGATAAATCGCATGATCGCTTTCCAAAACAGCTTCTGGCACATGATCGAATCAGGTCGGCCCTACCGGCTTCGCAATTTTGCCTCGCACGCCCAGAGTTTGGATGCGCTTTTGCAAACCGATTTCTGGTCCAGCCAGACGATTGTAGAGGACGGTCACCAGTACTGGCGCAGTTTTTTTACTTTTAACGGTCAATACGAAGTGATCCCTCTGTTTATTCCGATCTATCAGGATGCCGTCCAAGGAGAAACCTATACCAAGACATTATGGGGTCAGTATAAACAACTGCGGCGCTGGGCGTGGGGCGCCAGCGATATCCCGTTTGTGATTCAGAAAATCCGCGAAAAAGGAAAAGCTATTCCGGCTTTTACCAAATATATCAATTTCTACCGGTTGGTCGAAGGCCATTTTATGTGGGCCACCGCGCCGGTGATTATTACGCTTACCCAGCCGATCCCGCGGTTGATCAACGAGTCGTTTGCCAATACGGTCTTTTCATACAACATGGGAATTATTCTGAGTCACTTTTTTACTGTGGCGCTGGTAGGTATTTTTGCCTCCGTCTGGATCACGATCCTGATGGCACCGCCCATTCCGCATAGGACTTTGCTAGGAAAAACTTGGCTGCGCCTGTCTATTCTGGTTCAATGGCTTTTTCTGCCGCTCATCACGATCGTCTTTGGAGCTATCCCGGCGATCGAATCGCAGACTCGTTTGATGTTTGCCAAGTATCTGGATTTTCAGATCACGCCCAAAGTGAGAGTTCCCTCGAACATTCATGCGGTTCAAGGGAATCTCCCTCGGTAGCTCTGTCTTGCTTCATTTCCCTTCCCAGTATATAAACTGTACAGTCCTGTAATTCTCAAACGTAGCAATGATGTCTCTAACCGGAATAAAATTCAGGCCGCTCTCTTTTTAAAAACACCTAAAAAGCTTGTCTTATATGCATCCTATAAAAAACAAAAAAGCGTATTTCGATTACGAAATTCTCGACACGTTCGAGGCCGGAATTGTTTTGCGCGGCGAGGAGATCAAAGCGGTCCGGTTTCAGGGTATGGATCTGAGCGGCTCGTATGTGCTGCTGAAAAACAACCGTCTTATGCTTACCGGTGCTACCATTCCGCGCTATAAACATTCCAACAATCAACATTATAATTCCCGGGCCGATCGCTTGCTCTTGTTACGGATGTCCGAGCTTGAACGCATTTCCAAACAACTCCATACCAAAGGAATTACGTTGTTAGCGCTGGAAGGGTATTTTAGCCATGGTCTTTTTAAAATAAAGATCGGCTTGGGGCGCGGGAAAAAGAAATACGACAAGCGCGAAAGTATTAAAAACCGCGAGACCGAACGGCAGGTGAGGAGGGAAGGCAGTTATCGGCGATGAGGTTAGCTTTCTTGGTGTTCATGTGAGATAAAGAGCAATCTCTTGAAAATAATATTTCTTCCTGATAAAGCATCCCCTGAATGAAGCGAAGTTCATACTTGTATCCCGTTCCCCCTGACAAGGGGGCTAGTGGGTTCGGGACTTCTCTCCTACTTCCAATTCTCTCTTCCTCACCGCCAACTGTTCTTCGATATCCTCATATACACCTTCCAATTGCTGCAGCACTTCAATATTGTAATACCGCAGTACCTTAATCCCACGAGTTTTGAGAAATTCAGTTCTGTTTTTATCATAATGCCTCTGAGATACCTGAGCGTGTGATTCACCGTCAATTTCAATCACCAGTTGAAGTGCCGCGGAGTAAAAGTCCACAATATACGGCCCGATAGGTTTCTGTCGCAAGAATTTATACCTGGTTTGCTTTCTGTTTAAAATGTACAGCCAGACTCGTTTTTCAGCCTCGGTAGCGTTATGACGATTGATTCTAGCAAGAGAGGTGAGTTCCGGGTGGTAGGATTGGTATTTTCTGTGATACATAGTTGGAAGTTTTCAACTATGTTGATTGTTTTGTTCTATGAGATCAATGAGTAGGGAACTTTTTTTCTCATTTCTTAGGAAAATTTTAGATTATTAGAATGTACGTGCTGATCCTGAACCCCCTAGCCCCCTTATCAGGGGGGACAAGGCACGGATGCAAGTCTTCACTCAATGGGGGGCCCTATGAGGCGCAACAAGGCAGGAGTGCAAGTTTCCCGCTTCTATAACGCCCAGCACATGCTTTATCAGGAGAAATAGGATCCCATTCGTTTTGCGCAGACTGTCTCTTCTCAAGGGCAACTGCGCGGGTATTTAAACTTGTATGAACCGACAGGTTTATAGCAGGAGAAATAACCCGATTCCGACGAAGAACGGTACAATTAAGGCAGTCGCCAATTTTCCGCCAAAATGCCGGTTTCCGCTGACCCAGGCCAGAATTGATTTTGAAATAAAACTAGTACTGATACTCAGTAGAATGGCCTTTACTGCCACGATTTGAGAGATAGTGCCGTTTAAGGCTAGTCCCGATACCGCGATCGCAATCGCTTCCCCCCGTACCATGCCCGAAAAGATGCTGGTCATATAGAGTCCGGCCGATCCGAAGTTCTTTTGACACATTTCGGCGACTATCAGGATCAGTGTCAGGATCAAGGTAAATTCGATCGCTTTCTTGAGTTGAAATGGATTTTTTATTGCGCACCCCGCCGGTATATGCCGGGACGGATAAAACCAGCGCCGGATGAAAAAAGAAATCACGATCAGTACGATAAACAGAATAGCGACAGGAATTATTGCTAGACCAAAAAGATCCTTATTGAGAATAAAGATAAAAAACAGGATTCTGAAAAACGAACTGGCAATGGCGATTAAAATACCGGAAACGAGAGCATAAGCCGCTTTGTTATCTTTTCTCATGTTTTTGCTTTCAACGCTGAACGATCCCGTTAGGGCGGTCGAAGAGGCTATCCCCCCAAAGAAACTGGTGTAGCGCGTCCCCCGTTCCATGCCGACCGCGCGGGTGAGAATATAACCGACAAAACCGATACCGCAGATCATTACCACCACCAGCCACAGCGAAAACGGCTTGATTACACCCCACGGGTCGACGGGTGTATCCGGTAAAAGGGGCAAAATAACAAAAGCGATTACAGCAAATTCGATGCAGGCATATAACTCTTTTTCTGCGATGACGCGAACCAGATGATGGGAATATTGTTTCAAAGACAACGTCAACGTTACCAGCACTGCGATCACGATTGCGGGCGTTGTCCATTTCAAACAGAGCACGCCCACCAGAAAGCTTATCAGCGCTGCCAATTCGGTCGTAACCCCGTCGTGCCGTAACACGAACGTATTGTACACATAGCTGGCGAGTACCAGAATGCTTACAAAGAAGAAAGATAACGCAATCGTATGAGCATAAAACCGCTCCGACAGGATGGCGCTGATGCATCCGGCTAAAGACAATAACGCAAACGAACGGATGCCGGCAAAGTCGTGAAAATGTCCTTTTTGCTGATGACGTTCTCTCTCAGCTCCTATCAGGATTCCGAGTCCGAAGGCGGTAAATACCGGTAATAAAAGTTCGTACATGTTCTTTTTTCAAAAAATGCCATACTGTTTTCCTTCCAGTATAGCATTTTTCAGGTTAAAAAGGAACGTTTGCGTCTACTCGATCGTCCATTCCAGGGTCGTCGATGTATTCGTATCTTTTGCGAGGGCTTGTAATAGGACTTCTCCTTGTTTTTCGACTCCGCTTTTGTAGCTGTGGGCTATGATCTTCTGATCCGAGAGAGTATAGATCGTATCGCCGATAAAAAGGCTGCGATCGATCGCACCGTTTTTTCCATTGAAGTATATATCTTCCGCTGCTTCGGCATGGCTTATTTTCCCTTTCAGATCGAACCCTTTGTCCCGGGTGAGATTATATACATACGCACCCTGAAATTGGTCGTTGCGGAAGGGAACGTCGAATGCGACACCGTCGGGTAATTCGTTTACCGAGGTGGTCACCGAAACCGGCAATATCAGCAGATTTCTTTCCCGGTCGAATAGAAAAGCTTTGTGATCCGTCAGTACTGGTGAATCGCTGCCCCGGTCGCCGATGATGACTTTATGCAACTCCTTGGGATTTTCGGGATCCCTTACATCGAATAAGGCCATTTTGACCCCCTGATACCAGGCAAAATCTCCATTATCTGCTTGAACAGTATCTTTGCCGATGCCGATGATATGATTTTCGTCATACGGATGTAGATAATCCGAATAGCCGGGTATTTTGAGTTTCCCTAATATTTTGGGATTCTGCGGATCCGACAGATCGACGGTAAAAAACGGATCTACTTTCTTAAACGTTACCAGATAGCCGCGTTTCCCCATGAAGCGTGCCGAATAGAGGGTTTCGCCGGGAGCGATCCCTTCGATCTGACCGGTTGTTTTCATGGACGGATCCAGTACATACAGATTATTTCGACTGCGAATCTCTCCAAAGAAAAATTCGATCAGCGGATCGGTGCGTAAGTTCCGTTCGGTCGTCACTATCCGTAAGTTGCCTTCATACTCGTCGAGTGAAAACTGATTTAAGACCGTGCCGGGTACATTGCCTTGTCCTTGATATTCGATTGTTCCCTGGTCGAGTCCGAATTTGTATATTTTGGTCTCCTCGGATCGTCCGGTCTTGGTCTTTTTACTCGTATCGTTGTAGGAACTTCGGGCGGTTTCGGTAATGTAAAGATGCTCTGCCGAAGCGTAGACGGTTTCTCCGGATCCGAGAATGACCTCTTTTTCCAACAGGCGCGCGGTATCTCTCAGATCAAATCCTAGCAGGGTTATATACTGTGTGCCGACGCTGTCTGGGATATAGCGTACTTCTGTGCAGTCAACCAATGGTTTTTCCGTGTTGCTGATTTTTGAATCGCGATACAGGGGAAGGTACACGTCGTTATTGTTCTTAGTAGCAGAATTTGCGTAGATGGGGGTATTCAAAACGACATATACCTTGCTGTCTATCATGCGGGAGGTAGTATAGTTGCCGTTCACTTCGAGGGAACGTTCCAGACGAGGCTCGGTACGATCGGTCAGGTCATAGATTTTCATAAATGTTTCCATGGTCGACGGTATTGAGATAGAGCGTTCTTCTTCGGTAAAGCTGCCTGCTGGAACTGTCGTGGTTCCGAAGACGACTAAGCGATTGTCTAGGATAAAAAACTCGGTGGCCTGCTGGGAGTTATTATCTGTAAAAGCAATAGTGGCCAGGACTTTCATAGTTCCCGCAGGCACGGCCTCGACGATATACAGGGTGTTGTTGGACAGTCGATAAATGTATTTGCCGTCGGTTTTGGTCTGGTCGGCTTCGTCGATGCCGGCTACCTGAACATTGGTGGTCGAGTAATCTCCGTCAGCTGTGCCTCGTCCGATCGATTCGCTTTTCGTCGCTTGACCCGGAGTGGTCGGAGTCATTTCAAATAAAGGAGTGTCATGGCGGTATTTTTCTTCTTGATCGACGTGTGTATCAAGATAACTCTGGAGCTCGACGCACGAATCAAAACTGGGAAGTTCCTCGGCCCGGGTTGTGGGTATCATGCTTAAATTGCCTTTGCATCCGCTCAGGATAGCAGTTGCTAATAGTAGTATGATCAGACTTATGTTTTTTGTTTTTTGCATAACGGTATGATTTACGGAAATAGAATGAAGCTTCATGAAAAACAATGCTTATTTTTATAAGACATTACAAAGAAGCAGGAGTTGCTCATGCTCAACAGCCAGTGGCTAGCGAAGGAGCCAAAGAGTAGAAATAGAGAAAAATAAGAGGGGGCGACTACTCGCTACTCCTTCTTGTCTTCTTTTTCATTGCGGCTTTTTCTCGGAGCAGTTTATTTCGCTCGTGGCGTACTTCTTCCATTTCTTCACTTACTGTTCCTAAGGTCTCTCTCAAACCCTCGATAATTGCCAAAAGAGCTTCTTCTCTCGTAGGATTTTCTGTCGCGGTGAAATCTTGCTGGGGAGGCGGACGGTCTTCAGGAGTAGGAAATGTGGTTAAGAGATTTTTGAGAAGGTCACGAATATCTCCAAAAAAGTTTACGCTTGGTTTGAAACCCAATGTGCGAACTAAAAAACGCAGTCGAAAGGTGTCGTTTCCCGAGAGCGTTTTCAATTTCCTGAGAAATTGCAAGAGGTATCTTTCCGCATTAGGATAGGAATAATCTTTTTTTCTATGTTCCGGTAAATTCTTACTACAATTTCGCACCATTTCTTCTACGCTCAAGTTGGCATTTATCAGAAGAAACTCTATATCCAGCTCGAAAAAGTTCAGAATATTGCTTAGACGCGACCGGTAATTAAGTCTCTGAATCGACTTTCCTTTTTTCGTTTCATTTTCCGAAAACATACTAATCAGTTCCTCGACCGAAAAAAGTTCCAGTAGGACTTTTAAGTCAGGAGCATCTTGCTCTCGGGTTTCGGGCGGGTTGGAGGAAGCTCGAAGAGTCATACACTGCAAATAATCAAAAATTTGATAGCATGCGTATTATAAAAACTTTTTTGTGTTTTGCAAGAGATATCTTTTCAGCACAAAGAGGGCTAACATGGTACTGCCTGCTAAATAAAGTCTGCTTTGACTTTTGAGCTCTTTCGTCTTACTTTTAAACTACTTTTTTCATGAAAAATTTTTATGAAACAACTGGTAATCGCTCTTCTGACTTTCTTTGCCAAACAAAAACTGCGTCGCTCTCAACCGGTGATTATCGGTATTACCGGCACGGTCGGAAAAACGACCACCAAAGAGATCGTTGCTCACCTACTTTCCGCCCAATTCCCCGTCAAAAAAAGTGAAGGGGGTTTGAACAGCGACATCGGTCTGCCATTAACGATTCTCAATCAAAAGACCGGATATAATCTTGTTTCCTGGATCAGGATTCTCTTCTTTGGCTTTTTGGAAAGTTTTAAAAAAGAACCGGCCCGCTATTTCGTGGCCGAAATGGGAGCCGATAAGCCGGGCGATATTGCTCATTTAGTCAGTATCGCTCCTCCGCATATCAGCGTGGTTACCAGCGTGGCGCGGGTGCATTTAAACGAAGATCAGTTTCGCGACGAAGATGCGATCGCCGCCGAAAAGGCTAAAATTGTTACCGGCTTGGGCGAAAACGATATTGCCATTTTAAACGCGGATAATCCCTGGACATTTGCCATGCGCGAAAAAACCAAAGCCCGGGTACTCCTGTTTGGCCATAGCGATCAGGCGCATATCCGCTTAGAAAAGGTCCGCGCTACCTTGGAAGGTATTACGTTCGAGGTTTCCTATCAGTCCAGACGTTTCGAATTTCAGGCTCCAGTGGTCGGGAGTTTTCTGGCTTCGACCTTTCTTCCCGCTATTCTGATTGCCTTTTTGCTCGATGTTCCGTTGTCCAAAATCCAGGAACGTGTCTCGAGTTTTCGTATGCCCAACGGACGGTTAAGTCTTATCGAGGGTATCAACGATTCCTGGATTATTGATAGTAGTTATAACTCTTCCGCGTATGCCTGCCGCGAAGCTTTGCTCACGCTTTCCGCTTTGCCCGGGAATCGCAAGATCGCGGTGCTGGGGAATATGAATGAGCTGGGTAGTTTTGCCGAGGAAGAACATCGTGAGATAGGTACGTTTGCGGCCGAGAGATGTGACCTGCTGGTTACCGTCGGGCAGGATGCCCAGTGGATAGCGGAGGAGGCAAGCGGTCAGAAACCAGGCCGGCAGTCGACAGCTGACAGCCGACAGCTAAGGATCAAAAGCTTCCTGAATTACCAGCAAGCGGCAGAGTATGTAAAACCACTCATTCAGAAAGGCGATCTGATTTTGGTGAAGGGGTCTCAAAATAAGGTGTTTTTGGAAGAACTGATCAAGCAGATTATGAAACATCCCGAGACGGCTCACAACGTTCTGGTACGGCAGGGGCCCGAATGGGAGAAAAAGAAAGCCGCTTTTCTGGCTTCGGCTTAGTAATATTTCAAGAGAGGATATTATCCAAGCTAAAAGATAAAAAAATCCTAACTTTTTAGCAAAAGGTATCTTCTTATTTTGCAATTGTAAGGATATTTGAATACCATGATTGTAGATAATATATTCTGTTATCTCTTTATAAATACCTTATGAATAATAAGAAGAAACAGCCTGAAAAAAATCAGACTCAAAACTTTCCCCCTGCTTTGTATGCTTCTGTCTTTCGATCTACGGTGACTGATCGAGATCTTTTTTTAGAATGTTTTCAACCTGCCGGAGATAATACGTTCTCGTTAATAGCAAGACTGGTAATGCCCCTTGCTTCTGCTCAGGAGCTGAATGATCTTATGAAGCAGCAATTAGAAAAAAATAAGAAAAGTAATACGTAGTCATTTTCTTTTTTTCCATGATTATAAAGGATAAAGCTATTTATGGTGGTAAAGCTATTATACAAGGAACAAGACTTCCTGTTTCTTCTATTTTAGCTATGCTTGCGGATGGAAAAACTCCCAAACAGATAGTTAAGAGAATCAACTCCTTCCATAAAACAGACCTAAAAGAAAAAGATATTAGAGAGGCTTTGGAATATAGTATTACAGTATTGAAATAATGAAAAAGCTCATTCAAGTAAAGAGGGTTAAGCAAAAGCCTAAAATAGCTGTTGATGCAGACAGTACGTTTTTAATAGCTAAAATCAGTAAAAAGAATGCAAAGTTACGATCCGTGGTAGATTTTACAAATTCCCCCGCGGCTGAAGATAAAGTAGTTTATACTATGGCTAATAAGGCCAATTATCATGTATTGACGGGTAATATTTCTGATTTTTTTAAATTTCCAAAGAGTAAAAAAGATGTTGGAGTGATAGGACACAGAAATCCGATTGATTCAAAGTCTACCCAAAAGGAACTTGCTGATTTCCTTAAAAAAGTCTCACATGAGGATTTATTTGGAAAATGTATTGTCGTAGATCATCAAGGAATAAAAGTAATCAAGAACTTTTCATAGAAGGCGTTATGTATTGTTAAGAAACTTTGACATTGTTATACTCTAGCTGTCTTACTTTTCTCTTTTTCTATACAAATCATGCAACGATTCTCGCTGCGTTTTGGGGTACTCTCTTTGTTTGTGTTTGGGGCGCTTTTTTCCATGCTGCCTCTTAACTCAACCCGCGGAGCCGCGGCGGTATATACTGTAGCCAATAATGTGGTGTACAAAGACGGTAATCCCATTGTGCTCAGGGGTGTCAACTGGTTTGGATTCGAGACGAACAATCACGTAGTGCATGGCTTGTGGGCGAGAAATTATAAAGAGATGATCCAGCAGATCAAGGATACTGGTTTTAACGCCGTCCGATTGCCATTTTGTCCGGCAGTGCTCAGCAGCGCTTCGGCTGATTCGATCGATTTTGCCAAAAATCAGGATTTGCAGGGATTAAACAGTCTGCAAATCTTTGATAAGATCGTCGACGAATTTAACAGCAAACAAATTTACATACTGCTCGATCATCATAGACCCGATTGTAACGCTATCAGCGAACTGTGGTATACTGACAGTTATTCCGAAGGTCAGTGGATCGCCGATCTGAAAAATGTGGCCGAGCGCTACAAAGACCGCGAGTATTTTATGGGAATCGACCTAAAAAACGAACCCCACGGGCAGGTCAACTGGGGCAGCGGCGATGGTGCCAAAGACTGGAAACTGGCTGCCGAAAAAGCCGGCGAAGCTATTCTGACTTCCAACCCCAATATTTTGATCTTTGTTGAAGGAATCCAGGAAAGCTCCAACTGTTCAGGGAATATCGGTCACTGGTGGGGCGGTAATCTGGAACCGCAAAGTTGTTTTCCGATCTCGAACAAGATTCCGGCCAACAAACTGGTTCTTTCTCCTCATGTCTACGGCCCCGATGTCTATAATCAATCCTATTTTACTACAAGCGATTTCCCGGCTAATCTTCCCGCGATCTGGGATGCGCATTTTGGACAATTTGTGGACAAAGGTTTCACCGTGATTCCGGGAGAATGGGGCGGCAAATATGGGAACGGCGGCGATCCGAAGGATGTGACTTGGCAGAATGCGATCGTGGACTACTACAAGCAGAAAAAAATATGCAGTTCGTTTTACTGGAGCTGGAATCCTAATTCGGGCGATACCGGCGGGGTGTTGAAAGACGATTGGACCACGGTGTGGGATAATAAAAAAACGCTGCTCCAGGGCTATTTTAGTGGTTGTCAGGTAACAGGATCTTCTTCCGGTAGTTCCTCTGGTGTCGGTTCCTCTACTTCTAGCTCCAGTACGTCTTCGGGCGGTTCTCCCACCAGTTCGAGCTCCGGAACCGGTTCGACCTCCAGCTCCTCCTCGGGAGGTACGACGAGTTCTTCTTCCACCTCTTCCGGCGGTAGTACCTCATCCTCTTCTTCCAGCTCCGGCACGGGGTCAACCAGCGGAGGATCCTCTACGAGTTCGAGTTCCGGTTCTAGTTCAGGGACAGGCTCGTCTTCGGGGAGTGGTTCTTCTTCGTCCGGCAGTTCTTCGGGAAGTAGTAGTGGCGGTAGTGCCACTGTTTCGCATCTGGCTTGTGTGAATAATCAGTGTACACGGGTTTCGGGATCGGGAAACGACGAATGTTCCACGATAGGCGTTGCTTGCGGCAATTTGCCAGTATCTCCTTTTCTCGACGTTGCAACGAGTCATTGGGCTTTCGAAGCGATCGATCAGATTTTTCGCAATGGGGTTACCAAAGGTTGTTCAACGGGCCGCTATTGCCCCGAGATGTCGGTGACGCGGGCGCAAATGGCTGTGTTTCTTGAGCGCGTATTGCATGGCGCTAACTACAATCCGCCTCAGGCTGCCGGGATATTTGCGGATGTTCCCGTTTTTCCGCTGAAACATTGGGCGGCCGATTTTATTGAACAGCTCTCCAGTGAAAAATTCACTAAAGGCTGCGCTCAGAATCCGAATCGTTTCTGTCCTGATAAAGGATTAACCCGGGCCGAGATGGCGGTCTTTCTCTTACGTATCAAATATGGAGAAAATTACGCTCCTTCCACGATATCTTCTTCCCGTTTCAAGGATGTTGCTTCCTCCTACTGGGCGTCCGCATGGATTGAAAAGCTGGCGCAGGACGGCATTACCCAGGGGTGTAACGGCAACAACTTCTGTCCCGAAAAACCGGTAAACCGCGCTGAAATGGCCGTTTTTCTCGTGCGTGCTTTCGGCTCGTCGGTGGGAATACGGTAGGAGCAAGTGGTTAGCGGTTAGTTTTCCAGTATGTCATCCCGGCTTGTCCGAGATCCGAAAACACCTCGAGCTTGCTTAAAGTACGTAGTGACGAGTAAATTCACAAGAACGATTGAATCTGTTCTCGACTAGCTAACAACGGACATTACTCTCGTTTACTCATTGTACTAAGAGTTCCGCGACTCCCCATGCCCATGGCGTGCATACTGGAGTGACTTTGCTAGTAGATTATTTATCAATTCCATTTCAAAATAGTGAGAGATCCGACCATAATAATTTCTTATACATTACAAGAAAATGAATAGTGTTTATCTTTCATTTTTTTTGTTATCAATAAAAACGAAATTCCCTAAAAATGCCGGAATAAATTTCTGATGGCCCACAAATATTTCTTCTGGTAGCTCTTTTATATCAAACCATTGCCACTTAGCAAATTTTTCAGGTTCCATTACTCTGGCCTCTCCCTCGAAATCTTTCGCCAGGAAGTTGATATGAATGTAGTGACTCTCATCCCGCGGGTCGTTTATTATATGCAAAAAATCTAAATTTTTCACTATAATACCGGTTTCCTCCTCTAATTCTCTCTGTGCCCCCTTGATCAAGGACTCTCCGTATTCAAAATGTCCGCCGGGTAGGCACCAAGTGTTCCGTATCCCGTTTTTCCGATCCTTTTCCAAGCAAAATCTTGTTATTTCTTAACAGAAAAACATTCACCCCGATTCTCACTTGTGCTTTCTGCTCCATAAATAGAAGAATAGTTAAAAGGTAAAATATTTCTCACCCACTGAAAATTGTATTTCTATTGAAGCTGCTCCGGCCCTACCAGTCGATCATACCGCCGGCCATTAAACATAATTGTAGGGATTTTGATCGTTTTGATCTTCTTTTCTACGATCTCACGATTTTTTTGCAGTTTTTCACTGATTTGATCCGACAGAGCCAACTGGTCAATCTGCCGGATTTCGGCATCGGTATAGCCGATGGTCCCAAGCATCTTGCGTAATTCGCTTACGGCACGTTCCTTATCGTAGAGTAAATTGAAGCTGTTCTGGTACTCCTGCCCGTTTTCGTCGCTACCGGTAAACATCATTTCGAGCAGCTGCCAGTCGGGGGAAACTCCGCTGGGATTGCTCGTTAAGGGAGTTTGTTGAAGCGCCAATAAATACCGTGTGACGAGTTCCGAATGCACGAATTTAAATTCTCCCGGTCTCGTTACATCCGGAATCGGGTAGGGGATATAGGTCAAATTATAGTTTCTTTCAAAACTAGCCGTTTTTATGTTTTTGAACAGCTGTTTGCAAAATTTACAACCTGGGTCGATCACTTCGAGCGCGACCGGTTTGGTTTCGTCAAATCGGGTGTAGTAGCTTGGGTTTTCGGGCAGAAACTCGCGCACGTCCCAACTACGGATTCGATCCGGGATGCGCGAAACCGTTTCGGCAAACGTAATGAACGGCTGGGCGAGCCATTCTCCGAAACGATTTTGAGATATCGCATCCGGCAGGCTTAGCTGATTGGTGCCGATCCCGCAGGCTTCTCCGGAGAGCGAGCACGATTCGCCGCTGACCGGATCGCACGTGTCGTAGACCCACAGGTTCAAACCCGCAAGTGTCACCGATACCAGGCTCCAGATACTCAGCGCGACAAACGCAAAGGCAAACCAGTCCAACCATTTATCCAGAAACTTGGCTAAACGCGGCCGTTTAAGGATCATTTTTCCCAGTAATCGGCTTTTGACCTCTTCGCCGAAATTGATGTCACATGGTTTGAACGTAATTCGTTTCCGGACGCAATACCACGCTTTGGCGGTCAGACTCCGGTACTTCGCGGAAAAGATTCCCAGAATAGCAAAAACGATGAAGGCGGCGATACAGAGCATGTAGAATTGTTGTTAAGGCGTATTAATGATTTCTATTTCTTTAACTTTTCTCATATCTCTATCATAACTCACTAATTTTTTACCATAAACAAAACAAGTGGCGGCAATGATTGCGTCAGGTGTTTCTAGGCGATAAACTTTTCTAAAATCGGCTGCTTTTCTTGCGATAAAGGAATCAACCGGCACAATAAAAACACTCTGCATCCACAAGCTCATGAAAATAAATTCTTCCGACGTTTGTTCTGTGTATGAAAAAAGCTCAATCTCGGTGATTGTAGAAATAACGAACTTACTTCCTAGGTTTCTTAGATTATCTAGGAATGTAACAGTGTGATTATTCCCCTTGAAGTAGTTAACAATCGCATTTGTATCTAATACAATCATTTCCATTCTTTACGGATTTTCTTTTGCCAAACTACCGGGTCATCTTTTCGATCCTTCCACATGCCTTTGACAAGCTCCCAAGGATCAACGCCGGAATAGCTTTTCATACGGCTTCTGATATCTTTTTTTGGAATAACTAAGGATTTCATAGGTGTTTTCTTTCAAAGGTAAGAGTCAACCGTATTCTAGGCTTAAAGCTCTATGTGGGTCAAGTTCTGGTTTTTTTGTTACACATGTTCGAGGATCTTCTTCAGTATTGCGACCAAGTGATCTATCTGTTCTTTCGTATTATTCAATCCTAATGAGATACGTAACAGAGGCGGATATTGTTTCAGGTGTTGGAGATAATAGTGGCAACAAAAGTAGCCGCTGCGGCACATGATATGTTGTTCGCCGAGAAAAATGGCCAGCCGGTGGGCGTCGATTTTATCGCTATAGACACTGATAACGGCGGTCGGGGTCGCGTTGATGATCGTCAAACGTTCTATTTCATGCAATTTTTGCCAGGTATGTTCGATCAACTCTTTTTCGTAAATTTGTGCGGTTTTCCCTTCCGGATTATACGTTTTTAACCAATCGATCGCCGCGTCGGTACCGACAATGCCGGACCAGTTTTGTAATCCCATTTCTAGGGGGGCGAATAACTCTTCCTCGTCCCGGATAAGGGTGTAGCTTTCTTTAAAAACGTCCGTCACCGTTCCCCCTCCAATGAAAAAGTATTCCAGTGTTTTTAACAGCTCTTTTTTAACAATCATAAACCCCAGACTGGGACCATACATTTTGTGTACCGATCCGCAAACAGCATCCCAATCGCCTTTTTGGAGCAACGCACGACTGTGGGCGAACGACTGAGCCGCATCGAGTATGACAATTCCGCCTTGTTCGTGCGTATCTTTGACGAGTTGCTCTATATTTTTTAGCTCCCGACCGTCGATATTCGATGTGGCACTGAGAACTACGACCGCTTTTACAAGATCATCTCTTTCGTATAAAAGGTTTCCATCGTCATCCCGGGGAAGCACGATTCTGGTTGCCTGGTATTTTTGAGCGAAAGCGATGCTGGGGAGAAATACCGAATTGTGCTCTATCTCGGATGTGACGACTCGGGTGTACTTCCCGGACGGGAGTTGCATGAGCAGCAGGTTGATCGCGTAAGTCGTATTGAGAGTAAAAGCCGTCGCGTAATCTTTTTCGTTTTTTTTCACCAGATCCAGTAATTTTTTACGAGCCCGGCGGGTATATTCATCGACTCGTTGGCCCCATTGGTATTTTACCCGTCCGCCGCAGGCGTTGAAATCTGTGAAATACTCTTTCTGGGCGCTTACTACCTGCCATGGGCGCAGTGTCTGGCAGGCGGAATCGAAATAAAATGTATCTGGTTTGAGATACGAAAAATCGGTCGGGTGTTCCGATTCGACAGAGTTGTTTCGTTTAAAAGAGATCATGACGAAGGGGTAAATGACAATCCGCCGCGGCGGACAAGTACCAAAATAATCTCAAAATCCCAATTTCTCAAGAGGGATTTGATATTTGATCCCCGGCGGCATACTTACGGTTACCTGTTTCTCATATCATTCCCTGTTCTTTGAGCAAGGCGAGCGATTGTTTCATGGTAACCATACCGTCGCGTGCACCGGTTTCTATCGCATTGGGAATCTGATGGGTCGCGTTTTTGCGGATCATATTTGATACTTCGCTGTTGTTGGTGAGCACTTCGCAAGCGGCTACCCGGCCGGTTTTGTCTTTCTTTTTCAGCAATTCCTGCCACACTACCGCCTGAAGCGATAACGAGAGTGAGGATCGAATCTGGTTCTGTTTTTCAAACGGGAACATGTCGATGATCCGGTCCACCGCTTTGGCGGTTCCGCTGGTGTGGAGCGTCGCAAAGACCAGGGCGCCGGTCTCGGCTGCTTCCAGAGCCAGAGCTACGGTTTCGGGATCGCGCATTTCTCCGACCAGGATGACATCCGCCGCTTCACGGAGTGCCGAATGTAACGCGGCTTGAAAGTTTGCCGTGTTGGTATAGACTTCGCGCTGATTAACCAGACTTTTGGCCGAACTATAGACAAATTCGATCGGATCTTCGATCGTCAGAATATGTTTTCGTTTCTTTAGATTTATTTCCTGAATCAGGCTTGCCAGGGTCGTGCTTTTTCCGCTGCCGGTCGTTCCGGTGACCAGCACCAGTCCGTTTTTCAGATTGGTGAATTTATGAATAACTTCGGGCAGTCCCAAACTTTCAAACGCCGGGATCATATCAGGAATAAAACGAAAAACCATGCCAACGCCGGCATTGTTTAAAAATCCGTTTACTCTGAAGCGGCCTAACTTTTCCATACTCAACGAAAAGTCTATATCCAGATTAGCCTCGAAATGCTCTTTTTGCACAGGACTGAGGAGATCGATCAGATATTTCTCTGCCATATCGCGTTGTACCTCGCTGGCGCCTTCGATAAAAACGATATCGCCGTTGATCTTGAGCGCCGGCACGCTGCCGCTCGTTATAAACAAGTCCGAGGCTTTGTGTTCCTTGGCCAGTTCGAAATACTGGTCGAGTTTGGGAATTTTCGTGGTCATGCGGGAGGAAGAGTTGATGAAAGTATCACAGTAGTATACTCTTTTTCGTGTTAAGAAGGCAAAGAGGTAGGATTGCCGGAGCGTTGTTTTGGTGGTCTAATGAAAGAACGAGAAAAGCTCAAATGTCAACGTTCAATCCACCGTGGCGGATCAAAAAAATCTCAAAGCACCAAATATCGAAACTCTAGCATAATTTATTATTTGATGAATACGGCGTAAGTTAGTCACTCATGGCAGATAACGGCTTATAAGCAGGTAAATAAGAAGCGCACATCTTTGCTCTTCTGTTATTTGAAAATTTGGAAATTTGATATTTAGATTTGATTTGGCATTTGAGCTTTGGTATTTGAACGTATAATCTTTCATATGACATCTTTAATTACATAATTTACTTTTTCGCTCCTGAAACCTGAAAACTTCCTCTAAACTTCTCATTGCCGGGATCGATGAGGCCGGGCGCGGGCCGTGGGCGGGGCCGGTGGTGGCGGCGTGCGTCATATTGCCGCCGCGGTTCGATACCAGTTTGCTGAGAGATTCCAAAGTTATGACGTCCCAAGCCCGCGATGTCGTATTTGATGTTTTGGTTAAACGGGTCGATTTTGGCATCGGTATAATCGATAGTACTGTTATCGACAGTGTCGGTATCAAACGTGCTAATTTCGCGGCGATGCAGCAAGCATTGAACAGTTTATCGAAGAAACCCGAGCGGGCGCTCATCGATGGCCGCGACGGCTATTATTTTCCGGGAATAGCGTGCGAATCCATCGTGCGCGGTGATGCCCTTGTTCCCGCCATATCCGCCGCTTCCATTATAGCCAAAGTCTGGCGCGACCGGATTATGGAAATGTATCACGAAGCCTACCCTCGTTACGGTTTTCAACATCATAAAGGCTATGGCACGGAGCTGCATGCGCGTAATTTACGCGAATACGGTCCATGTCCGATCCATCGTTTTTCGTTTGCGCCCGTACGGGATTTTGTTTCGCAATTTTAACGTACTTCCCCTATACTGCTGGCGTTGCTTTTTAACTAATTGCGTTTTGTGCCTCCTCAGCCTTCTTCCCAAGCATTTACGGCCGAATTGATCGTCGATGGTCAGCAATTTTTTGACACATTGCTCGACTGTATTACGCGCGCCAAATATTCTATCCATATAAAAATTTTTATGTGGAGGAACGACGCCCGTGGCAGAGCGGTTCTGATGGCGCTTGAGAAAAAGATCCGCCAAACGCCTTCTATTCAAGTCACGATTGAAAAAGATGCGTTTGGCAGTCGTATTTATAATCTGGCCCGCTATATTTCGCTCGGCAATACGCCCGGAGATATTTTTTCCAGTACCTACGGACTGACTTTTCTGCGTACCTATAAAAGTAACGTTCATTTCAGCTATATTGGTTCCCGGTCACTGTTTTTCTTCAAATATCTCAAAGAGATCGATCACTCCAAAGTACTGGTGTTCGATCATCTTACCCCGAACGCAAAAGCCATGATCGGCGGTATGAACCTGGCCGACGAATATCTGACCGATCCCAACCACGAGGATCCGGATCTGGGCGGCTGGCATGATTACATGGTGCTGCTGCGCGGCATGCCGGTCCAGCAGTTGCTTCCGGAGCCCCAAAAGAAAAGCAAGAAACAGAACTGGTTTTTCCGTTCGCTCCGGCAAGGCCTGGAGGTGCTGGTCCATGTTGGCGGACGGCGCAGATTCCGCCATACGGTCTTGGCTGAACTTTCCCGCGCCAAAGAAACGGTTGTGATCGAACACGGCTATATAACAGACGATCCCGTCATTCGCAAGATTCAGTCTTTAGCGCAAAACGGTGTGCGGGTACAGGTTATCCTGCCAGATCGCTCCGACGGTTTTTTTCATGCCAATATTGCCTCGGTGCGTAAACTCTTGAAACCGTCGCCTTCTTTTCCTGATAAAAACAAGTTTCTTACTGTTTTTCTCTATCGTGGCATGATTCATGGCAAGGTTATGGTGATTGATCAACAAACTGCCATCGTCGGCTCGGCAAATCTCACCCGTCTCAGTTTCAATTTGCTTCAGGAGACCAACGCAATTTTTCGAAGTACCAGCGGTATCGTTACCAGACTGGTCGACCAGCTTTCTGCCGATCTGGCCAATTGCGAAGCATTGACTTGGGAAACTATCCCGCGGTTTAATCCGGTACGGGCTTTTTTTGAACGTATGGTGATCTAGCGGGGCAGCAATTCGGCTCTCAGCATGAAGTAGTCAATAAGGACAGCCCCAACAGCGTTTCTTCGTGGCGGCCGGTAAAAATAATGAATTTCTACAAATTTCTATGATTTTTCGTAAATTTCTATCAACGTTCTGGTTGTAAATAAGACGTTCAGCATTCAGTCGGTGGTGAGTACAAGCCTTAGCCGTCTGCATTAAATCATCAATCATAACTCATCATTCGTACAGTATAATTCGTTTTGACCGACGGGGAATGTCCGATTATAGTAGTATTGCCAGTCATACTTTCCATACTTTTGTGGTTATTTGATTTATAGGTTTAGAAAATAGAAAAAATCTTTGACAAGCTTGTCGTTTACATAGTAGTATACATACCTTTCGGGTGCTTCGGTTCGATCAAAATACCAAAACAAAAGCCTTTTTGTTTCTATCTTTTAAAAACCGGTTTTTTGTTTTTTTATCGTTTCGTTCTTTATGCAGCAACGCCGTTTCTTGTCTTTTGTCGGGCTTTTGCTCATTCTATCCGCTTGCAGCTCCCAGGCGCAGCCGGAAGTAGTTGATCAGACCCTTTCCCGTCCGACTGTCCCGGTCAAGACCCGTTCCTTAAGCGAACTGGCGATACGCGAGCGGGGACTCGAGTATCCGGGTGTGGTGGTGTCGGGTTCCGAAGTCCGTGTCATTTCCAAAAGCGCCGGCACGGTTTCCGAATTGTCGTTTGAGGTCGGTGATACGGTCCGTTCCGGGCAGACGCTCGTACGTCTGGATGTGGGAGAGTCGAGCGTGACCAAAACCAACTATCAAAATGCGTTGCAGGCCCGGGACAATATGCAGCGTAATATTACCAATACCGCTCAAGTAAGCGACGAACAGATCCGCCAGGCCTCTCTGGCCGTTGAACAGGCCCGCCAGTCTTTCGAACTGGCCCGGAAAAACTATGACAATCTTCAAAACAGCGCCGAAAAAGATATGCGCTCCTCCGAAATTGCCGCCGAGCAGGCCCGTAGTGGCCGCGACAATCTGGGAAAAACTACCGACGAGTCTCTAAAAAGCGCGCAGCTAGGCTACGATACGGCTAAAGTTGCTACCGAGGGGGCGCGTATCTCTCTGGAAAATCGTAAAAAAGATTTCGAGAAGGCCTCGGGAGATTTGCAGGAGAATATAAAAATAGCCACCGACGGGGCGATTACTCTGGCCGGAGCCTTACTGGACGGCGTTAATGCGATGACCGGATTCGACGATAAAAATCTGGTCAACATTTCGTATCGCGACAATTTGGGAGCGCTTAAACAATCGACCTATGAATCGGCCGAGGAAGCCTATGAAGAGGCCAAACGTTTTTACAATCAGGTAAAAAACGAGACGTTTTCCGGCCCTTCCTCCCGGTTGCAATCGATACTGGAGCTACTCTCTAAAATAAAACGCATGACCGATACTTCCAAAGATTTGCTGGACAACAGTTTTGTATCGGCAGCACTTTCGCTCGATCTTCTGAGTCGTTTTCAGACAAGTCTGGCCGGCTACCAAGCACAAGTAACGCAAATGGAACTGACGATGAACCAGCTGAAGCAATCTGATGAAAAGCTGGATCTGGATACTTCTTCCGTTCTTGAAGGCTTACAGAAAGCATATGAAATTACATTACAGCAGGAAAAGAGCGCCGCTCAAGCCGTCGAAAATCTCAAAGCCGGCAATACCGCCCAGCAGGATCAAGCCGGTTACGGCGTGACATTGGCCGAAAATCAGGTCAAATCGTTATCGGTAAAATTACAAACCCAGCTCGATGCGGCCAAAGCCCAGGTCGATTTGGCCGATCTTCAATACAAAACGGCTCAGACAGCCTTGGAAACGGCTCGTAAAGGACGCACGTCGCAACTTGACAGTCTTAACTCCCAGCTCGATGCGATGGAAGGGCAGCTGAATCTGGCTAAGATTCAGCTTGATCAGCTGACTGTCGCCGCCCCGGTTACCGCTCGTGTCCAAAAGAAAGAAGTGGATGTCGGTCAAGTAGTTAATCCCGGTCAGTCTATCGCCGTTTTGCAGGGGGACGACGTCGTTAAAGTACAGTTTTTCGTCCCCGAAACCGATCTTTCGGCCTTTTCGCTTGCGACACCCCTCGAAATCCGCAATAAGAGCGGTATCCGTTTCTCTGGTACGGTCTCTGCAATCTCTCCCCAGGCTGATCCGGTTTCGCGCCGTTTCCTGATCGATATAACGCTGGATCAGAACTCGGGCAGTTTTCCGGTGGTCGGCGCGGTCGTGACGGTGCTCTACCGTCAAGCCAAAGCTGCTGCCGATGCCGACTCGGTCTACCTGCCCTTGGAAATCGTGACGGTAAATCAAAACGAAAGTTTCATCTATGTGGCCACAGCCGAGAATGCCGCCAAGAAATATCCGGTCACGGTCGTGGCCGTGGAAGGGGAATATGCTCTGATAAAAACCGACCTTCCGGTCGCAACGCAGATTATCGTTGAGGGACAGAAGTTGCTCAAAGACGGTGATCCGGTGAGTATCGAACAGAAATCCAGTTAAGTAGGTATTGCCCTTATAGCCTTTGAACCTTTATCTTTATCTATGCCGAAAAAAGAAACTTCCGCCCATCAGTCCGCCGATTCTCTGTATCTTGAACAGCTCGAATTCAAGCCGGAATTGAACAAAATGTTCCTGAACTTTTTCGTGAGGAATGTCAGAGTGGTCATGTTGCTGATGATTTTGATCATTCTCGTCGGACTCTTCGCTTTTTTCCGGCTGCCTCGTGAATCCGATCCTGAGGTCAAGATTCCGTTTGCCGTCGTCAATGCGGTCTATCCCGGGGCTTCGCCCGGCGATGTGGAAGAACTGGTAACGAAGAAACTGGAAACTGAAATCAGCGGTGTCAAAGGTATCAAGACAATCACTTCCAATTCGTATAATTCAGTCTCCAGCCTGAGCATTGAATTCGAGTCGAATCTGGATGGGGAAACGGTCGTGCGGAAGTTACGCGATGCGGTCAATACCGTCAAACCTGAGCTGCCCGACGAAGTCGAAGAGCCCTTGGTTCGAGAGATCTCGGTACGCGACGCTCCTATCTGGACATTGAGTATCAGCGGTCCCTATGACGGATTTGTTTTACGTGATTTTGCCGAACAATTGCAGGATGACCTGGAAGTCATCCCGACGGTCCGTGAAGTACAGGTATTCGGCGGTGACGAGGCCGAGCTCGAGGTGGCCTACGATCCGCAAAAACTGATTGCCTACAATCTTTCGCCCGACACGGTCAACGGTCTGATCCGGGCTGCCAATCTGGGAATTCCGGCCGGCGTATTCGAATCGCAGCCCTATACGTATACGGTGCGCAGCGACAGCCGTTTTTATGATGACAAAACTTTGGGCAATCTGCCGGTTCTTTCCACCACTCAGGGCGCCGTCGTCTATCTGAAAGACGTGGCATCTGTCTCGGAGAAAGCGATCAAACGTACTATTTTTTCGCGTCTTTCGATCAAAGGTTCTGCGCCTGAGAATTCCGTTTCGGTGAGTATTATCAAAAAAACCGGCGGATCGATTATCGATACCGTCCATGCCGCCAATCGTAAAGTCGACGAACTGTTTAAGACACTGCCGGCCGATTTGAAAAAAGATGTCACGTATGACGATGCCGAACAGATCGAAAAAGATTTCGACCGTTTGTCGCACGACTTTCTGATCACGATTCTGCTTGTATTCGGCATTCTGTTTCTCACTATCGGTCTCAAAGAGGCTCTCATGGCCGGTCTGGTCATTCCGCTGACATTTTTTGCAACGTTTGGGGTGATGCTTGGAACCGGCACCTCGCTTAATTTCCTGTCGATATTTTCGTTGCTTTTGTCACTCGGTTTAATTGTCGACGATGCCATTGTGGTCGTGGCCGCCACAAAACAGTATCTTTCTTCGGGAAAATTTACTCCCGAAGAAGCCGTTTTGCTGGTACTGAACGATTTTAAAGTTCCGCTGATCACGACGACGCTGACGACCATTTGGGCTTTTCTGCCCCTGCTGCTCTCGACCGGCATTACCGGCGAATATATCAAATCGATTCCGGTGACTGTCTCGACCATGCTTGCGGCTTCCACGATCATTGCTCTGGTTATCAATCATCCGCTGGCTGCTTTTCTCGAACGTCTTCGCTTGACCGGCCGTGTCTTTGGCATTATTACCGGAATCGTCACCTTGGTTGCGCTGATCAGCCTGGGGACTGGAAATATCTTTCTGTTCGTCATTACGCTGATTCTGCTCATTGTTCTGATACTTTGGTACTTTTTTCGCGGAAAAAAGATTATGCGACAAAATAGTGTACTATTAGAAGCCGAAGCAACCGATCCCGAAAAAATTAAACAGAAACTCAAACTCCAGGTCAGTCGAGAGCATGCCAATTTCTGGGAGAGGTTGATTCACGGTATTTTTCAACTCAACTTTTTTCTGCCCCTGTACGATCGCCTGATCCGCTGGATGATTAAAACCCGCCTCACACGTTTTCTTACGCTCTTTGTTACTTTTCTGCTCTTTTGCGGAGCGATTTTTCTGGTTATGACCGGAGCGGTCAAAAGCGAATTTTTTCCGAAAACCGATTATCCGCTGATGTATATAACGCTCGAAGCGCCGGTTGGTCTGCGTCTCGAAGAGACGGATAAACTAGTGCAAAGGCTTGAAGATTATCTGATGACGATTCCCGAAGTTAAGAATTTTTCCACGACTGTGGGGCGTGAGGTCAGCGTTGGAATCGGCGGCGGTGCCAGTACCGGAACGCATCTGGCTACCATCTCGGTTTCTTTGGTGGATAAAGAAGAACGTCATATTGTATCCTATGTTCTGGCCGATCGGATGCGTCAGGAGCTTCAGTCTTTTGAAGGAGCCGTTGTCTCGGTCGTCGCTCCCAGTGGCGGTCCTCCCGCCGGTGCCGATATCGAAATGCGGATTAAAGGCGAGGATCTTAAGATTCTGGAAACATTGGGCCAGGAATATCAGTCTCTGTTAGGCCAGGTTCCTGGCGTAGTTGATACGTCGTTGTCGCTGAAACCTTCCCCGGCCGAATATACGTTTCAGCTTGATCCTTCTCTGCTTCGATTGTACGGCCTGACGACAGCCCAGGTTGGAGGAACATTACGCATGGCGATTGCCGGTACCGAAGTTACAAAAGTGCTGCGCGCGGGTGACGAAATCAAGGTCGTGGCCCGCTTTGACAAAACGAAGATTCCGTCGCTCGAAGATCTGCAGAATATTCAATTGATCAATCAAATGGGTAGTCCGGTGTTTCTCAAAGACGTTGCCTCGATACAACTTACTCCGTCTTTGGAAAAAATCACCCGGATTGATCAGGATCGTGTGGTCATCCTTTCCGGGACCGTAAGTGCCAAGACCAATCCGTCCGAAGCGCTGGCCGAATATAAGAAACGCATTGCGTCCAAAATATTGCCGACTGGCTATGTGGTGGAGTTTGGCGGACAGAACGAAGAAAACGAAGAGTCGGTCACTTCGATTCTTAACGCGATGACTCTCTCTTTTTTGCTGATCATCGCAACCATGGTGATCCAATTCAACTCGTTTCGGAAATCGCTGATTGTGCTGGTGACGATCCCCCTGGCGCTTATCGGTGTCATGTTCGGACTGGCTCTGGTCCAGATCCCGCTCTCTTTTCCGGGGCTGATCGGTATTCTGGCGTTGTTCGGGATCGTGGTCAAAAACGCGATTATCTTGATCGACAAAATCGACTTGAATATCCGTACCGGCATTCCATTCGACGAAGCGATTATCGACGGCGGGAAATCTCGCCTGGAAGCGATTTTTATTACTTCTTTCGCAACTATCGTAGGTATTATTCCGATCACGTTGTCGAGCGATTTATGGAAAGCCCTCGGCAGTGCCATTATCGCCGGGCTAAGTTGCTCTTCGTTTCTAACTCTCTTTATTATTCCCACCTTGTTCCGGACGCTTATTTCCGAAAAGGAGCGATTTTAAAGGTGAGAATCCTTTTACCTTGAAAAAAATCAGTGGGACTTTATACTAAAGAAGTGTTATTTTGCTCTCATTTTTGCCTATGGCAGAGACTGAACCCGGTAAAAGAAATCAGAAAGTAGACAAACTGGTCAAAGGTATTTTGATCGGTGGCGCTTTGGGGTCTTTAGTAGGTGCCACGGTCGCCGGTATCGGGAAAAAGAAAAAAAATGAAATTTCTTCCTCTTCGGTCGAAAAGCCCAAGAAAAAGGGCATGGTTTCCAGTTTTGTCCGGGGAATGAAGGTTTTGATCAAAGGGAAGAAATAGTTATTTGCACTTTTTAATTGTTTTGCGTTGCATGTCTAAGTCCGCTCGTATTACAGTTGTAGCTTTTCTTTGTCTGTTTCTTCAGCCAACCCCGGTTTGGGGTGCCAGTGGTGATATACTACCAACTACGACCGGAACCGGGACAGTTGTTGGCGAAACGACCGCCAATGAAACGAAAGCGACAGAACGACGACAGAGTACCGTTTTGATCGATGCTACCGGAATAAGCGATCCGGCTGTCCTTTTGAAGCAAATATCTTCCCGCAAGATTCGCGTTATAAACGGCGGGAAAGAGTGGTCTTTTTCTTTGGATACCACCGATCTGCAACTTCAGAAAAAACGATTCGTGCAGTTTGCCGGACTAGAGCTCCCGCTTCGCTTTGGGGCGGCTACCGACTTTCCTGTGAAAGAAAAATATGTCATACCAGTTCCTTTCGAGCGGATAATTCCTTACTTGGAGGCAGGTCCTGAAAAAGAACTGAACCGCGATAAAAAAGATGTTACGATCCGTCGCGAAAACGATCAGATCGTTTTCGATGGCACTGCCGAGGACGGGCAGAAAGTAAGCCGTGAAGCTTTCGTCAAAACGCTTGGTCTTTCGCTGGAAAAAGATATTTCCACGCTGCAACTTCCCGTAATCGATCGGGCCGGCCAGGTTTTTGCCGATAAGAGTATTCAGGATCTCAATATTAAAGAACTGGTTAGTACCGGACTATCCGATTTCGCCGGCTCTCCCAAAAATCGAGTACATAATATCGGGGTGGGCGTTCGCAAATTTAACGGCGTCGTAATCAAAAAAGGCGACGAGTTTTCTTTTAACGATCATTTGGGACCGGTCGACGGGGCTCACGGTTTTTTGCCCGAACTGGTGATCAAAGGTCCCGAAACGATTCCCGAATTCGGCGGAGGTTTGTGTCAGGTTTCGAGTACTATGTTTCGGGCTGCGCTGTTTCGCGGCTTGCCGATCCTGGAACGTCGCAACCATTCCTATGCGGTGACCTATTACAAATGGCCGCTCGGCTGGGGCTTTGACGCCACGATCTATCCGGGGGCGGTTGATATGCGTTTTAAAAACGATACGCCGGGTGATCTCCTCGTCCAAGCTTATATCGAGGGAACCAGAGTCTACTATAAATTTTACGGGATTAAAGATTCGCGCAAAGTCGACGTCAGCGATTCGATCGTCGTCGGGTATCGCGGACCACCTGCCGCGGTCAATATTCCTACTAACGCCCTTCCGGCCGGCGCCAAGCGGGTCAAAGAGAACGCGCATACCGGCCTTACCGCCTATTTTACCCGGCGTGTCGAATACCCGGACGGTAATACGACGGATGAGAAATTTACCAGTGTCTATCAGGCACGTCCGGCGGTCTATCTGGTAGGCGCATCTGCTCCTGCACCCGAGCAACCTGCTCCGACCGAACAATATTATGACGGAGGCCCGGTTGGCGGGTAAATGGATGTATTTTTATTTTGCTTTTTTTGTTCTTCTTTTATGGATATCCGACTTTTGAACGATGCCAAGGCTGTTTCTATCAAAAATAAAGACGTATCACTCTTGATCGACCCTGTTGATTCGCAGCTTGTTGCCGATCTGATTGTCTATACCGATCCGGGTAGAGGTGAAACAAGTATAAAAAGCAATAAGACAACCACTGCCAAAGTATTTTTCGAGCCTGGCGAGTATGAATCCCGCGGGATGTTTTTATATGGTTTTTTTTATAAGGATGCGGACCAGCCGACTCTTTTTTATAAAATCGAGTATGAAGGATGCCATATCGCCTATCTTCCTGCCGGAATCCGGATACTTTCTCAGCAACAGCAGGATGAGCTGGGACGTATTGATGTGTTGCTGGTAAATTTGGAAGGACATACGGATATGAAAGAAGTCAAAGATCTGGTCGAGAGCTTGGAACCGGGCGTCGTGATCCCGGTAGTTCCGGCTTCGAGGGAGTCACTGGAGGATTTTTTGAAAGTCATGGCGAAGGCCGAAGCGGTTCCTGTCGAGATGTTCGCCGCAGACCGTTATCCGTATCAGGAAGACAAAACCGAGGTAGTGGTGTTACAATCATCTGTTGCTTCCTAACCTTTCACGCAGCTTCCGCTTGCTTCTGTTCTTTTTTTCAGCAGTCTTTTTCCTTGATAAGGCTATATGTATAGCAACTTTTTATGATTCAAAACCGTTTCGTCATTATCGACACCGAAACTACCGGTTTGTCGGCTAACACGAATCATATCATTGAGATCGCTCTAGTTGTCGTGGAAAAGGGGAGGATCGTCGATCGTTACACGAGCCTGGTGGATCCCGGCGTGGCTATTCCCTCGGGTATTACCGCTATTACCGGGATCACCAGTCAAATGGTTTTTCGCGCTCCCCGCTTTTTTCAGATCCATGAGAAGATATTCGATTATTTACGGGATTCAATTCTGGTAGCGCACAATGCCCCTTTTGATACCGCGTTTATGCGCTCCGAATTCGGGCGTTGCGGAAAAATCTATGCACCTCCCACGCTCTGTACGGTCCAGCTGTCCCGCAAACTCTTTCCGATGGTGATCGGACATAAACTTGAAGATATTATTTATCGTTTTAAAATACCCTATAAGAGCCGCCACCGCGCCGAGGACGATGCTCTTGTCTTGTGGTATTTTCTCGATCACGTACGAACCCGATTCGGAGACGAAAAGCTTGCCGCAGTCATGCGCGGATTGATTCGTTGAGGGATTTGTATGGAGGTTCTTTCAACGTAGTACGTTTTTTCTGGCGTTTGCAACGAGCTCAAAAAAACGATATCCTGCCTACGTGGAAAAGAGATCTTAATGTTTGACAACGTAATTCTACAACTGATTGTAATTGTCATCAAAGCATAAAATCCTAAATCCGAAACTCTAAATTCGAAATAAATCACAAAAACGAAATACTAAACTGGGAGCATGGTTTGTGATTTACATATTGGTATTTCGAATTTGTTTAGTCCGCCTAGGCGGATCGATATTCAAGCTTAGGATTTTTGCCATCGTTACGCTACCTTGTAGAACTAATTTGTGGTAACTTTACCTATACAATATGTCGTCCATTCACATTTTATCCAAGAACCTCGCCAATCAGATCGCGGCTGGTGAAGTAATCGAACGTCCTTTTTCGATAGTCAAAGAGCTAGTTGAAAACAGTCTCGATGCCGGAGCAAGCGAAATTCGCATCTTGCTTGAACAGGGAGGGAAACAAAAGATCGAGGTGATCGATAACGGAGCGGGGATGGATCGTGCCGACGCGCTGCTGGCCTTGGAGCGATTTGCTACGAGTAAAATCACAAACGAAGACGATCTTTTTCGCATTTCCACTTTCGGGTTTCGGGGGGAAGCCTTACCCAGTATCGCCTCGGTTTCGATTCTCACGTTACAGACTTCCACTGAGCCTCACGGAGCGGGAACAGAGGTTCGGGTCAAGGGAGGAGAACGTGAATACGTGAAGGATACTGCTTTTAACCTGGGGACCCGTATGTTGGTCGAGCATTTGTTTTACAATATTCCGGCCCGGCAGAAATATCTCAAAAGCGATGCGACCGAATTGTCGCATATCGTCGAATATGTCTCTGCTATCGCGCTGGCCCATCCCGCCTGCACGTTCGGACTTTTTCATAATGGCAAAAAAGTCTTTGATCTAGTGCCCCGCGATACAGTTCTTATGCGGGTTATGGATATTTTCGGCTCCGAGGGACATGTTGATAATTTTCTGCCGCTGGATACCAAGACCGATACATTCCATCTCGAAGGCATTATCAGTCACCCGCGTATGAATAAAAACTCCGCCAAGTATGAATTTCTCTATGTAAATAATCGCCCTATTAAAAGTCCGCTGATCCATCGGGCCGTGGCCGAAGGATACGGGGTAAACCTTGAAAAAGGAGCATATCCTTTCTTCGTGCTAAATCTTAAACTGGATCCTTCCAAAGTGGATGTGAATGTTCATCCGCGCAAACTCGAGGTGCGTTTTGAGCAGCAGCAGTTGGTTTTTGACTTTTTTAAACGTTCGATTGCCGAAGCGCTGAACGCTCATTTTCCTGCTGATACCAACGTGTTTGGTACAATACCTTCTGATGCCAGACAAGGGGAGTCTGTACCTTCGTTGGGTCGCGCGTTTTCACGCTATCAGGGGGCTTCTTCGCCGCGTTCCCCGTATGCTCGTTCATTCCGGAATTCCTCTTCTGCCGATGCTTTCCCGACGCTTGCTCAACGGGTTGAGCCCTATGAAACACGTAGCTCAGGCTTCATTGCCCAAGTGCCGGATGGTGTTTCTGAAGTTTCTAAAATTGTTAAACCAAAAATTCTGGGACAGCTCCATACTTGCTATATTATACTTGAAAGTCCGGAAGGTTTTTCGGTGGTTGACCAGCATGCGGCACATGAGATTACGCTGTTTCACGAAATCAGGCAACGTTTTTCAAACCACGAGGTGGTCTCGCAGCCTTTGTTATTTCCGCTGGGGATCGATATTGCTCAGGCCCGGATGGCGCTCTTTACTGAGTTTTTCGATTTCTTTCGCGGGGCTGGATTTGAGGTGGATCAGGCGGGTAAGTATGCGATTTTGGTACACGCTGTTCCGGCGGTGCTGGGACAGACGGATGTTGAGAAACTCATGGCCGATCTGGTGGAAGATTTGGCGGTAGATTCGACGGTGTCTCTTGATCAGAAATACGAGCGGTTGTTTGCCACGATGGCGTGTCGCGCTGCGGTGAAGTTTGGCGATCCGCTTTCGGTATCCGAACAGGAGAAGCTCATAGCAGGGTGGTCAGCGTTGGAAAACGGGTATACGTGTCCGCATGGTCGGCCGGTGGTGCGTCATTTTTCGCTTTCAGAGATGCTGAAGTGGTTTAAACGACCGGGGTAAGAATGTAATGTTGAAGTTCCATACTTGAGAATCATTTTGCAGGATCAGATCTCCTGATCTAATCTATATGTTTACCAAAATCTTCTTTATAAAAAGAAAAGACCAGGTCAGAAACCTAGTCCTGCATAAAAAACTTTATTCGACGATCAGCCCTTTTCCATAGTTCTCGCTACAAACTCCCCTAATCTCTCGTTGCGAATCTCCTGTTTTTTTCAGAGAAATCCGAAAAAAACGTTTTCCGGAAGTCTTTTCCAATATTGGTATCAATATCTCCGGCCATTCGACGAGCATAATGGTTTTAGAGTTCATCAGCAGATCTTCTACGCCTAGCGGAAAAAGTTTCTCAATTTCCTCTACCCGGTAGAGATCCAGGTGGCAAAAAAGACCTTGTTCTTGGTTAAGCGAGAACGGGTACGTATGCATATAAATATAGGTAGGGCTGTTAATAACCTCTTCGATCCCAAGCCCCTGGCCTACTCCCTGTGTAAAGCAGGTTTTTCCGCTGCCCAGATTGCCGTGTAACAAAACGATATCGCCCCACTGTAATTTTTTGCCAAACTCGACACCCAGGTCAAACGTATCCTGCGCAGAATTACTTGTATGACGAAAGGACCAGGTTCCGTTTTGGGCTGTATTCCAGGTTATTATTTTACTCTTAAAGGGAATAACTTCAGGATAAGGCGGTTTTGCGTTCTTGGACATTTTTTGCTAAAATAAGAAGAAATCACATCAAAATATATCTTAAAACAAAAACATATGGAAGAAAACAAGCATCCTGCCGCGCCGTCTTTTTTTACTCCCAAGAATATTGCCATTCTGGTAGGGGTAGGCGTCTTGACCGTAGCTCTCTATCTGTTCGGGTCGGGTACTTTGTTTAAAGCCAGTATCCTGGATCTGAGCCAAGTGCCGGCGTTTAACGGTACGGTTCGTCCGATCAACAAAACACTCAATTGGGCCAAATTGTCCTCACAACAATTTGCCGACTTCAAAAGCGGCGCATTAAATTTTGACAATGCGGGCGACTTGTTAGTAGATTTACCTGATTATGACCCGAACGGGTTGTGTAATCCGACGAGCGATCCGGCATCCCAGCAGGCGCTAAAAACCTTTGTGACCGCCTATATGGGAAAATATACCTCTGGAACAGCACCTGCCTGCGAAAATGCCGGAAGCCACGTAGCGGTTGATATTCGCGGTCCCAAACTTACTCCGGTTTATGCAGTTGCCAACGGAATGGTCAGTAAAAAAGAGAGTGGAAAGAGTAATGGCAATGTTGTTTGTGTCAAACATCCGAATGTGCCTACGTATAAAGCCTCTGGGGCAACCACGACCTATACTTCCTGCTATTTACATATGGATTCGATTGAGCCAGGTATCGAAGTAGGAACGGTAGTAACAAAAGGGCAACAGATCGGAAAACTGGGAACTACCGGAACTTCGACGACCTTTCATGTTCATTTTCAACTGGATAAAAGCGATGCGCCATTTGATCCCTATTGGCCATTTACTTCCGCCGAAGCCACAGCGGCCGGGCTGGATTTCTTTAGCGGCGTTAACGAAGGTTTAGGGAAAGATAAGGGACTTCAATTTACTGAAAATCCAATGGAATGGGTTGAAGAAAACCTTACCTTCGGAACTACCGCTTCGGTCGGTACCACGGATGTCCCTTTGCGTCCTTCCGCTCCGGTAGCGGGGGATCAAAAAAAAAACGAGAATATAGCCCCGCCTAGCTCGTCTTCCAGCTCATCCGGAGGTTCCTCCTCGGGAACTCCGACAGTTCCCACGCCTCCTACTACGCCATCCGTACCTGTAACACCTTCCGGTGACCGGTTCACCGATGTCCCCGACTCGCATCCCAATCAAGAAGCGATCTACGGATTACGGGCCAAAAACGTACTGGCCGGGAATCCCGATGGTACCTTCAAACCTGACGATCCGGTCAACCGCGCGGCGATGTGCAAAATCGCGCTGTTGGCCTACAATAAAGATCAGACACAGGAAGCCGACGTCTCGTTTAGCGATGTATCTCAATCAGACTGGTTTTACAAAATGGTCCGCTCGTGCGTCTCTCACGGTATCTTCAAAGGATACGCGGACAATACCTATCGCGGTGGCAATTCGATTCAGTGGCCCGAACTGGCCGTGGTTATCACGCGTTTAAAAGATTTGCCAGAGGGAAGTTGCGGCAATCCTGCGGGAGAGATTCCCCCCTGGGCCGAACCGGCTGCCGGCAAGATCTGTAAACTGATGGGCTTTTCCAATTTACCAATGGATGCCGCGACCAGAGCGCAGGTGGCGGAGAGTGTGTGGAGAACGTTGAAGTAGTCACGGATTCATATAGTTGCCTATTGAGGGTATAAAAAGATCATTCTCAAAACGGAACGATCTTTTTTGACTCGATCCATACAATGGAATTATTGAATAATTCTCATTATTTTAGAAATAGATCCTGGAAAATTTTCCATTCCCTAATCATAAAATGACTTTTTGAATTAAAAGTTATGAATTTATTATCTTTCTCTATTGATCTGCTTGGTTGAGTTTTGTACTCTTAGGATTAGTTCCAAGGTCCCATTAGTGCCATATGTCTGTATTCATCCTTACTGGACTTAATAGTCCCTCGACCCAGTAAATTGATCTTTATCCCATAAAATTTTTCTACGGAGCGACAAAATGCGAGAGGTATTGTCAAGAAAGACGACACCATCATTCTCATACACAGAATAAAAAACAATCAAGAATACTGGGTGGTTCCTGGAGGGGGAATCGAAAAGGGAGAAACTTCCCAAGAGGCACTTACAAGAGAAATGAAAGAAGAGTTGGGTATTCAGGTTCGGATAATAAAGGAAGCTGCAAGAATTAGGAAAGATATGAACGGTATAGTTACTACTGAAACATTCTATTGCTGTGAATATTTATCTGGAGAAATAGGCTCTGGCCAGGGAGAAGAATTCACTATAAGGAATACCTCACAGAATTTTTATAAGATCGAAGCTTTAAATGCTGAGGCTATCCAGAAGGCTATTATTATGCCTACTGCAATAAAAAATGTCTTAATAGACATTTTGAATGATGTTTAATTAACAAAAAGGTTTGTTTAATAAACTTGAATATCTGAAAAGTAATTTCTGGTACAAATTTCTTTATTGAGAAAGGAAACCGAGATTTTATCTTGCTACTGACCTTTTTCGTCTTTGATTATTTTTCAATCCGCATTATCTCGCAAGAAAACCACTTTGGCAGTTTTGAACAGGATAGTAATATCTAGCCAGAGCGACCAGTTTTCGATGTAGTAGAGATCAAACCGCACCTCGTCTTCGAAATCGAGCCCGCTACGGCCGTTGACCTGGGCCATCCCGGTAATTCCCGGTTTGATCGTCAGCAGCATTTTCTGATGCTGGGCATATTGCGCGACTTCGTTCGGCAGATGCGGCCGCGGTCCCACCAGACTCATGTCGCCCTTGAGCACATTGATTAGCTGAGGCAGCTCGTCCAGACTCCAGGCGCGTAAAAACTTTCCCAGCGGCGTAATGCGCGGATCGTCTTTTATCTTGAACAAAGGACCTTTGCGCTGGCTTTGAGAGAGCATCTTGAGTTTCAGTTCCTCGGCATCTTGGACCATGCTGCGAAATTTATACAAGCCGAAGGGACGTCCGTGGTAGCCGACTCGTTGCTGTCGAAAAAAGACCGGCCCCTTGGACGTTGTTTTTACTAGCAGTCCTACCACGAATAGAAAGGGAAATAAGACCAGGATTCCCAACAGTGCGGCTGTAACATCGAAGAGACGCTTTATAATTCTTCCCCAGCCTTCCAGCGGGGTTGCCTTTAGTTCAATGATCAGAATCTCTTCTTCCTCCGTTACTTCCACATTGGTTCGCTGCACATCCAACAAATTAGGTACAAACCGGTAACGGATATGATGCGTCCGGCAAAATTGCAAGATTTCGTCGGCTGACATCGCCTCTTTTTTCAGGTCGCCGATCTGTAATATCTCATCGGGCTTCTCGGTGGCGCAGTAGGCTTCCAGTTCGCGAATAGTCCCAATCGAACTCGTAGGGTGCAGTACTGTATAGAACAAATTGTGCGAAAAACGGTTCTCCAGGCTTTTTTGCACCCCCCCGTCTCCCAAGAGTAACAGGCGCGATATGCCGATATGAAACCGCACCAGCAGTTTTTGTAATAAACGGACTATCAGCCGCCCGACGATGATGAGAAAAAGACTAAGAATCCAGCCGTAGATCAATACGAGCCGGGAGAAAAAAAACTGTCGGGTAATAAAGAAAAAACTCATGATCAGCAAAATCCAGATCGCGCCGGTGACCAGAACCCGTACAAACTCCTGCCGGAACTTATAGGTATTTCGGAAAGAATACATGCCATAGACTGCCGCAATTCCTATAAAGGCTGTACTTACTCCCAGCACGAATTTCATATATTCGTCCAGCGGCGGAATTTCGCCGATCATGAGTTGCAGTCCCGGAATCAAATCGGTATGCGACCGGATAGCCCAGGCGATAATAAAAGCCCACGCGGTCATGCCAAAGTCGAGCATGAGTCGCAGAATACCGAACAGGAGGAGAGATCGTTTCATGGAAAACAACGAATGGAGTAGTGAAAGAGAAGCGGAAGGGGATACCGGATCTTCTCTTTTTTATAAGCCCCGTGCCTATCTATAAGCCGAGTTCTGTCGCATATTGCAAAGCAATATACGGATGTTTATCTCTCTTGTCCCGGAATCGCTTCCGGGATCGTGCGGCGTGCACGCGTGCCGAGTGCAAAAGTACAGGTGGTTCACGCGTTCCATTCACGCCTTGTACCCGAGCAGGGTTTTTCGACATGCCTCTTAATAAAAAGAGGCCGTTCCCCCTGAGGAGGACTTTTCACCTTTCGCCCCGACCAGGAAGGACGGGACTAGTATGGTCTCTGTGACACTTTCCATCCCGCGACGTTTCAGGCCGCGGGTGTTCCCGTTAGGAACTGCCGTCTTTTGAGGTACCCGGACTTTCCTCCCCGATTTTTAACATCGGGGCAAACATCCGATAAACACGAGGCGAGCAAAGTGTAGCTTGTTTTTTGTGTAAAAACCAGTAGTTTTAGAGTAGTTTTTTAAATGTAAACTTTGACGATGATGCCTTTATTTTTTCGACTCGGTTCCGGTAAGGCCCTTCTCTGGGTAGGTGGTGTCTTCGTATTATTCGGCATATTGGTCGCGCTGGATCCTCAAATCCTGGTATTTTTGATCTCGGGTTTCTTCATCCTGGTAGGAGGAACCTTGTTTGCTGTCGGATTAACCTTGTACCAGGCTGCTAAACGCCGGGGTGGCGGGAAGGCTTTTGTCGAAGAGAGGACGTGGAAGCTGTGATAGTGCAAAGTTCAAAGTGTAAAATGAAAAGTGTGGAGATTCCTTGAAATCGGTAGAAATTAATACAAACTTCTTGTAGATAGAGAAAAAATGATCTTCGGGTGTCTTAAAAAATAAGTAGTTGATGTTGGCAGCCATCTCACTAATGGTGTTTTACAATACTATACGTGTTCCCGGATGCTGGGCCACCGCCCTTGGCGGGACAAGCAAGCCATGATGATTCCAACTCTCGTATCGGTACTAGTTTCTTTAGACTGATTTTAGACATTGTAACCCCAATAAACTTTTACTAATTTCTATGAATTTCAACCAATTTCCTGGGCATCGTTTATTCTATGCCGAGTTCTCTTATGCAAGCTGATTCCCCTCAATCCCGCAACGTTCTCATTCTCGACCCGGCTAACTTTATCGGCGGGGCGGAGCTGTTTATGCTGGATTTTCTCAAAGGAGCGGCCGCGCATAAAGATATTACTTTTGTCGTGGGAACAACCGGACTGGAAGCGTATGTTCAACAGGTTCCCGAATCTGTCCCGGCGCATACATTGTTTCTGCCGCGTCTCAAAAGTACTTCGATCTCTTCCTGGTTTGACCTCTTCCGTGCAGTGCGGCTGTTACGGAGATTTGTGCGCGAGAAAAAGATCGACGTGATTTTGTCTAATTCGGTGCGGGCCAACGTGATCGCCGCTTTGGCATTGCCCAAAAAAGTGCGACTAGTCTGGATGCTGCACGATTTTACGTTTCCGATTCGCCTTATGCGGTTTCTTGCCAAGAAACCTCATAAAATAGTGTGCGTTTCGCGGATCGTACAGAAATATTTTCTATCTGCCACGCGCGGCAAATGGGAAGACAAAACTGAGATTATTCCCAACGGAGTGGATCTTGGTCTTTTACAAAAACGATCTATCGAAAAAGTGACGCTGCCTCAGAAAAAAAACGACGAATATTGGATTGGCAACATAGGGCGTATCGAGCCATGGAAAGGCCAGCTCTATTTTCTCAAAGCTGCTCGCCGGGTACTCTCGAAAATTCCTGCGGCCTATTTTTTTGTGATCGGATCTCCGGTTGATCACGACCCGGTATCCAAAGCATATTACGAAGAGATCAAAACGTACGTGACCAAAAGCGGATTGTCGCATAAAATCATTTTTACCGGATATCTGAAAAACGTATATCCGCTCCTTTCTCAGCTGGATATTCTTGTACACACAGCGGTTGAACCCGAACCTTTCGGACGAGTGATTGTCGAAGGGATGGCGTTTGGTAAAACCGTGATCGCTTCGCCGCTGGGGGGGCCTGCCGAAACGCTTGAGCACGAAAAAACCGGACTGTTAGTCGATCCGCGTGATACTGTATTGCTGGCCTCCACCATTCTTGAGCTTTGTAATAACCCGGCCAAACGGGCCTTGATCGGGGCGGCAGCGTTGCGAAGCGTGAAAGTTTCATACCAGCAAGCTTTTGTTACCGAACGTCTGATTCGGTGTTTGTATTCCGTCTGATCCGCGGATTTTTTTGATTAAACCATTTTTTGCTTATGATCAACCCTCTCATTCAACCGTTTCTCGATACAGTTGCAGATAAAACGATTCATATTGTCGGTGTTTCCGGAGCCGAAGGCAGTACGCTCGCCGCGTTTTTTATCAAATACGGGCTGGCGTCCCGAATAGTGGCACACGATTTTGTCGAATCGCAGCAATTTCGCGACACCTTTTTTTTCTACCACGACTGGATGGACGAGGCCGAAAAAGAAACGTCTTTGCAAAGTCTTACCGGATCGGGCATGCGGTTTCATTTTAAAGAAGCGTATTTAACCGATATCGGAGAGGAAGATATCCTGTTTGTTCCCCAGTCGTGGTTTCGTTACGATTTTAATGCGCCGCTGCTGCCCTATTTTGATGCGAACCATCGCTTACTCGATACGTATGTCGATCGTGTCTATAGCTTGAGTCGTCTTTATCTGGAGCTTTTTCCGGGAAATACGATCGGTGTCACCGGTACCAAAGGAAAATCAACTACTACGGCGCTGATTGCCGCTATTTTGAAAACGTCATTCGCGACGACACTAGGAGAAAAACGATTATTCTGGGGGGCAACGACCGGAAAAATCCCCAACCGCTGAGTGAGCTCGAGACCGCCCGTCCACAGGACGTCTTGTTGCTTGAACTGAGTAATCGTCAGCTGGTCTTCGGCTTGCGTAAAAGTCCTCATTGCGCCGTATTGACCAATATTCTGCCTAATCACCTTGATGACCATGGTAATGTCGAAGCCTATATCGAGGCAAAATATGAGATCGCGCGCTATCAGGATGGAGACGATTTGTTTTTGCTGAACATCGACGATCCGCTTTCGGTCTTGTTGTCCTCACGAATTCCCGCTCAGGTTTCGCGTTATTCTTTGCAACAATCTTTCCCCACCGCAGATTATTGGACGGATCGCACATTTCTGTATCACCGCGAAGAACGTATGGCTTCACTTGAAGATCTGCGACTTCTTGGAGAGCATAATGTCTTGAATGCTCTGGTTGCGGTAGCCGTAGCTTGTCAGAACGGAGCCGCGACTCCGGAAATACAGGAGACTCTCCGCTCTTTTGGAGGTTTGGAGCATCGCCTTGAAATGGTTGGACGTGTAAACGGTATCGATTTCATCAATGACAGCGCTGGAACCAACCCACATAATGTTGATGTCGCAGTACGGTCCGTAGCGGAACGAAAGCACCTCATCATTGGCGGTACACGCGAAGGCTTTGTGAGTGGAGAGTTCCACCCGGCAGCGCGGGAGATTTTGAAATCAAATGTAGCTTCAATTTGGCTGATCGGGGATATGCGCCATAACATCCAAGCTGAATTTTTATCCCAGGGAGTACCCGCTGAACTGATGCACATGGCAGAGAATATGGGGCTTGCTCTTGAAAAAGCTTTTGCCATGGCAAAGTCAGGTGATACAATCATTTTGGCTCCCGGCTGTGTCAGTTTTGGGGAATTTCGGGATTATCGGGAACGTGGCTTAAAATTTAAAGAGCTGGTGGCGCAGTTTGGAAAAGAACAGCTTTCTCCTTAAAGCCTGCTATGAAGACGAAGGGAATGTGAGTTTAGAATCAAGAAGTTAGAATCTAGGAGCTCCTTTTAGCTTTTCTAATCTTTTCTTTACTGCGTGCGTTGTAAAAACTTTTTTGCAGGATCAGATCTCCTGATCTGATATATATTTTTTACAAAACATTTAGGAAGAAGCGGATCTTTAAAAATCGCTATGGATATTCACTTAAACTATGTAGAGCTGGCCTGAGACGAGCTGGTGACCGATATTATTTCCACTTCAACGTGATATATGTGTATCAGTTGATCTCAAAGCTCAAAATCCAAATGCCAAAATAAACTCAAATATCCAACATCAAACGTAGGAACCATGTATCATACATGCTTGTTATAGTTTTTTCGAATTTTGATATTTGGTATTCTGTTGTGTTTTTGGCTTTCTATCAGCGTACCTATGTATTTTTCTATCATGTAGATTTGGAATTGGTATGAGAATACTACTTCATGTGTCTTGTAAAAGAGGATGTTTTGTAAAACAAAAAGACTAGGGCAGAGACCTGGTCCTTCATAGAAATTATTTTAATACATCGTCTTATAGATATATATTTATATATCTATGTTATCTATCATTACATACTTAAAAAATACCGCGGCAGTTGATTCTTCACTTTCCTCGTTTGAAGATCCCAGAGTCCTATCCCTGCTGAAAAGCCTGCGTTTGTCACGAGTAAAACCTGCGTCGTGATTATGGCACGACTCTGTTCTTCACTCAGCTGGATATCCTGTCCGCTAAAAAACTGCCGAAATTGCTCGTCGTTCATCGTAACCGTATTCTGGGTGGCATAGGGCGCGATCAGCCACGCTCCCTGGGGAAGGAGGCGTATCTGGCCGTTCGTTCCGACTTTTAGCAGCTCGGTGCCGCAGCGATCCACCCGTATATAGCGTCGCAGCACCGTATATTTCTCCGGCTTAATCCAGAGTGTTCCGTTGTGAAACGAGAAAAGAACCGATTCGAATATCTCGGGCGGGATACCGTAGGTCTTTTTCAGATACGTCTCATATTGTTTTTTCTCTTTGTCTCGCAGGATCTTTTCGGTTGCCTCAAACCGTTCTTCTACGAGACGTCCCGGCGTGGTATCGTTTTTCTGGATTTTGCAGACGAAAAAACCGCCCGTGCCGGTTTTATGAGGAAAAATACGTAATGCTTCGGGCATATCGAAACCCGTAGAGACGCAATGCATTCCATCTCTACGGGTGGACGGCAAGATCTGCGCATTCCCTTTAAATCGCTCCAGGAGAAATGTCACAACCTCTTCGTTTTCTTCCGGCGCATACGTGCAGGTCGAATAAACCAGCGTTCCGCCCGGACGTAAGGCCTGAAACGCCGCGGCGATCAGACTTTTCTGTAATCCTGCATTTTTCCGAATGGTATGAATGCTCCAGTGTTGGAAAAAAATCGGATCTTTGAAACAGGTTCCTTCTCCTGAGCAGGGGGCATCCAGCAGGATTTTATCGAAAAAGTTGGGCAATCGGTCGTTAATCGTCTTTCCGTTCAGGTTCGTCATGCCAACATTCCAGCTGCCCTGACGTTCAATATTCGTCGCGATCGCTTTGGCCCGCGACGCCGAAAAATCGTTGGCCACGATCAGTCCGTTATTCTTCATTAAACACGATAATTGAGTCGTTTTGCTCCCCGGAGCGGCGGCCATATCCAAAACAATATCTTTGCCCGTAGGTTGTAAGATTTCGGCCGGCAGCATGCTTGAAGCTTCCTGGATATAACAGAGTCCCAGGAGATGCTCGGGTGTTTTGCCCAGCGGCAGACTTTTATCCTCCCGTTCGACAAAGAAACCGGTGTCGCACCAGGGGACCGGCTGAAGCTGCCATTTTTGTTTTTGTACTTTTGCTCGAAACTGCTCCACCGAAATCAGGTTGGTGTTGACCCGGATACTTTTGCGTACTCCCTTAAATATGCTATCCAGAAAAGGATCGATATCCTGTCTCACAAGAGGAGCAAGTCTTTCCCGAAAAAGGGGCGGAGGGATCGTAGGCATTCGCACGAAGGATAATACATAAACAGTGTGAGCATAGGGTATTTCATACTGTGAATCAACGGGAAGGAACCGGTTTTATAAAATTGCATGGGGAAAATATTTTCGGAACCTCTTCCGGTATTGGATGTTATTATTCTCTATAATAAGCCAAAATAATAGAACACACTTTGACAAAAAAAAAGGAAACTGTTAGTGTGGATGCGGTTTTTGACCGCTTATTACCCTTCAATCCGATCATGGCTACCTCTAAAACCGGCAAGATTTCCAAACCGCTCAAGAAGAAACAAATTGCGTCTGCTCCTGCGAAGACCAATAAAACCCCTGCTTCCGGAAAAAAGGTCGCCGGTATGACACCTTTGGCCGGAAAGAGTATAGAAATTATGCAAAAAAACTCTCCCGAGGCTGCTTTGCGGCCGGAGCCCGGAAAGTCGCAACGGTCGGGAGCTCGTCCCGCTCAAAAAACAGCTGCGCATTCTAAAGGAATCATACAGAAAGGAACGAAAAAATCCGATATGGCGCGCGCCTACGATCCGGCCCATGTCGAAACGCGCCTGTATAAAAATTGGATCGAGAACGATACCTTTGTGCCCAGACCTTCCAAATCAGGCAAGCGATTTGTAGTGCCGATTCCTCCTCCCAACGTGACCGGCAATTTACATTTAGGCCATGCCATGTTTCTGACGCTTCAAGACCTGATGACCCGGTTTCACCGTATGCTGGGAGAAGAGACGCTCTATCTTCCCGGAACCGATCATGCCGGTATTTCCACGCAGATGGTGGTGGAAAAACATTTGGCCAAAGAAGGCAAAACGCGCGAACAACTGGGGCGCGAAAAGTTTCTTGACAGCGCCTGGCAGTGGAAAGAAAAATACCGCGATATCATCCTCGACCAGATCCGTCGTATGGGAACGAGCTGTGACTGGAGCAGAGAGCGTTTTACGATGGATCCGGGCATGAACCGCGCGGTGCGCAAAGTATTTGTCGATCTGTATAACGAAGGACTTATTTACCGCGACAAATACCTGGTGAACTGGTGTCCGCGTTGCAAAACCGTGCTCTCCGATCTGGAAGTGAATTATAAAGAAGAGACGACCAAAATGGTGTCGATCCGTTATTTCGTCAAAGCTGCCGACAAATCGATCATCGTTTCCACCGTGCGTCCCGAAACGATGCTCGGCGATACTGCCGTAGCCCTGCATCCGGATGACAAACGCTACAAAGAGTTTCACGGGAAGACCCTGATCCTCCCTATTCTCAACCGCGAAATTCCGATCATCCTCGACGAAGCGGTCGATATGAACTTTGGTTCGGGGGCGGTCAAAGTAACGCCGGCACACGATCTGACCGACTACGAGATGTATAAACGACATCATCTCGAAATTATTTCGGTAATTGGCAAAGACGGAAAAATGGCTCGCTCAGCCGGCAAATACGCTGGGTTGAGTGTAGAACAGGCACGCGAAAATATTACCGAATATTTACGTAATATCGGTAATCTCGAAGATATCCAAGAATATGTCCACAATGTGGCCCGCTGCGAACGTTGCGATACCAAGCTCGAACCGTATCTTTCGGAGCAGTGGTTTGTCAGAATGCGTCCCCTGGCCGAAGAGACCCTGGACCAAATGAAAAAAGAAAAGCTGACCTTCGTACCCGACCGGTTTGAGAAAGTATTTATGGACTGGCTGCATAATGTGCATGACTGGTGCATCTCCCGTCAACTCTGGTGGGGGCATCAGATTCCGGCTTACTATTGCGATCAATGCGCCGATATCGTTGTATCCGAGGATCCGGTCCAGACCTGTCCGAAATGTAAGAAAGGATCGTTACGCCAGGACGAGGATGTGCTGGATACCTGGTTCTCATCCGCGCTGTGGCCGTTTTCGACCCTTGGTTGGCCGCTCAAGACCGAAGATTTGCAGAAATTCTATCCGGCCAGTGTCCTGGAAACCGGCTATGACATTATCTTTTTTTGGGTGATGCGTATGGTTTTCATGAGTACGCACTTTATGAAAAAACTGCCGTTTCATACGGTCTACCTGCACGGTCTGGTGCGCGACGAGCAGGGACGCAAAATGAGCAAATCGAAAGGGATCGGTCTAGACCCGCTCGAAGTGATCAAAAAATATGGCGCCGATGCCCTCAGACTTAGTCTCAGCGTCGGTATTACTCCGGGAAACGATGTCCGCCTTTCGCTCGGTAAAGTGGAGGGAAACCGTAACTTTGTCAACAAGCTCTGGAATGCCTCGCGTTTTATTGTTCTCAACCTCGAGAAGACCGATACGGTTTTGGAGGTCGAGACTCGTTTGACGAAGCGATTCAAAAACCTTTCTTCGCCGTCTCGCTGGATATTGACTCGCACGCAGCAGATGATTCAAAAGGTTACTGACGATCTGTCTCAATATCGTTTCGGGGAAGCCGGTACTTCGTTGTACGAATACACCTGGGGTGAATTCTGCGACTGGTATATCGAAATTGCCAAGACCGATCTGAACGATGATACTAAAGATATTTTACTCTACTGCATGTTGACCATGCTGAAACTGTGGCATCCGTTTATTCCGTTCATTACCGAAGAACTATGGTCATCTTTTGACCAGCCATCCCAGCTGATCATTGCCGACTGGCCTATGTCCAATAAAGCTTTAATCGATGCCAAAAACTTGGAAGATATTCGTCTGGCTTTTGATCTGGTCACCGGTATCCGCAATTTGCGTGCCGAAAAAAATATCGAGCCGCATCGCCGTGTTCCCATTGTGATCTTCGCCCATGCCAACACCGATCTGGTCAAATCATATGCTTCGATTATCCAGGCTTTGGCGAAAGTCGAAACTCTTACGATCCAGAAAGAAGGAACGCTTAAAGAACAGTCGGTGAGTCAGAATGTGGAAGGTATGGAGGTCTATATGCCTTTGGCAGGACTGATCGATCTGGAAGCGGAGCGCAAGAAACTGCAGGCCGAGATCGAACAGAAAACCAAGTTCATCGCTTCTCTGGAACGGAAACTGAAAAATGAGGACTTCTTGAGCAAAGCCCCCAAAGCCATTATCGAGTCGGACCGGGCCAGACTGGCGAAAGAAAAAGAAGTATTGAGAACGCTTAAAGTGCAGTTGGAGAAAATTTCATAAGGGTCGTACTTCAACCCTTGACCGGTATGCTTGTATTTATTGACGAGTCCGGAGATACCGGACTGAAAAAGCCGGAATCCAGTCGTTTTTTCATAATGACTCTCGCGCTCTTCGATGAGAACGAAGTTGCTCTCGATTGCGACAAGATGATTGATTTTCTGAGGAAAGAACTTAACCTCCCCGAGAATTATGAGTTTCACTTTGGTAATAATTCTGAGCGGGTACGCCGAGAATTTCTGAAGGCAATCAAATCCTACTCATTTTTCTATTTTGCAGTTGTGGTCTAAAAAGGAAAATTAAGAGGAGCGGAATTTAACATCAAGAAGACTTTCTATAAATACGCTTCCAAGCTGTTGTTTTTAAGCGCGCCTCCTTATTTGAAAAATGCCATTGTCATTCTGGATAAATGCGGCTCTCCGGATTTTCGTAACGAACTGGCTGCCTATTTGAGAAGCAATTTGAATCGTCTCGATTATCCCGTTATCAAGAAAATAAAACAGCAGGATTCCCGTAAAAATAACCTGATTCAGGTGGCTGATTATATTTCCGGTATTTTGGCTCGAAAGTATCAGGAGAAGCAGGATTGGTTTTCTTACTATCAGTATATTGCCGATAAACAACTTTCGGTTCAGTTGATACCCGATTGATCATACTTAAAAACCACACCTTACCCGCAAGGGGACGCGCGGATAAACCGCCCTATTTGGTGTGGTTTCATTTCCAGCTTCATTATACTGCCAGGATTCATAAAAAACAATCTTTGTCCTCTTTTTAACTCCATTAGATCTTCCTCACGACGATCATCGTCATATCGTCAAATTGGGGATAATTGCCGGTGAATGCTTTTACCTGGGCGATGATCTCATCGTAGATGGCCTGGGCGGTCGGCTCGCGGGCGCTCTCTTTGACCATCTCGCCGAAGCGGTCGAATCCCAGAATTTCGCGGGTTTCGTCGGTTTCACCCCGGAAACTCTCAGGATATCCGTCGGTAAAAAGTACCACCACGTCACCCGGTTCCATTTTGATTTCTACTTCTTTCAGAATCTTGGAAATATCCGGAATCATACCCAACGCCATGCCGCCTTTCATGCCCTTGGTGACCGTCTGGTCGGCAGCGCGAAAATAAAACAGCGGGTCGTGGCCGGCCTGGGTATAAGTAAATACGCTTTTGGCCGGATCCCAGCTGGCCATGAGCACCGTCATAAACATATCTTTGGCTGTCTTGTGCTGCAGGATCGAGTTGGTGTGGGCGAGGATGTCTTTGGGGTGATCGAAAATTTTGGAATACGAATAGATCAGCGAATTCGCCATCGACACCACCAGTCCCGAGGGCACACCGTGGCCGGTGACATCGCCAATATACAGCAGATTTTTTTCTCCCGGCATTTCGATAAAGTCGAAACAGTCACCACCCACTTCCTGAGCCGGGATAACGCCTGCTGCCAGGTCCAATCCGGGCATGGCTTTGACTTTCGGTAACAGATTTTGCTGAATACCCCGGGCGATTTCCAGCTCTTTCCCGATACGTTCCTGCTCGATCAGGGCTTCGGTGCTTTTTTTCAAATCCACCGTCATTTTATTGAACGTATCGCCCAGCAATTTAAGTTCGTCTTTGGTTTTTATGGTCACGCTCACATCCAGATTGCCTTTTCCTACCTCGACCGCGCCGCGCATGAGTTCGCGGATCGGACGTACGATACGGCCGGCGAGCGAACGGGCAATGATAATCCCAACCAGCGCCGAAACGAATAACAGGATCAGGATACTCAACATGGTCTGCATGACCCGTTCGTCCAAGTTGCGATAGGATAGGCTGTAGAGAACCCGATAGGTTTCGTCTACCGGAAAGAGAATCGTTTGGATGCGCTCTCCGGCCTGCACCTCACGCTGGGGTTGCTCGTTTTTCGTCACTGCTGTAAACCCCCCCGTCTCGTTGGCTTTCAGATAGACATTTTCCTGATTATCTTTGACGACCGAGGGTTTGACGTCTTGGATTCTTTGGATAAGCGCCGGGTCGGTCAGTTTACGGACCTCTCCTTTGTACTGCAGATTCCGTTCAGTCTCGGAGTCATAGACTACGTCTCCGGCATAGTTAATGACCTTAATCTGCGAGACGTCCGGGTTGAGCGCAAAGATCGATTCCATGTCCCGGACGAAGTACGAGTAGCTGTTTGATAAATAGAACTGCTTGAACAGGTCGACTATTTTGCCCGAACTGAGCTGGGCGAAGTTCAGGCCGTTTTTATAGATATCCGAAGTCAATTCCTTTATTTTCCGGTCGATCAGTACATACCCGGTGGCGGCCAGGATACAGATGATCAGCAGGGAAATAGCGACGATGAGTTTGGAACGGAGAGACTTCATAAGGGGGGGAGGGAGTTGGGAGAACGGAGTAAGAAGTGTCCGAATTGTCAGTCTATCTCAAAACAGTTTTATATAATAAGCACCTTCTGTCTGTAAAATTCACGTGCTATCCAGTATTATTTTAGATTGCGTAGCTCACTGCTTGATTCCAAACGTAATTCAGGATCTCTTTCGAATTCTAATTCGATCAATTCAACTAGTCCCGACTTGGCTAAATCGGCTAATTCCTTGGCGGAAAAGAGATAATTGTCGGCCAGAATCGGGTGTTTATTGGGAGCCATATGTTGTTGTCCTCTATGGTGACGTAACGCTTCTGTCTCATCTATTTCAATCACTAATACAAATCCTTTTTCTCCGGCAAAGTCTCGGGCAATTTGTTCCTGATCCGTAAAGTACTGAGGCTGAGCGATTCTGCGCAGTTCGTTCAAGCGTGGTAATTCCTTAAATGCTCGAAAATACTCAAATAACCCCGTTGTTTTTGACAAAATTTCCGATCTTTGTTCAAGTATCTCTAATTCTGTCTCAGATTGGGATAAGTAGAATTTTGGTCGTTGTTTGAAACCGCGATAGAGTTTCATTGAGAAAAAAGAACGGATACGTAGTCAATTTTGTAAGTTCCTGTAGCCGATCGTCCCGTCGAGGCTGGGGTAAAAAGGGAGATCGGCTCTATAAGCATACGTGGTGTTGTACTCGAATAAGGGGATGCCGATGAGATCGGTTTCCTGAGTCTTCTGCATGATCGATTGCAAGGTTTTTAAGCGTTTTTTGGCATCTTCCTCGCTCCTGGCCTGTTCGATCCACTGGTCGGTCTCGTCCGATCCGATGCCGAGTCCGTTATAAATGCCCAGTCCTTCTCGGGGACGATGTACCACGCCGTCGAAAAAATCCGCGACATCCCCGTCGCTGAATTTCCAGCCTACGATAAACATATCTCCGTTTCCGTTCTTCATCTTTTCCAACAATTCGTCGTCGTTTGCCGTGTTTAAATCGACTTTGATATTCAGCGCTTCCATTGCCTCCGCTATGATTTCGCCCAAACCTTCATTACGGGGCGAAACCTGCAACGTCGCAAAAACACGGGTAGGCCAGACTTGTTCGCTTTTTGGCAGCGAGCTCTTTAGCAGATCGGGGAAAAATCCGAATACTCCCGAACTGGCAAACTGCGAAGCGAGTGTGCCGCTGCCTACCAAAGCTTCCTGGATCTTTTTCCGGTCGAGTCCGCTATAGAGGTATCTTCGTAAATTTGGATCGGCAGTAACGCCCCTGGTATTGAACAAAATAAAAACCGATTCGAGCGTCGGAACCGTAATCGTCGTATATTGTGTCTTTTTTCCCTGCTGAGGGGACAATAGCGCTTCGGCTTCGCGGACCGGAATGTCAAAGATGATATCAGCCTCCTGCTTCTTCAATGATTCCAGCCGTCCGAATTTATTCGGTAGTATCAGAAAACGCAGTTTCTCCACATGTACGTCAGAAGCAAGATAGTATTGCGGAAACTTCCGGAGCTCGATGGTCGAATCGTCTTTGGCAACAACGACAAACGGTCCGGTGCCGGCCGCATCTAATTCGTCTTGTTCGTCCTTTTGTTTGTCCGACAGGATAAATATGCGCCGTATTTTTGCTAAAAAAAGCGGATCGCTGTGTTTTATGACGATCCGTATGTGAAAAGCGTCTATCTTTTCGATCCGTTCGATATTTTCCAGAAACTCGCGAATTTCACTATTGCCGGCTTGGCGTACCTTCTCAAAACTTGCCACGACATCATCGGCGTCGAAATGATCCTGATCGTGAAAAACGACCCCTTCGCGTAACGTAAATTCCCAGGTGGTCGGGTTTACCTTGCCCCAGCTGGTCGCCAGTCTGGGCATAATGCGTAAATGCGCGTCGAAATCAACTAGCGGCTCATAGACGTTTTTCAAAACGACCCGGCTGCTTTCGTTACTCATCAAAGGCGACCAGTCGTCTACCGGGTTGCTGATCGCTATCTTTATAAGCGGCCAATCCGGTTTCTCCTGCTGCTGAAACGGGTTCAGTGGAGATATTGCGCCCAGATCGATCGAAATCCCAAGTTCCCGGCTCAAAAAAAAGCCCAGGATGCCAAGTTGTAAAACCAGTATGAATAAAATAACAGCGCGCTTTTTCATATTTGTTTTTCGGTCTTCCTATTGTATCATTTGTGCACTGTAAAAACAATTTCATTCTTTTTGAGCGGATGTATTCGATCGACGATATCATCACAGGCGCGAAGGCTTATTATCCGGGTATCCGGGAAGAACGTCTTCGCCGGGCGTACCAATTTTCGGCCCTCCGTCATGCTCCCCAGCAACGTGCTTCGGGCGAACCCTTCATTACCCATCCGGTCGAAGTAGCCATGATTCTGACCAGTCTCGAAGCCGACGAAGATAGTCTGATCGCGGCTATTTTACACGATACGATCGAAGATACGTCGTGCACTCCCGAGGATGTCGAACGGGAGTTCGGTCCCGATGTCCGGCTCCTGGTCGAAGGCGTCACCAAGATTCGCCGCGAACAATTCAGCGCTCACCCCGACGAGAGAAAACTGTTGTCCTTTCGCAAAACGTTTGCGATCATGGCACGCGATATCCGCTGTATCGTGATCAAGCTGGCCGACCGGCTCCACAATATGCGGACCATTCGTTATCTAAGCTTTGAAAAACAAAAGAAAAAAGCCGCCGAAACGATCGAAGTGTTCGTTCCTCTGGCTGAGAAGCTGAACCTGTGGGAGATCAAGAAAGAGCTGCTGAACCTCTCGATCGCTACTCTCGAACCCGACAAAGCGGCGCGTTCATTGATGCTGCAACAGCAAAATCTTGAAGCAACCGAGGCTTTCGCTTTTTCCCTGCAACAAAAGATCATGGAGCGTTCCAAACGGTTGCAGCTTGCAACGGCGGTGATCCGGGACGAGATCAGTTTCCTATACCGTTCTTCCCTGGAAACCTCCAGGACGACGTTCGATCCGGCCGAGACACATACTATCCGGTGTGTCGTGGAAACCACCCAACAGTGTTATCAGCTTTTATACCTGTTACACGAGATTTTTCGGGTACAGCCCAACGCAGTGGTCGATTATATTACGACACCCAAATACAACGGCTATCAGGCTATTCATACCGTTCTGCTCAACGAGCACGGACAATCGTTTTTTGTGCAGATCTTGTCTCTGTCTATGGCTAAAGTAGCGGACCGCGGCATTACCGCGTTCTGGAAGGGAAACGGAGAAAACCTTTCTTTCAAGCGCCTGCGCGAGGCCGGCGTACGACTCAAGTGGCTGGAAGATATCAAATATTTTACGAAAGACGATAGTTACCCGGGCCGCGATCTCACCGAACTCATTCAGAAGGACTTTTTACAACGCCAGATCTTTGTTTTTGACGAGGACCGGCGTATCTACGATTTGCCAAAGGGCGCGACAGTATTGGATTTTCTGTATAATTACAAGTCGGAAAAAGCCGGTTATGCCTTTGCGGCACTGGTGAATAACCGCGAAGTACCGTTGCACACCGTTTTGCAGGAACAGGACAAGATCGAAGCCCGTTACGGTACGGTCCGCCAGACTCGCGTAGAATGGTTGCAGAGCGTACGCACCTATTTTGCCAAGCGTAAAATCCAGTCCGAGCTGGAGAAAAATCCCCGTAACGAAAAAGTAAAAACCGGCGAACGTTTACTACAGCAACAGTTTGACGATCATAACAAAGGGATCCTGACCACTCGTAAAAAACGCGAAATCCGCCGCGTCGTCGATTTTTTTTCGACTAATAGTTTGGAAGAATTGCTTGAATATATCGGTACCGGTAAACTCAGCGCCGAAGAAGTGTTCCGTTCTTTTTTCCCTCTGCGTATTGAACCCGGTTATACGTTTTCGGTATGGCTCGAACTGCCTTCGCAGGAGACCGATACTTCTGTAACCATTTCAAAAATTTTGCAGATTTCTTCCTACAAAGGTCTGATCGTGGAAAAAACCGTTTTGCGTTCTCGCCGCTTGTACATACAAGGGAGGAGCGCCGGTAATGAAGACTTCGACCGCTTTGTCCAGTCGGCGCGCGAAGAAGGTCTTATTCTCTCTGTGCGGCAGTTGCTCACGGCCCCGCAACGCTTGATCTTGATTGCCTGGTGGGCGATCGTGGTGACCTGGTTTTTAGTAGCTTTTTTGTTTGCGAATATCGTTCCCCAAAAACTTCTGCTGGTCCCCGGTGGATTTGTGCCTTTTTTTATCTATACACCCAGTATCTTCGCACTCGTTGCTACCTTTGTCAGTATGAAGACCCTGCGCAATCAGATCCGCTGGATGCGACCGGAACAGCGTTATATTCTGGCCAGTCTGGTAGTCAACGGGGCGGTTATTGCCGGCAACGCATTGCTCTATTTGTGGTGGGGGCTGCCATTTGATCTCTCCATCTTTCTGGGAATCTATCTTATCAGTATTCTCATCAGCTCTTTTCAGTATGTGCGCACCTCGCTCGATACCCAAAAAGCCGCTGAGTCTGCCAACCGTTCCGAAACCGAAGAACGGGAACAGCGACGTCTCAAAATCCAGGGCTATATATTCCGAATCGTCGGGCTGATCATCTGGGGATGCGATCCTCTGGTGGCCAAATACGCTCTGGGCAATTATAACGGAATTTTTGTTTCCGCGTTTAGTATGTGGATCGGCACGGTCTTTGTTCTTCCCTTTTTGCTGGCCGGTTTCTGGAAAAAAAGACGCGCGCGTGCCTCTTCCCGCCTTGTCCCGGCGGGGCAAAATCCCTATCATCCACTTTTTTTCGTGGCGATTTTCTTTTCGGGTATTACGAGTGTATTTCATTTCTTCAGCCTTAACTATACCACCGCTTCCAATGCCATTTTGTTTCTTAATTTTGCTCCCGTCATCGCGCTGGTCGTTACGCTCTTGTTCATGCGACAAAACGTTCCTTATCTGCAAGACCGTAACAGTACGCTCAAGATCGTCGGCATTTTTCTGCTCGGGTGCGTTGGATCGAGTTTTCTGGTTTTCAATAAAGCTGCGGTACATCTCCAGCCCGATTTCGGTCAAAAATTATACGGCGATTTTCTGGCATTTCTGTCCTTACTGTTCGATGTCGTTTCGACTATTGCACTGATCCGGTATGCCAAGATGCGCTCGGCGTTTGGCGGGATGGATTTTATCAGTCACAAATTACCGATTCTGGCCGTGATCTTCGCTCCTGCGGTGATTCCCCGGCTGGTTGGCTTTGCGCCTACGTTCAATGAGATCGTTTCGTTTCTATTTTTAGGACTGGGGACGTATACGCTGGCATATTATCTGGCGTACGAGGCGTACCGGCGTCTCGACGGGTTGATCAATTATCTCTTGTTCATTCTCGCGCCGATCATTACCAGCGTGCTGGAAGTCCTGTTCTTCGGTCTTCCCTTGTCCTGGTCGCTGGTAGTAGGGGCGGTGTGTATCCTGGGGTCAACCGTGGCGGCCGAGATGGTCAATACGAACGCTCAGAAAAAGGCAGGGGCGGTGGTACAGGAAAATTAGCTCTTTATCTTCCATACGTTCGTGCTGGACCTGCTTGCGATACGTTCAACTATCAAAGCCCACACGACAAAAGAATCTCAAAATCCAAAGTTAAAATATCAAAAGAATGACAAATATCAAAGTTGAGTGAAATTCGTAGAAATTTATAGAAAATTGTTGAAATTGGTTGAACCGGCACTCTTCGAAATTTGGATTTTGACATTTAAACTTCATTTGATACTGGAATTTTGAACGTTGATATTTTTTTGGCATTGCAGTACTTTCTCATGGCACGTATAACGACACGTTGTGTGACAACATATTCCCGACGCTCTCTTGATTCGGGTGAATCTTTGGACTATGCTAAGCTGGCACGTCGGATATCCTACGGGGATGTAGCTCAATGGCTAGAGCGCGCCCATCGCACGGGTGAGGTTGGGAGTTCGAGTCTCCTCATCTCCACCATCCTTTATCCGCCTCAGGCGGATTACGGATGGCAGGCCATGGCTGCCAGGATTGTTCTGCACCGATGAGTTTGCTTGCGATATTCATTGAGAAGACTCCCGCCGACAGTCTTTGCGGGAAGAGTCCGGAAAATAATTTCTGCCCATAAAACTCCGGCGACTATGGATCAATCACCTATTCCTTCGATCATTCGCGAGGTCGGATTTGATTTTTCCTGGGATGTTACGAAAGTGTGGCAGCTGGACGTTCCGGTCAGTGATATGCAGTTGGCAGAGCTGGTCTGGCATTTCGATATTCCTTTTTTGTGGTATGACGGAGGGGTGTATAATCTGACGCCGCGCCAAGTGATGACCGAGCCGGATCGTTACAAAGACGAATTTTTACGAATGCTTGAATCCGATCCTGGTTATCCCATCGATATTATGCGTAACAAAGGCCGTTGGCTCATTCTGGACGGCCTTCACCGTCTGATGCGGTTGTCCCGGGAAGGTAAGGACACGGTACGGGTTCGTAAAATTCCCCGTAGTAAGATTCCGGCTATTCAAAAAAACGGATAACCTGATACAATCGGTATAAACCTGTTCCCTATTTTTTCTCATTGGTCTATGAGCGCTACTGAATTATTATATCTCTCTGATTTTTCCTCTTTGGAATTTGACGCCCGGGTGGAGGAGGTTTTCGAACAAAACGGCAAAATCGTGGTAGTGCTGGACCGGACGTTTTTCTATCCTCAGGGCGGTGGACAGCCGTATGATCAGGGATCTATGCATAATAAGCAGGGCGAATTCCGGGTAGAGGAGGTGCGTTTTGTCGATGGTATTGTAAAGCATGTCGGTTTTTTTGAGATGGGCCATTTTACCCGCCAGCAGGCGGTGCACGGGAGCATTGATCGAGATCGCCGGCGTCTGCACAGCCGGCTGCATTCGGCCGGACATGTGGTGGACTGGGCGGTGCTGCGGGCGGGCCTGCCCTGGGTTCCTGGCAAGGGCTATCATTTTCCTGATGGTCCTTATGTGGAGTATTCCGGTCTCCTGGCGGATGACCGCAAAGAAACTTTAAAAGACGAACTTGAAGAGTTGTGCGCCGCATTTATTGCGTCGGAGGTTGCTACCAAACTGCTTTTTGTGGAGAAATCCCAAATGCCGGAATTCTGTCATCACGTTCCCGATAATCTGCCGCAGGGTAAACCGACCCGGGTGGTTCTGCTGGGTGATTTCGGCGTTCCCTGTGGAGGCACGCATGTCTCCAATGTGCGCGATATCGTACGTGTCATTATTCGTAAAATCAAGAAGCAGAGCGGCGGTACGATCCGGGTGGGGTATGATGTGGAGGAGGTAGCTGTCAGCTAACAGCTCACAGCTGTCAGCAAATGCAAAATCAGCTTTCCTTCTTATGCTTTTCGCCTACCAGTCGACAGTTCTCGGTTCATATTCCAATACTAAATACTTTATACCTGATACATCCCCCTATGAACTTCGCTTTCAATCTGCTGGTGCGTTTCGTGGCTGTCTTGGTGGCGGCGTATATTTTGCCGGGAATCATGGTGGATAGCTACTGGACGGCGATCGTGGTGGCGATCGTGCTGGGGGTGTTGAATGGATTTTTCCGGCCGATTCTGCTTCTTTTGACGTTGCCGATCAATATTCTGACGTTGGGATTGTTTACGTTTGTCTTGAATGCGCTGCTGGTGCTGCTGGCAGACCGAATCGTGCCGGGTTTTGCGGTGGCCAATTTCTGGTATGCGCTCTTTTTCAGCCTGGTGGTTTCGCTGGTAACGGCTTTTCTACACGGGTTGAAAAAAACCTAAGCAGATAGTTGGTTCAACTTTTTGAAAAAGGCTTGCTACGCTGAAAATATTTTCTCAAATGCTCTATTATTAGGTGTTTTGATCGCCTCTCATTTTTTTGGCAAACTCGATTTTTTCAGCGTTTCCCGGGATTATCTTAAAATGTTTGTCGAATTTTCTGCGATCTTCGGAGCCTTCTACCAGCTTACCGTCCAAATATTCGTCGATTAAATTATCTGCTGCCAATGTCAAAAGTCCAAAGTACTCATCATTGCCAAAGGAGGTTTGTTCTATAGTTTCTCTCTCCTCTGTCGAGCAATCTCCCAGGTGATAGCGTCGAAAAAGGGCCATGAGTTCGGGGGTCTCAATAGTCTCCACTCTTGAGGTCTCTCTCACTCGCTGGGCGTGAGTACGCCGGGCTCGGGCAATAGTGGCACGGGTTGTCATACCAGGAATCGCCAGAAACTTTTCAAACCTGCTTGTATCGCGCCCCGCAGTTTTTTCATCCACATAGGCTTCAATCAATTTTTTTTCTGCGGTTTCCCGTAGTGTCAAAAGTGCGGCATTACTCGTATATCTTGTTTCGAAATCTTCTACCTCTTCTTGGGTCATTTCTCCCAGTAAATATCTTTCCCAAGTTTTTATATCCTCCGGATCTTCAGGTACTCGAACTGGTTCATTATCAATAGTTCCCATATGCGTGCTGTTTTAAAATGAATAACCATAGCAATACTATTTCTTTCCGATCCTTCGCTTTGCTTCACTTAAATTCTTCGGTTCGGGAAAGGTCATGGTTTCCTTCACGTAGTTCTTTTCTTCGACCTGGGCCCCGCCTTGTTCGAAAAAACGGGTAATCTCCAGGACTAAATGTTCCGGTGCGCTGGCGCCGGCGCTGATACCGACCACCGCAGCATGTTCTAACCATTCGGGCTGTATGTCCGTAAGATCGTCGATTAGGTAACTGATCGTTCCTGCGGCAATCGCGGTCTCTCTGAGCCGATTCGAATTGGAAGAGTTTTTCGATCCTACTACCAACAGTATATCACATTCGGCGGCCATCTGTCTCACCGCTTCCTGCCGGTTGGTCGTTGCATAGCAGATATCTTCTCCGGGTGGAAACTCTATTCCGGGAAATTTTTCTTTGAGCCGCGCGACGATGGTGCTGGTTTCGGCGACGCTCAGGGTGGTCTGAGAGAGACATACGATTTTATTTCCGGAGTCAATTTGTAGATTTTCAACATCCGCAAGATCTTCGACAAACTCGATTCTTTCGGGCAATTCGCTGATCACTCCCATGGCTTCCACATGGCCGCGGTGGCCGATGTAGACGATTGCGTACCCCAGTTTGTGGTAGCGATGGACTTCCAGATGCACTTTCGTGACGAGCGGGCAGGTCGCGTCGATGAGGTTCAGTTTTTTTGTTCTGGCTAGGGCATAATGTTCGGGCGGCGAGCCGTGCGCCGAAAACACGACCGTAGCTCCGTCGGGAATCTCGCTGATATCTTCGACGGTGATCGCGCCTTTTTGGCCCAAGTCGGCGACGACGTGTTTGTTATGCACGATCTGGTGTTTGACGTAGACCGGTTTACCGAAGATTTCCAGACAGTCCTCGACAATGGTGATGGCCCGGTCGACTCCGGCGCAGAAACCGCGCGGAGCGGCCAGCAGAACTTTTTTGATGGGCATGGAAGGCGAGAAAAATTTGGTTGATCATACACCTTGTTCCGCTATCATGGCAAAGGAGATTTTGGTAATAAAAAATGTTGACAAATAGTTTAAGTTATTTATAGTAAGTCGCCTTTTGGAGGGATTCTGTTTTTTTACCCCGCTCACTTATGACACGCGACACCTCTTCCGCTCCTACCCTACTTCCTCGAACTTTTTTCGAACAACGTATAAGGGAAGGAACTAAGATCTTGGAGAAAAATCATATATCCGCCGAAATAGTTGAGCAGATGCTGCGGGAATTTCGAGAATATATTACGACACTCTTTCAGCAAGAAGAAGAGCGCTTATTTACGGAAACCGAGATTGCTCACATCTGTTCGAAACTGGATGACCTGCTGGGAGATATAAAAGTACTTAATGTGCATAGAGGAGTCACCAAACTGTACATCCAGACCCATGGGCTGCATCCAAATACGCTTCTTGCCGATATACGCCTTGAAGCCGAAGCAGATCCCGAGCAGTCGGCCGAATTTATCCGCGAAACTGCGGATAAAAAGACGCTATTTACTCCCTACCAGCTCATGGGGAAATATACCACGATACCCCTGAAGTTTTCGCAAGGAATGGGGTATTTTCGCAAATCGGTCCATGTAAGTAGCTTTCTTTATACTCTCTTTCAGCTTTTTTCTGACCGTCTCAATGAAGAGGAGCGCAACTTTTTGCAGCACAACATTACTAGTAAAAACAGAATCACCCATCCTCTGCTTGCGCAGAAGTTGTTGACCGGTATTTTTAGAAATAATCCCGAAGTCGTGGTGGAAGACTTTCCGGCCTTTGTTCTGCGAATTTTGCAGGAAAATCAAGCGGCGCTGAAAGGATTTATTGCGGTACAAAAAGGAGAAGAAGGCCAAAAAGACCGGTATTCTCTCAATCCTTTTTGTGTTCCCAGCTATCAGAACGCCGGTATTGAAGTAAAGGTTCCCAATAGCGGTCCGTACCCGCATGTTTCGATCGAAAGTTTTTTCTTTACTCTCTACAACTATGCGGCGCATCTTCTTACCAGCGAGGAGATCGATCAGATAAAGAGTTACCAGAAGAGCCTGGAAAAGAAAAACCACTGTACCGTTTATAATCACGACGCGATAACCGTTTTGCTCAAGGCTATCTTTCGCGATAGGCCCGAGGTGCTCATCCTGGACAAACCGGTAGGGTTTCGATCCATGATCTTTTCACAGCGCGCAGATACGGAAACTCCCAAACTCAGAGAATCAGTCTCCGGGGGGGCTGATAAACTTGTGCGTAAAAAACAGCGTTTCAGTCCCGAACAAATCGAAGTCTTGCTGAGTATTTTGAAACAAGAAGAAGAGAGTATCGAAGCCGGGACAGATTTTGATCTGGATGCCGCCTTGGGGAAGGTGGATTATTTTGGCCGTTCTCCCGATGCAGTGAAACGGAAGTATGAAGATTTCCGCAAACAGTATGGAATTGGTATTGAGAGTCCGGAAGCCAGGGCAATATTGTTGGAACTGGCCCAAAGCATGTTGTATCCGGATAAAAACTCACGACCGAAGCGCGAAGAGATCGAGGCTCAACTTCAAGCTCTTTCAGAACAAAATAACGTTTCTTTCACATCCGTACGCAACAGGTTTCTGTGGCAGTATTGGCGGTTAAAGGGAACCACTCCGGTACTTCCCTCTTCCCTTGAGCGGCATAATATCCGGACGCTTCCGGAGTATCTGACCGCGCCCCATCATCCGTTTATGCACTTTCAGCGCAATTTGAGTCCCGAGATGGTGGAAAGCGAGCAATTCCCGATGCTCAATGCAACCGCCTTTGCCGGTACCGACGGCAGTATCCATATGCTTCTGCCTTTATCCTATAGCCGCAATGGTAATTACCCCCCTGCACAACAGGCCTATATCGATCTGGCGTGGCAGATATTGCGTCACTGGTTTATGAAAAGCGATACTGGTGCCAAAACGGCATCCGAGAGCGGCGTCCCGACACCTTTGTCTTTTTCGAATCTTTCCCAGGAAGAAGCCCATCCCTATACCGAAGGAATGAACGGCGTCTATGATCCCGCGAGCGGCAAGTACCTGGTCATGGCGTGGATTCAACCCACGATCGCGATTCCCGAATTTGTAACCGATCATGTTGCCTCGATTCGAAAGCTTTCACCGTTTGTCACGAATACCGATACCGGCAAATCTCTGTTTGTTACGCTCGAACCGCATCCCGTTCCCGCGGATCAAGCCGATAAGCCGTATAGGAAGAATGCTAAAAGAGCTAAAAAGATTGCGGGCACGATAGGGTAAGTCTTGTTCGGAAAATCAGCTTCTTCTTTATCTAAAAAGCCGCAGGAGATTATTCCCCTCCGGCTTTTTGGGCTTGTTGTGTATGCGTACATATGTTTTTTGCACATGAAACTACTTGCAAATATTTGCAATATTGTATATAAGATTACCCTATATTATATGTTGATCATATTCGACTCAAATGTTTAAAATCATCTCTACAGAACAAAAAGAAATCAATATTGGTTTTGTCGAGGCCCATCCAGACGATGGACGGATTGCTGGATACACTATATTGGCTGAAATCTATTTAGAACTACTAAAATTAATTACTCATGGGATACGTATTAAGATTAGCACTATTATCTTCCCCCTCACCCTTGGTCAAATGGGGGCTGGAACTCCGGATGTCAGAAGAAAGGAATCTGAGAATGCAGCCAGAGTACTTCATGCTAAGTCGGTACCACTCGATTTTTTTGATACGCAGATCGAGGTAGATAATAATAGTATTTTGAAAGTAGCAAAATTCATTCGGCAAAACATGTTTCACATCCTTTTTGCGCCCTATCCAACAAGAGGGGAGATGTGCCTGTATGGCAATAACGCCCACCCGGATCACTTTAATACCGGTGAGTTAGTAACTCGCGCAGTCCTATACTCGAATATAAAAAAGATAGACGAATACACAGTTCCTCATAAGGTTTCTCAATTGTACTATTATGATCCGCCTTTGGGGGTTGTTCCTAATATTATGGTACCGATATCGAATCAGGCAATGGATCTAGCTTTAGAAGCCGCGGCCCAATATGAATCTCAAAACTCGTATAAAGGTCCCATGACTTTTGAGGAATTTCTCAAGACCAGGAGGACCATGTATCACTCCAAGATGGGGGTTAGCTTACCCTCAGGCTATCAGTATGCCGAGCCGTTAGTAAGTGCCTCGCCAATGCTTATGTCCCCCTCAATGCTGCTGGGAATGTTTTAATACCCATGATAGATAGCTGCGGGCTATCTATTTGTAACTTCACTGATCCCTAATTTATATCCGGATAGGTATTGTCTCATTCTCACCTTCGCGGTGAGTATGATGTTCATCACCATGATCATGTGTGTGCGTGCTTCCATCCGGCTTATAATGCAGAACAAGCATCTGATCTGTGGCACTTAGTTTGTGCTGAATGCCGGCGGGGAGCATGAGACCGTCTCCGGGGTGCATAATATGCTCGGTAATCACACCTTCGATATCTTTTGTATACATGATCAAAACTCCCTGAAAAACAATAAACATTTCATCATGACTATGATCATGAAAATCTCCGTCGCCATGCACTGAAGCAATTTCCAATATGCCTCCGCTCAGTGCTGCAATCTGCCGGGCTACCCAGGTTTCGGTTTGCGGCATGCCGGGGTTCACTACATCGACGATATTAAAGGTGAGCGGTGAAGAGTTCATAAAAAATAAGAAGTATATAAAGTGTCGCAATTCTACCAACCGAACTGGGTAACTTCAATGTGTAATCGAAATTTTAACCTGCCTGAATCTCTCTAGTATTTCTGTATTTCGTATATCTTCTCTATGACTACTTTCTTGACCATACCTCCTACGGAGGATCTGCCGGAACTCCCCGATGATCAGCATAAAATTGATTCCCAATGCGATCTGCGGGAAGCTTTATTCAGTGTTCCGCACGAGCGAAACTGTCCGTCCGAGATTCTCGACTCGATGCGTCTCTTGGGCCTAGAGTATTACGGTTTTGACCACCAAATGCACCGCGGACAAATCGTCATGCACCATGCTCTTGAGGAGGAAATCCAGTCTCTGTTTGAATTCATGCGCTCCTTGCGTTTTCCGGTCGAAAAGGTCGTTCCGGTGGCGCGCTACGCCTGGCTGGACGATCCGTCCATGGCGGATAATAACAGTTCCGGATTTAATTACCGCACGATCAGCGGGACTGACCGGCTCTCGGTCCATTCGTTCGGTGCGGCGATCGATATCAATCCGCGGCTCAATCCCTGGATGCGCCGGCGGGAACAGGGAATGTTGATCGATCCGCCCGGTGCGACGTATAACCCTGAAGTACCGGGAACATTTTTCGAACAGCACCCGGTTGTGCTATTTCTGCAGGCCCGCGGGTGGACCTGGTGCGGGGAGTGGACCGACAAAGACTATCATCATTTCGAAAAGCCGCATGGTATCGTTCCTTCCTAAGACGCGCTATCGGACAAAGCTGTCTGAGTCTGTATCTCAAACGATACTATAGCGTCGATCGCCAGATCTTGGCTCGTTCGAGCTTTCTGAGCAAGTTCGTTCCGCGGTACCAGACAGTAATTATTTAAGAAATCAGTTCGAATCACGCAGACGAGTTTTAGCTTATTTCGTGTGGTTATCTCTACCTGGGTGATCTCTTTTTCCGCTGCGCTTTCGTTTTTGTGGATGGCTATTCCCTCCGGGATGTTGCGCTGAATGCTGTCTACCAGACAGAGATAGGGTGGTCTTTCTTGGGGCAGAAAGACCAGAATGCTCCGGATCGCATCGTTGGTTTGCTCGAGGTAGGGGAGAATAAGTTCTTGCATGACCCGCTGCGCTGCCAGGAAACAGGGGCCGGGCTGGGTGTTATGACGTTCTTGTATCTCGGTGGGCACAGGAACGGCGGTTGCTTGCTCGACGGGATTGGGCATGGTGTTGTGTAAAGCTGGTTTGACAAGATTCTATGTATTCTCTGAAAAGAGTCAATATTTTTATTTGCAAATAATTGCAGTTAGGAGTATAAGAAATGTCTGCATCGTATGTTAAGTATCTTTTACTCTTCGAAAGAGTGAAATCATACCTCCGGTGCAGTCGGTCTTTGACAATCGGAAATTCACGATGCGGCAGGATGCGCATCATGGCAGGACGGCGGGATTATGCGACCATGATCTTGCCCTCCTGCTCTGATGTTTTCTTACAGTGGCGGGAAAAAATCTTTGTGGAAAGGAAATTATATACATGCTGCCTTACGAAGCCGATCCAAATATTGCTGAACTTCAGCCCATATCCTTATCCGACAGTATTTTCTCTCTCTTTGTTGAGATACTTCTAGTCTTAGTATGTATCAGTTTGTATCTTCCTTCGTTCTCCTATCCTTCATCTTCTTCTGAAAAAGACCGCTATTACGATTTCTAATCCCCCGCATTATTTGATTTTCCTCTGTCTGTGTTTCTCCGGCTCCCGTTCTCGGGATGCTGTGAGAAATATCACTTTTGAAGCCTGTTCGGGAAGTATACTCTTTCCGGGCAGGCTTCTTTCCTCCTTACCTACAACAAATAGAAAAGATCTATGAGCGTAAAATAACCTTGACCAAAAACTGATAGGCTCCTATAATCCGCCACCAATTTATTTTTTACCTATTTTCCTCTATGTCTTCCGAAATTGATAGACTTCCTGCTGTTTCTCATCGGGAACCGGCTCCCAATCTTGTTAATAAGCCTGATGATGCTTTTACATTGCCTCCTTTTGGCCTTACCCTTAATCCCTTTACCCTGCTGGAGCGACGCTCGGAATTAGTAAAGGTAATAAAAGAATTAGAGGGTCATATGATCGGCAAGGGAGTCAACCCTGATGATCCAAACACGCAGGGAGCGATCCGATACGTTATCGAAAAACTTCAGCCGCTGAGCTTCGAACAGGCTAAAATCGACGCCGTACTGGTAGCTGAATTATGCGCTACTGTTCTTGCTCTTATGACCCTGCTCTCCCATATCAGCAAGTAGCATTTTGATTTTTGTCGATTATATAAAAGAGACCCTTCCCCGGTCTCTTTTATTGTGTAAAATCAATAGTAACTACAAGTACTTGCATTTATTGTAAAACAAAATATACTTTTCTTGAACCTATTTTATTTTTTTTCGCAGGTCCTATGCACAAGACCCACAAAGTATCCCGACTCCTGCTGGCGGGACTCACCGTCGTGTCTCTCAGTGCCGGCACAACCTATGCCGTCATGAGTTTCAAAGACGCCGACATGTCATCTTACTACGGCAAATACCTTCAATGGGCTGCCGATAACGGTATCGTCACCGGCTACTCCGACGGTACTTTCCGCCCCGGCAACAACGTTACCCGCGCCGAACTGGTCACGATTCTTGGCCGCTATCATGAAATGATGATGAAGGGCGGCATGATGATGGATATGGACAACCCCACCGTCGGGGGAGCTGCCATGATGAACACCAAAGATATCATCGATAATGCGGTCAACTCTCCCATTCACAAAACGCTGGTCGCCGCGGTCAAAGCTGCCGGTCTGGTCGAAACCCTGAAAGGAGAAGGTCCTTTCACCGTATTTGCTCCTACCGACGATGCCTTTGGCAAACTGCCCAGCGGTACGGTCGATACGCTGCTGAAACCCGAAAATAAAAGCATGCTGGTCAAGGTTCTGACCTACCATGTCATTGCCGGAAAACTCAAAGCTTCGGATCTGACCGACGGGAAAGTGCTGACCACCGTCGCAGGCGGAAAGCTCACCGTGATGCGCAGCGGAGACAAGATTATGCTCAAAGACGAAATGGGCGGTATGTCGATGATCACCATTTCGAACGTGTTCCAGAGTAACGGAGTGATCCATGTAGTGGATACCGTCCTGATGCCCAAATAACTTTGCTTATCGAAGGGGTCGGTAAAATAAACAATAAAAAGCCCGCTGACTGGAAACGGTTGCGGGCTTTTTATTTGGCTGTCTTGCATGTCTACCCCATTTGACATCCTGTTGTTCGAGAACTATACTCGTTGCGATTCTTTGTAATTACTAGGGTTTACGAATTCGGATAGTTGCAAAGAGCTTATTTCTTTTCGCTTCTCCTATGCACGACCACGACGCCCACAGTCACAGTCACGGCGCGACGCATGTTCACCCTATCCCTGCCGACGACCGGGACGAACGTCTCAGTTCCACCATCCAGCAGTTGCGCAAACAAGGTTTCAAACAGACCCCGCAGCGCGCGATGGTGCTGAAAGTCTTGATGGAACACCAGGGGCATATCACCGCCGACGAGATTCTGGAGCATATCCGCCACGAAAACGCGGCCGGGTTTGATTTGTCTACGGTGTATCGCACGCTGCATATGCTGATCGATACCGGGGTGGTGCACGAGATCCGCGACGGCAACACGGTGGCTTACGAGCTGGCCGAGGAAGAGGCACACCATCATCTGATGTGTAAAAAATGTCACGAAATTCAGGAGATCGATCATACCGCCTTTGAGTCTCTTACCAAAAAACTGCTGAGCCTGCATAATTTTACCGCCGATATTCGGCACATGGCGATCTGGGGCGTGTGCGGCAAATGCCGCAAAGATAGCTAACGTAGCCTCTTTCTACTTTTCCACTTCTTTTACTTTTTTACCTTTCCCGTCATGTCTCGCTTGTTCACTCCTTCTTTGGTTCTCTCCCTTTCCCTGGCCCTGCTGGCCGGCTGTACCGCCACGGCCCCGAGTAATCCCGCGTCAAATACCAGTTCGACCGGTTCCACAGCAAAACTCAATGTGGTGACTACGGTCGCTCCTCTTACCAATATTGCCTATAACGTGGCCGGTTCCCAAGTTAATCTGACCGGGATTATCGGCGACGGCATCGATTCGCATACGTTCGAACCGGCGCCGTCGGATGCGAAGATCTTGGGTGCGGCCGATATTATTTTCGTCAACGGCCTGCATTTGGAAGAACCGACGGTCAAACTGGCCGAGGCCAATAAAAAACCGGGTGCCAAAATCGTTTACTTGGGCGAAAACACGATTACCGAAAAAGAGTGGATCTTCGACTTTTCGTTTCCCAAAGATGGCGGCGATCCCAATCCGCATCTGTGGATGAATCCGCTGTATGCCAAACGCTATGCCGAGATCATGCGCGACGAACTGAAGCTGCTTGATCCCGCCCATAAAGAGATCTATCAGGAAAACACCGGCAAATTTGTTCAAAAAATCGAGAAACTGGACCAGGCGATCCAGGCCTCGATCCAGACGATCCCCGAGAAAAATCGTAAACTGCTGACCTATCACGATTCGTTTGCGTATTTTGCGCCCCGTTACGGTATGAGCGTGATCGGCGCGATCCAGCCTTCGGATTTTAACGAGCCTACGCCGCAGGATGTGGTGCGGGTGATCGAGCAGATTAGGTCCGAGAATCTGCCGGCGGTATTTGGCTCGGAGGTTTTCCCGAGCAAGATCATCGATCAGATTGCCAAAGAGGCCGGCGTTACGTTTATCGAAACGCTGAGCGACGACGCGCTGCCGGGACAAAAAGGCGATGCCAATCATACGTATGTGGGGATGATGGTGGATGATGTGCGCACGATGAGTACAGCCTTGGGCGGGAATGCTACGGTGCTGGATGGGTTTGACGTGACGAATGTGTCGAAGTAGTAGCCGGGGCTGTGCTCTCCGCAGCCTGACTGTTGCGCACTGCTTTTTGCCTCTAAGCAGGTTTTGCCCGTATTGGGGGATCCGTTCAAGTGCAGGAAAACCAGAGAAGTGATGCTATGATCGCCTCACTGAGTGCCTTGAACAAGCTTTACGCATTTACGGATCTTGGGCCACCGCCCTTGGCGGGACAAGCAAGCCAGGATGACGGGATTAGGGGACTCTTTCCTAGTTCCCTTTAAAATGTCACTCCGGCCCCGAAGGGGAGCCTTCGGCTCTTGTCCGCCTGCCCCGCCCTTGGCGTGGGGAGTCCGGGGACGGGAGTTGTATGGAACATGAGACTACTGGCGCTCGATTTGGGGAGTGAACGTTCTGCTAGGATTGCTCTTTCTCACTGAAACCTATTCTCTGTGTGCTTGCTAAAACCGGATCCCGGGCGGGGCCGGGATGACCTAAAAGAGGTAAGAAATATTTGACAAAATGTTTCCACGTGCTACAATACGTTCCTTTCTTTGATCTTTGACTAACAAAATAAGGAGTCCGGACAATGGTGCACATGGTTACTGCAAACAGCTAGTGAGTGAACCAGAGGTGTATGCCGGACTCCTTGGGGTGCTCTGTGCGGTTTATTCTGGTCGTTTGCGGGTGATGCAAAGGAGTCAGAACCTGGTCGCAAGAGCGGTGGTGAAGCAGTTTGACTTATTGGGTGCGCTGCTTCTTCTCCCTACCGTTCTTTGGTAACTGTTGGGAAGAGAAAGATCGTTTGATCGGTCAGCTTCTTTTGCGCGGTTACCACGCGGCCACATTTATTTTTGTTTTTTGGTGTCGATTCTTTGTGGGAATCGAACTTTTTGGTAAATGTGTTTTTGTTTTTGCTTGACCTCACGTCTGCCGTAAGGCAGATAGAGATCGGCTGTTTGGTAGAGGGTAGTAAGTCTGCCACCCGGTATCAAACAGTAGGGAGGAGTCTGGGTTTCAGTTTCGAGGGATCTGAAACGCAGGCTTCTCGCTCCTGTGACATTGTTTTGTGCGTAAATCTTTCTATAGTAGCATATTTTTTGTCTTTTTTCAATTGGTCCGGTGTAGAAAACGGATGGGTCTTTTGGTATGATGTTTTTGGTCGGAACATTTTTACAATAAAACATATTTTACAAAATGTCAAATACAGGGTTGTTTTTTTTGATTATGGGGCCGTCTGGTGTGGGGAAGGGCACGGTGATGCAGATGCTGCGCGAGCGGCATCCGGAGTTTGTGTTTCCTCGTTCTATGACGACGCGGCCTCCTCGGCCCGGGGAGCAAGAGGGTGTGATGTATTTTTTTGTATCGGATGAGGATTTTGATGTGGCGATTGCGCAGGAACAACTGCTGGAATGGGCGGTGGTCCACCAGTATCAGCGGTATGGTGTGTTGCGGTCGGAGGTGGAGGGTCCTTTGGAGCAGGGGAAGGTGGTGGTGCGGGAGGTGGATGTGGCAGGGTGGCGAACTATTATGGAGTCTTCCCTCCGCGACCGGGTGGTGTCTGTTTTTATCATGCCGCCCTCGCCGGAGGCGCTAAAGGAGCGGATTTTGAAACGGAGTCCGGTGGGGGAGGCGGAGCTGGCGGCGCGGCTCCTGGATGTGGCGCTGGAGACCGAGGCGGGGCGTAGTTGCGACTATCATGTGGTGTCGCATGAGAATCGGCAGGATGAGGTGTACCGGGAGGTGGAGGCGGCTATTGTAGCCGAAATGCGCAAGAACGGTTTACAAACCGGCGGGGGTTGAGTATAGTAAAAAGGCTTTGAATGGAGCGCGGATTTCTTTGTTTTATGTCCGAATGCCGTACTCAAAGTTTCTGTGTTGGGAGTTGCTTGCAGGGTGTTTCTGTTCTTTCGTTGAAATGAATCTCTGTTCCCTCTCGAACTCCGAACTCCGAACTCAAACTCAAACTCATTTCTGATCCATTGGGGAGTTGTCCGCCGCGGCGGATAAGGTACTCTATCTTTCTTTATTGGGGAGTCGTTCGCTGCGGTGAATAAGGTAGTCTGTTACATTTCATTATTGGGGAGTCGCCAAGTGGTAAGGCAACCGGCTCTGAACCGGTCATTCGAGGGTTCGAATCCTTCCTCCCCAGCCATGCTAGACGAATCCGGTCAAGGTTGTTGCTTTGACCTTTTTGTAAAGCCTTTTGTTCCGGTTCTAAGCTAAGATATTCATTCTCCAGCTGTCTGTACTCGCGATCTATCGGGACCAGCCATTCGTGGGCTTGCATATTGAGCTTTTTATCTTTGATGAAAAAGTTCGAACCAAAGCCCCTGAGAATCGTCCTTTTCTCCTCAAAGCTGCCTTCGTTATAGTGATAGGCAGCATAAGTGATGAAATCGAAAGTCTTTTCCGTAAGCTCAAGCCAGTTCTCCGCTCTTTTATGAGTATCTCCCAGCTCTTCTTTGAGTTTCTCCATTTTGCTTTGGAGCTCCTTTTTCTCTTTCAAATACTCTGTGTCGTTGATCAATTCCCTGTAGCGCATTTGGGTTAAATTGTCGATCTCCCTTTGAGTTTGCAATATGCTGTCCGCCTGCATCTCGTGTATTTTGCTTCTTTCTTTGATCTCGGTGTCATTGTATTTGTTAAGCATCTCTAAGGCCCAGTCCTTGAATTGAGGCAGAATAGTATATTTCCCCATTTCCGCTTTGACCATCTTGGTAAGTTCCCGTTCTTCAATAGAGCCTTGTTTACAATCTGGGTCCTTGTTATGCGTGCAGTGGTAAAAAGTATATTCTTTGCGTTCTCCGGTGCTTTTGATCTGCTTGCTCTTCATTTCAGCTGTTATTGATCCCTTGCATTCACCGCAAATCAAAAGTGGCTTATAGCAAAAATCATATTGTTTGGCCCTCGGGTTGCCTTGTCTCCCCAACAATCTTTGCACGCGGTCGTATTCTGCCAGTGTCACCATTGGTCGATGTGCTCCGCTAGTCCAAGCGCCATCCTGCTGTTTTATCAGTCCGGCATAAAACTTGTTTGTGAACATTTGATAAATGCCGCTTCGACTCAGGGGAGTGCCCCCTGTTTTTTTTGACTTTGTAGTCCGGTAACCCCATTCCTCATTTAATTTTTTCAATATCTGAGGTGGCGTATAATTGCCGGTCAGCATCATGTCCCAGCATTTTTTTAGAACAGGAAATCGTTTTGGATCGATTTTGATCGTTCTCATGCCTCGTTGGCCTTCATAGTCATTGAGCCAGCCTTGGGGGGCTTTGTTTGGACGGATACCCATTTTCAGTTTTGTTCCCAAGCCTCTCTTCACATCTTTACTCAGTTTCGAAGAGGAGTATTGCGATTGAGAAAGGGCCATCTGCAGCATCATAATGCCCTCCGGTGAATTGTCGAAGTTGTATGAACCAAACTTCAAATCCTTTATAATTCCAGTTCGTATAAAGTAGGTAATAGTAGCCGCGTCGATCTCATTTCTGGATAAGCGGTCGGGGTGCCATGCGACAATCCCGTCCGCCTCACCGCTTTTGATACGTTCGATCATGCTTTGAAAAACGTTTCTTTCATAAGGCTTAAAAGCACTTTTGCTCTCCTCCAAAACTTCGACAATCTCGATCTGAGGAAAGATGATATTGATTTTTTCTTTCTGTGAACCAATTGAAAGGACCTGTCTCTCCTCCGATTCGGTAGATTTTCTCGCATAGAGTAAGTACCGATATTGCTTGATGTTTTCCATAGGTATCTGATAGTTAGATGGCAGTATGCCCAAAGAGGACGGTTCTGAGTCATCCAATCCAGTTACACAAGGCAACAGTTTTGGCAGAACCGCCCACGATTGGGCGACAAAACAAAGTTTGCCCTTGTACGATTTACCGAATTGGATGACTGCACCCATTATACCGCCACCGCTGGTACAATTACAGTATTTTTTGATTTTCTTTGATTACCTCAGCCATAACCTGCTTCATTTCTTCCTTGGTAAAACTGAATTTGCCATCGATGTTCTTTGTACCCAGTCTAACATTTTTGACAATATCGATTTGCCGGTCTTCTTCGATATGTCCGTACCCATACGAGCCAAAAGTCGTGCCGGTATTTTCGTGTCCGAGATTTTGACTGATCGCTTTTTTCTCTTCTTCAGTCAGTCGGGTCTTGGCAAACTCTTTTACAACCAGATGCCTGAATGTGTGCGGGTGGTAGTACGGGACCTCGGCATCCAGAAACCGTTTCTGGAATATTTTGCGTGCCGAATTTGAATCCTGCCAGAAAATCGGTTCGACTTCGCCGGTATTATGATACGAGATATTTTCCTGCCCGTTCTCTATCTTGAAAATCGGAAATATAGGGTCTTTGGGACCAAACTTTTTGACCCCTTGCAGGTATTTGTACCATTCCAGAAAATAATCTATTGCCTGAGTGTATTCTATGGGGAAGAACGTAGTCACGATCCTCTTTGAGAATTTCGTTTTAATGCCTAGTTTTGGATTTTGGTCCACCGTTAAAGTCCCTTCATCAAAGGCCATCATTGGCAGGCTGTAAATGGCCGATATTCGAGCTCCAGTGAGTAGCGTAAAACAGATTAGTGCCCGATCCCGTCGATCAACATCAGTGCTAATTTTGATATATTCGATCACTTTGATAACTTCTTCCATTGAGGGAATTTCTCGTTTGTTCGGCTGTATGGCTATGCGTGTCTCTTTTTTGGACAAGGAGAGGTGCTCAATAATAATCGGACTGACTTTTGATTTATAATTCGGCTGCATTGAGAGCCATTCAAAAAATCCTCTGAGTCGGCGCAAAACATTGTAGAGGTAGGTGAGGGATAACGACTCGCTGTTTTTGTTTGTGCGGTTCCTGATCCAGCTCGTGAATGCCCGGGCCTGCTGTTTGCCGAAACTGGCAAAATCTTTGTTGTCCGTACATTCCTGCCAGAGTAATATTGCCCGCTCGTAGGCATCAATCGAATCGTTTGAGAATCCGGATCAATAGAAAATTTCTTTGAGAAAAGAACTAAGCAAAAAGAGTATGAACACGAAAGAGGAAGAAATTGGTATCACGAATGCCGCGCAGGAGTGCTCGAAAGCCTTTGAGTTTAGCATT